>CALEAD010000011.1 GCA_937943625.1 uncultured Anaerolineae bacterium | reverse complement strand
GTAACGTGAAAATACACAATACAAAATCCCTTCTGATCATCCTCGCCTTGCTGCTGGCATCCGGCTGCACACCGGGGGAAATTGGGCCAACTGACCCTGCGGCAGAAATCGTCTCCATCTCCGCCACGCCTACAGAGGTGGTCGAACCAACCCCCAGTTCTACCGCGCCCCCTGTGCCCACAACAACGCCATACCCCACCACGCCCACGCCTGACCCGGCGCTCCCCCCCTGGACACGCGAGCCTTCTCCGACGCCGACGATTCAACCCACCTTTACACCCATCCCAGGGGCCGTCTGGCCTATTTTATTTGCCGGCAACCCATGCCCACCCAGAGAAGGTTCAATATATTGTCAAGAGCAATGGCCGGAAAGTGACCAGTGGTATCAAATAAATAGCGACGGGTCTGGATTGCGACGTATAAGCCAATTAGATAACCCAGAACCAGAGGATTATTACGGCCGGAACATCCAAATATTGCACTTTTCGCCTGACGGAGAAAAGATAGCTTATGTGGCAGGAAACCACCTTTTTGTATCCGATCTCTATAATGATAATCCCTTAGCGTTAGTGGAACTCCCTCTCAATTATTGGGTGATATTAGGTGGATTTGATTTTGTGTCAGGTAGTGATTGTTTAATGATTTATTGGCATTCCGACCCACAATCTCAGCGATTTGAAACGCTTTCTCTTGAGCTAGTTTGTCCTGAGCCGCTGAATAGACAATTGCTCCGTACGATCGAGTTGCCTGAATTAAAGGCAGGGTCTGCCTCTGGCAAGTTGTCCCCACAAGGAAACGCGATTCTAATAAGCGGACAAGATAACGATGGAAGAAACCGTTTGTACATTTATGATATAAGCGCAAACTCCAACCTACGCCTATTATTTGCCGAACCAGATCCAGATGATGGCATGATTTTATTGGGGCCTTTTCGTTGGCGGTTTGATGGTTGGTACATCGAATACA
The DNA here is from genome assembly GCA_937943625.1 of uncultured Anaerolineae bacterium. GTDB lineage: Bacteria > Chloroflexota > Anaerolineae > Promineifilales > Promineifilaceae > JACSRF01. Next base: position 55,094 of record CALEAD010000011.1, on the reverse strand, counting down.
TCATTAACAACTATCAAGATCAAGAACACCTCATTGTCACTTATAACCTTATTGATCGTGAGGGAGTACCTATCAAAACCATCATGACCACATCCTCTAGCAACTTGTTTCTATCACATCATCATGATTGGTCACCTGATGGACGAGAGGTTGTTTTAGCAAAGCAAAACGATTACCCAGAAATGTCAGGAATTTATATATCTGATTTGGAAGCGGGCATAATAAGACAAGTATTGCCGAAATTCCATATCAGCAAAGGACCGTTTTGGAGTCCTAAATTCCCATAAGTAGAGTTGTAAGGAGGATATCACATGGGTAATTCAGCCTGGAAATTTAAGTTAACAGCAATAGGTCTGCTAATTTTGTTAACCTTTGCGTTACTTGTTCCTCTGGCCCAAGCGCAAGATCCCGCCCCATTCATGTCACCGCCATATTATGGTACAAAAACCATGAACGCTGTTTTTGACCATGAATTCCCTACCCGATATACAGCCACACAACCACCAGATATGGGAAATAGCGTTGTCAATCGCGATGGTACCAGGCAAATAGATCCTGATAATAACCCCTGTGCTAGATACAGCGGTCATGCAGGAATTGATTATGGCCTGTTTTATGATTATGTTCTGGCTGCTCATGACGGTCAGATTGTTCATGCAGGCTGGAGTAATTCAGAAAATCGCCGTACGGGCCTGGGATTACTTGCAGAAATAGAAGTGACCCTGCCAAACCAGGAACGTTATTTGACACGATATGGTCATCTCAGCGTACTGATGGTTGAAGTTTCACAAAACGTGACCTCAAGAGATGTAATTGGGATTAGCGGAAACACAGGGAGAACTTCCGGTCCCCATTTGCATTTCGAGTTGCAAAAGTGGCATGTTTCATCAGACCCAACTGTACCTTCAAGATTTTACCCTGTGAACCCTTATGGTTGGGAGGGTAACATCCCAGATCCTTGGGAAACAGCCCCAGTACCAGGTGGGCGACCAGCCAGCATGAATGTGTGGCGGGACATTCCAAGTATTACTTCAACTGCTCCCGGCCGGTGTTCGTACCCGACCGGAACCCCATTAGTACCCAACCCCGATCCACCGCTTATTCCAGATTTCAGCCACCCTGAGCGGCTGATTGTGGATGACTTTTACGACGGCCGTTTCTCCTATTCCGGCCCTGGCTGGCAGCTGCGCCTCTGCGCGAATGCAGGGAATGATTACTGTTTTGGCCCCGAAGGGCAGGCCACCCATTTTTATAACCGCAATGCCCCCGCTCATGCCTATACCGAATGGCGCGTGTACACGGCAGACCTGCTTGGGTACTACGACGTTTACGCCTACATCCCCAGCCGAGAAAGCACCACGACCCTGGCTTATTACGAAATTCGCCAAAGTAACCGCGTCTTGAGCGCCGCTATTGACCAAAGCCGTTTCCATCTTACGCCAGGCGTCCGTCAGTGGGCCTACCTGGGACGCTACAACTTCAGCCAGCGCACAGGAAACCCGGCACTAGACCAATGGGTCCGCCTTTACGACACGCCAATTGCCTCAGGCTCCAGGCAAAGCGTGGCTGCTGACGCAGTCGTTTTCGTCATGGCCAATGGGCCGCCCAGCCTGGTCCGCTCTATTGCTATCGCCAGCGATGACGCCGGCCCCAACCCAGTGCTTTTGTGCGACTTCAGCACAACTTATTACGAAATCTACCTGGGGCATTGCCACAACGGGGCGCAAATCGTCAGTGGGTTCCGCTACAGCAACGTGGACATTCCCGCCGGGGCAACCATCGTGCGCGCCGTTTTGGAGTTGACGTTGGATGGGACTTATGTGGGAATCCCGTTACAGCTCCGATTGTACGGCCATTATAATCCTGCATCCCCCACGTTCACGCCCGCCAACAGACCAGACCAGCTTTCCCCCCTTACGCAGGCCTGGGTTTGGTGGCATGTGCCTGCGACTGACAACTGGCACATGCCTACCAGGCGGCATACGCCCAACCTGGGGCCGATTGTGCAGGAACTGGTCAACCACCCCAACTGGGTACAGGGACAGTCTGCCCTGACGTTCATCGTTAAGCCGGCTCCCGGCTTTAGCGGCAATCAGCATCGCCGCGTCATGGCCTATGAGCGGGAACCGGGCGGGGGGCACTATGCCGCGCGGCTGCTGGTGTGGTACACCACAGGAAATTAAGGAAGGCAGCACGGCCGTTTCCCACCATCAGACCTTCAGCCGCCAAACCGGTTGACAGGGAAACGGCCGTTTGTTAGAATCCGCACTGTCTTGTCGCCCCGTTCGTCTAGCGGCCCAGGACGTAGCCCTCTCAAGGCTAAAACAGGGGTTCGAGTCCCCTACGGGGCATAATGAAAACCTTGAGCAGCAACAGAAACAAGAAAAAAGCCCCCTTTCGGGGGCTTTTTTGTTAACTCGAAACCACCTCCGCAGCACACTGTTTTTAGAAATTGAGGTAGGCGATTCAGCACTTTGATAGTAATCGGCTGCGGAAAGGCATTGGCAGGTCTGGTTCATTTTTGTTACGGTTTGTCCGCCGTCCGTTAGCCATAATCGGCTCGCAATTCACGGCTCACGTTCACCATGTCACTTCCCCACGCATTCAGGCAAAAAATGGCGCACCTGCTCGGCGCAGAATACGACGCCTTTGCCGCCAGCTACGCACAGGCCGCGCAGGTGGGACTGCGCATCAATACGCTCAAAATCAGCACCGCCGATTTTAGCAGCAAATCCCCCTTCCCACTTACGCCGGTGGGCGACTATGAACCGGCAGGTTTTCGCCTGGCGGATGAGGAGCGCCCAGGCCGCCACCCTTACCACGCCGCCGGGCTGTTTTACCTGCAAGAACCTTCCGCTATGGCCGTCGCTGCCCTGTTGGACCCGCAGCCAGGGGAATGGGTGCTGGACCTGGCCGCCGCGCCAGGGGGCAAGGCCACGCACCTGATTGCGCGCATGCATGATCAGGGTCTACTGGTGGCCAATGATGTGTCGCGCAGCCGCGCGCGCGACCTGGCAGAGAATTTGGAGCGCTGGGGAGCGCGACACACGCTGATTACGAGCAGTGCACCGCCACAATTGGCAGCGCGTTTTGGCCCTGTGTTTGACCGCGTGCTGCTGGATGCGCCGTGCTCCGGCGAGGGCATGTTTCGCAAGCAGGGAGGCTTTGCGTGGAGTGATGAAATCGTGCTGGCGTGCGCGCGCCGGCAAACGACCGTGCTGCAAAGCGCCGCCTCTTTGCTACGCCCAGGGGGAATTCTGGCCTACGCCACCTGTACGTTTTCGCCAGAGGAGAATGAGGGGACAATCGGCCGTTTTCTGGCTGAGCGCCCGGGCTTTCGCCTGATTGATCCGCCCCGCTTTGCCGGCTTTGCTGCTGGCCGGCCAGAATGGCTGCCCGCCGATGTGCCACTGCCTGACAGGGCACAGTTGGCGCGCTGCACACGCCTGTGGCCGCACCTGTTTGCCGGTGAGGGGCATTTTGTGGCGCTGTTGCAAAAGGAGGGGGATGAACGGCCGTTGCGCCCGACCTGGAGCGGACGGCCAACGCAATCGGCGCTGTGGCGCGCATTTGCGCAAGAGACGCTGCGCGTGAAGTTCGAAGAGGGGCGCATTGGGATGGTCAACGGCCGTTTCCTGCACCTCTTCCCGCCAACCACCCCAGACACAACCGGCCTGTACCTCTTGCGCCATGGGCTCCCCCTGGCAGAGCTGGGCAAAAACCACCTGATACCTCATCACGCACTGGCGCTGGCGCTAACGGCCGTTGACGTAAACCAGGCGATTGACTTCACCCCCGACGATCCCCTGCTGCACGCCTACCTGCAAGGCCAACCCATTGCGCACAGCGGGCCAGACGGCTGGGTACTGATTGCCGTAGATGGATATGGACTGGGCTGGGGCAAGCGCGTCAGTGGGCTGGTCAAAAACCATTACCCGCGCGGGCTGCGGCGCACGCCCACTTTGCAAGGTTGAAATTGTAGACTACCATTAGAGGCGCAGAATGTGCAACTAAACCCATCAGGTTTTTGAAAAACATGAAAAACCCCAATTTCACAAAACTCAACTACATCCCCCAGGTGGAAAAGCAAAGCTACGACCAGTGGCGGGCACAGGTACAGGCAGAAACAAGCCGCCCCGCCGAAGAATTTGTCTGGCAAACACTGGAGCAGATTCCGGTACGGCCGTTTTACACCCCCGCCGACCTCAACCATATGGAACACCTCGGCTTCACCGCCGGCATTCCCCCCTACCTGCGCGGGCCATACCCCGCCATGTACGCCGTGCAGCCCTGGACCGTGCGCCAATACGCCGGCTTCAGCACCGCCGAAGAGAGCAACGCTTTCTACCGCCGCAACCTGGCTGCTGGCCAGCACGGTCTCTCCATCGCCTTCGACCTGGCCACCCATCGCGGCTACGACTCCGACCATCCGCGCGTGGTAGGAGACGTGGGCAAGGCAGGCGTAGCAATTGATTCCATCCTGGACATGAAAATTCTCTTCGACGGCATCCCACTGGACAAGATGAGCGTCTCTATGACCATGAACGGCGCCGTGCTTCCCATCATGGCCTTCTATATCGTCGCCGCTGAGGAACAGGGCGTGCCCCATGCGCAGCTCACGGGCACCATCCAAAACGACATCCTCAAAGAGTACATGGTGCGCAACACCTACATCTACCCCCCCGGCCCCTCCATGCGCATCATCGGCGACATCTTTGCCTACACCGCGCGCGAAATGCCCAAATTCAACGCCATCAGCATCTCCGGCTACCACATGCAAGAGGCGGGCGCCACCGCCGACATCGAGATGGCCTACACCCTGGCTGACGGGCTAGAATATCTGCGCGCCGGTATTGGCGCCGGGCTGAAAATAGATGAATTTGCCCCGCGTATTTCCTTCTTTTGGGCTATCGGCCTCAACTACTTCATGGAAGTGGCAAAAATGCGCGCTGCCCGCCTACTGTGGGCCAAAATCGTAAAGCAGTTTAATCCCCAAGACGAAAAAAGCATGGCGCTGCGTACCCACTGCCAGACTTCTGGCTGGAGCCTGACAGAGCAAGACCCGTTCAACAACGTGGCGCGCACCTGCCTGGAAGCGATGGCCGCCGCCCTGGGGCACACGCAGTCGCTGCACACCAACGCCCTGGACGAGGCCATTGCCCTACCCACCGATTTTTCCGCGCGCATTGCGCGCAACACACAGCTCTATTTGCAGCACGAGACGGGCATCACCCGCGTGGTAGACCCCTGGGGTGGCTCCTATTACGTGGAAACGCTGACGCACGAGCTGGCGCGCCGCGCCTGGGCGCACATCGCGGAGGTGGAAGGGCTGGGTGGCATGGCGAAGGCGCTGGAAACGGGGCTGCCGAAGATGCGCATCGAGGAAGCGGCCGCTCGCCGCCAGGCGCACATTGATTCTGGCCAGGAGACGGTGGTGGGGCTGAACAAGTACCGCCTGGCCGAAGAAGCGCCGTTGGATATTCTAGAAGTGGACAATACGGCCGTGCGCCAGGCGCAAATTGCCCGCCTGCAAGAACTACGCGCCAATCGGGACGAACATGCTGTGCACGCCGCCCTGGAAGCATTGACTGAGGCAGCAGCGTCCGGCGAGGGCAACCTGCTGGAGCTATCCGTCCATGCGGCGCGCGCCCGCGCCAGCCTAGGGGAAATCAGCAGCGCCTTGGAGAAAGTGTGGGGGCGGCATCAGGCGGTGATCCGCTCCATAGCCGGAGTCTACCGGGCAGAGTATGGCGAAATGGAAGCAATTGCCGAAGTGCGGCGCATGGCCGACGAGTTCGCGCAGCGCGAGGGACGCCGCCCGCGCATTTTGGTGGCCAAGATTGGCCAGGACGGCCACGACCGGGGAGCAAAGGTGGTGGCCACCGCTTTTGCCGATCTGGGCTTTGATGTAGACATTGGCCCGCTGTTCCAGACACCGGCGGAGGTGGCGCGGCAGGCAATGGAGAATGACGTGCACGTGGTGGGCATCAGCTCGCTGGCGGCGGGGCACAAGACGCTGCTGCCACAACTGGTGGCGGAACTGGCGGCGCTGGGGCGCGCCGACATCATGGTGGTCATCGGCGGCGTGATTCCGGCGCAGGATTACGAGTACCTGTACGCGCACGGCGCGGCAGCCATTTTTGGCCCTGGCACGGTGATCCCGATTGCAGCGAAGCGGGTGTTGCAGGAGCTAAACGGCCGTTTGGGGCATGGGGAGTAACTTCATCTCATTGGGCGTAGGAGAAACGGCCGTTGCTTGCCTCATTCCACCCCAAATTTCTGCTACAATCACCCGCATGAGCCAAATCCTCACCCAAGAACTGACCTGGGCGCGGCGGCACCTGCCGCGCCTGCACCGCGCCATGGCGCAATGGCCATCCATGGCCGGCGTGCGCCTGGCGTGCAGCATCCACCTGGACCTGAAAATGATCCCCCTGCTGGAAGGGCTGCTGGCGCGCGGCGCGCAGCTTTTCCTCACCACCTGCAACCCCAGCACGGTGCAGGATGAAGTGGTGGCTTACCTGGACGAAATAGACGTGACCGCCCTGCGCGCCTACCCGCACGAAACGCTGCTGCCCTACGTCGAGGCGTTTGCCGTCAACGGCCGTACCGTGTACCTGCTGGCGGGCGGGGCAATGTTCAACCTGACGGCGGGCTGGGGCGACAGCCTGAATGCCTTTGACGTGACCCTGGCAGTGATGGCCGCCTGCCTCGGCCACACCGTGGCCCAGGGGCAATCCGCCCCGCCCGGTGTGCACATCTTGCCCAGGGCTGTGTGGACGGCCGTTTTGGCATAAGGGCGAAAGATGAAACCTAATGGGAACCTTTTGGCGTGTAGGGGCGTCAGGAGATTGGTTGACACGTAAACCAACCAACTAACTAACCAACCAACCCAAAAGGAACACACCATGCACACCCTAAAAATGTTACCCCTCATCTTCTCCCTTTTCTTAGCTGGCCTGCTGGCCGGCTGCACAGCCGCCAATGACGGCCTAGAGCCGGCTCTGCCCGATAGCGGCAGCGCCAGCTTGCCCAATCCCGCTTCCGCCTACTGCACCGCGCAGGGAGGCAACCTGGAAATTCGCAGCGATGCCGATGGCGCACAGTATGGCGTTTGCATCTTTGCTGACGACAGCGAGTGTGAAGAGTGGGCTTATTTTCGCGGTGAATGCGCCCCCGGCGGCACGCAGCTTTTCGAGACGCTGTGGGTGCTGCAAAGTTACGGGGGGCAGGCACCCATCGCCAACAACAACCCCACGCTGCGCATCCAGCCAGACTGGCAAATTGGCGGTTCCAGCGGCTGCAACAGCTTCTTTGTCCAGGTCACCCGTGACGGTGATGCCTGGCAGGTAGGGCAAATTGGCAGCACGATGATGGCCTGCATGGAGACAATGGAGCAGGAAATGGGGATATTCGCGCTGCTAGCCAATGTAAATCGCCACACACTAGAAACAGGCCGCCTGACCCTGCACACCCCTGAGGGCGATCTGGTCTACGTGCTGCCGCAAAATGCGTCGCTGGAAGGCAACCAATGGACGCTTAGCGGCGTGGCCGAAGGAGATGCCATCTCTTCCATGTGGGTGGATGCGGAAATTTACATGCGCCTGCAAGATGGGCAGGTAAACGGTTATACCGGCTGCAATGACTTTTTTGGCAGCTATGCCCTGGAAGGAGAGGCGCTGCGCTTTAGTCCGCTGGGTATGACCAAACGCGCCTGCACTGATGAGCGCGGTCCGCGCGAGCTGGCGCTGGTGACGGCACTAGAGCAGGTAGCCACTTACCGCATTGAGCTGAACAGCCTGACACTGATGGACGAAAACGGCCGTCTCCTGCTCACATTCACGCTCGGCGAGACCAGATAGAAGAGGCAATATACCCCTGTAGCCTGCCCCTATCCCCTTGCCACATTCCCCTCTTTACGCTTCAATAGACCCCATGAGTGAAGCGAACCTACCCACAGCAACGCCCGGCTCGACCATCTCCGTGCGGCCGGGCGTTGCTGCCACACATGATGGTTTGGATGCGCCAGAAAGTAGCCGGAAAACGGCCGTTGCTTCCCGCTGCCCCCTCACCCCAGCAGAATACGTCAATGGCGTCCTGCGCGGCGACCGCGCCATCCTGGCGCGCACCATCACCCTCATCGAAAGCAATGCGCCCCATCACTTCCCACAGGCACAAGAAGTTTTGCGCGCCCTGCTGCCCCACAGCGGCCAAGCCCTGCGCGTCGGCATAACCGGCGTTCCTGGCGCCGGCAAAAGCACCCTCATCGAAGCACTGGGGCTGCTGCTGGTCGAACAAGGCCACCATGTGGCCGTCCTTACCATTGACCCCAGCAGCAGCATCAGCGGCGGCAGCATCTTAGGCGACAAAACACGCATGGAAAAACTCGGCCGTCACCCGGCCGCCTTCATTCGCCCCTCCCCCACCGGAGGCGTGTTGGGCGGCGTGGCGCGCAAAACGCGCGAAACCATGCTCGTCTGCGAGGCGGCCGGGTTCGACGTGATCCTGGTCGAGACAGTAGGCACGGGCCAGAGCGAAACAGCTGCGCGCGGCATGGTAGATTTTTTTCTACTGCTACTCGTGCCCGGCGCCGGCGATGAGCTACAGGGAATCAAAAAAGGGGTGGTGGAGCTGGCTGACGCCATTTTCATCAACAAGGCAGATGGCGCCAATAAAATTCCCGCGCAGGCGGCACGCCAGGAGTACAACCGCGCCCTGCATTACCTGACGCCGGCAACGGCCGGCTGGCAACCGCAGGCTTATGTCGGTTCGGCCATGACGGGAGAAGGGATAGCCGAACTATGGCAAACCATTTGCCGCTTTCAGCAAGAGAGCCAGGCCAGCGGCGCCTGGCAGGCACGCCGCCGCGCCCAGACGCGCGAATGGCTGCATGCACTCATTAACGAACAGTTACAGGCCTACTTCTATGCACATACGGCCGTGCGCGCCGCCCTGCCCGGCCTGGAAAAAGCAGTGCTGGATGGAGAGATACCTGTGGCAACGGCCGTGCAAACCCTGCTGCACCTGCTCAACATCCCCACCTGAACCCGCAAACATGTCACCCCGCCCGCCCCTCTGCATCTAATCAGGCGGATAATTTGACACGAGGTGACAAAACATGGCACAGACAATTCCTGAAAAGAAACAACCCACCGTTCTGATATTCACCACACCAACCTGCTCCTACTGCAACATGGCCAAACGCTACTTCCGCGAGCATAGCATTCGCTTCCGCGACATTGACATCAGCCGCGACCCGGCCGCCGCACGCGACGTAGTGCGGCGCAGCGGTCAGATGGGCGTGCCCGTCATAGACATCGGCGGTAAAATCGTCGTCGGTTTCGACAAAGCCAAAATCAACCAACTACTGGGCATTAAGAATTAAACGCCACCTTTTTACTGGGAGTCTGGCGAAATTTGCGCTGACCGCCAGCGTCGTAACGCAATTTGGAAAAATCGCGCTACACCGGCAGCCAGCAAAAACACCGGTGTCTAGCTTTTTATTGCCCAAAATGGCAGCAACTATACAGGTCTAGATGATTACACGGACTACACGGAGAAAACACGGAGTTTCATAAAGAAAAGCAGAGATTTTTTCTCTGAGGCTCTCCGTGCCTCCTCTGTGGCTTTCCGTGAGATTGTCTGTCTTACGTGAATAGATACAAATGGCACGCGGATTGACACAGAGTGAACGGGTTGTCGCAATCTGCGCAAATCTGTGTGCCATCTGAAATCCCAAATCCAAAATCTGAATGGAGGTACATCATGATCATTGAACCATTGGGCGCGCGCGTTCTCATCCGCCCACTAGAGCAAGAAACAATGACCAAAAGCGGCATTATCCTGCCAGAAACAGCCAAAGAAAAGCCGCAGCAGGGACGCATTGAGGCTGTTGGCAACAGCGAAGAGATGCAAAGTGGCCTGGCCGTCGGCGATCTGGTGCTATTTGCCAGGTACAGCGGCAACGAAATCGAAGTAGATGGGCAAAAGTACATCATCATGGAAGAGAATGACGTCCTGGCGCGCATCAAAACCGCATAGCAATTTTTAGCAAAAGTGCAAGAGATTGGCGATTCGAGCATTTCCAATCTCGGCATGGTTCATAACGCGCTGGCAAGATACTTTACATATCGTTTGACCGCCGATGGCCGACCGCTGACCGTGCTACTGAAGGGGTTTGGCGGTCGGCCGTTAGTGGTCGGGGCACAAATCTGTCAAGCTGCTTTGAACCATGCCCCAATCTTTAATCTCTAGTCTCCACCCCCAAAAGACGCCTATGTTCACCAACCCCGTCATTGAGCAAATTTACCAGCACGCCTCCGTGCGCGCTTACACGTCAGAGCCCGTTTCACCAGAAATGGTTGAGGCGATTGTGGCTGCCGGGCAGCGTAGCTCTACTTCATCCAACCTGCAAATGTTTAGCGTCGTTGCCGTGACAGAGGCGGACAGGCGTGCGCAACTGGCGGCGCTCTGTGGCAACCAGAAGCATATTGCCCAGGCGCCTGTTTTTCTCGCCTGGTGCGCCGATCTGAGTCGCCTGGAGCGGATCAGCACCTGGCGCGGCTATACGCAGGTGGCTGACTACGTGGAAAATTACACGCTGGCTGTGGTAGATGCGGCCATTGCCATGCAAACGGCCGCTATCGCCGCAGAGTCGTTGGGATTGGGTATGTGTTACATTGGCGCCATCCGTAACAATCCGCTGGAAGTGATTGACCTGCTGCAATTGCCGCGCCTGGTGTTCCCCGTTTCTGGCATGACGCTGGGCTGGCCGGCGCGGCCACACCCACCGCGCCCCAAGCTGCCCACGCGCGCCATATTGCACTGGGAGCAATACAACACCGAAGGGGAAGAATCTGCCTGGCGCGAGTATGACGCAGCCATGATTGCCACCGGTATCTACCAGGGGCGCCAGGTGGCAGCGCCTGGCCAGGCTCAAAGCAGGGAAATGGTCGAGTATGGCTGGACGGAACACTCAGCACGAAGGGTAGCCCAAGTACATCGTCCTGGCCTGCGCGCGGCGCTGGAACAGCAAGGCTTCACCCTGAAATAGCTGCTGCCAGGCTGGCAGGTGCGACAGCGCTAATCGGCCGAAGTAGCTTCGTCTGGCGCCGCGCCGTCGCGCCCATGGGTTCAGGGTTGCGGCGTCAGTTGGATGGGTAGGGTACCGGTGATGCCCAGTGTGGTGGTCAAGACGGCCGTAGGTGTGGGGGTGGGCACAAAGGCAAATTCCGTCGAGATAATCTCAAACGAGGTGCGGCCAGGGTAAATGGTGACGTTGCGGCGATAGGTATGGCCGTCTACTTCCAGCAGCAGCGTATAGCGCCCGGCCGGCAAATCGCCCACGACAAAATTTTCCCGCCACACCGGGTCAGAGGCCACGCTGGGGTGATAGGTGCGCTGCACGCGCGTGGCCGCATCTACGTTGACGGGAATGACCGTAATTAGCGCGTCGGAGATCAGGCGGCCACCATTGTCTACAAAGCGCCCCGCCAGCGTGCCCCAGCCGGTAAAGGGAACCAGCCACAGCGCCGGGTTGCGCGCGCTGGCATAATTGTTCTCGCCAACGCGCACCTCCAGGTGCAGGTGTGGCCCGCTGACCTGCCCGCTGCTACCTACACCGGCCAATAGTTGCCCCGCCAGCACGTAATCCCCTGGCTGCACAAACAGCTCCAACACGTGCGCGTATAGCGTGTACACGTCTAGCCCCTGCCACTGCCAGTCATGCTGAATGATGATGGTGTTGCCATAATAGTAGATGCCATCGCGCGGGCTGGGCAGCGCGCCGGCAAAGATCACTGTGCCGCTGCCCGCGGCCAGTACCGGCGTGCCAGGCGGGTTAGGGAAATCCGCGCCGTGATGAATGCGGTAGGGGAATAGCTCTGGCAACATCACGTCGTTGCCAAAGGGATACCACTCCAGGTCGTAGTTGCGGCTGCCAGAGGGAATGGGGCGCAGCAGCCAGTAGTGTTCATCTGGGTGAATGGAGAGCGGCGCCTGGTAAGGAGGGGGCCGCCAGTCGGCGGGCGCTTCTGGCCCGGCGTCTGGCACAAAGAATTGGCGCGCTTCGGCGGGGCGCAGGCCAGCTTCGGCAGGAGTGGGGATGAACACGGCCGTATAGACGGCCGTCACTTCGATGGGGGTGGCAGTCTCATTGGGCAGCGGAGGTGGCGCTACTGTGCCGGACTGCGCAACAGCGGGGATAAAAGTAGGGATTTTGGCCAGGGGAATAGGCGTAGGGAGGGGAACGGCCGTATCTGCTGTTGCGCACCCCACGAGCAGGGCACAGAAGGCATAGAGGAAGCTATAGGCGGATACGCGCGCAAACAGGGCATCTACCCTCATGGCCCGGCCCATTCCTCCTCCGTGTATATCTCGCGCATCGCCTCGGCCCAGGTCAGGCCACCGCGATTTTGATAATGCCAGAAGCGAATGCCGGGGAAAAAGGTGCGCCAGTTTTCACTGGCAGGCACACGCTGCCAGCCATAATCGGCCGCCAACGCCGTGAAGTCCACGTAGTAACCCGGCGGCACAGCCTCTTTAAGCCGGCCGCCTTCGTTGTAGTAGCGCGGCTCATTGCCAAAACGGGCGCGAAAGTCCCAGGGGCGTGCGCGCAGCGGCTCCCCCATGCTGCCATCCTGCGCCGTGGCGCGCAGGTAGATGCGCCAGTAGGTTTGTGTGCCGATCTCTTCGCGCACCACCTCCACGCGCGGGTCAAAGGCCAGCGCCTCCTGATAACGCACGTCAAAGGCGCGCCCTGCTTTGTTCCAGCTTTCTGACGGTTGGCCGGGCAGCGGTTTGCTGCTGAGGGGCATGAACATGTTATCGAGCTGTCCCAGGTAGTCCCAACCCGCTTCTTGTATGACGCGCTGGCGCAGCGCCAGGAAGGATTGATCTACCTTGTCGCTGAGGTAGGGGGAGGGGGCATTGATGAGAACCTGAAAAAGCTGTACCGGCGCCGCCAGTGTATCGGTAATTGGCGCCGCCAGTGCCTCGATAAACAGGGGGAGATCGGTGAAAAGGGGCGCGTCTATGGGTTGCCACTTTTCAATTAGGTCAAGGGGGAGGGTAATGGCCGACCAGGAAGGGTCTGCCAGACGGCCGTTGCTGGCAAACGTCTGCGGCGCCACCCCCCAGGCATTGGGGCTAGTTGCCATCAAAAAAGTGCGCTCGCCGCTTTCCACCACAAACACCAGCGCCTCGCTATTGGGCGACCAGGCTGGATGATACCCCTGTTGGCCCAGGCTGATGACCGCGCCGCTGCGGTTGAGACGGTCATCCAGGGGAATGGCGGAGAGGAGGGGATAGCCGGTGCTGCGGTCGTAGTAGGCCAGGTAACGGCCGTCTGGGGAAAAGGCCGGGTGTGCTTCATAAATGCCGGGCGTGCCGGTGAGGTTGACGGCCGTCTCGTCCGACACCTGATCCAGCGAGAGCAGCCACAAATCGGGACCGCCGCTGCGCCAGCTAACAAATGCCACGTGTCGCCCCCCCGGCGACCAGGCTGGCGCATAATCCAGCGCCGCATGTTCCGTCAGGCGATACGGCCCTTCGCTGCCGTCGGCGCGGATGATCTGGATATCCATGTTCTGATTGCGGTACGACTCGTAAACCAGCCATTGCCCATCTGGCGACCAGGCCGGGTTGCCATCGTAGCCGGGGCTGTTTGTCACGCGGCGCAGTTCGCCAAAAGGCAGGTTGTAGACGTAAATTTCCCAATCGCCGCTGCGGCGCGAGCTGAAGGCAATTTCACGGCCGTTTGGACTCCAGGCAGGCTGTCTATCCGGTTCGGGATGGCTGGTCAGGCGCAGCGGCTCGGCGCGGCCAACGGGCAGCAGATAGATATCGCTGTTGCCGTTCAGGTGCAGCGTAAAGGCCAGGCTGCCCCCTTCGGTAAGCGGGTCTGGGGTAGGCCAGGGGGTGGGCAGTGGCGTAGGGGAGGGTTCTGGGGTGGGGGTAACGGCCGTTTGTGGCGGCGGCGTCGAGGTCACTACCAAAATGCGCGAGAGGATGCGGTTGTCGGCGCTAACGCGCTCCTCACCGCGCTCTTGCAGGGTGAAAAAGCTGACCATGAAGATGGCGGTCAGACTGACCAGCGCCGTAAGCAGACGCAAACGGCGCACGTTTGGCGGGGTGGGGATGCGAGGAACGAAAACGGCCGTTGCGGGTGGTTTACGTCTGCGCCAAAAGATGCGCCAGCGCGCCTGCCACACCAACCAGCGAGAGCGCCAGCGCCGTCGCCAGCGTGTCCGCTGCGGTTCTGTAGCAATCATCAGCGCGGCCCAGGCACGGGTAACGGCCGTCCACAGCCATCGCGCCAGCCAGACAAACAGGCGGTAGAGCCAGTCCGCCAGCCCATCCAAAAAGCGCAGCAGCGTATGCTCATACAGCAAGCCAACGGGATAGACAAGCAGAAGCAGCGGCCACCAGACGCCATAGGTCAGCAACGCGCGCAGCGCCAGCCCCATGCGTCCCAGCAAGCGCCACGTGGCACGCCCACCCCGCACCAGAAGGAGCACAGGCCGCCAGGCCATTTCCACCAGGCGGCGCGCCGCCAGACCCACCCTGCCCACAAACTGCCAGACTGCTAACCAGACAGCTTTCATTCGCCTGCTCATCTCTTGTCAGTGTAGCACGGCCTTGCACTATGTCAAGTTACACGGCCAAAACATGACAAAAGTCACCCTGTGCCGAAAACGAATTTCGTTTACAATTTAACAATAACTGTGGCAACAAAAAGCCCGTTTTAGCAAGCGTCATCCTGTTATTGAAGAGAAAGCGAACCATGAGCCTGTTATCCACTTTTGCCCTTCTTTGGAGTTTATTTTCAGTCATTCTTGTTATTTTCGCCAGCGCCCGTTCCGCCCAGCTGAGCGCCCAAGAGGTAGAAGCTCGCTAAATCAAGCTGCCAACAGACTAAATCAATAAACGGGCCCTTCTCTGCCCGGTATCTCTACGTTGCTGCGCTCTTGCGCAGCATTTTTGTTGCCTGCCCCAATCCCCTGCCCTCATTCCCTATTCTCTTTCTCTCAATTGTTGACCAAATTACTCCAATTTGTGTCTTTGTTGATGCCTTGCTACAATTCGCCTCCAGGGTCGGGATAGGGTTGTGCATGGAACCCGGCATGGTCCCCAATCGTGAGAGGAGCGCATACATGTCTTTATCGAAAGTGGGTAATCGGGGTGGGAGTGTCTCCCAGGGAACTGTCTCCAACTTGGAAGCGATTCGTAATTTCAGTCAGACGCTGGTCGTTTTGTTCAAACTGCGCGTGGTGTTTTTGCTGCTCATGGCTGCAACGGGGGGCGCATTTTTGGCCGCACAGGGTTGGCCTGGGCTGGGCACAACACTGCTTATCTGGCTGACGGGAGGCAGTGCCGCGGCTGGCGCTTCGGCGTGGAATCAGTACCTGGAGCGAAATAAAGATGGCAAGATGGGGCGCACGCATAAACGGCCGTTGGTCACGGGCGCGATTGCCAACCCCACCTGGGTTCCTTATGTGGCAACCTTGATGATTGTCGTGCCGGTGCTGGTCGTCTTGCCAACCAACCCGGCGCTTTCATTCTGGCTACTGGCTGGGGCAGTTATTTACGTGGGCATCTACACGCTATGGTTAAAGCCGCGCACGCTGCTAAATGTGGTGATTGGTGGCGCGGCTGGCAGTGCGGCCGTTCTCAGCGGCAGCGCCGCCGCCGGAAATTGGGCTGCACCTGGGGCGCTGCTGCTAGCCCTGGTGCTCTTCCTCTGGTCTCCCTTCCACTTTTGGAGCCTGGCATTGCTCTATCGCGATGAGTATGCGCGCGCCGACGTGCCCATGCTGCCTACACAAACAACCCCACGCCAGGCGGCCTGGTGGGTTCTTTTGCACACGGCGCCTACGGGGTTGGGTGGGCTGGCGCTGGCGACGTATGCCCCACTTGGCTTCATCTATCTGCTGCCCATGCTGCTCATCACCGGCAACCTGGTCTGGCGCAACATCAGGCTCATTCGCGATCCCTCTCCCCTCCACGCGCGTGGCATGTTTCTCTCATCGAACGTCTACCTGCTGCTGCTGTTGCTGCTGATTTGTCTGGATGCCGCGCTGCCGTTTTAGCGCACGATGCCTTACAATTTGACCGCAGACCGCAGACCGTGTGAGGCAACCTGCCGATGCCACCAACCGTTACCCTATACACCAAACCTGGTTGTCACCTGTGCGAAGAGGTAAAGGCCATGCTGGCGCAGCTAAAGCGCCAGTTTCCGCACATGCTGGCTGAGGTAGACATAACCACAAGTGGCGAATTAATGCGGCGCTACCACCTGACGATTCCCGTTGTGCAAATAGGGGAGATGACCCTGGAAGCGCCCATTACCTGGGAACAGTTGGCGCGTGCGCTGGCCCGCACGGCATAAGACAATCAGGCCAGAGGAACTAACGGCCGCTTTACGCCCGCTTTCGCCCTTGCAGCAAGAGGTAATGCTGGCGCACTACGTGCAGCACAAAGCGCTGGATCAATTTGCTTCCGAGTCAGGGGATGCGCCAAACACGGTCTACAAACGACATCACGACGCGATCCACAAGCTGCAAAAGATTTTGGCAAGGAGGAAGGGTCCGGGTGAAGGGCTGACTGGCTGATCTACGGCCGTACTACCAACCCCTCCACCAGTACCCGGTCCGCTACCGGCGCGCCCGACTCATCTAGCAGCGGCAGGCGGTGCAGGTCGGCCAGCAGATACCAGCCCACAATGAGGCGATATTCCCCAGGGGGCATATCGGCCCGCAGCGGCACGCGGTATGGGTCTACAATGCGCTGGCCGGGCGGCCATTGGCTGGTGGGGCGTGTGCCCTGTACCGGCCAGGCATCTACCTGCCCCACAATGCGATCGGCGGCATCCAACACCTGCACAAAAACGGTGTAGTTCTCGCTCAGCGGCGCTAACCCTTGCCAGGTCAGGGTGAGGAGTAGCTCGCCGCCCGGGGTCAGGCGCGTGTCTGGGATGGCTATGTCGAGTAGGGCGATCTTGTCGTCAAAATTGGCAGCATTGGCGGGCAGGGGCACGCCGCTGACTTCGACCACGCCCAAGTTGCAGGCGCTGCGCCTGGTTTGCAGCCAGCCACACACGGCCGTTTCCCCCTCTCCCCGCGCCATCAACGGATAGCGGCCGTCTTCCGTCCCTAACTCTAGCCATAGTAAATAGGAAATGGGCTGCACAAAAAATGCCGCGCTGCGGTCGGGAATCAGCGCCTGGGCGTTGGCGCGCAGGGGCACACCGCTGCCACTCAGCAACAGAGGCAACGGCGTCTGCGGGCGAATTTGCGCCGGGAACTGCACGCCGCTGAGCGTGGTCTGGCGGTTTTCCTGGCTAAGCTGGATGCGCAACGGCCGTTGCAGGGGCAGCTCACCCGTTGCAGGCAGCGTCACCGTCGTCACCGTTTGCCAGGCCAGCTCGGCCACAGGGGTGAAGGGAGGAGCAAGTGCAATCTGCAGGGCGGCCGTTTGCGGCGTGACGCTGATGGGATGCGGCAGCAGATAAAAGTCAGGCACGATCTCCGCGCCACGCCAGGCCAACGTGGGGTAATAGTTATCCACGGGGTGCTGCCCGGTGGCGCGCAGCGGCGGCTGCCCCTGCCAGCGGATGTAGACGTATGAAAATGCTTCGGGGGGCGTAGCCGCCTGCCAGTAAAGGGTAACGGCCGTTGTGCGTGGCGCATAGTTGCTGACGGCAACCACCTCATACCCCAACAGCCGCAGCGCGCCAAAGCGCAAATCAGCGGCGCGGGCACTTTGCGGCAAAGTGCGTAGCGGCACGGCGCTGACCTCCGTCAATGGCCCTAATGAGCGTAAATGATAGATGCCTTCCAGCCCCGGCAGGTAGCGCGCCAGATAAACCGTCTGGCCGCTGGCCAGACGCGCGTCTAATTCGGCGCGGTAAGCAGCCTCATCTGGCAATACCATGATGGTCAGGTCGGGGCGGATGCCTTCGGCCTGCTGCAAGTAGTAGAGCGGCGCAATTTTTTCGCTGTCGGCCAGGATGGCGCTGTGGGGGGCCAGGGGCAGGCTGAGAACGGCCGTGCCCCATTGCGTCAGTCCATCATCGCGCGAGCGGTCTACCTGGGGCCAGGTTTGCAGCGCCAGCAGCAGCAGAGGCAGGCAAAGCAGCGTACTCAGCAGGGGGGCAACGGCCGTTTCGCGCCCGCGCCCCAATCGCCGCGCCACCTGCCACAGCGCCGCCGCGCCCGCCGCCCACCACAGCCCCATCACCACCTGCGCCCCCAGCAAAAATACGTCCAGATCGGGCACGTAATAGTTGAGCGCGTAAAAGGTAAAGCCTAGCCAGGTCAGCAGCAGGAGCAGTGCTGCGCGCCACTGTCGCACCGCCAGGTAAATCAGGCCAACGCCCACCAGCAATAAATTGACCCAGCCCCAATTTTGCCAGAACAGCCGCGCCACAATTTCGTAACGCGCCGGGTCATCCAGCCAGGCACGCCATTGCAGCGCCCCCTGAAAACGGCCGCCCAGCACCCAATCTACAAATCGCCCCATGCCCATCGCTTCCCCATGCAGGGCATACCAGCGCAGTGGCAGATAGACATAGAGGGTGAGCGGCGCGGCAAAGGCCAGGAGGAGGGGAAAAAGATTGGCGATTGACGATTGGCGATTGGTGCTGGATGATTGGTGGCGGTTGTGCCAGAGGGTAGCCAGGAGGACGAGGGCGGCAGCGGGCAAGAGGAAAACAGTGGTCAGGTGATTGGTCATTCCCAGGCCCAGCAAAGCGCATAGGACCAGCAGCCGCCGGTCTGATAGCGGCTGTCGCCCATCCGCCAGAGGCAGCATCAGCCAGAACGCGGCACTAATGATGAGGGCGTGCAGGGTATACACCTCCGCCTCGACGCTCTGGCTCCAAAAAGTGGGAGTAACGCCCAGCGCCAGCGCCGCCAGCAGCGCCGGTATAGGCTGGTTGAGCAGTCGCCGTGCCGCCAGGTAGAGGAAAATGAGGGCCAGCAAGGCATAAACGGCCGTACCCACATTCAACCGCCACGCCAGCGCACCAAAGGGAATCAGCTCCGTCCACAGCTTGCCCAGCAACAAATAGAGCGGGTAGCCGGTGGGGTGGGCAATGCCCAACTGCGGCGCCACCACCTGAAACTCAAAGGTATCGGCGCGGCCAATGGTGCGCCCCAGGGTGAACAGATAGATGGCAAAGATGGCGGGGTGCAGCAGCCAGGCAGAAGGGCGCAAGATGAGCAGCGGCAGCAGCAGGCTGGCGGCAAAAATCAGGCGGCTGCGCGTCAGGTCTACGGCGGGGTCTGCCAACCAGAGCAGGTTGAGCAGCAGGGGCAGCGCCGCCAGGGCTGGCCAGCGCCGCTGCCAGACCCAGACTGCCAGCAGCGCCAGGGGCAACGCCAGGAAGAAGACGGGAAACGGCTGTGCCAGCCACAGCCAATGGGGAAAGGCGGCCTCATACAGCAGGCGAGTGAGCGCCAGCGCCGCCACCAGCAGCAGCAGGGCCAGCCCGGCCCAGGCAATGCGAGAGCGAGCGGTAAAATCGAATAATGCGCCTGCTCTATTGCGCGTCATCAGTAATCTGTAGCAGAACGCCGCCGGGAAACAGAATCAGATCATGGTTTACGGGCTTCGGGTTATGGATATTGGTTCTCGCTCAGCGTTTCTAGCGCCAACAGGGGCACACCCGCGGGCACAGATTCGCCAGGGGTGCAGTAAACGGCCGTTACCGTGCCATCGTAGGGTGCCTGAATGGGGATCACCATCTTCATGGACTCCAGCAAGATGAGTTTGTCCCCTTTTGCCACCATGTCACCCACTTTGACCAGCACTTGCGAAACGACGGCGGGAATTGTTGCTGCCAGGGAGCCGTCGCTACCGCTGCCCCCGCTGCCCCGTTCACGCACGCGCTCATAGGTGAAGGTACGGCCGTTGACCCAGATTTGCCGCTTATCTCCCGCCAGGTGGGCCAAAACGCGCACACGCTGGCGCGTACCATCCGGCAGATGCAGTTCCAGCAGCAGGCTCTCCCCCTCGTCAGCCACAAGCTGCGCCTGACAGGTACGGCCGTTGCGCGTTACGTGCAGCGTCGCCCCCTGCCGCGCCGCTTCTAGCTCTACTTCTTCACCTTGTACGTTCACTTTAATCGTTGGCATCGGCTCTCTCCTTCGTAGATAACTGCGGATCGCAGACCACCGACCGCGCACGGTTGTACATGTAGCCCAGGTTGCTAAACCTGGTAGGCGCAGGTTCGGGTAACCTGCATTCCATTTTCATTTGTGGTGGTCGGCGCAGCCGGTGAGGTCTCCTGCTTAACTCGAATGCCAGTTCAATACGCGATTTGGCATTGCCATCTCTCCTGGCGGAGATGGGTGCTGCCAATCTGCAACCTCTAATTCCGACCCCACATCTCTTTCCGCCGGACGTGCAGGGTAAAGCCAGAAACGGCCGTTACCTCCACCACCTCACCTTTTTGCAGGGGCGTCTCACTTTGCACGCGCCACAACTCGCCGTTGATCAGCGCCATCCCCTCATAGGGTGGCTTGTTCGTTTCGGGGCTGCTGGGGCGGCGCACCGGCCCAGTCATGCCCACCAACGCCTCCGCGCCGGTCGTCGGCTGGCGGCGCTGTGCCTGCACTGCTTTGGTCGCCAGGAAGATGAAGAAGGCGGCCGTAAACAGGCTGACGCCAATTGCCCCCGGAATGGAAATGCGCGCAAATTCTGGCGAGCCAGGGGAGTTAAACAACACCAGCAAGCCAATCAGCATCGTCACCGCGCCAGTGATGCCCAGCGCGCCGTGATTGGTGGCGAACACTTCGGCAATAAACAGCACAATGGCAATGGCGATTAGTCCCAATCCCAGCCAGTTGACAGGGAGCTGCCCCAGCCCATAAGCGGCCAAGCCCAGGCAAAGCACACCAATGAATCCTGCTACCCAACCGCCGGGGTTAGAAAGCTCAATCAAAATGGCCTGCACGCCAATGGCGAGCAGGATGCTGATCAGCAGCGGGTTGGCCAAGGCGTGCAGCACCTGTTCCAGGGCGCTCATGGCAAAGGGTTGGGTGTTGGCAACGGCCGTTTGCAGCCGCACCTCCTCCCCTGCCACCTCTACCGTCAGTCCATCTAGCTGCGCCAGCAGATCGGGCACACTGTCGGCAACGGCGTCTATCAGCCCCACCGCCAGCGCCTCGCGCGCGTTGACGGCGCGCGCCTCTTCAATCATCTGCTCTGCCAGAGCCATCGCTTCGGGACCGCGCCGCTCTGTCAGGGCGCGCATTTGCGCCTTCAGGTCTTCGATTACCTTGCGCGCGATGGTTTCGCCCAGGTCTTCCCCCCCGCCGCCGACCGGTGAAGCCGCGCCGATGACCGTCTCTGGCGCCATACCCGCAGCGTGCGCAGCTACGGTAATGACGCTGCCGGCCGAGGCAGCCTGCGCCCCGCGCGGACTGACGTAAACGATGACCGGAACCCTGGCGGCGCGAATGGTGCGCACAATCTCTTGCGTAATTTCCACGCTGCCGCCAGGAGTATTGAAAACAATCAGCACCGCTTCTGCACCGCGCTCTTCAGCGGCGCGAATGCCGCGCTCGAAGTAGTTTGCCATCGCCGGGGTGACGGGGCCTTCAATTTGCAACAGCAGCACAGTGCGGCTTTGCGCGCTGGCCTGCCACACGCTGCCCAAAAGCAGCAGCAATGCCAGCAGTACCCAGCGCAGCGATCTGTGAACGAGAAAGGAATTTTGGTTCATGGTTTTGCTCATTACATGCAACTGCCGGGCTGTTGGTCAGGTTAACCGCCGACTGCAATTTTGCCAGTGATGGGCGGTCTGCCGTTGGCCGCCTGCGGTCAGAAATTTCTGAAGCACTGTTTCCAAAGAAGATATACCTTACCAGATTATGCACAAAAAGACGCGCCTAAGGCAATTCCAGATCACCACAGGCTTGCATAACCAGCGTCACAGCAACAATAGCGGCCGTTTCCGCACGGAGGATACGCGGCCCCAGGCTAACGGCCATTGCCCGCCCCCCGATCTCTTCTGCCGCCAGCCCCCCCTCTGGACCAATGAACAGCGCCACCGAACGGGGACGACCAACCAGCGCCGCGGTCAGTGAGAGGCCTGTCGCTCCTTCCCAGGGCATGAGGATAGCGTCGGCAGTGCAGGTGGCCAGCGCTTCGGCCAGGGGCATGGGAGCAGCCAGTTCGGGAATGCGACCGCGACGGCTCTGTTCGGCAGCTTCGGTAAGGATGCGCTGCCAGCGCGCGGCTTTGCTGGGGCGCACGGCCGTTACCACCGTGCGCGCCGTGATGATGGGCACAAAACGGCTGACGCCCAATTCCGTGCCCTTTTGCAGCACCCACTCAAAATGCTCCGCTTTGAGCAGGGCCTGGTACAGCGTCAGATAGGTGGCCGGTTCGCCCGCCGCGGCGTAGCGGGCGGTAATCTGGCCAATGACCTGCTGCCGTGAAACGGCCGTGAGCGTTAGCTGATACGCCTGCCCGGCATTGTCCAGCACCAGCACCTGCGCGCCAGGGGTCATGCGCAGCACAGCGTGAATTTGATGCGTCAGATGCGGCGGAAAGGAAACGGCCGTTGGGCCAATCAACTGCGGGTCAACAAAAAATCGGTGCATGGCGTCGGCAAAAGGCTGCAGATGCAAGATTCACATCCGTTTCCTGACCGCTAATCAAGCAAATACGGCCGTAAAAACTGCCCGGTAAAACTCTCTGCCACCTGGACAATTTCCTCTGGCGTCCCCTCTGCCACAATCTCGCCGCCCCGGTGTCCCCCTTCAGGCCCCAGGTCAATCACATGATCCGCCACCTTAATAATGTCCAGGTTATGCTCAATAATCACCACCGTATTCCCCTTATCCACCAGGCGATTCAGTGCCGTAATCAGCTTCGCCACGTCATGCGTATGCAGCCCCACCGACGGCTCATCCAGCACATACAGCGTGCGCCCGGTGGCAATCTTCGATAACTCGCGGCTCAACTTCACGCGCTGCGCCTCGCCACCACTCAGCGTAGGCGCTGGCTGTCCCAGGTGAATATAGCCCAATCCCACCTCCTCCAACGTTTGCAGCTTCCGCTTTAGCGGCGGGATGTGGTCAAAAAACGTCAGCGCCTCCTCCACCGTCAAATCCAACACCTGCGCGATATTCAGCCCCTTATACGTCACCTGCAGCGTCTCACGGTTATAGCGCGAACCATGACAAATATCGCACGGCACATAAATATCCGGCAAAAACTGCATCTCAATCCGGTTCTGCCCCTGCCCCTGGCACGCCTCACAGCGCCCCCCCTTCACATTAAAGCTAAAACGCCCCGCCTTATAGCCACGCACCTTACTTTCTGGCAGGCCGGTAAACAGATCACGAATCAGGTTAAACAAATTGGTATAGGTAGCCGGGTTAGAGCGAGGCGTGCGCCCAATGGGACTTTGGTCAATCTCAATCACCTTGTCAATGGAGGCCAGGCCTTCCACCGCACGGTGCTTGCCCGGCAACACCTTGGCCTGGTAAAAGTGCTGCGCCAGCTTCTTGCTCAAAATCTCCACCACAAACGAGCTTTTGCCACTGCCGCTTACCCCCGTAACGCAGACAAACTTACCCAGGGGAATGCGCACGTCAATATCCTTCAGGTTGTTTTCTTGCGCGCCACGTACCACCAAAAACTCACCACTGCCCTTACGCCGCTTCTTGGGCACAGGAATTTTCATCCGGCCGCTCAGATACGCCCCGGTCAAAGAGCGCTCTTCTTGCAAAATGGCCGCCAGCGGCCCCTGTGCCACCACCTCTCCCCCATGCTTACCCGCCCCCGGCCCCAGGTCCAAAATCCAGTCGGCGGCGCGCATCGTATCCTCATCGTGCTCCACCACCAGCACCGTATTCCCCAGGTCACGCATCCCTTTCAACGTCTGAATCAGGCGCGCTTTATCGCGCTGATGCAGGCCAATGCTTGGCTCATCCCGCACATACCGCACCACCCTCAACTGACTGCCAATTTGCGTTGCCAGACGAATGCGCTGCGCTTCTCCTCCGCTCAGCGTGCCAGCCGTGCGATCCAGCGTCAGATAATCCAGCCCTACATTAATCAAAAATGTCAGTCGCTCGCTAATTTCCTTCAGAATGGGGCGGGCTATCATCTGCTGTCGCCACGTCAATGGCGTTTGCTGCTCATCGCGCAGCATCTCTATCCAGGGCAAAATGTTTACCACAGCCTGTCGCGTCACCTGATCTATGCTCCAATTTCCGATGGTGACAGAACGAGCAACCGGCTGCAAGCGCGTGCCCTCGCACACGCTACACGGCCGATCCACCATAAACTCTTGCAGCTTTTCGCGCACGTAGTCAGAAGTGGTCTCGCGGTAGCGGCGCTCCAGGTTGGGGATCACCCCCTCATAGCGCGTCGTATACTTCCGCTCGTCCCCCTCACGATTGACATAAGTTACAGCTACCGTTCCATCGCCCGTACCATGCAGCAACAGCCGCATCTGCGCCTCGTTTAATTTGTGCACCGGCACGTCAATGGGAATGCTATAAGCGCGCGTGACAGCGCACAAAAGCTGCCAATAATACCCCTGCTTGTCTTCCGTAGGCCAGGCGACAATGGCCCCCTCGTTCAGCGTCAGGTTTTTGTTTGGCACAATCAGGTCTACATCAAATTCCTTCTTCGTGCCCAACCCCTGGCAGGCCGGACAGGCACCATGCGGCGTATTGAAGCTAAAGGTGCGCGGCTCAATTTCAGGAATGCTCGTGCCGTCATAAGGGCAGTAGAGGTGTTCAGAATATAGCTCATCGCGCGGTTTGTTCGGGTCAGTCACGTCATTGATAATGACAATGCCCTGCCCCAGTGCCAGTGCTGTTTCAATGGAATCGTTGAGGCGGGTGCGCGCGGCCTGTGCCTCTTCACTCTGGTCATCCGGTGCATGGCGAATTACCAGGCGGTCTACTACCGCTTCGATTGTGTGGTTTTTGTAGCGATCTAGCTGAATCTCCTCATCTACCTGGCGCACCTGCCCATTGACGCGCACGCGCACAAAGCCCGCCTTGCGCACATCTTCAAATACCGTCTGGTGATGCCCTTTGCGCTCTCTGATCAGCGGTGCCAATACCTGAATGCGGCTGCCCTGGGGCATGTGGCGCACGCTATCCACAATCTGCTCGGCAGATTGCGGCATAATCGGACGGCCGCATGTGGGGCAGTGAGGCACGCCCACGCGGGCAAAGAGCAGGCGCAAGTAGTCATATATCTCTGTGACTGTGCCAACGGTAGAACGCGGGTTTTGGCTGACCCCTTTCTGGTCAATCGAAACGGCCGGACTGAGACCAATTATCTGGTCTACGTCTGGCTTTTCCATCTGGCCGAGGAACTGGCGCGCATAGGCAGAAAGAGACTCAACATAGCGGCGCTGCCCTTCGGCAAAGATGGTGTCAAACGCCAGCGACGATTTGCCGGAGCCAGAAAGCCCGGTAATGACCACCAGTTTGTCGCGGGGGATTTCTACGGTAATGTTTTTCAGGTTATGTTCGCGCGCACCGCGCACAATCAGCTTGTCTGAGGACATAGTTTCTCCTGAATGGCCTGGCATTTATAGACCTTTCGGGTCTCAGGCCAACAGGTAATTCTACCACGTAGGGGGAAGGGAACCATTGCAAATTTCGCCAGGCAGCAATTCTCAATTTAACAAGAGAGATGTCATGCTGAGGTCCTCCGAAGCATCCCGTTCCCCTGGAAAATCCGCGGCCATAGGGATGCTTCGCTTCGCTCAGCATAACAATTGCGCGTGAGCAGCGTAGAAATGGGTCTGTTTACGCAAATGCCAGGCCCAAATTGAGAATTGCTGTCGCCAGGCTCCAATGCTAAATTCAGAATTGCTGGTAGCCAGTCAGAGGTAACTCGAAGGATGAAGGCTGAGCGGCTAACCAAAACAAAAACGGCCCACATTGGGGCCGCTTTGGGGTTAATGGGTGGTTAGATGGGCAACCTCGTGCAAGAAGTTGCCCATCTCAGGGGGGTGCTTAGTTTTCGCTGGTAAAGACAACGCTGTTGTCGCTGCCATGCTCGTTGGGCCAGTAGGCGTCGGCGGCCTCATCATTCTGCCAGATTTCGCCATCAATCAGGTAACGGAACTGATACTGTCCCCCTTTGGCCAGTTTGACTTTAGTGCGGAACAGGCTCCCCTCTTTGCCAACACGCTTCATGGCGATGGGTTGCCAACTGTTAAATTCACCGACCAGAGCTACTTCGTTGGCGTCTTCGGCGTTAAACTCAAACGTCACTTCACATTCATCTTTGGTTTTGAGAAACTTTTTCTGCAACATGAGATAGACTCCTTACATGAGAAGGCCACTCACTATTGCAGAGTGGCCGCTAATTTTTGCTTGATAAGTTTACAATTACAACCTCATTATAACGCTGTTAGTTGATATGTCAACCAATATGCGTGGCATATAAGGCGCATATCTCCTAATGGGCACTTATAAGGCGTAGACACTATAAAAGATAACGCGCCGGGAGGCAAATTTGTTAATGGTCTGCCAAGTATTGCCTGAGAAACGTTGGCTCCTGGTGGCCTGAACTATGCCACTTATCCCATTTGCCGTGTAGCTAATAGCTGGTAAGTGGGTTATAGTGTGCAGAGTGATACGTGGGGGTATCTGTGCAAATGGGCATGAAAGTTTCTGTCATTATGACAGTGTTAAATGAGGGGGAAGCGTTACGGCCGTTGCTCGACTCCCTCTTACAGCAAACCCGCCAACCTGATGAAGTGGTGGTGTGTGATGGCGGCTCTCGTGATAACACGCTGGAGATTCTGGCCGAGTATGCTGCTTGGTTGCCACTAAAAGTGATCAGTGCACCGGGAGCCAACATCAGCCAAGGGCGCAACCTGGCGATTAGCGCGGCCGCCGGGCCGATCATTGCCGCTACCGATGCTGGGGTGACACTGGCTCCTTGCTGGCTAGAAGAGCTGGTGCGCCCAATTGAGCTGGAGGGCAGGCCGGTGGTAAGCGGCTGGTTTGAGGCAGACCCCTTTACCGATTTCGAGGTGGTGATGGGTAATACGGTGTTGCCCGCGCGGCAAGACATTGATCCAGAACGCTTTTTGCCCTCCAGTCGCTCGGTGGCTTTTCTCAAATCTGCCTGGGAGGCGGTTGGGGGCTACCCGGAATGGCTGGATTATAGCGAAGATTTGGTGTTTGACCTGGCGCTGCGGCAGAGGTATGGCCCGTTTGCGTTTGCGCCAACGGCCGTTGCTTACTTCCGTCCGCGGGGCAATCTGCGCACCTTCTTTCGCCAATACTACCTCTACGCGCGCGGGGATGGCAAGGCCAACCTGTGGGGTAAGCGGCACGCCATCCGCTACGCCACCTACCTGCTGCTGTTCCCCTTTTTGCTGCGCCTGATCTGGCGCGGGCATAAGGCCGGCCTGCCGCTGCTACTCCTGGGTGTAGGCGCTTACTGCCGTCGGCCCGCGCAGCGGCTATGGCAAGACACCTGGGGTTGGCGTCCGCCGGCGCGGCTGCGCGCGTTGCTGCTCATCCCCATTATTCGTCTGGTGGGGGATGTGGCAAAAATGGTGGGCTATCCGGTGGGCGTGTGGTGGCGCTTCAGGCATAAATGATGGGGGCTAGAGATTGGGGCATGGTTCATAATGTCCTGACGAGAAACCTGACAGTTTTTTAACCGCCGACGGCCGACCGCGCCGCCGAGAAGATTTGGCGGCGGCGGTCGGCGGTCGAAGTTGTAAAGAGCATGTGAAGTGTACTTTTGGTTGGTTAGTTGGTTGGAAACCAATCCTCAAACTAACGCACGGCCCTTACGGGGTTACTCAGCAACCTTTCAGGTTTAGCTTAGGCAGCGTTTAAGAAGTGTGTCTAGACTAGTAGATGAAGTCGCCAAAAGTGCCTGTCTAAAGTTTCCCCTCCTGGCTTTAGATGGGCGCTTTTTCTTTGCCGTGTGTTGTCAGCCTGTCAGCCGGCCAACTAAGTTCAAAACATCCGTATAAGTTTGACCAATGACCACCAACCGCAGACCGCCATGCCTCTCTAGTATTGCGGTCGGTAGCCTGCCGTCGGTGGTCGCAAAGTTGTAACGCATCTTCAGGAAGCAGGCCCTAATTGCCAATAAATCCCTGCTTGACCAACAGCTCTGCATTCAAAATGGCGCCACTGGCTGCGCCGCGCAGGGTGTTGTGCGTAATTGCCATGTAGCGGATGTCGAGCACGTCGCAGGTGCGCACCTTGCCGACCGTCCAGGCTAACCCTTGCCCTGCGTCTCGGTCCAGGCGCGGCTGGGGCCGGTCTGGCTCTGGACGATAGACCAGTGGCTTTTCTGGTGAGGTTGGCAGTTCACGGCAAATGGCAGGGGGCTGCCAGTTGAGCAAAGCTTCGACCGCTTCCTCCGCCGTGACGCGCCGCCCCAATCTGGCGGAGACGCTGGCCAGATGACCATCCAGCACTGGCACGCGGTTGGCCTGGGCGCTAGTCTGGATGTTGGCCAGGGTCAGTTGCCCCTGGTTGACTGTGCCCAGAAGTTTCTTTGGTTCGTTTTCTAGCTTGGCATCTTCGCCACTGATGTAGGGAATAACGTTGTCCGTGATGTCCATGGCGGGCACGCCGGGATAACCTGCGCCAGAAATGGCCTGGAGGGTAACAATCATGGCCGCTTGCAAACCAAACGCATCCTGGAAAATTTTGAGAGGCAAAATGGCACTGGTGGTGGAGCAGTTGGGGCTGGCAACGATGAAGCCCCGCCAATTATTGTTGGCCTGCTGTGTGGGGATGAGCGCCGTGTGGGTTGGGTTGACTTCGGGAATGAGCAGGGGCACGTCGGGCGTCATGCGAAAGGTGGAGGCGTTGGTAATGACGGCGTAGCCGGCGGCAGCAAATTGGGGTTCCCACTCGCGCGCCTCGTTGGTGGGCAGGGCCGAAAAGGCAAGGGGCGGACGGCCGTTGATGGCCAGGGTTGGCTGTGTGGGTTGCACGATCAGGTCAGCCACCGCCGCAGGAATCTCGCCACCAATTACCCAGTTCACGCCCTCGCGGTACGGCCGTCCGGCCGTGCGTTCTGAACCCGTTATTGCCACTACCTCAAACCAGGGATGAACCGCCAAAAGCTGCAAAAATCGTTGGCCAACCGTGCCGGTTGCGCCCAAAACACCTACAGGAATTTTCATATTCTCCTCGGGAAATAACCGCTGACGGCGGACCGCTAACCGCCGAACGCAGCCGGCTGACCACCGACGGCTAACCTGCGTTCTATTTTCATTTATCGTGGTGCGCCCCGCTCATGGGGAATTCCTTCGTAAATCGAACTTCCAGTTCGATACGTGGTTTGGAAAACCGTACTACGGGAAAATTATAGCCCACGAGCCAATTTTGGCGAACGGCCGTAGAAAGGAGACAATGAACGCAAAGGTTTTTCTCTTTTCTCTTTGCGGGCTTCTCGTCCTTTGCGGTAAATACTTACAGCTTTTCCCTGTGCGCCTTCTTTGTTTTCTCTGTGTTGCTTTGTGTCCCACGGGCTCTTTTAGGCGTGAAGTGCGCGTAAAAAGTGTGCTAGTCAGCACAGCACCTATGATATACTGCAAGGCAGGCAAAAAACACCAGAGCAGTTGAAGGAGCAGTAGATGGTACTCAACCAGACAATAGACGCAGTTTCCCTATTAGCGCGAGTCTTCCCCTCCTTGCGCGCCGAAGATTTACAGGCGCTGAGCGAAGTCGCCACGTTTGGTTCGTACCCAGCCAAAACAGACATTGTGCGCGAAGGCGAGCACGGTACGACCATGTATATTCTTGCCTCTGGCCAGGTAGACATCCTCGTTCATGCCAAAGATGGGCATGAAATTTTGGTGGACACCATTGGTCCGGACTGCTATTTTGGCGAAATGTCTTTCTTTGGCCACTCTGTGCGCATGGCTACGATTCGCAGCAGAACAGCTTGCGAAACACTAGAGCTGGAGCAGCAAGCTTTTATGAGCATTGCCCAAAAGCGCACCGAGCTGCTGCAAAACTTGCTAAACCAGATCATTGGTCACCTGCGCCGCAATGATCGCGCCGTGATTCGCGAGCTTAACATCAAAAATCAGGTGATTCAGGAAGCGTATGCCGACCTGGCCGAGCAAGAAGAGCTGCGCAGCCAGTTTATTGCCACGCTGGCGCATGAGCTGCGCACACCATTGACCTCGATTCGCGGCTTTCTGGGGCTGATCAACCAGGGCGCGATTACCGGTGAGTCGCTCAAGGTGGCGCTGCGCTCCATCACGCGCAACATAGAGTCTATGGTAGGGCTGGTTAATAACATGCTCATTCTGTATGAGATGTCGCCCGGCGCGCCCAATTATGACTATCTGAACCCAACAGATGTGGTGGTGGAGGCGCTGAATGCCACGCAAGCGGCGACGGATGGTAAAGCGCCGCTCATTCGCCTGAATATTGCCGACAACTTACCGCAACTTCTGGCTGATAAGAGTGACGTGGTGTTGGCGCTGCGCGCCTTGCTAGAAAATGCGGTGAAGTTCAATCCTGAGCAAAAGCCAGTGGAGGTGAGGGTCTTTGTGCCCAACCAACAGGAAGTGGCGTTTCAGGTGCGGGATGAGGGAATTGGCATTTCTGAAGAGGCACATGAGCGTATTTTTGATCCCTTTTTCCGCCTGGAGGAGCCTGGCAACACACATTTGTTTCCTGGGTTGGGCATTGGCCTGACGATTGCCAAACTGAAGGTGGAACGGCTCAACGGCCGTATTGAAGTACAAAGCGCGCCGGGCGAGGGGAGCACCTTCACGATTTATCTGCCCCTGCAATGACGCCACCTGGGAAACGGCCGTTACGGGTCGCGGGTAACGGCCGTTTGCAAGACCTGCATCACCTGGGCGGCGCTTTTTTCCCAGGTAAATTGGCGCACGCGCTCCCTCCCACACGCAATCAATGCTTGGCGCAACCCTTGATCCTCAACGAGGCAGCGAATCCCCTGGGCGATAGCCGTTACGTCCAGTGGATCAATCAGCAAGGCACTCTCGCGGGCGATTTCGGGCAGGGAACTGTTGTTGGCGGTGAGCACGGCCGTTTCGCACACGTGCGCCTCTAGCACAGGAAACCCAAACCCCTCGTACAGCGACGGATATAGCAGCGCCGTAGCGCCAGAGAGCAGCGCCCCCTTATCGGCATCTGGCACAAAACCGGGCAAAATGATGCGTCTGGCCGTTTCCATGTCAAGCTGAAAAATTTCCGCCAAAATCGGCTCCGCCAGCCAACCCTTCTTGCCGGCAATCACCAGTTGATGCGGCACGCCGCTCTGCACGTAGGCGCGAATAAGGCGCAGCAGGTTTTTGCGCGGTTGCAGCGTACTCAAATAAAGCAAATAGGGAGAGGTGATGCCATATTTCTGCAAAACGGCCGTAATCTGCGCCTGATCGCGCACCGGGTACAGCCCAGGGTCCACGCCGGGGTAGACCACGTGAATTTTCGCCGCCGGCACGCGGTAAAAGTGCATCAAATCAGCCTGGGTGGCCAACGAATCAGCCAACACACAGCGCGCGACACGGCCGTTGTGCCGCGTACTCCAGTGCAGATAAGCCATTTGCCAGCGCGTATGCGCCTCCGGAAAGTGATGGTAGCCCAGGTCATGCACCGTAGCCACCGCTGTCCCACGATAGGTCAGCGGAATGACGTGCGCTGGCGTAAAAAACACATCTGGCGGGCGGCGGCTTAGCTCCCACGCCAGCCGCAAGTGCGTCCACAGCCGCGCCAGCGGCATTACCACCACCTCCACCCCATCGGTAACCGGGAACAAACCCGGCTGCGGCGCCTCATTAAAATAAAGCCGCAGCGTATGCCCCCCTTCCACCGCCAGCGGGATCAGCGCGCGAATTAAAAAATAGGCATACCCTTCCGTGCCTGTTCGCTGCGCCCGCGCCGCGCGGCTGGCATCTATGCCAATAACCACCCGTTACCTCCATCAATCCTGTAAGTTACGAGAGTCGAAATAAGAGAAGCGATTGCCCAGGCTCACTATCCTCTCTTCCCTTACCTGATCACTTCCCGCTCAATGGCTGGCGTTGCCCCAGGTGGCAACGGCCACTGGGGGCGAAAGCCAAACTGCCAGACCGGTTCACAAGCGTAGGCCGCAGGACGGCCGTTGACAAACGTTTCCGGGTCCGCATACTGCCCCACCTTAAAATAAGCCGCCATAACGTGGCAGGCCACCGGAGCGGCCCAGGCAGAACCTTCACCCCCATTGTAGACAAAAACCGCCACCACAATCTCTGGATTATCGAACGGCGCATACCCCACGTAAAACGCATGGGTAGGTAGAATACGCCGCTGCGTAATATCCTCATAGCGGCACCATCCCCGCTTGATGGCAATGTTGTCACAATACTCAGACGTACCCGTTTTCCCAGCTGTCACAATGCCAAAATCCTCTTCCAACCAGTTAATATAGGTAGCGCCTGTATAAAACTCTTCTTCACTAAAGCGTTTGTTAACCAGGCGCATCCCTTCTGCCACAACCTCCAGGTACTTTCGATCCACATCTAATGAGTCAATTACCTCCGGTTGAAAGATATAATTTCCTTGCGCGTCAAAACGAATGTTAAACGTATTCGGAATCACCTTGCCCGCAGCATCTGTCACAATCACTTCGCCATTTGCCCCCAGCCTGGCCCTGGCTACTACCTGGCTGTTATCGTCCACAATCACGACATTGCCAGCCTCATCTGTCATGTGGTGAATGATAGACGGGCGGTACAAGAAGCCTCCGTTAGCAACAACTGCCCCCATTTGCGCCACTTGCAAGACCGTTGACGTCATAAAGCCCTGGCCAATCCCCAGGTTATAATCATCCCCCGTAGACCAGGGTTCCCCTTGCGTGCGGCTCTTCCATGCGCGCGATGGCAAGTTGCCCGATGCCTCAAGCGGCAACTCAATCCCCTGGATGCGACCAAAGCCAAATTGCGTGGCATATACACCCAGGCGATCTACCCCTACGCCTTCAATAGATTCGCCATCCTGGTCAAACCCCCCGGTAATCTTGTAAAAGTAGACGTTACACGAATTGGCAATGCCGGTGTAGGTGTTGATAAAACCATGCCCCTCGCGATTCCAGCAAACAAAGGTTTGTGCGCGTCCTGGGTCATTAGGGGCAAAGCGGTTGGCAATGGTAATTTGCCCTGGGTCAAACAGCAGGCGGTCCGGAGCAATGGTGCCCACTTGCAAAGCTGCTGAGGCCGGAACCAGCTTGAAGGTTGACCCAGGATGATACGTGCCGCTAATGGCGTGGTTTACCAGGGGCGTGTACTCGTCACGCGCCAGGCGCAGGTAATAATCTACCGGGACTTCTGTCTGAAAGCGGTTGTTGTCGAAGGTGGGGTAGTTGACCATGGCCAGCACCTCCCCCGTTTGCGGATTGAGCGCTACCACAACCGCCTGCTTGATTTCTGGGTACGTTTCTGCGCCAGTTATTTCGTCTCGGCGCGGCGTGTTGCGATTTTCTTCCATATATTGGCCCAGAATTTCGTAGGCGATTTTTTGCAGCTCTAAATCCAGGGTGAGGTGCAGATTCAGTCCTGCCACCGGCGGCACGGTCAACCCTACCTGTCGCACTTCACGGCCAGTCCAATCTTGCACGATGCGCCGCACGCCTTTTTGCCCGGCCAGTTCTAGCTCCATGGAGGATTCCAGCCCAGACCAACCCACGCGGTCGGTGCGGGCGTAGCCCAGGGCCAGCCAGCCCTCGTTGGGAATTGGCCCCATGTAGCCCATAATGTGCGCGGTGTAGGGGCCGGCGGGATAGTAGCGCAGGGGTTGGGGCAACACGCGCACGCCGGGCAAGAAAATGCTCTCCTGCTCAATGGCATAAGCCAGGGTGATGGGAATGCCAGAGGTGATCACGGCTGGTAGATATTGGGCGAAACTGTTTTCGCGCACGATGGCTTCGATGCTGTTGGGCAACAAAGGTACAATGCCTGACTGATCCAGGGTACGGCGGGGGGAGACTTCGTAAATTTGTGCCAGGCGCGTATAGTTGCCGACCAGTTCGGGGTTGGCGGCAGCGACTAATGCTTGCTGTTGCACGGTATTGGTCACCGGCACGCCGGTGAGCAGGGAGAGACGCTCGTAAACGGCCTGACGCTCTGCGGCTGTGTCGGGCAAAAAAGCCGGGGTGATCGTGACGTTGAAGCTGGGGATGTTGACCGCCAGGGGTTCGCCGTTGCGGTCGAAAATGACGCCGCGCGGAGCGCTGATGCGCAGTTCGGCAAACTGGTTGTTGGCAGCCAGTTCTTGTAATTCAGCGCCGCTGTTTTGCTGTAGCCAGTAGACACGGTAGAGAAGAAGGCCAAAGATGACGACTACCAGCAGGCGCAGAAAGTAGAGCCGACCGCGCATGCCGGGGTCGTCTTGTTGTAATAATTCAAGCTCTTCAATTCGTTCCCAACCCATGCGAGACATGGTTTTGTTTCCTCGTTTTGGCGCAGGTATGGGGCTAAACCTGTACACGACGCGGTGACAGGCGTCTGTCGGCGAGATACATGAGCCAGTAGATGGGTAGAATAAGCAAGGCATGGAGCACGGCCATTGGCAGCAGAACGGCCGTTACCAGGGATGTAACCTGATAACCAAACAGGCGCAAGAGCAACATGCCAAGCCCCAGGTAAAGGATGGTTGCCAGAGCTGCTACCAGCGTGGGCAAAATGACGCGGCTGCTGGTGAGGGGGCGAATGATCAGGATTGATATGGCAATCGCTACCATCCAGGCAAGCGGCGTAAGGCCAAGCGGGGTAACGGAGAAAAGGTCAAGCAAAATACCGCCGACAAAAGCCCAGATGACCCCTTCTTTCAGGTCACGCAGCAGCCCCCAAGAAAGCGCCACCAGAAAGGGGAGCTGGGGCGTCTGGTTAAAGAGAGGCAGGCGAGAGAGAACGGCCGTTTCCAGCACCGCCAGCAGCAACATCAAGGGAACCGCCAGGTACACACTGACACGCATAGGCTACGGCACATCCGAAAACACGCTGATATCCAACCGCTGAAAGCTCGTGATCACAAATACGATCTCCAGAGAATCAAAATCCACTGCCGGCTGCACAATCGCCCGCTGAAACAACTCCGCCTCACGCCGGTCCACCTGCGTCACGCGGCCAATGGGGATATTTTGTGGAAAATCTCCTCCCAGCCCAGAGGTGGCCACCACTTCACCCACCTCAAGCTGGTACTGCAAATCCAGCCATTCCAGCACCATTGAACCACCCAGGCCGCCGCCACGCAAGATGCCGGCCGCGCGCGACGTGCCCAGGCGTGCCGGAATCGCGCTAGAGCTATCCGTAATCAAGATCACTTGCGCCGAGTTTGCCGTCGCGCGAAACACGCGCCCTACCAGGCCACGCGCCGCCTCCACGGGCATACCGACCATCACGCCATCCAACTGCCCTTTGTCTATGATGATGCTGCGAATGCCTGGGGTTGTGTTCTGGCCAATGACTGTTGCCGTAACCCGTGTTAGCTCAGGGGATTGGCGCGCGCGGTTAAACAAATCGAGCAAAATTTGCGCCTCTCCCTGGATTTCGCGCAGTTCTTCATTTTCTCGTTCTAGCGCGTCTATGCGCGCCTGCAAGCGCTCAATCTCCAGGCGCGCTTCCTGCAAATCGCGCGGGCCTGAGAGCGCATCTAGCAAGCCATCTGTGCGCGCCGTCGTCCAAGAAAGAATAGCCGCAAGCGGGTCGCGCACAAAGTTCAGTGCGCCCTCCAACCTACCGGTACTGTCCAGGATGGAAAGCAGAATGGCCAGACCAATCAGGAAAGCAACGATGCCCCAACGGATTCGCTGCGGCGCATCATTCATATTCATAAGCGCAAGAGATTAATGGTGGGTGCTGCCGCGGTGTAAGCCAACTAACGCACGTTCCCATAGATCCAGGTTCTCTAGCACGCGCCCTGCGCCTCTGGCCACGCATGTCATGGGGTCTTCGGCCACCCACACACGCATCTTCACGACGTCTTCTAATCTGTCGGCCAACCCCTGAATCTGTGCGCCACCGCCGGCCAGGCAGACACCCACTTCCATCAAGTCGGCCACCAGTTCTGGCGGAGTGTCATCCAGGGCGTCACGCACGGTATCCACAATGATGTTGATGGAAGGGGCCATGGCTTCGCGCAGCTCAATGCTACTAATTTCGATAGACTGGGGCAGCCCGTTGATTAAGTTCCGCCCACGCATGGTCATTGTGCGCTCTTCGGGCAGGGGGAAAGCGGAACCAATGCCAATTTTGACGCGCTCGGCCATGCGTTCGCCAATGAGCAGGTTGTATTTGCTGCGCACGTAGTTGGCGATGTCTTCGTTCATTTCATCGCCAGCCACGCGGATGGAACGGCTGACAACGATGCCGGTCATGGCAAAGATGGCGACTTCGGTGGTGCCACCGCCAATGTCTACAATCATGCTGCCGCGCGCTTCATTGATGGGCAGGCCCGCGCCAATGGCGGCTGCCATCGGCTCCTCGATGAGGAACGCTTCGCGTGCGCCTGCAGAGATGGTCGCGTCGTAGACGGCACGTTTTTCAACTTCGGTCACGCCGCTGGGCACGCCCACAACGACGCGCGGGCGTGGAAAAGGGACTAGCATTTGCTCGTGCGCCTTCTTGATGAAGTAGTCGAGCATGGCCTCGGTGATTTCGAATTCAGAAATAACGCCATCACGCAACGGCCGTATGGCCACAATATCACTTGGCGTCCGCCCCACCATCTCTCGCGCCTCAGCGCCAATCGCCAGCGGTTTGCGTGTGCGCTTGTTAATGGCCACCCAGGAAGGCTCATTAATGATGATGCCTTTATCGCGCAGCGAAACCAGCGTATTTGCTGTTCCCAGATCAATGCCAATATCAAGCGAGAATAATCCTAACAGCCAATCAATTGGTCTAAACAACGAATACCTCCCTGGGACACATTCCCAGGCTCTTGTGCAAATAGCACGCCAGCATTTTGCCGGCGTTGCGATCCTTCAGGTGACGCGTCATTTGCAACTGTGGTGTCGTCAAGTGCCACACTTTTGCCTTCTTTGGCATGGTTCAAGCAATCTGAACAATTTGACCGCCCACTACTGACCGCCGACCGCGATTTTGCCAGTGATGGGCGGTTTACCGTCGGCGCTCTGCGGTCAGGAATTTGTCAAACACCGTTTCCAGAGAAGATGAAGCATACCCATTTTTTGCGTGTACATAGACACAGAGAGCATGTGATTTGCTCTTTGCCTAAGCGCAAAATTATACCACATGTCATTCCCCGACAACTTTCCCCCCTCAGCAGCGGCTAAAACAGCGCCAAAACAGGCGAAAATCTTAAAAGGATATGAGGGAAAAGGGGTAGGGCAGGAAACAAATAAAGGTTCCAGGTTCCAGGCTGCCAGTGCGCCTCCCTCATGAAGCTCCCTTACTGGACACGGCCGTTTTTGCCAGCTGCCAGCCTGGCGCGATTTTGCCCAATCGCGTTACGGCATCAAAAGTCAGCCCACATTGCGCCAAACTCCACTCCCTTACCCACCGTACTCTTTATGCCATATAATTAAGGACAGAGCCTACAAGCATGAGGAACAGATTATGGCCAGACAGGCATTATTTGAAGGATTGGTATACGACACCTATGAACGGCCGGTAGAGACACGGCTGGTTGGCGGCGAAGCCACCTATGTGGTAGATGACGACGGCTTTTTGCGCCATATTGATTCGGAACAGGTGGACCGGCAGGTGCTAGCCGTTTTCTTGACGCAACTACAAGAAAACAAAGAGATGGCGGTAGAGCAAATGCTCAACATGCTGGGCAAGGACGATTTGTTTACCAAGGCGGCCATAGATGCCGCGCTGCGCAACGTAGATATGGATCAGATCATCGCGCAGGGTGTACCCCTGCAAGCACGCAACATGCTAGGCATGTTAGGCTTCCGCATCATCATTAACTATCATGGGGATTTGGTGCGGCTGAACCAGCCAGCTATACCAGATGATGAGGGATAGCGTTGTTCAGTTGCTAAGTAAGCATTTAATACGCTCCCTGGCCAAAGAGGGAGTAGGGGATGGTTTGCAGCAAAATGCGCAAGTCGAGTGAGAGTGACCAGTTCTCGATATAGTAGATATCTAGCAGGCACAGTTCATCAAACGTCAGATCAGAACGGCCGCTTACCTGCCACAACCCTGTAATTCCTCCAATCACCTCCAGTCGTTGCCTGTGCCAGGGCTTGTACTGCGCCACTTCCTCCGCCAGGGGCGGACGCGGCCCCACCAGGCTCATTTCCCCGCGCAGCACATTAATGATCTGCGGCAGCTCATCCAGGCTGGTGCGGCGAATGAAGCGCCCTACGCGCGTCAGGCGTGGGTCGTTGCGAATCTTAAAAATCGGCCCATCTGCCTCATTCAGGTGCGCCAATTGCTCTTTCTTCTGCTCTGCATCCACCACCATAGAGCGAAACTTATACATGATAAATGGCTTTCCGTTCCGCCCCACACGCTCGGCTGCGTACAAAACCGGCCCTGGGGAGTCTAGCTTAATGGCCAGGGCAATGGCCAGCCCCACCAGCAGTGTCGGTATTCCCCCCAGGGCAATAATTGTCAGGTCAAGTGCGCGCTTGAGCGCAAGCTGGGCGCGGCTGATGCGCACGTCGCGCACGCCCAGCACGGGGATGCCCGCCATGTTATTAAACTCGACGCGGTTCAGGCTCAGTTGCAGCACATCGGGCACTACCTGGGCGCGCACGTTGTGGCGGTGGCAAATGGCCAGGGTGGCCAAAATGTGCTGGTGCATTTCGCCGGGCAGGGCGATGAAGACGGTGTGCAAATTGGCAAACTGGCGCAGTGTGTGCTCCAGGTCCGGCAAAGAGCCCAGGTGCGGAATGCGCTCCAGCCCCATGTTGTCGTTGCCGTTGCCTTCATCCAGGTAGCCCACTGCCTGGTAGCCTAAATCTCGCCGCACCAGCAGGGTGCGCATAAGGCCGCGCGCCACTTCGCCAGAGCCGACAACCAGGGCGCGGTCTACCAGGCGCCCCTGGCGATAAAGCAGGGCCAGCAGGGCGCGCCGCGCCAGCCGCGCCAGGCTGATGAAGAGGACGATGAAGGCAAAGGCCCAGATGAGCATGAGGCGGGAAACGGCCAGGGGACGAAAGAAGAAGGTGTAGGCGACGATGATGGTAACGGCCGTTGCGGTGGCATAGAGCACGCGCGAAACTTCATCCAGCCAAAACTCGCCGCGCCGCCGTTGCCACACTTTGTTCTGCACAAACGTCATCACTAGTAGCAGGTTGAGCAGCAACTGCTGGCTGAGGTAGCCGCTGTAGGGAACCTGAATGGTGCTCTCCGCCAGCCACTCGAAGCGATAGCGCACGATGTAGGCCAGGACAAAGGAGAGATTGATCAGAATGAGGTCGCTAAGGATGGTGAATTTGCGAATGATTCGACGATTCATGGTGCTTGCAAGGCGCGTTGGTAAGAAACGGCCGTTTCCACCCCCGCGCG
Source organism: uncultured Anaerolineae bacterium (assembly GCA_937943625.1). Taxonomy (GTDB): domain Bacteria; phylum Chloroflexota; class Anaerolineae; order Promineifilales; family Promineifilaceae; genus JACSRF01. Next base: position 15,622 of record CALEAD010000011.1, on the reverse strand, counting down.
CTCCCAGGAAAATTGCTGTGCCTGGACCAGCCCTTTTGCTACCATTGTAGCCCGTAGCGCGGCATCTTGCAGAACGGCCGTCATCCCCTCCGCCCATGCCTCAGCATCATCTGGCGGCAACAGTAGCCCCGCCTCACCCACCGCCTGCGGCAACGAAGAGGCGTTAGTCGCCAGCACCGGACAACCACATGCCATGGCCTCTACCAGGGGCAGACCAAATCCTTCGTACAACGAAGGCAGCGCCAACAGTTCCGCTGCTCCATACCACAGCGGCAGCTCCGCATCCGGCACATATCCGGCAAAATGCACCCGCTCTTGTAGCCCCAGCGCCGCCACGCGGGCAAAAATCTCCTCATACAGCCACCCCTTGCCCCCCACCAGCACAAGATGCATCTGCGACAGTGGCAGGCGCGCAAACGCCTCTAGCAGCAGCGGAATGTTCTTGCGCGGTTGCAACGTGCCCACGTGCAGCACAAAACGCGGCGGTAATTGGCGGCGCTGGCGAAAGGCGGCCACAGCTTGCGGCGCCGGCGGCGCATACATCTCATCTACTCCTGGCATAATCACGTCTATGCGCTGTGGCGGCACGCCAAAAAAACGCTGCACGTCTTGCCCGCTTGCCTGCGAAATGACAATAATGCGCCGTGCGCGGTGGCACGCCTGTGCCGTTTGCCAGCGCAGATACCACCGCTGTAAGCGGGGAAAGCTGTGCGGGTAGTACATGAAGCTAAGGTCATACACAGTCACAACGGCAGGCACGGGTAGCATGGCCGGCAGCACAAACGCCATGCTGTGCAGCAAATCTACGCGCTGCTGCCACGCCAGTAGCGGCCAGGCTGCCTGCTCCCACAAGATGCGCACCAATCGCCGCTGGGTGGGCCAGCGGCTGGGGACGGCGCGCAGCGTTGGCCCGCCCAGCCGCTCACGATACTGCGTAAACACCACATACTCATACTGGGGCGGTAAATGGCACAATACCTGGTAAATGTATTGATGAATACCGGCACGGCGATAGCCGGGCTCAGCCGCCAACAAATGAGCGTTGATGCCAATGCACGATGTAGAAACAGCCGTATTCCTCATGCGTCCATTATATGAGACCTGCCAGCTTTCACAAACCCACCCGGTGCGGCCAGATTTCCCATGCTTGACTGAGTTTTTCGCATATGATAGACTGCATTATGTTTAGCAAATACTTATGTTTAGCCGCCTGCTGGCAAACCCAACAATCGCACTGTCCGTAACCTGGTTACATGACCCGTTCCCCACTGGCATGTTCCAGAGAAGACGCCCTCGCGGCGACAGATTACGGACTACCGATGCCGATTGCGCGTGCCAACCCGGCAACGCGGCATAAACGCCAGGCACAAAAGCCCACACAACTCAGGAGTGACCCACATGAAAAACAGTCTGAAATGGTTGATTCTCGTTCTCATCCTGGCGCTTGCTCTTTCCGCCTGCGAACGCCCGGTTCCTGGCGCCCAAGAAAGCCAAGAGGCCCCCATGGCGCCAAGTGAACAGCAGCCGCCAATACTGACGATTCCCACCACACCACCAGAGGTGCAGCCCGCGCCGCCATCGCCATATCCGGCCCCGGGCGGCGATGGCACAGACAGCGCCCCTGTTGACAGCAGCACAGCTGTGCCAGGAGGCGAAACGACTGCTCCTCCAGGCGAGCCTACGCAAGAGGCGCCTGCTTCTGCAGAAACGGGCACGGGCGACAGCAGCGCCCCCCCTGCACCCACCACCGGTGAGCGGATCCATATTGTCAAAGCGGGCGAAAATCTCTTTCGCATTGGCCTGCAATATGGCTTCACCTATCAGGAACTGGCCGCTTATAATGGCATTACCAACCCCAACAGCATTCAGGTTGGGCAGGAAATTCGCATCCCACCGACGCCTTAAATGGCAGAAAGTTGAAGACCTGGAGATTAGAGACCGGTTCAATCTCTAATCTCCAATCTCCCAACCTTCAATCTCCCCCCATGCCCTTAATGAGTGACGCAACATTACCCTGGCGCGTGGCCTGGCACGGCCGTTCCTGGCAGTTGCGCGTTGTTCGGGAAACGTTACCGGATGGCCAGGTCAATGAGCGCGCCTTTGTGCATCACCCCGGCGCAGTTGTGCTCATTCCCTTGCAGCAGACGCCACAGGGGCCGCAGCTGTTGCTATTGCGCCAATATCGGCTGGCGCTGCAGCAAACCATCTGGGAGCTGCCGGCGGGCACGCGCGGTTGGGAGGAGGATTGGCTAGCCTGTGCACAGCGGGAACTGCGCGAAGAGACGGGTTATCGCGCCACCTCACTTCAGTTGCTGGCCACCTTTTGGCCTGCACCCGGCATTTCTAACGAGCTGATGCACCTCTACCTGGCAACGGGGCTGGAAGCCGACCCTCTACCTGCAGACGCAGACGAAGAGATCAGCGTCATGCCAATCCTGTTGGCAGAAGCGCAAGCAATGGCGCGAGACGGCCGTATTCAAGACGGCAAAACCCTCATTGCGCTCTGGCAGCTAGATTTGTGGCTGGCGCAAAACCGGTAGCCAACCCTTTACGGCCGTTTACCGCTCACTTATCTTGCTCCTCCTCACTTTGCCCCTCATCACCCCCATCGCCAAACGACTTTAGCTCGCGCGCCAACGCCAGCAACCGCTGCCGCACCGCCTCGTGCACAGTTCCGGCCGGGTAAAAGCCATCGGCCTGCACCGTGCCGGCAGGCACGCCTGTAAGCAGCTCCATGCCCTCATCAATGGTTTTCACCGCCCAAATGTGAAACTGCCCGGCAGCCACGGCTTGAATGATGTCGTCTGGCAACATCAAATGAGGCACGTTGCTGGCAGGAATCAGCACTCCTTGTTCGCCGGTAAATCCACGCATCTGGCACAGGCGAAAAAAGCCCTCTATTTTCTCGTTCACGCCGCCAATAGGCTGAATCTCGCCACGCTGATTGACGGAGCCGGTAGCCGCGCGCCCCTGGTGCAGTGGCAGCCCGCTGAGGCTGGAGAGCAGGGCGTACAACTCCGCTGAGGAAGCGCTGTCCCCTTCCACGCCGCCATAGTTTTGCTCAAACGTCAGGCTGGCGGAAAGGGTAAGGGGCTGGCGCTGTGCGTAGGTTCCACCCAGGTAGCCTACCAGGGTGTAAACACCTTTCTGGTGAATGGGGCCAGACATCTCCGTTTCGCGCTCAATGTGCACGACACCGGCTTCGCCCATGTAGGTACGCGCGGTAATGCGCCCCGGATGCCCAAAGGCGTGCTCGCCCGTGTCCACCACAGACAGCCCGTTCACCTGTCCCACCACACTGCCTTCGGTGGCGATAAAGATAAGCCCCTCCAGCACTTCGTTGCGCATCTCTTCTTCAACGCGGTTGGCGCGATAGGTGCGCTCGGCCAGCGCGGTTTGCACGTCGGCGGCGGTAACGATGTCACGGCCGTTCTGCCCGGCCCAGAAGTTTGCCTCGCGCAGCAGATCAGCCACGGCGCCAAAGCGCGTCGTCAGGCGTTGCTGATGGCCCGCCAGCCAGGCGCCAAATTCAATCACTCTAGCAACGGCCGTACGGTCAAACGGCCGTAATCCTTCCACGTGGCAGCGCGTGGCCACGAACGTGGCGTAGGCTTGCAGATTTTCCGGCGTGCGCGGCATCACTACGTCAAAGTCCGCGCGCACCTTAAACAATTCACGGAAATCTTCATCCTGCTCATACAACATGTAATACATCCCCGGACTGCCTACTAGCACCACTTTCAGGCGCAGCGGAATCGGTTCCGGCACAAGCGATTTTGCCAGCACCTGGTTACCATCCATCGTGGCATTAAGCTGCGTGCGCACCTGGCCGCTCTTCAGCGCCCGTTTCAGCGCTTCCCAGGTCTCGTGTCCCTGCTGCAACAAATCGGCCACGTCAATAATCAGATAGCCGCCATTGGCGCGGTGAATGCTACCTGCCTGAATGTTGTTAAAGTGCGTCAGCACCACACCCGACTGCATTTCGTACTCAATGCGGCCAAACAGGTTGTGAAAGGTTGGATTCTGCTCCACCACCACCGGCGCACCTGGATCTTTGCCATTGCTGACAAAGACGTTCACCTCATAGCGGCGCAGGTCAATGTCGCGCTCCTCGGCGTCATCCGGGGGCACAAAATCATCAATCTGGCTCAGCACATCCTGGCGCACCTCTTCCAGATAGAGCAACACTTCGCTGTGCTCTTCGTACTGCTCGCGCAGTTCGGCAAAGTAATGCTGAATGGCCGCCTCGGTTACGTCGCGGTCTATCCGACGCACTTGCTGGCGCGCGGCCGTTTCTGCCTGACGAATCTGCTGCAACACCTCTTCCAGCGCTTCGTCTAGCTGAACCTGTTGCCTTTGCAACGCCAGGCGCTCTCCCGTACTCAGTTGCTGCAACACTTCGGCAGCAATCGGTTTGCCGTCGCGCATGGGAACCATCATCAGGCCAGTTGGCGTATTCAACAGGCCAAAATGGTGCGCTGCTGCCTCCTGACTCAGTGCTTCTAGCAGCGCCTGCTGCTCCACTTCAAACTGCTGGCGCACGCTGGCAATTGCCTGCTGATACACCTCGGCGTCGAAGACCTGTGGCAAGTCGTGGCTGATATTGGCAATCAGGCGGCTCATGTGCGCCTGAAAGGCATACGCCTCACCGGAAGGCAACATAATGGCGCGCGGCTGGTGTGGCGTTTGAAAGTTGTGCACGTATACCCAGTCTGGCGGAGATTCTTGCATGCGGGCGCGCGCTTGCAGGTGGCGCTCAATGACAGTGGCGCGCCCCGTGCCGACCGGCCCCATGACAAAGATGTGATATCCTTCGCTGCGAATGTTGATGCCAAATTCAATGGCGCGCAGGGCGCGCGTCTGGCCAATGATGGCATTGGTGGGCGATAGTTCTGCACTGGTTTGAAAGGTAAAAAGGTCTGGGTCACAGGTGTAGCGCAGCTTTTCTGGCGGTAGTGGTTGTATGGGCATGGTTTCCTCGGCGCCTGGCCGCTCGCCAGGCAAAGATGTCATTAGAATTGGGTATGTTACTCTTTGCCCGGCATGATGGCAAACCTGAAAGCCTTGACTTCTGGCGAGGTTGTCCATAATCTAGGGGTAACTACGAAGCCTGAAGGGAGATTAACATGGGTGATTTAACCAACCAGGTGGTACTGATTACCGGTGCGGCTGGCAACCTGGGTCGCGCTACCGCACAGGCGTTTTGGGCAACGGGGGCGCGGCTGGCGTTGGCTGACCGCAATGCAGTGGCGCTGGCAGAAGTCTTTGCGGCCTGGCGCGGCGAGCGCTGTTTGCTGGCCGAGGTGGATTTGTTTCAGGAAACGGCCGTTGCCCACCTCGTCACGCAGGTCATCCAACAGTTTGGCCGCATTGACGTGCTGGTGAACGTGGCCGGAGGATTCACCATGGGGCCGCCCGTGCACGAGACCAGCAGCGACACCTGGGAATTTATGCTTAACCTGAATGCACGGTCGGTCTTTTACATGAGCCGCGCCGTCATCCCCCACATGCTGGCGCAGGGCAACGGTAAAATTGTCAGCGTAGCGGCGCGGGCGGCGCTAGAGGGCAAGGCCAAAATGGCCCCTTACGTGGTTTCTAAAAGCGCCGTCATTCGCCTGACGGAAAGCATGGCCGCGGAGCTGAAAGACGCGGGCATTAATGTGAACTGCATTTTGCCGGGCACGATTGATACGCCGCAAAACCGCGCGGAGATGCCGAAAGCGGATTTTAGCAAGTGGGTGGCGCCAGAGGCGCTGGCAGACGTGATTTTATTCCTGGCTTCTGATGCGGCGCGTGCGGTGACGGGAGCGGCTGTGCCGGTTTACGGCCGTTCTTGATGGCGCGCATCGGGTTGGTAACGGAAAAGGAGAGAGCGCACGCGGGGGAAGTTACCACCAGGTGCGAAAAACCAGCGTGTGTCGTCCCACTTCCTGGCCATCGCTGCGCACGGCCGTTACGCGCACCTGCACTTCTTTGCCGGGGGGAATCGCGCCCAGGTCAAGCGCCAGTTGCGCCCGGCCGCTATCATCGGTAATGCCCATTTCCAGGTCTATCTGCTCATCGTCAAACAGCAACGTGGCAGTCAGACGAATGTCCGAAACGGGACGGCCATCGCCGGTTTGCGCCATGGCAGAGAGTACTTGCTTTTCCCCCGTGTACAGAACCGGATAGCGCACTGCTGCCGTCACCTGCACGGCCGTAATGCCTGCTGAAGAAATGGGGCGGGCCACTTCGCGGCGATAGGTAAAGGCCATCTCCGCATCAAAGTGATTTTGCGCCAAAATGCTTACCTGCACGCGCTGCGCCTGCGGCAGTTCTGGCCGCCACTCCAGACGCGCGTTCTCGAAGTATTGTACGCGCAGCCCTCCTTCGTTCACCTGCGGGGAGAGGGGCTTGCCCAGAAGCTGTGCCCCGTTGTACGTTTCGTAAAAGACAAGAAATTCATCCTGGATCGGGTAGGGAGAGCCGGGCACAATGCGCACACGGCCGTTTTCGCTTACGGGGGCTGGTTCCAACTGCGCCATGCCGGGAAAAGCCCACACACCCAGCGGGTAGGGGCGCACCTGGCCGTCATAGTCCAGGCGCATCGTCTGAAAGTATTGCACCAAAGGGGCGTCTGGCTGGGGGCGAAATGCGGCCGTAATGGGTTGGCCAAAAACGCGCGCGCCACCGTGTGCCTCATAGTAAGCGGCAAACTCGGCCGCTACAGGAATGCCGGTGCTGGCGTTTGGCAAGAAAACGGCCGTGTCACTTTCCCCACACCCCGGCAAAAGGAGCAAGAGAAGGATGAGGGATGGAAGATGAAGGATGAATCTCATTGCTTTACCCATGGCAAGTTTACATCCTCAATGCAGCGCTTCATCTAGTTTTTCATGTTCAGCGCGCAAACGCAAGTAGCTGTCATAGCGGCTGGGGTGAATTTGCCCCTTTTTCACTGCCGCACGCACGGCGCAGCCCGGTTCATGTTTATGCGTACAATCGCTAAAGCGGCAATGTGCCACCAGCGGCGCAATCTCACGAAAATAGGCGTCCACCTCGCCCGGTTCCAGGTTAAAGAGCGCCAGGGCACGAATGCCGGGCGTATCCGCCACGTAGCCGCCGCCATCCAGGGGAAACAGTTCGGCATGGCGCGTGGTGTGCATCCCCTTGCCCGTTGCCTGGCTCACTTCGCGCACCTGCAAGCCCAGCCCTGGCTGTAGCGCATTTAGCAGACTCGATTTGCCCACGCCAGAGGAGCCGGTCAGCACTGAGAGCTTGCCCAGCAAACATTGGCGCAGCTCCTCGATGCCCTGGCCGGTGTGCGCGCTGGTGTAAATTACGCGGTAGCCAATGTCTGCATAGCGTTGAAAGAGCGCCTGCGCCCGCTCTATCCCGGTCAGGTCTACTTTGTTGGCGCAGACAACGGCCGTTAGCCCATTCATCTCTGCCACCACCAAAAAGCGGTCCAGCTTGCGCAGGTTTGGCTCCGGGGCGCGCACGGCAAAGACAAAAACCAACTGGTCAGGATTAGCCACCAGCACCTGCTCCCGGTCGGAAGCCAGTGCCCGCGCCCCGGGGGCTGGTCTGGCGCGCGCCAGGGCAGATTTGCGTGGCGCCACACTTTCGATGATACCGGTTCCATCATCGGCGACAGAAATGGTTACCCGGTCACCGACTGCCACAATGTCTGTTTCGCGCCACGCCTTCTTCAGGCGTCCAGGCAAAATAGAGACGATGTCGCCAACGGCCGTGCGCACCGTATAGAACCCGCTTAGCGCCTTAATCACCAGGCCATCATATTGCTCGTTCAGACACACGCCTCCGCGAATAGTTTCACACCTGATAACCAACAAGCCATTGGTTAGTTTAATAGTTGGTTAGCTGGTTAGAAGCCAACCAACCAACAAACTAACCAACCAACAAACCTCTAAAAAGCCTTCGTAGTTACTACACCTGTAGCGCCATCAGGCATGGTTCAAGCGATCTTTACCGCTGGACACTGGCGTTTTTGCTGCTGCCAGTGCAGCGCGATTTGCCAAAATCCCGTTATGGCTCCAGAGTTCAGCGCAAATTTCGCCAGACTCCAGCTCCAGGTTACAATCTAACCACCGACCGCTGACCGCAATTTTGCCACTGATAGGCGGTCTGCCATCGGCCGTCTGCGGTCAGAAATATCTCAAGCGCCGTTTCCACAGAAGATGAACCATGCTGCCATTATATACCGGCAAGGAGCATAACGGGATATTTTCGGGAGATTGGCGCTTAGAGACCGAAGCGTGACCAGGCTCCAATCTCTAATCTTATCCCTCCCAACAAAAAGGCCTGCCCGGCGCAAAACCCGGCAGGCCTCTATTCACTGATGAACCTGCAACCTTTAACCTTTACGTCTATTTCCCCAGGCGCGCTTTGAATTCGGCCGTGAGCGCCGGCACCACCTGGAACAAATCGCCGACAATGCCATAACGCGCCATGCTAAAAATAGGCGCATCTGGGTCTTTGTTAATGGCGACGATAATTTTAGAGCCGCGCATACCGGCCTGATGCTGAATAGCGCCGCTGATGCCGCAGGCAATGTACAGGTCTGGGCTAACGGTTTTGCCCGTCTGCCCCACCTGATGCTCATAGGGAATCCAGCCGGCGTCTACGGCCGCGCGCGAAGCACCCAACGCTCCACCCAATACTTCTGCCAGCTCGCGCACCGGCGCAAACCCTTCTGGGCCGCCTACGCCGCGCCCACCGCTGACAATGATGCTGGCGTCGGTCAGGCTGACGCCCCCCTCTTTAGCGGCAAAACCGGTTACTTTGGCGGGAATCTCATCCTCGGCCACGACGGCGTCTACCCATTCGGCGCTGCCGCTACCCCCTGTTGGCTCTGCCTGGGGGAAGGCGCGGCTGCGCAGGGTGACAATTTGTAGCCCTTGCGTGACAAAGGCAGTGCTGAGCAGCTTGTTGGCATAGACAGCGCGCGTTGCTTTGAGCGTGCCATCCTCTACCTTCAGCTCAATGGCATCTGTCACCAGCCCGGCGTCTAGCTCGGCGGCCACCCAGGCGGCCAGGTCATTGCCGCGCGTGGAATCGCCCAGCAGCAGCACGCTGGGTTCGCGCTCCTGCACCAGTTGCGCCAGCAGGGGGCCAACGGCCTGCACGCGGAAGGGTGCCAGGGTGGGGTCGTCACAACCAATCACGCTATCTACGCCCAGGTCAAAGGCGGCGTCAGCCACATCGCTTACCTGGTGCCCAAACACCAGCCCAACTAACTCTTCGCTCAACTCATTGGCAACGGTGCGGGCAACGCCGATTGCCTCGCGGCTGATAGCGGCCACGGCGCCGTTGCTGTTTTCAATCCAAACCCATACGCCGCTCATATCACTTTCTCCTCAAATAGCTTGTCTACAAGAATTTTCACCTGTTCGGCAATCGAGTCCCCTTCTATCATCTCAACGCTGCCCACGCGCGGGGGAATGGCAAAGATGTGCGACCAGTCTACTTTGCTGGCGGCGGCGCCGGTTCCACCGTTTACGCTCAGGTCGGCAGCCTTCCACACGGGAATTTCGGCGCGGTTGGCTTTGCGAATGCCCATGAAGGAGGGGTAGCGTGGCTCGTTGATCTCTTTGACCACGCTGATGACGACGGGCAAGGGGGCAGTGACGGTCTCTTTGCCATCATCTAGCAGCCGCTCTACAGTGATGCTATCGGCGCTGATGCTTTTGATGGCGGAAACGAAGGTGAGCGGTGTCCAGCCGAGTTTGCGCGCGGTCATCATGGCGGCGACGCCCATGTTGTCGTCTATGGTCAGCTTGCCGAAGATGACAATTTTGGCATCGCCGATTTTGTTGATGGCCGCCGCCCAGATGCGGGCGCTGCCTACAGCGTCGGAACCGGCAAAGGCGTCATCAGAAACGAGGATGGCGCCGGTGCAGCCCATGGCCAGGGCGGTTTTGAGCGCCTCTTTGCTTTCTTCGCCGCCAATCGCCAGGGCAATCACGTCGGACGCGCCATGATTTTCTTTGAGGCGAATGCCTTCTTCAATGGCGTACTCGTCCCAGGGGTTGACGACGTTGGGCTTGCCGCCAGGGTCGTCCCAGCTAACGATGCCGTTTTTGATGCTGAAAACGGCCGTTGTGCTGGGCGTCTGCTTGGTACAAACAACTACTTTCATGTAAACCTCCAATTTTGATAGCTAATAGCTGGTTGGTTAGTTGGTTTGCTAGTTGGTTAGTTGGCATACTCTTTAGCCAGCTAACCCACCCTCTTACATTTCTTCTTGCCAAAAATCCGGGTCATAGGCGGGCAATTCACAGCGCAAGGGTTTGTCCTGGCGTGTGCCCAGCAAATACCCGGCCTGCATTAACTGGTGGATTTCACTCGTTCCTTCATAAATGATGGCACCGCGGCTGTTGCGCAGGTAACGCTCTACGTCGTACTCGTCAGAGTAGCCGTAAGCGCCATGAATCTGGATCGCCTCGTTGGCGGCCTGGAAAGAATGATCGGTGGCATACCACTTGGCCATGGAGGTTTCGCGCGTGTTGCGCAGCCCCTGGTTTTTCATCCAACCGGCGCGCAGGTAGAGTAGGCGGGCGTTGTCGTACCATTGCTGCATGTAGGCCAGCTTTTGCTGCACAAGCTGATAGCTGGCAATGGGCTGACCAAAGGTGTGCCGCTGCTGCGCGTATTTGAGCGAGGCTTCGAGCGAGGCGCGGATCAGACCAGTGGCGCCGGCGGCTACCGTGTAACGGCCGTTGTCCAGACAACTCATGGCAATCTTAAACCCTTCACCTTCCTCGCCAATGCGGTTGGCAGCCGGCACACGCACATCCTGGCAGTTTACCCAACCGGTTGAGCCGGCACGCACCCCCAGCTTGCCGTGAATGTCACCACTCGTCACGCCGGGCAGATCGGCCGTGACCATAAACGCCGTAATGCCCGCGCTACCCGTATCGGGGTTCGTCTTGGCAAACCAGAGAAAATGATGCGCCTTCGTGGCCAGGCTAATCCACATCTTCTCACCATTGATGATGTAGCTGTCGCCATCTTTCTTCGCCGTCGAGCGGATACTGGCTACATCAGAGCCTGCCCCTGGCTCTGTCAGGCAAAAAGCGGCGTACTTTTCCCCGCGCGCCTGCGGCACCAGGAACCGCTGCTTCTGCTCCTCCGTGCCCCATTGCAGCACCCCCATGCTGTTCAGCCCCATGTGCACAGACATCACCACGCGCAGCGTCGAATCACAGCGCTCCAGCTCCTCGCACACCAGCCCCAGGGTCACATAATCAAACCCTTGCCCGCCATAGCGCACGGGAATGTTGATGCCCAAAATACCCAGTTCCGCCATGCGGGGCAACACGGCCGGATTCATCTCTTGCCTGCGGTCATACTCTTTAATCGTGGGGGCAACTTCTTGTTCCACAAACTGGCGCACCATCAGCGCGGCGCTCTGCTGCTCATCGGTGAGGGAAAAGTCTAGCATGGATGGCGTTGTATCCTTCGTCTATAAAATGAGGTAGCTTTTCAGGCAGATTGCCTGAGAACATTATAGCGGTCTCCAGAAGACAGCGCAACATGTCGCACTGCGTCATAGGCGCAACGCCAACGCCATGGTCACAAACCTCGCTCCGCGCTTTGACACGCACCTGTTAGGCAAATGCCTAATAGCCGCTATAATGTCCGCAATCATCACCATTTTGTCTATCATCCCACCTGCGCAATGTGCCAGCTTGATGACAGTTTTTAGGCTGGTAAGCAAACCAGCCAAGCTGCTGACAGACGTATAAAGGAGACCTGATGAGCGAAACAATGCAGTTTAACCGTTATTACCGCTATGCGGAATTAACCACTTTCTTGCAAAGTTGGGCACAGGAATACCCCAACCTATGTAAGCTAGAAACTCTCGGCAAAAGCTACGAGGGACGGGACATCTGGGTTTTGACCCTGACGAACTTTGCCACCGGACCGGCCGCGGAAAAACCGGCGCTTTGGGTAGATGGCAACATCCACGCCACGGAGGTTTCTGGCTCCACGGCCGCTTTGCATCTGGCATACACATTACTCAGCGGCTACGGGAATGATGCACGCATCACCTACGCGCTGGACAGCCGCGCCTTCTACATTGTGCCACGCCTGAACCCGGACGGTGCGGAGTGGGCGCTGGCAGACATTCCCAAATATGTGCGCAGCTCCACGCGCCCCTGGCCACGCCAGGATCGGCTCGATGGGCTGCATCAAGAAGATGTGGATGGCGACGGCCGTATTTTGCAAATGCGCATTAAAGATGAAAACGGCCGTTGGAAACTCCATCCCACAGACCCTCGCCTCATGATCCCCCGCGAGCCTGACGAACCCCCTGGCGGCCCCTTCTACCGCCTCCTGCCCGAAGGCCAGATTCAAAACTACGACGGCGTACTCATCAACTTTGCCCCGAACCCCCAAGGTCTAGACCTCAACCGCCAATTCCCCATCTTTTGGGAACCCAAAGAAAGCGGCGCTGGCAACTACCCCGGCAGCGAACCCGAAACCCAGGCCGCTATGCGCTGGATTACCGACCACGCCAACATCACCGGCTCCATCAGCTACCACACCTTCTCCGGCGTCTATTTACGCCCACCCACCAAAGGGCCAGACGACACCCTACCTACCCAAGACCTGCAAACCTACAAACGTCTGGGCAAAAAAGCAGAAGCATACACCGGCTACAAAGCCGTTTCTGTCTTCCACGACTTCAAGTACGACCCCAAAGAATACATCAAAGGCACATTTGACGACTGGATGTACGAACACCAGGGAGTCTACGCCTGGACTTGCGAAATCTGGTCCATCCAAAATCAGGCTGGCATCAAAGAGTACAAATACATCGAATGGTTCCAGGAACACCCTCTGGCCGACGACGAAACCATCATGAAATGGAACGACGACGTATTAGCAGGCAAAGGGTGGATAGACTGGTACGAATTTGATCACCCCCAACTGGGTAAAGTCGAGCTAGGCGGCTGGGACTTATTCAACACCTGGCGCAACCCACCTCTAAAACTGCTAGAGCAAGAAGTTTCCCGCCTGAGTGACTTTGCCATTTACCAATGTCTGGTCTCCCCACGCTTGGAATGGCACAACATTGAGATAAAGCCGCTTAACGGCAGTTACTGGGTGCGCGCCGTTGTGCACAACACCGGCTGGCTGCCCACCAACGTCAGCCAAAAAGCGCTGGAGATGAAAACTACGCGCGAGCTAGAGATAGACCTCGTCCTGCCCACTGATGCAATCCTGATTACAGGCAAGCCCAAAACCATGCTTGGTCAGCTTACCGGGCGTGATAAGCAAGGGAGCGCCCCCATTTGGGGCGGAGACGCCACCAGCGACCGCGCCAAAGTAGAATGGGTCATTGCCGCTGCCCCCGGCACCCAGGTGCAAATTGTGGCACAACACCCCCGCGCCGGCACCATTCGCCAGACCATTACCCTGACTCCCTAACCCCCCAAAAAAGGCCCTCTCTGCAAGCACCCTGTGCAAAAAAATCCCCCAGGTTGTTTTCAACCTGGGGGACTCTCACACTTCACGTTTCACGCTCCAGACGGCGCTCAGCCACCCGCCTGCTTCTGCGCTTCTTCGTGCTGCTTACGCAGTTCGCGCTTCAGCACCTTGCCTACCGTTGTCTTCGGGAGTTCTTTGCGGAACTCAACCAGGCGCGGGTACTTATACTTTGCCAGGTGTTCCTTGCTCCACTCAATGATCTCTTCTTCCGTAGTGGGATCGCCCTCTTTCTTCACAATCCATGCCTTCACCGTCTCGCCACGGCGCGGGTCTTGCACCCCCGCCACCGAGACTTCGACCACGGCCGGGTGCATCATCAACACCTCTTCCACCTCACGCGGGTAAATGTTGTACCCACCGGCAATGATCATATCCTTCTTGCGGTCCGTGATAAAGAAGTAGCCATCCTCATCCATCTTAGCAATATCGCCAGAGTAGAGCCAGCCATCGCGCAGCGCATTCTTTGTTTCTTCATCCTTGTTCCAATACCCCTGCATGACGGTTGGCGCTTTAATGATGAGCTCACCCTCTTCACCCACGGGCATCTCCGTGACGCCGTCGTTCACGTCAACAATGCGGCTTTCTACATTAGGTAGCGGAATGCCAATGGAGCCTTCCTTATTCACGCCCTTGATGGGGTTGGCGTGCGTGGCCACAAAGGTTTCCGTCATGCCAAACCCTTCTACCAGGGTGCCGCCGGTCAGCTCTTCAAAGCGCCGCTTCGTTTCCAGCAGCAGCGGCGCCGAACCGGAAATGCAAGCGCGAATGGAGCGAATGTTGTATTTGCCAGCCGCCACATCTGGGTTGTTGTTAATAGCATTGTAAAGCGCCGGCACGCCTGGGAAGATAGAGGGCTGATATTTGTTAATACTGCTGAGCAAATCTTTTTGGTCGCGCGGGTTGGGGATAATGATTTGATGCCCGGCCACAGAAACGGCAAAAATTAGCGCCGTGACCATGCCATAGACGTGAAAATAGGGAATGGCTGCCAAAAAGCCTTCCTTACCCGGCGTCCAGTCAATCCAGGTTTGCAGCGCCAGTGTATTGGCAACCAGGTTTCGGTGCAGGCCAATGGCCCCTTTGGCCACGCCGGTTGTGCCACCCGTGTATTGCAGCAAGGCAATATCATCGCCGGTGACCTTAACAGCCGGCTTAGGGGAGCGTCGCCCCAGCGCCAGAAAATCCTGGAACCACATATCGCCCGTTTCTGGGACCACGTGGTGCCCTTCTTTCTTTTCCTTCAGCAGGCCAAAAAGAATGCCCAGGTGGGTGGGCAGATACTCTTTGATGCTGGTGACAATAACACGCTTGACCTGCGTATGCCCCTTGCGAATGACATTCTTAAGCTGATTGTAGTAAAGGCTCAGTACGAACACGGTCTCTGCACCGCAATCTTGTAGCTGATGTTCCAGCTCGCGCTCGGTGTAAAGCGGGTTGGTAGCAACGACAATGCCACCTGCCTTGAGAATGCCAAAATAAGTGATAACAAACTGGGGGGTGTTGGGCATGTAAATGACGGCGCGATCCCCCTTCTTAAAGCCATTGGCTGCCAGCCCGGCGGCCACAGCATCGGTTAGCTCATTGAGCTGCCGATAGCTGATACGACGACCTTTGAAGATGATGGCATCACTTTCGGGGTAATTGCGCGCCGCTTCGGTCATGAAGTGGTGAACGGGGTAGTCAGGCACATCTACAGTGGCGGGAACGCCTTCATCGTAATGCTTGAGCCAGGGTTTTGCTGCATACGGTGAACTCATCGCTTTCCTCTCCTTATTCGGTGTGTCGTGGGGTTATGGGCTTTTGGGTGCGTGGCCTGTTCGTACACGCTTTGCCCCTTTTCCAAACATTATACACAATTGTGAACAGGCTTCTACGAAGGGACTCTACCATTTTATAGCAGGTCCAGGGGTTTGGAAAGAAGCATTTGCCCAGCAAGGCCTCTGGTTCTTGATTTGTTTAATTTTCAAAACTGTAGGTTCGCTTATCGTAACTATTGTGCAATCAGAGCCGAAATGGCTCAAAAATACGAAAAACAAATGCCTTTGAAAAACGGTAGGGGCAATTGAATCACCCCATTGCCAAAACGCAGGGAGCGGCCTGCGTAACAACTCTGCTCAGTGAACGT
>CALEAD010000010.1 GCA_937943625.1 uncultured Anaerolineae bacterium | reverse complement strand
GGTAGTGGTTAAGTTTCAACTGATAACGGCCAAATTATACTCATGCAAAAACAAACGTAACGCAATTTCATGGTATGTCTCAGATTTGGAAAAGGATAAGGTCTTACGAACAAATCGCCCTAGCCGTTGCCGCAGGGTGTTGTTCCACCGCTCTACATGCGCTGTCTCGCCGGTCTCTTTGCCGACCGATCGGTGGTCCGCGCCTAATGTGCCAAAAACGGCTTGGTACGTTTCCCAAAAATCGCTGTAAGTCTGACAGCGACGATATGGTTTAGGAATCCAACTCCAGAGACGCCAACAACTTTTTTCACTACGGTCGCCAATAAAATAAGCGACAACTTGCCGGGTACGCCTACAGAGGGCAATCCAAATCCAGCGTTTGCTCTCTTTGCTACCGACAAATGACCACAACTCGTCCAACTCAAGCGCATCGTCTGCTTCGCTGGGCACAATAGTTTCGCTCAGGGGTGGCAAGACGGCGGCTTTTTTTTAAGCCAGATGGCTACGGTTTGCCGAGCAACCCCAAAAGTACGCTGTAGGCCACGCAGGCTTGACCGTTCATGATAAGCGCGCATAATTTCTTCTTTGCGTTCAGGGGTGTATTTTATCTCCGGGTCAAGGGTACCGTAAGCGCCACAATCCTTGCAATGAAATTTTTGTTTACCCTTTTTCGTTTGACCGTTCTTAACAATGTTCAGACTGTAACAACGAGTAACAACGAGTGCATTCGTGAGTTATTGTTTTGCTAATCATGGCATGATTTTACAGTCATCAGTTATAATTTAACCACTACCGTGCCCTTTTCCCCATCACATTACCCCTTTTTCGGATTTTGGTGATGGTATAGCGCGATCTACTTCTGGTTGCAAGTTCTACATTTAGAATTGCTGCACCAGCATTACCAACCTGACAGCTTGGGAAGATTCTGCTATCATGGGTAGGTAAACGGCTGCGCAACGGCCGTTTAGCACTATTTACCCACCATTCAGGAGAATACTTATGACTGCACAGCCAACCAAAGTAATTATTATGGGCGCTGCCGGGCGCGACTTTCACAACTTTAACACCTACTACCGCCATAACCCACAATACCGCGTCGTCGCCTTCACCGCCACACAAATCCCCAACATCGAAGGTCGCATCTATCCCCCTGCACTGGCCGGAGAGCTTTATCCCGCAGGCATTCCCATCCATCCCGAAGAAGAGCTAGAGTCTCTGATCAAAATCCACGCTGCTGATGAAGTAGTCTTTTCCTATTCCGATATTTCGCATGAATTTGTCATGCACCAGGCCTCCCGCGTACTGGCTGCTGGCGCCAGCTTCCGCTTCCTCAGCGCCAGCCAGACCGCTATAAAATCAAGCAAGCCGCTGGTTTCTGTGGGGGCCGTGCGCACCGGCTGCGGCAAAAGCCAGACCTCGCGCCGCATCCTCTCTATTTTGCAGGATGAATTAGGCTACCAGCGTGTGGTGGCCATTCGCCATCCCATGCCCTATGGCGACCTGGCAGCGCAGGCGGTACAGCGTTTCGCCAGCTATGAGGATATGGACCGTCACAACTGCACCATAGAAGAGCGCGAAGAGTATGAACCCTACGTGGAGCGGGGTGCGGTCATCTACGCGGGCATAGATTATGAGGCAATTTTGCGCCAGGCTGAGGCTGAGGCGGACATCATTATTTGGGATGGCGGTAACAACGACGTGCCCTTTTACCAGTCTGACCTGCACATTGTGGTGACAGACCCGCACAGGCCTGGCCACGAGTTGCGTTACCACCCCGGTGAAACGAATTTGCGCATGGCTGACGTGGTGGTGATCAATAAAGTAGACACGGCCGATCACCAAAACGTGGTCACTGTGCAGCAAAACATTCGCCAGGTCAACCCCAGGGCGGTCATTGTCAAGGCGGCCTCGCCTATTTTTGTAGACGACCCGGCGGCCATTCGCGGTAAGCGCGTGCTGGTGGTGGAGGATGGTCCCACGCTAACACACGGCGAAATGGCGTATGGCGCGGGCGTGGTGGCTGCCAACTACTTTGACGCCGCGGAAATTATTGACCCGCGCCCCTATGCTACGCGCACCATAGCCGCCACCTATGAAAAGTACCCCACGACCGGTAATGTGCTGCCCGCCATGGGCTATGGCAAGGCGCAAATCGGTGACCTGGAGGAAACGATCAACCAGACTCCGGCGGACGTGGTGATTGTGGCCACACCTATTGACCTGGCGCGCCTGATTCACATGCGCCTACCCAGCCAGCGTGTACGCTACGAGCTGCAAGAGATTGGCCGGCCGAATTTGGTGGATTTGTTGCGGCAAAAGTTTGGCAAATAGATTGTAAAGAAGTGTTTGGCCAGATTAGGCCATGCCCATTTCACGTATATAAGGTAGTCCATGAGTATTTTCAACGGCCAACGACTAACCAATAAAGTGTTTAAGCTAGACATAGAGCGCATGCGGCGCGGCTGGTATTCGGATAAGTATTTTGCCAACATTCTCATTATGTTAGATGGTGTGCGCCAAAACGCTGGTTACCAGGGGGAATATGCGCGCGACATTGGCCGTGACCCGCGTGGCCTGAATGTGGGTGACCTGGAAGTGGAGATGCAGTTTTTTACACGCCGCGCCGGTAAAACGGTGGTTGTTGGTGTAGATAAGGCGCTTTCGATGCTGCGCCACTGCACTGGCTACTTTGATGAGGATGGCGCATGGGTGGAAACGTGGGACAGACTGACGGTAACGGCCGTACACGATGGCGCCACCGTGCATTATGATGGCGACCCGCTGCGCGTGCAACCCGTTATTAAAGTTCAGGGACGTTACCGAGACTTTGCCCTGCTAGAGACCCCCATGCTTGGCATCCTCAGCCGGGGCAGCCGCATTGCCACCAATGTTTACAACGTGTTGCGCGCCGCCAGGGGCAAGCCGGTGCTCTTCTTTCCGGCGCGTTTCGACCTGCACGAAGTGCAGGCTGCCGATGGCTACGCTTACGAAATTGCCGTGGCGCGCTTTAATGAGGATTACGCGGGCCAGTTACGGCCGTTTATCTCTACCGATGCCCAGGGCGACTGGTGGGGCGGGGGTGGCGGCGGAACCATTGCCCATGCCGCCATTGCCTGCTTCCTCGGTGACACCGCCGCTGCCATGATGGCCTTCGCCCGCTACATCCCCCCAGATGTGCCCCGCATTGCTCTGGTAGACTTCAACAACGACTCCATTACCGATAGCCTGCGCACCCTGAAAGCGATGTTCGACCAGTATGCCACGCTCATGGAGCAAGGCGAAACAGCCGAAGCGCAGCGTTACATCCTCTTTGGCGTGCGCCTCGATACCAGCGGCAACATGCGCGATGAATGCGTGCCTCCGCTAGGCGATCCCGCCCTTGACCTCGGCGTTACTCCGCGCCTGGTCTTCAACGTGCGTCAGGCGCTAGATAGCGCCTGGCAGCAGTGGTCGCTTTCACCCGCGCGGCAAGAAATGGCACAAGTCTACTGCCGCAACGTGCGCATCATTGCCACGGGCGGCTTCAACCCCGAAAAAATCAGTCGTTTCGAGAAGCTCAAGGTGCCAGCCGACATCTACGGCGTTGGTTCCGCGCTGCTGCTCAACGACAAAGAGACCAACACCGACTTCACCGCCGACGTCGTGCGCATTAAAGTGGACGGGCGATGGCTGGAGATGGCAAAAGTTGGTCGCGGCGCCGCCCCCAACCCAGACTTGCAACCAGTGGACCTGACCTACTTATGATGGTTCTGCTGCTTGCGCACTTTGTGACGGGCAAGGCGCTTCAGCTAGATTGATGGTTGGTTGGTTTGATAGTTAGTTTTTAGGGTATGGTTCATTTGATTGCCGCCCGCGAACAGCGGCGCGAACAGCAGATTGAGATTTGTTTCCAGTCTGCAGGTCTGCGGTTGGTCGTTTGCGGCTAAGAAATTGTAAAGCGCCGTTTCCAAAAAGCGCGAACTAGGTCGTTTTGCGCTAACCAACCATCAAACCGTCAAGCCAACCAACAACAGAATGGGCACCAACCTATCTTGTTAACGTTCTTCTTACTTCCTCTGGCTAAAATAGCGCCCGAATAATGCCTAAAATTGCACCAACGTGAGGAAAAACCATGAGCGAACAAGCACAGGCTTACACTTTCAAAGCTGAGATCAGGCAACTGCTGCATATTCTTGTCCACTCCCTCTACAAAGACCGCGACATCTTCCTGCGTGAACTCATCTCCAACGCTTCCGACGCCCTGACGCGCATGCACTTTGAAATGTTGACCAACCGCGAGGTGCTAGACGTAGACGCAGAATTGGCCATTCATATAGACGTGCCCGATGTGGCAGAGGGCCAGCCTAAACGCATTGTGATTAGGGATAGTGGCATCGGCATGACGGCCGAAGAGCTGAGATATAACCTGGGAACCATCGCTCAATCTGGCGCGCGCGAATTTCTCGCCCGCGTCGGCGAAGGTAAAGTAGACCCCAATGACCTGATCGGGCAGTTTGGCGTGGGCTTCTATTCCGTCTTTATGGCGGCGGATGAGGTGCGCGTCATTTCGCGCAGCTATCAGCCAGAGGCCGCGCCAGCCGCCTGGGTGTGCGACGGCAGCGATAGCTTTCGCATCGAAACCGCAGAAAAGAGCGACCGAGGAACGGAAATCCACATCACGCTGAAGAAGGATGCCGAGGAGTTTGCCAATGCCTGGAAGCTGCGCCAGATTGTGAAGAAGCATTCCGATTTTGTGCGCTTCCCGATTTATGTGGGTGAAGAGCAGGCTAACCAACAGCAGTCGCTGTGGCGCAAATCCCCGGCAGAAGTAACGGTCGATGAGTATAAAAACTTCTACCGCCAGATGACGATGGAGTTTGAGGAGCCGTTGCTGACCATCCACTTTTCCTCAGACGTGCCGGTGAACCTGCGCGCGCTGCTTTTCATCCCTGCTAAGCGGGAGCCAGGCATTTTGGCGGCGCGCAAAGAGCCCGGCCTCATGCTTTACTCGCACAATGTCCTTATCCAGGAATACTGCACTGACCTGTTGCCCCCATGGTTGGGTTACATAGATGGCGTGGTGGATAGCGAAGATTTGCCCCTCAACGTCAGCCGCGAGACGGTGCAAAATAACCGCATCATGCGCCAACTGGGCAAAACCATTCAGAAGCGCATCTTCCGTGAGTTGGAAAAACTGGCGGAGGAGAACCGGGAAAAATATGCCACTTTCTGGCAGGAATTCGGCCGTGCCTTCAAGGAAGGCATTGCCACCGACCCGGTGGCGAAAGAAGATGTGATGCCCTTCTTGCGTTACTACACCTCGGCTGCCGAGGGATGGGTTTCGCTGGATGAATACGTGGCGCGCATGAAGGAAGGGCAGACGGCAATTTATTACGTGATTGGCGATGATGCCAAATCAATTGCCAACAGTCCGCATCTGGACCCGTTTAAGGCGCGCGGCCTGGAGGTGTTGTATTGGGTTGATCCGCTGGATGCGCTGATTGCGCCGCTGATGGGCACGTACAAGGAGAAGCCGTTCCAGAACATTGATGATGCCGGGCTAGAGCTGCCGGAGTTGGGCGATGATGGGGAAACGGCCGTTTCCACTTCTACCCTCTCCGAAAAAGCATTTAACCTGTTTGTAGGGCGTTGCGTCACGACGTTGGGCGACCGCGTGATCGAGGTGCGCCAATCGAAGGTGCTGAAAGACAGCCCCGTGCGCCTGGTTTCACCCAAAGACGCGCAAAACCGCGAAATGCAGCGTCTCTATCGTTACCTGGATCAAAACTACGAAGTGCCGAAGAAAATTTTGGAGATCAACCGGCAGCACCCGCTGATTGAAAGCCTGGCCAGGCTGGTGGAAGAGCATCCCGATTCGCCCGTCATCAACATGTCTATTGAGCAGCTTTATGACAGCGCCCTGTTGCAAGAAGGGCTGCACCCCAATCCAGCGCACATGCTGCCGCGCATCCAGGAACTGATGATGCTGGCGGCGCAAACGGGGAAGTAACGATCGAAGCATGGAGGGTAGAGCATGTGCAAACACCAATTGCCAATCTCTACTCTCCCATCTCTAACTTTTGCCACAGCTCACGGCCGATGGCCACCGCGACCTCGGCACGCTCTACATCTTCTACCACAACTACCAACACGTAGCGCGGCGCCGCGGCCGGTGCCAGTGCCAGATACCAGCCATTGCTGCTTTTGCCTGGGCCCGATAGAGCCAGGGCGCTGTGTTCTGCCACGTCATTGCTTACCGATAGGGCCAGGCGCACGCTGCGCGCCGCGCCGGCAGAAACGGCCGCAGAATAATCTGGGGGCACAGTTTCTGCTACCCAGGCGTTGTTGTGCCGCACGGCCGTTACCAATTGCAGCGCCGGAAAACGGCCGTTGTTTGCCAATGCTGCCAGCGCCAGCCCTATCTGTAATGGCGTCGGCGTTAATACATCCTGGCCAATGGCCGCCAATGCCACGTCTTGCGCCGGGTCTTGCGGCGCTGTGGTGGTGTTCAGGGGGAGCTGTGGTTGCTGCGTGAACCCCCAGGCCGCAAACATGCGCTCTAGCTCAGTTTCACCCAGCAGCAGCCCTAGCTCTTGCATCGGGCCGGGGCAGCGGTGGGTGAGCACATCCATCCAGGTAGCAGTGTCAGATGACGGCCGTGTGACACAGCGAAACAGCGTCCCATTCAGCGCCACCGGCCGGTTAATGTTTGTTACACCCTCATCCAGGCGCAAAAAGCCCCCATCGAGCGCGGCTGCCAGCAAAAATGGCTGCAGCGCCAGCCCTGGTTGATACTGCCCTTGCGTCACCCGGTTC
This sequence comes from uncultured Anaerolineae bacterium, assembly GCA_937943625.1. Classification (GTDB taxonomy): domain Bacteria; phylum Chloroflexota; class Anaerolineae; order Promineifilales; family Promineifilaceae; genus JACSRF01. The sequence continues at coordinate 73,421 of CALEAD010000010.1, read as the reverse complement.
AACAGTGGCGCCGCATCATCCGCCACCAGCGCCCTAAACTGCTCATCCAGTCGGTTTGGGTCATACCCAGGATGGCTGACCAGGGCGCGCACCTGCGCAAAGCTGCCTCCCTCGGTCAGTTCCAGCAGCAGCAGCGCGCCAGCGTGTGCGGCCAGCAAGCTATCTGCCTCTTGCTGCCATGCCGCGTCTAGTGTCAGTTGAATATCCTGACCACGCTGTGGTTCGTGCAGCCATTTGCGCCACGTCTCCAGCCAAAAAGGAGCGCCATCACCGCGCAAAATGGCGTTATAGCTCTCCTCTACGCCGGCTGTGCCGTGGCGGAAGCTGTAATACCCCACTGCCGGGCCAACGGCCGTAAACGGGTATTGTCGCTGCTGCCGCGCCGGCGTGCCCCCATTTTCCGCCAGGGTAATGCCGTGCCGGTCTACAATGCGGCCCCGCTGGATGCGCAGTTCTGCCTCGACCAGGCGCGGGTTGTCGCTGCGCGCCAGCAGCGCCTCTGCGCGTAGCGTGCCCCAAAAGAAAAGCCCCAGGGCGACCAGGGCAAATCCACCCAGCAGCAACACCATGAGGCGTTGCAGGTGGGGAGTAAGCGAGGAGTAGGTGCTCACCTCATTGGTAGAAAGGTAAAGCAACAGACCAATCATGATGCTGCTGACTAGCAGGGAACTGCCTCCATAGCTGACAAAAGGGAGCGTGATGCCGGTAAGCGGCAGCAGCCTGGTGACCCCACCCATGATCAGTAACGCCTGGAAGCTAAAGAGAATGGCAATCCCGGCGGCCAGATACACCTGAAACGGCCGTTTGCCCATCATTGCAATTCGCATTCCCCGATGCGCCAGCACGGCAAAGAGCGCCACGACCCCCACGCTGCCTACCAGGCCCCACTCCTCGGCAATGGCAGCAAAAGCAAAATCAGAGTGCACAACGGGAATATAATTGGGAAAGCCCTGGCCAATTCCCTGCCCCAATACCCCCCCCGCAGCCACGGCATAGAGCGACTGCACAATCTGAAAGGCGCGGTTGTCTGCCTCTGGCCAGGGGTTCCACCACGCATCTACGCGCAGCGCCACCACCGCAAACAGGTGATAGGCAATAAACCCGGCCAACAACAGCAGCGCCAATCCTCCCAGCACGTACCACTTGTTGCCCGTAGCCAGGTAGAGTAACGCCAGAAACAAAATGAAAAAAAGCGCGGCCGCACCCAGGTCTTGTTGCCAGACCAGCAGCACCATGCAAAAGCCCCACATCAGCAGTAAAGGAGCCAGGTAGGGCAGGGGGGCCAACGGCCCGGCGCGGTGGCTCAGGCGCAACAAGGTCTCACGCTCGTCAAAGTAGCTGGCCAGAAAGACCAGCAGCAGCAGCTTTAACAGCTCTGAGGGCTGGAAGAAGAAAAGGCGACCAGGTAAAGGTAGCCATAGGGCCGCGCCAAAACCGGTGGGGTTCACACCGAAAATCAGCGTGGCCGCTAATAGCGCCAGCCCGCTGATAAGCCAGGTGTAGCGATAGCGGCGCAGCCAGCGGAGATTGCGCGGCAACAGGGTAACGAGGAGACAAACGGCCGTGCCCACGGCCACCCACAGCACCTGCCGCGCCAGAAAATTGGCAGCCAGGCGATCAATTAGCAGAATCCCCCAGCCCATGAGCAGCCCCACCAGCGGCAGCAGCACCGGGTCGCGCTGTGGGCGTAGCCGCTCCAGCAGCAGGTGCGCACCGCCCATGAGCAGCAGCCACACGGCCGCCCCCCACAGATGCGCCCAGGCCAGGCCGCCCGTGCGCACTAGGCTGAGCGCCAGAGCATTTACCCAGACAAACATTGCTGCCAGCAGCAGCAAAAGTCGCTCGCGACGGCCGTTTTCCTCAACAATTCCTGCAAAAATGGTAGTACCAATCCCCAATCGCTAATCCTGTTGACCGGATGGCGGCAAATACTTCTCTATCAACAGTGCCAACTTTTGCCGCGCGGTGGCGGGAATACGCGCCGGGTCAGTAATGATAGCCTGGCGCAGGGCCGAATGCGCAGCAAATTCACCCGTCCATTCTGCCATTGTTGCCACCATCTGGTTGATGGCGCGCTGCGCCAAAGCCGTGTTCTGCTGCAAGACGCGAATGACCGCCTCCACCGTAACCGATTCTTCACTTTCATGCCACACATCATAATCGGTGACGTGCGCCATCACGCCATAGGCAATTTCCGCTTCCAGCGCCAGGTAAGCCTCCGGGCTGGTTGTCATGCCAATCAAGCTCATCCCCCACTGCCGGTAGGTATGTGATTCCCCTTTCGTGCTAAAACGTGGCCCCTCTATGGTGATGAATGTTCCCCCTTCGTGCACAACGCCGCCAACAGCGCGCGTGGCCCGGGCAATGACGCGGTTCATTTCTGGCGAAAAAGGATGTGCGGCACTGATGTGCGCAACCACGCCTCCGCCAAAAAAGCTACTTTCGCGCTTGCGCGTGTGGTCAAAGAGCTGATCGGGCACAACAATATGGCCGGGAGCGTAATCCTCGCGCAGGGAACCGCAGGCGCTGATGCTGACGATGTAGCGCACGCCCAGGCTCTTTAGGGCATAGATGTTGGCACGGTAGGGAATTTCACTGGGGCTAAAGATGTGCCCGCGCCCATGACGAGGTAGAAAGGCAATGCGACGGCCGTGTAGCGTACCCAAAATGATGGCATCTGAAGGAGGCCCAAATGGGGTGTCTGGCGTCACTTCGGCCACATCATGCAAGTCTGGCATGTGGTACAGACCACTGCCGCCAATCACAGCAAATTCGGTAATTGTCATGTGCTTCTCCCTTGAAAATGAATGCCGACCGCCGCCTGTAAGTGTAGACCAGGTTGCCAAACCTGGTTAGTATGCGCAGGTTTGCTAACCTGTGCTACATTTTCATTCGTGGTGGTGTGCCCCACTCATGAACTCTGTCCTGAAAATGGGGCACGGACAGCTTGTCCGGGCGCGGCCGGCAGGGATGCCTGCGCACCATTTTTACTTTTGTTTGCGGCGCTCAAGGACAGACATAGCGTTCTGAAGTTGCTGTTTGGTATGGGTTAGCTCTGCTTGCAGGCTCTGGATACGCTTGCCGGCCAGTTGCTTGAACTCAGACAGGGTTTCTGCCTGGTTGGCTATTCTGGCTTCTGCCTGCTTCAGAGCCAGATCGCGCTCACTAAGCAGGCTACGCGCCTCGGCCAGTTGCCGCCCCTGGCGTTGAATTTCCTTCAAATAATGCGCCAGCTCCTGTTCGTACCCGTTTAACTGGTTCTCAGCGCGACGCGCTATTTCTTCCATTTGCTGCTGTTTTTGCTGCAAGCGCGCGAGCATCTCACCTCGTTTTTGCAGCAGGTCACGTGCCTGCACGGCACGCTGCTGCCAGCGTTTGCTTTCTTTTTGTTGTGCCACCAGGTTGTTTTTCAGGTTTGCCAGCTCTGTTTGCATGGCTGTTAATTGCTGCGCCTGTTCTTCGTTTAACTGGCGTAGCTTGTCCAGGTCATGCAGGCTGGTGGTCAGGTTTGCTTTGTACCAGAGCAGATAGTCTTCTTGTTCCTGTGCTGTGTCTTCTAGCTCTCGTATTGTGTTTTCTAGCTCTTGCACCTCTGCTTGTAGCGCCGCTATTTCTGCCTCGAGGGTAGGAATATGGTTTACTTGTGCCTCCAGCTCGTTGATCCTGGTCATTAATCTTTCGGCCTCACTGGGCAGCAAGGCTGTATCGCGTTGGCGCAGCGCGTCTAGCTCTTCGAGCGCCTCCTCCCATGCTTTTTCTGCCTGGCGGCGCTGTTCTTGCAGTGTTTCGATGAGACGGCCGTTTTCTGCCAGTTGTGCCTGTGCCAGTTTCAGCTCACCATCCAGCGCATTTGCGCGTTTTTCCGTGGCGCTGGCCAACTCTTGCCAGCGTATTAGCGCGTCTTCTTGTTCTGCGGCGTGTGTCACGCTGGTTTGTAGGGCAATTTCCAACCCATTGACCCGTTGTGTCAGCTCCTCGACCTGATTTTGCGCCGCGCGCAGGCGCTCTTCCAGCGCCAGTTTCTTTACCTTTAGCTCAGAAATGGCCACAGCTTGATTGGCGCTTTCCAATTTGAGCTCTTCTAACGCGATACTGCGCTCTTCTAGTAGTTCACGGGCAATTGCTAACTCGTTGCTTTGTCGTTCCAGTTGAGCTTCACGGGCACTCACGGTGTCCTGGTAGGTGTTTACTACACGCTCCGCATGTTGTAGCTCGTTTTGTAGCTGTTCCATCCGTTCAGCCAGGTAAGTGACTTTGGCGGCCGTTTCCCCAGCCACTTCTTGTAGTCGCTGGTTAAAGCTTTGCTCTAGCTCTGCCCGTGCAGCCAGTGCTGTGGCCGCTTCTGCTTGTAGGCTGCGTAGTAGGCCAATCTGCGCTGCTGTATATAGGGGCGCCAGCTGTTCTGGGGTTTCACCTGGCAGCGAATCAGGAGGTTGACTGACATCTATTTCGGGCACGCTGCCAGTGTTGCGTATCTGTTGATATGTTTCGTCGTTGAGGGCGCGCGTCCACCCTTGCAGTTTGCCACCCGGTTCCAGGTGTAGCTGCTCTGTGTACACGTCTCCCCAAATTTGCCCGCCGGGTAAAATGTGTGTTTCCAAAGCGGCCGTGGAGCCATTAACCAGCCCGGCTACCTGGATTTTTGGGGCGATGATATGGCCAACGACCAGCGCATCTGCGTGAATGAAGATGGGTTCGTCGAGCTGAAGGCCACCAACGCGGTAGCCGGTGATTTCCACCCATTTTTCCTGGCGGCGGAAGAGGGGGAATCGGAAACGGCCGTTTTTTTTCTCGCGTGTTGCACTCATGCAAATACCCAATTTCCCAGAGCTGATTGGTTAGGAAGTTGCCGCTTTTCCCGGCTTTCCAAGATGTGTCAGTTCTTACAAACCGTACCATTATAACAACGGGCGGGCAAAATGGCTTGTTAACGCTTGCTAACTTTGATACACTGCCGGTGTGTGCAAAGGACGATGGTGGCTTTTAGCAGGCGTGATATTGGCTTTGAGCGCTGTAGGCATGTGGCGCTGGGAAACGGCCGCCACCAATCTGCCAGCTTACAGCGGCTACGCTCGCCTGGATGGGCCATTTCTGCTGGAGCTGACGCTGCAACCCCCTGTGCTGACTCCTGGTGATACGACAACCCTCTCTGTGCGTTTGCTTAACCGCCAAAGCGAGAATGCTACACCGTTGGTGATGCTGCAACTGCCGCCTACGCTGCGCTTGCAGTTTAACACGTTGCTGCCCGGCGTGACCCAAAATGTGCAGACGGGCTTGTTTACCTGGCAGCCGGTTGCGCCGTTGGGCAGCGGCGTGCAAGAGCTGCTGCTGCCACTGCGCGCCGAAACGGCCGACCTGCTTTTCCCAGAACAGCAAATTGTAGCCCAGCTATGGCCCAATGCGGCGCTGGCGACGGCGGCACAGGGGGGTGCGCAGCGGCTGGCGCTGACTGCCTGGGTAGGGTTGCCGCCGCACATCAACCTGGTGACGCCGCTGACACAGGTCTCACTCGGTCAGCCGATTTCCTTACAGCCGGTGCTGGGCGGCTCTGGGCCATTTGTGCAAAGCTGGAGTTTGGGCGACGGCCGTCGTCTGACTGTTAATGATCCAACGGTGCTCTACGCCGCGGCTGGCGTCTATCAGGTGACGCTGGAGGTGGCAAACCCGCTGCAACAGGTAGCACGCACGCACTTGATTACGGTGGTGCCGCATCCGGCCGCGCGCTTCAGTGCTGCTGATTGGCAGGTGGCGGTTGGCCAGCCGGTCACATTTGTTAACGAGAGCGGCGGGCAGCCGCCGCTGGCCTACCAATGGCAGTTTGGCGATGGCCAGGTGGCCACAGTGGCAAACCCCACGCACAGCTATAGTGCGCCGGGGCATTACCTGGTACAACTGACCATTAGTAATGATTACGGCCGTTCTGAGGCTTATGGCGTGGTGCAGGTGGGTAATCCCCCCGTTGCGGACCTGGTTGTGCCGCAAAGTGTGCCTGCCGGGCAGCCTTTTGTGGCGCAGGCGTTTGGCGATGAGACGGTGCAGCAATATGTGTGGGACATGGGCGACGGCCGTTATTACCAGGGCAGTAACGTGACACACGCCTATCGCCAGGGAGGGAACCACTACATTTTGCTTACAGCCAGCAATGAATTTGGCGAGACGGCCGTTGGCCGCTGGATTTACGTTGAGCCGGGCGCGTTGACAAATTCGGCCGTTTACCTCCCGCTGATTGTGCAGTCAAACGCAGGGGACGCCTGGCTACTAGAAGGCGATCTCTACGCACTTGACCTGGAACCAGTGGAACTGGGCGAGCCATTCGTGCTGCAGCCGCTGCCCTTGCCAGAGACCCTCTCCCCGGCAGAACAACTGCTTTTCTACATCAATGAGGCGCGCGCACGTTTTGAACTGCCACCGCTTACCCAGAGCTATGCCCTGAACCTGGCGGCGCAGCAGCACGCCAACGACATGGCGCGCTTTAGCTACACTGGCCACATTGGCGCCGACGGCTCTTACCCGGCAGAGCGGTTAATGACCTACGGGTATATCGGAGCTTATGCTGGTGAGGCGACAGCCTGGGGCTTTGAGCACCCCTATGAAGCAGTGGCTTTTTGGGTGAACAGCCCCTCGCATCGTCGCATTATTCTCAACCGCTTTGCTACCGACGTAGGGGTGGGATACACGCTCAACTTTGGCGCGCCAAACGTCTGGTACTGGACGGCCGAATTTGGCAATCTCTACGGTCCGCGCGCATTGCCCCTGTTGCGCCTGAGCCAGCCAACGGCCGAAAGCGAAGCCTTCTTTACTGCGGAAGTTGCATACCGCTGGAACTGGCCCCTGCCCTTGCAAGAGGGAGAAGCCTTTGTCGTTTATTTGTGGCAAGGGCGACAGGCGCTGCCGTTAGGCGCAGTAAATACGCCAACCCTGGGCACGCTGTATGAATTGCCGGTGGCCGCATATGCGCAGTTGGGCTGGCTGGAGCCGGGCGCATACTCGTGGCAGGTGCGGCTGGAGCGCGGGCAGCAAGTGGTGGCGGAGAGCAGCGCACAGCCCATTCTCTTTGCCTGGGACTCGGCCGTGCCGACGCCCACACCTTTCTTCACCCCCACACCGACGCCCACGCAAACGCCTACCCCGCTGCCCACGCCAACCCCCACGCCAATCTGGCCGACGGTGCCGCCGCCGCCCACAATTGCGCCCCCGCCCATCTTCCCCACCGCCACGCCAGGCTCATAACATCGTTCCACGCTCGGCACCCCTGTCTCCTATGTATACAACTCTGATTGACCCCCTGACCCTGCACGCCCATCTGTCAGACGCCGGTTGGGTGATTGTAGATTGCCGCTTCAGCCTGGCAGATACGGCCGCTGGCCGGCGCGCCTATCTGGCTGGGCACGTGCCTGGGGCCATTTATGCCCACCTGGATGAAGATTTGAGCGGCCCGCCGGTAACAGATAACGGCCGTCACCCGCTGCCGACGCCAGAAAGCCTTTGCGAACGCTTTGGCTGCATGGGCATAAACGCCAGCACCCAGGTGGTGGTGTATGATGACGGGGGTGGCATGATTGCCAGCCGCCTCTGGTGGATGCTGCGCTATATGGGGCATGACGCGGTGGCGCTGCTGGATGGGGGATGGGCAGCCTGGACGGAAGCAGGGTTGCCGGTTGTGGCCGGTGAGCAGCAGAATGCGCCCCGCCGGTTTGTGGGCGCGCCGCGCCGCGAATGGCTGGTGACGCTGGCCGAGGTGCCTGATGTGCCGCTTTTGCTTGATTCGCGCGACGAAGCGCGGTATCGTGGGGAATTAGAGCCAATTGACGCGCAGGCGGGGCACATTCCGGGGGCGATCAATTATCCCTTTGCGCGAAACTGGCAGGAAAACGGCCGTTTCCTGCCTCCGCAACAGTTGCGTGCGCAGCTAACGGTCGTTTTAGGCGACCGTCCCACAGAAGCTACCTTCTATTGTGGCTCCGGTGTGTCGGCCTGTGTCAATTTGCTGGCTATGGCGCACGCAGGCCTGGGCAACGGCCGTCTTTACGTTGGTTCCTGGAGCGAGTGGAGCCGCACACCTGGCTTGCCCATCGCCACCGGCAGCGGGTGAGGCAGGTGCGCTAAGCAGCAACGGCTGTTTGTCAACTAACCCACGCATTGCTATAATCCTCCTACTTCGCCACCCTAGCTCAATCGGCAGAGCGGCGCTTTCGTAAAGCGTAGGTTAAGGGTTCAAGTCCCTTGGGTGGCTTTCTAAATACCGCCCTGGTAAGAGTACCGGGGTATTTTTTTGTCTGCTGCACGCCTCATTTAGCCGCGCAGGAGACAACACAACCCAGACAAGGGCGTTTATGAAAAAACAGCGACCGATTGTGTTTGGCGTTGCCGGGGGGACGGCTTCAGGCAAAACAACCGTGGCGCGTAACGTGCTGCGGGCTGTCGGCGCATCCACCGTAGCCTACTTACCCCACGATGCCTATTACCGCGACAATCCCCACCTGACGCTGGAAGAGCGCAAGCAGCAAAACTATGATCATCCCCGCTCACTGGAAAACAAGCTGCTGATCCATCACATCAAGATGCTGCTGGCGGGTAAACCAGTAGAAGTGCCCGTCTACGACTTTACGCTGCACCGCCGCACGGCCGATACCGTTTTGGTAGAACCCAGCCCCATTATCCTGGTAGATGGCATTCTCATCTTCACCAAACGGAAGCTACGCGAGCTGATGGATATTAAAATTTTTGTGGACACAGCCGACGACGTGCGCTTCATTCGCCGCTTGAAGCGGGATATGGAAGAACGCGGCCGTTCGCTTGATTCCGTGATTGAGCAATACCTGACGACAGTGCGCCCCATGCACATGAAGTTTGTCGAGCCAAGCAAGCAGTTTGCCGACATCATTATTCCGCACGGAGGAGAGAATGAAGTGGCTATGGCCCTGGTAGTCTCGCGGCTGCGAGAATTGTTACTGGGGTCGTCATAGTAATACGCGCGTTGTTGGTTGCTGAGCGGTCCACTTCTGGCACAAATGGGCATGCTGCCGATGATCTTTACAAATTTGACCGCCGGTTACTGACCGCGATTTTGCCAGTGATGGGCGATCTGCCGTCAACTGCTTGCGGGCAGGAAATGGTAAAGCGCCGTTTCTAGAAAGTCTAGAAAGTGTGAACCACGCCTTTTTGTTTATCCCCTGATTTTGTTACCTGGGTGGTTACTCAGCCAATTTTATTGGCGTTAGCGCCAGCGCATCGCGCCCATCGGCGGTGGTCAGACGGCCGTTTCCCGGCACATACAGCCCCACCAGTAGCGTGTACTCCCCCGGCAGCAAGTCAGCCGGCAGATGCAGCGCGTGCACGTCGCGCAGATATTCTCCGGGCAGCCAGCCCGTTGTGGGCCGGCTCCACCCTGCCGGCTGCCCATCTGCCTGGGCTACCAATGTGCCGTCTGCGGTTAGCAGATGGACAAAAACGTGGTAACTTTCTGCCATCTCCTGCTCAGCGCGCCAGACCAGCGTGAGTGTGAGGGTTTCCCCAGGCTGTGGCGCTTCGGGTGCAGCCGTGTAGCCTACCAGTGTCGCCAGTGCTGCGCCGTCCTGCCCCAGTGCTTGCCCCACGTGCTGCGCCATTGGCGGGGCGCTCATCTGGCGCGCGGGGGCATTGATTTCCAGGCTACCCCAGGTGACGGCCGAGCCGTTTGCTGCGCCAAGCTGCCAGGTGTAACGGCCGTTTGCCAGCGCCAGCGGCAATTTTAGCAGCACCTGTTTGCGCCAAACGCCGTCTGGCAGCGCCGGCAGCGTCAGCGCCCACTCGTGTACTACCATTTCTTGTTCATCGAGCAGGCGCAGAGCAACGGCCGTTTCCTGCTGCGGTGCGGCAGACCAAAACAGCGTCACCAGGGCCGGGTCGCCTGGCGCAGCCTGGGCACGGTCTACCTGCGCCCCCCACAGGCGCAGCGCGCCTGCCGTAAACGTCAGCGGAAACTGCGGGCGCAAATCGGTGGGCGGACGGCGCGGCGGCAGCACCTGCACACTGCCCAGGGTGAGGTAAGGACCAATGGGCCGGTCAACGGCCGTTGCTACCGTTAGCGGTTCCAGCGTTTCCCGCGTAAACAGGCTCAGCTGAATCTGGTATGTGCCTGGCGGTGTGCCCGGCAGCAAATCTGCCAGATAGGCCGTCGTCACGTATTGCTCTGTGGGCCACAGAGGGGTGGGGGGCGGATTGCGATGCCAGCGCTCGTCGCGCAGCCCCGCTTCTGACCAGCGCCGCCCCTGTGCGTCTACCAGCACCACGCCTACGCGATAATCGGTTGCTAGCGGCTGCAGGGCGCGCCAGTACAGCTTCAGGCGCAGCGGCTCATCGGCGCGCAGCCGCATGGCGATAGGGTCCCAACCGAGTAAGGCGACCTGCCCGCCAAACAAGTGGCGCTGCGTCTCAGCCAGGCCAGTGAGCTGCCCATCAGCCTGTAGGCGGCTGTGGCGCAGAGGGAGGGCGGGCAGTTCCAGCAGCAGGCGCGCCAGCAGCAGCAGCGTCGCTACGCCTAGAAGCGTGGGCAACGACACGGTCGCTTTATTTTGCGCATAGTCGGTATTTGGTGTCACAAACGGCCGTTTGCCCCACCACAACACCCCAGCCAGCGCCAGCAACGCCAGCAGGGACAGCCCATTAGCCGCCTGGCGCAGTGGCGTTTCGCCAAAGCGCACGGCCAGGGTGTGCCGTCCGGCAGGGATAGGGATGGTTATCAGGCCGCTTTGCGGCGTAGGGGCAATGGCAACGGCCGTGCCGTTGAGCGTGGCCTGCCAGCCGGGGAAGTAGAGGGCTTGGTAGGTAGCGGTGAAGGGTACGGCCGTTTCCAGCTCAATGGTGGCGTGCAGTGGCGCATAGGTGGCGCGGTGCAGCACGGCGCCATCGGGCAGGGTAGCAGGGTCAAGACGCGCCTGCCAGGGGGCAACGGCCGTTGGCGGCGACGTGACATTTTGGACCCAGATAGGCAGCAGCTCATTTTTGGCGGTTGTGCCCAGTGTGCCGCTGGCCGCTTCCCAGGCGATCATGCCCGCCAGACTGGTATCTGCCGGAGCCGGAGTGTGGCGCGGCACAAACCAGCCCAGGTGCGCCAGCAGCAGCAGCGCCAGTGTGCCATAGCTGACGGCCTGCCGCCAGCCGCGCGCGGAATTCAGCGCCAGCCCGCCCACAAGCAGCGCCGCGCACAGGCTGGCCTGGGTGACAAAGCGCCAGGGGGTGAAGGCTTGTAGCGGCGGTAGCGCTCGCCAGAGCACTTCGCTGGCGGGCAGGGTCATGAAGCTGTAGCCGCCCAACGCCAGCGCCAACAGGAGCAGCAGGGGACGCAAGGATCGCCGGCGCTGCCAGGCCAGCAGCAGCCCTACTGCCGCCAGCGCCAGCAGCAGCCCGCCCAGGGCGCGCGGCGGCCAATCGTTGAACCAGAGGGGGTCGGCGCGACGGGGCAGTGCCAGCAGTTCGCCCAGGGGCAGGAAGTTGTCGAAGTAGCGGAAGGGCCAGTCGCTGGCAATGCGCTGGAACTGTACGAAGCGGCGCTCGAGCAGCGCTGGCAGCCAGAAGAAGGCGCTGCCAGTCAGCCCTAGCAGCAAGGGCAGGTAATGAAGAAGGCGCTGTCGCCACATGGCCGTTGGCGCGGCGGCCAGCGGCCAGAGCAAAAACAGGGGATACAAGGCGTAGGCGGTGGGTTCGTGGCTGAGCATGAGGGCAATCTGGGCGAAAACGGCCGTTGCCAACCCCATGCGCTCTCCCTGATGTACCCACACCCACATACCCCACAAGACCAACGGCGCAAAAACCCAGGCTGTGCTTTCGGAAAGGCTACCGCGATAGAAAACGACGTAGGCATGGTAAGGTGCGTAGAGATAGGCTACGGCCGTTAGCCACCCACCCATTTCGCCCCATAGCGCCCGCCCCAGCAGCGCCATGCTGCCTGCTGAAAGCAGCAGCGTCAGGGCAAAGGTGGCGTTTAGCGCCAGCGGCCAATCCAGCCCCAGCAGGTGCAGCACCGCGGCGGCGTAGGCGGAAAGCGGCGCCTGAAACTGAAAGAGGGGATAGCCAAATCCTTGCGCCATGTGTGGCGCCCAGCGGCTGTACAACGCCCCTTCGCGCAGCAGCGCCTCTATTTGGACGGCGCGCCACAGGTGAAATACGTTGTCATAGCCGTCGCTAAGCTGACGGCTGAAGAGGGGAAATAGCGCCGGCAGTGCCAGTAAGAAAAGCAGCACGCCCGCGCCCAGGCGGTGTATTTGCCCGGGCTGGGGCAATGAAAATGGTGCAGGGAAGCGCGGCGCAGGGGGGCGCATGGGGCTAGAGGCCAATGGTGCGCAGCATGTCGGCAACGGCCGTATACACGGGTGAATGGTCGGGCAGTTCGAGAAACGGCCGTGCATTGTATTCAAACGCTGCCAGCTCCGCATCATCGAGAATGATGCCCAGGAGCGGAATATCCATCCGGCCAATGCGCTGCTGTAAGGGTTCTGGCAGGTCACCGTGCAGGCGATTGAGCACCAGATAGGTATTTTCGATACGAATATCCAGCTCGTGCCGGAAAGAAGCAATGCGCTCGGCGGCGACAATGCCCCGCTGCGTGGGGTCGCTGACCAGTATCAGGTGCTGCACGCCGCGCGTGGTGCGGTGGCTGAGGTGTTCCATGCCCGCTTCGTTGTCTATCACTACGTAACGATAATTTTTGCTGATGGCGTCTACCACTTCACGCAAATTGTGGTTGACGGCGCAGTAACAGCCCGGCCTTTCGGAGCGCCCCATGGCAATCAGATCTACCCGGTCGCCTTCGGCAATGGCTGAACGTATCTCATAATTGAGATATTCACGTTTGGTCAGCCCGCCATCAATGCTGTCCATTGCCGCGCCGTCCGCCAACAGAGACTCTTTGACCTTGCTCAGCATCCCTGCGCGGATGTCGCCTACCTTCCATTCCAGCTCCAGCCCCAGCACCATATTCAGGTTGCTGCTGGGTCAGCGTCAATGGCCAGGATGGCACCGGGCTGCGTATGAGCCAGGTATTTGATGATCATGGCGGCGACGGTGGCTTTGCCCACGCCGCCTTTGCCTGCCAGGGCGATGGTGGTTGTCAACTCTTTTGTCTCCACTCTCTAGTCTTGCAGTCAAGTAGTCCAGTAGTCAAGTGGTCCGGTGGTCAAGTGGTCAAGTAGTCCTGCGCTAATTTTGCGGCTAATTTTGCGGCAGCCTGTCGCAAAGCCGGTACGTGGTCATAAACGGCCGTACCCAGGCGCTCAGCCTCTTGCACAGCCGGGTCGGCGGGGAGAATGCCGAGGATAGGGAGGCCAGGCGTGTTTGCGTGCAAGAAGGCAGCTTCCTCCTCATTGCGCACTTTATTGCCCATCAGCCACAGCCGCGTCAGGCCAATGTCGTGGGCGAGCTTTTTAATTTGCCCGGCTGTGCCCAAACTCCGCTTTGTTGGCTCCGCGACAATGATCATGGTGTCCACAAAATCCACCGTCGCGCGCCCCAAATGCTCCACCCCTGCGTACATATCCAGAATCAGCACCTCGTCATCGCCGAAGGGCAGGTGGGTGAAGAGCGTCTTTAACATGGCGCTTTCTGGGCAAATGCAGCCGCGCCCGCCCAGGTCTACGGCGCCCATTTCCGGCAGCCGCACGCCGCGATGCTTGACGCTAAACCGTTCTGGCAGATCATCCACGCGCGGGTTGAGGGTGAAAAAGCCGCCCACTGTACCTGGTTTGGCGCCAGTGCGTTCTGCAATGAGCGCATTCATTTCCGCAATAGGGCTGAGCCTGGCGCGCAGCTCAGGTGGAAAGCCCAGCGCGCCCGCCAGGCAGGGCGCCGGCTCAGCGTCTACCGCCAGCACGTCCCTTCCCTGGTCGGCGTACACCTGCGCCGGCAGCGCCGCCAGCGTGGTTTTGCTTACGCCCCCTTTGCCGCTGCTAATTTCATGAAGTCTCCCATGAAAATGACCGCCAACCACAGACTGCTGACCGCCGACGGCCAGGAATATTCTGTAGTCTGCTCGGCGGTCAGCGGTCAGCAGTTTGCAGAGAAACCCTTGGGTCTTGATGGCGCGTGGCTACACCTGCACTGCCAGGCAGGTGAGCGTTTCGGTGATGCCGGGAATGGGCTGAATTTCATCGGCGAGGATACGTCCCAGGTGATTGACATCGTCTGATTCTACAATGGCTACAGCATCATAGGGGCCAAAGGTCATGTTTGCCTCAACAACGTTTGGCACGCGGCGCAGGTGGCGCACGACTTCGCTTACGCTGCCAACGCGGATATTGATCAGAATGTAAGCTTTCATGGGTCTTAGTCTCCAGTTTCTATTTTTTAATCCCTAAATTGGGCATGGTTCAAGCGACCTTTGGAATTTGACCGCAGACTGTGGACCGCAGACTGCTTTGGTCAGAAATTTGTCAAACACCGTTTCTAGAGAAGATGAACCATGCCCTAAATTGTTATCTCTTGCCGCGCAAGAACACGGACCAATAAACGGCCGCTACCAGTACCGTGCCGCCGATGATATTGCCAATGGTGACCGGAATGAGGTTGTTGATAAAAAATGCGCCCCAGGTCAGGTGAGGCAAATCCAGGCCGGTGGCAGCGGTGAAGGTGGGATCGAACATGTTGATGAACAGGCCAATTGGGATGAAATACATATTGGCAATGCTGTGCTCAAAGCCGGCAGCGACGAAAGCGGTAATGGGGAAGATGATGGCGGCGATTTTGTCCACGGTGCTGCGGGCGCTGAAGGTAAGCCAGACGGCCAGGCAAACCAGGGCGTTGCACAGGATGCCAAGAACCAGCGCCTGGAAGAAATCCAGCCCAGATTTGCTGTTGGCAATGCTGAGGGCGGCACGACCAACAGTCCCGCCGCCAAAGGTGTATTGTTTGCTCAGGAAGATGAGTACGGCCGTTCCAATAGCCCCCACAAAGTTGCCCGTGTATACAATGACCCAGTTACGTAGCATTGCGCGGGTAGTCACCTTGCCACTGGCCCAGGCCATCACGATCAGGTTGTTGCCAGTGAACAGCTCTGCGCCGCCCACAATGACCAGAATCAGCCCCAGGCAAAAGACCAGGCCGCTCAGCAGGCGGGTAACGCCATATGGCCATTCACCAGATGTGCCAGCGGTGACCGTGGTGGCAAAAATGGCTCCCATGGATATGAAGGCGCCGGCCAATACCGACAGAGAAAACATGCTTAGAATAGGCGCTTCAGATTTGCTGACGCCAACGTATTCTGCTTTGCGCGCCATGTCGGCCGGCAGCAGGGCGTCAATACGGAGTTCAGTGTTGCTCATAGTTATCTATTTTCTCTCCTTTCTGTTGTCTGTAACCACTTTGTTCGTTTGGGAACATTGATTGGTTGTTACCGGTTGATTCACTAACCAACTAACCAACCAACTAACTCACTCAGCGTTTACTCATTTTGCCGGATTATACCCCTTTATCAGTCGCCGCGTCAGGGTACTGCCAATGATGGCGCAGGTGTCTGTGGGCAGGTGATGGCGCGTGTTGGCATCGAACAGAATGCGGTAGGATGGGGAAAACTCTTCGTCGCCAAACACCCCGGCCAACTGGAGGCGAGCTTGCGCCAGGTCGCCGGCAAAACGTACCAGATTCCTTACTCCCGCCGCGGCCGCGTCAGCGTTTCGACCCTGCGCCGCTATCTGGCGCTCTACCGGGCAGGCGGCTTTGACGCTTTGCGCCCCCAGTCCCGCGCCGATAAGGGCGCGGTCCGCGCCTTTCCGCCAGAGGTCTTGGCAGCGGCCATCGCCCTGCGCGCCGAACAGCCAGCGCGGACGACGCCTATGCTGGTGGAATTGTTGCAACGCGACCCGAACCTCAAGCTGGGCCAGCCTATCAACGCCCATACCTTAACCACCCAACTGCGCCAGCGCGGCCACAGCCGTCGCCTACTCGGCCAGGCCAGCCGCGCCTATCGCCGTTTTGAACGGGAACACAGCAATTCCCTCTGGCAAGGGGACGCGATGGTGGGGCCGTGGCTGCCTGACCCGGAGGTGGCGGGCAAGAAGCGGCGGGCCCACCTCTTCTGTTTTCTGGACGACCACAGCCGTCTGGTGCCCCACGCCGAATTTTTCTGGGATGAAGCGCTGCCCCGCCTGGAGCGGGTCCTGAAGGTGGCGGTTTTGCGGCGCGGGGTGCCCCAGGCTATCTACGTGGACAACGGTCAAGTTTATTCGGCGAACCAGTTCGCCGCTGCCTGCGCCACCCTGGGCATCCAGCGTATCCAAACGGCCCCCTACTCGCCGGAGTCAAAGGCAAACAGGAGCGTTTCTTCGAAACGGTTCGCCTACAATTTATGCCTGAAGTCGAGGTCTCCCAGATTGCGACCCTGGCCGAACTCAATGAATCGTTTTGGGCCTGGCTGGACTGCATCTACCACCGGCGTGAGCATCGCGAAACCGACCAGACGCCGCTTGCCCGCTTCCAGGCTGGCCTGGACCAGGTCCGCACCGTCGATGCCCGCGCGTTACAAACGGCCTTTCTCTGGCGCGAGACGCGCAAGGTGCGCAAGGACGCGACGATTGCCCTGCAGGGCAATACCTACCGGGTGGATGCCCATCTGGCGGGCCGCACCCTGGAATTGCGCTTCGACCCCTTCGACCTCTCCCAACTGGACCTCTACCTGGACGGCCGTCACCTGGGAAGGGCTGTCATGGTGACCCAGGGGCGGCAGCGGCGCCTGGCGGTGCAGCGCCTGGTCACTGACCCACCAGCGCCACCCCCGGCCAAATCATCGCTCGATTACCTGGCCGCTTTGCGCGCTGAATACCAGCAGCTGCGCCAACAGGAAGCCGGCGACTTGCAATTTGCCCGCCTGTTGGACAACTCGACCCCCCAACCAGAAGAAATGGAGGAAAACTAACCATGTATCAGGAGTTTTATGGCTTCACCCGTCTGCCTTTTGAACGTGACATCGCCCCCGATGACCTCTTTGTCAGCCAGCCCCAGCAGGAGATGGCCGCCCGCCTGACCTTTCTGCTGCGCCAGCAAGGGCTAGGTCTGGTTACCGGCGACATCGGCGCTGGCAAATCCACCGCCATGCGCGCCTTCACGGCCCGTCTCGACCCGAATCGCTTTCTGGTTCTTTATCTGTCAAACCCGACGGTCGGCATGGCCGGTCTCTACCGCGACATCCTGGCGGCGCTGCACCATCAGCCCCCCTTCAGCCGTCCGCGTCAAGTGGCCGCCATCCGCGCTGCCCTGGCCGACCTGACCCAGAGCAAGCGCCGCTTCCCCCTGTTGGTCATTGATGAGGCACATCTTTTGCCACCCCACGCTTTTGAGCAGTTTCGCCTGCTTATTGCCGACCAAATGGATAGTCAATCTCTGGCCGCCCTTGTCCTGGTGGGTCAGCCCAACTTGCGTGACCTGCTACGCCTTTCGACCAACCAGGCCTTCTACCAGCGCCTCTCGGTGCGCTACCATCTGCCGCCCCTCGACCTGCAAAACTGCATCGCTTACATCAAGCATCACCTGCAATTGGCCGGCCACCACGGAACCCCCCTTTTTACTGACGATGCCATGGCGCGTATCTTTGATTACACCAAGGGGGTCCCCCGTCAGATTAACCTGGTTTGTACGACGGCCCTTCTGGCGGGCATGATTGATAAGAAGGAGGTGATTGACGAAACCACCATTCGCAAGGTTATCGCCGACATGGACCGGAACTGAACCCCTGGTCTAGGGATGGAAAACGGGCTGCTCCAGCAGCCCGTTTTTTTTGCCCATCGTTCTTTGATTTAATTCGGCCGTTCGTCTTCATTTAGCTCGGCCGCTAACATGAGTGGCCGGGCTTGTTTGGTAATCCGTTGCTGGCGGCGGCGGGGTTGGACCGGCTGGCGCATCATGTGGAGGTGTTGGTGATTCAGGGAGCGAGTTTTCGGGCACGCGGCCGGCAACGGTTGGAGGAGGAGGTGAAGATTGATGTAGCCACTTGAAGCTGGCCCACCTTATAGGAATCGGTTGTTATTGATTTTGTTTTTGTGGATGGGGGATGGTTGTTGGTGTTGCGGGTGGTACGTTACGGCCGTAAATGGGTGGTACATCATGGGTGTAAATGGGTGGTACATTGACGGGTGTAATTTGACAGCCAAACCCACAATTCCCGGAAATTGACGATATTTTGGGTTGTTACACAACTGTTACATGGCTGTTGCACGATTGTAACATTGATGAAGTACAATTTTTTTCGGGTTAGCTAAACCTTTTACAAATTGAACCAATTTAGTTTTAAGGAGAATGTGAAGATGTTAAAATCAAAGATAGTGGGTTTGCTTGTGGCAGTGTTATTTCTTTTTGTTCTTGTCCTGACCTTATCAGTTAAATCAACTGAGGCACAACAAGATTCGGATAGCAATTCCAAACTTGTATGTGAAGAATTGAAAAACGAAATGGAGGATGATAAGGAACTGGCAGAATTAGTAACGAGGTATGAGAAATTGTTACGCGAGCAGTCATTATCGGCTGATGAACTGGCAAAATTGATTGCAGAAGATGAAAGTGAAAAGGCTGAGCTACTGGGTATCCAAATAACACATGACACTACTGATAGCGATGTTGAAGGAGCAACGGTATTGAGTTTGTGTTATGCCCCCGTATGGCGTCCAGGTAGAGTGGTATGGAATTTTTCAAACCCTGGTCAATATGGAGCGAAATACTCGGTAAAACCTGAAACCAGCAGCTCGCTTATTTGGGCTAATCCAACGATACAGGAAATTGATGGCATTTATAGAAGTTCTTGGGGAAGTTGTAATGCGTACAAAGTCGTAAATGGCAGTACAGCGACTTTTCATAGCGCTGAATCTTGGGAGGTATGTTATAACGCAACTGCATGTGCTGCCGGCGCATGTCCTAAATGGGTGAACCCGTGTAGCATGAGTGATTGGCCCAATAGTCCACTCAATTAAATAAGTATTCTATAAAAAAGCCAGACCAATTCCAGAACATGATGGTTTAAAGACCAAAAGCTATCTGGAGTTGGTCTCGTTGTTTTGTCATAGGCATGTTAGGGTATAACCTGATGTATAGTAGGGAAGGTGTAGGCAATGATAAATCAACATCAAGTACAATCACCAGCGCCATTTTTTAAAGCGGGTCGTTTGAGAATTGTCATATCTTTATTTATATTATGCATATTTGTTATCGCCATAGGTTGGCGGATTACTCACAGGGTCAGCTGGTTAGCCGAGGGGATTACAGTTGAGTCAATCCGCGCCGTGCAGAATGGAATGACAGAAGAAGAAGTCGTTGCAATTCTTGGAAATCCCGTAGAACGTGCTCCATCGGTCAGTTATCCTGATGCAATAACGCTTACCTATTCAAGGCCTGCATATTTTGCTAAATGGTATCCGATGTTGTGGGTTCATTTGCGTAATGATAGCGTTGTTGAGGTATATGCTAAACGTTATATAGGTTGGGGAGGCGATGATATAGGCGTTTATGGGACTGGGAATGACCGCCGCTGGGAAACCGACCTGTTTGAACAAACATTTCCTTCGAAGGCAGAAAATTAGGACGGATTTGTGACCAACCATACCATTTTAGTTGTGGATGATGAACCCACCATCACTTCAGCGTTGAATTATTCCTTCGTTCAGGCAGGTTATGAAACGATTCTGGCGCATACCGGTCAGGAAGCGCTGGAAAAAATCGCGCTCAAGCCTGATCTGGTTGTTTTGGATATTATGTTGCCCGATATTGATGGCTACCAAATTTGCCAACATATCCGTGAACAGCCGCGCTATACGCCTATCTTGATGCTTACCGCTAAAGACACTTTGCAAGAAAAAGTGATTGGTCTTGACCTGGGGGCGGATGCGTATATGACCAAACCGTACAAACCACAAGAATTACTGGCTCAGGTGCGGGCATTGTTACGTCTTGTAAAGCAGCAGGGACGCGCCGAGTTGGTTTGCGGCCCGATTGAACTCTTGATTGACGATAAAATCGTACGGCGCAGCGGGGATGAAATAACATTAACGACAACGGAATTTGAATTGCTATCTTTGCTGATGCAGGGAAAAGGGCGGGTCCTTGGGCGGGAAACGTTGCTGCGTACCATTTGGGGAGATGAAGGGGGCGATGCGAATACGCGCACGATTCACGATTGATGTTCATATACAACGCCTGCGGGCAAAAATTGAAGATGACCCTAAAAATCCCGAACTATTGCTAACGATACGGGGGTTTGGCTATCGTCTTGTTTGTCCGAATGAGCAATAATTGCTGCCATGTTGGTTGTTGATTTCAAGCTGGCGCTTTTTTTGTTGCTGTTGCTGTTGTTTGGCTTATTCTGGTTAGCTTGGGTAATTTCCCGTCGTCGCGCCTTGGATGATGATGAACACTATACGGTCTGGCAATCTTTTCCATTGGGAATTATCCTGTTGTCTTCGTCTGACTCTCTGCGGTTTGCCAATCGGAAGGCGTACCGATTGTTGCAGGTGGAGCAGGAGATGGCGACAACGGCCGTTTACACCCACCTCCTCCAAAAAATAAAACAGGACACGGCCGTGCAGCAGTTCCCCTTATCCCCCTCACCACAGTCAACATTGGATGTCTGGATTGGGCGCTTTGGCGCCTTCAATCTGGTTTTGTTGCGCGATGTCAGCGAACAGCGGCAGCGCGAAATGGAGATGCACCTTTACTGGAGCAATGTTTCCCATGAACTGAGAACGCCGCTTACCTCCATTTTGTCTCATCTGGAAGTTTCCCGCTCGGAAAATGTGCCCGAAGACGTGCAAAAACATTCATTAGAAATCGTCCACCAACAAACCCAGCGCCTCAATCATTTGATTAGCGGCACACTGGATTTGGGGCGGTTAAAGGCTGTCGCCCAAATGGCTAAACTCAGCGTAGACATCATTTTAGTAGCGGAAGAGGCGATTGCAGAATTGATTTTGCTGGCTGAAAAGGAGGGTATTCAGCTCAATTTTCACCTTGACCCGCCTATCCCGCCTGTTTTAGGCAATCCCGACAAATTGAAGCAGCTGTTTATCAATTTATTGGACAATGCCATCAAATATTGTCAGCCTGGCGATTCTGTTACTGTTTCGCTAACGGCCGTTGCCGACACGGTTCAATGCCAAATCACCGATACGGGCGCGGGGATTTCCGCCGAACATTTACCCCATCTCACCCAACAATTTTATCGGGCGCGACGGGATGTGCCGGGAAGCGGGCTGGGGCTGGCTATTGTGGATGAGATTGTAAGGCAGCATAACGGCAAACTATTCATAGAAAGTAACACCACAGATGACCAAACAGGCACAACCATTACCTTCACCCTACCCATCCTGCCCCCCACAACACGATAACCCCTCATTGCCAGCCACACTTCTTGCCAGCAAACCTGCCCCAACCAAATATACTGATCGGACTAGAGTTTGTCCCCTTTTTATACGAGACAAATGGGACATTATCAAGGGTGAGCAGTATAACACCCCATTCGAACTGTTACACAACTGTTACATAACCGTAACATGACTGTTACATTGGTGTACTACAATAACTTTGGTTTAGCTAAACCCTTTACAAACTTAACCATTTAGTTTTGAACAAGGAGAATGTTACAAATGTTAAAATCAAAGATATTTAGTTTGCTGACGGCAGTATTGTTCGTTCCAGTTCTTGTGTTGGTATTGTCAATCAAACCAACCATGGCGCAAGACAATTCAGAATCTACTTCCATACAACTCACCAGTGATGAGATAGATAAGTTAGCCCAGCAAATCGTGGACAATGACATAGATGTAGATGAATTGGAACAACTATACATGACTCTTCTGAAAAAAGCCTCAACCGTTAATCGGTTGAGAACTGACACCATCAGGCGACATTGGTTTGAAGAACCCATCGCCGCTCGAAAATAGCGCCCAAACGATGGGAAACGGCCGTCAAATGGGCTATCAGCAACAAAAATAGAGACAAAATAGAAATCTCAGACCCATTTTCATCCAACTGCGAAGCCTGTTCGAAATAGTAACGAGCCAGACGATGGACATTGACGACCAATGCCGACCCCAAAACGACCATCTGCGACCGAATCAAGCCGCGCACTGGCAGCTTCCCCCCGGCAAAAACATGCTTGACCGAGCGTATCGTCGCTTCTACGCCTGCCCGAATCCCATTGTTTTCCTTTGTCGCCCGCTGGTGCAACACGGCCACCTGAATAGCCCGCTTTGTGACCAACAATGTCGGACCGCTGCGCTTACGCACCTCCACCCGACATCCCTTTTGGAAAAAGGGGCACGCCGAACAAGTATCTTCCGCAAATCGCGCCACCCAGCGCCCCTCTTTACGCCCCGGCTCCAAAATAGCCAGTTCCCCCTGCGGACAACTGACCTGTTCTGGCACGCCCTCCTCTGTCACCTGCCAACTATATTTCTCCCAACCCCACTTCTCCCCTTGAGATTTACCGCCGCGTACCCGCGATGGATGCAATTCTGCGCCATGTGCGTCGCACGCTTCTTCCGCTTTCGGTCCGGTATAGCCCCCGTCTACCGTCATTTTGTCTATCTTGTGCCCTCGTTCAGCCTGCTCGTCCAACGATTGGGCCAACAATTCACTGTCATCGGTATTGTTGCTGGCTATTTGCACGCTGGTGATCAGCTGCACCGGGTTTTCTGGGTCGCACGTTTCGCTGATGTTGGCGACATAGCCCCGATACCGTTCACCGTTTTTCTCCCGGTATGTCGCTTCGGGGTCATGGGGCGATTGCAAACTGTCGGCGGCCACGTCCTTTGCCTGGCGCAGCGTGATTTTTTCGCCATCTTCTATTTGATACTGCTCGCGCAGCACCCGCGCCACCAACGCTCTGGCGTTGGCTGCCTCTTCCTGTCTCTCCAACTCCGACAACAAGGAGACCAGCAACTGCCCCGTTTGCTGCAAATAGGCCGGCACTTCTTCGTTTTTCAGCCGATAACAGATATGGCGCGGTTGTTTGTCCACATACGGCGCGTGTTCTTGTCGCCAGATTGCCTGTCGCTCCTCCGACAAGGCCGCTACCCCTTGCTGCAAGACGCGCAAAACCAACTCCAAACGACTGCCCAAAGCGATATTGCTCAACAATTGGGTGCTATCCATCCGCTGCCAGCCCACTTTCAGTGTCAACTGCTTTATCTGCTTGTCGGTGACTACCTGAAAGACAACCTCATACAGGTTTTCGCCGCTGCGTTCAGCATGTTCTCGGACACGCCGCCGATGGTTTTGGAATGTCCGCAGCGTCGGCACGCTTTGGGTCAGGTCGTCCAACCCAAGCGCATACCGGGTTTGCAGGTCGAATTGCAAATGCCGTTCCAATTCTTCATCGCTCCAACCGAACCCGTCTTTGAGCATCTCTCCGCCGACCAAAACGTTGATGGGCGCGTTGGGGCGCGAATCTGTTTCGCTGTACAAGACAGCGAAACGATCTTCGGGGATGTTCATGAAGACCTCTGTGCGGAACACACCGGCCCAGGAACCGTGCAATTGCTGGCGCATTTTATCGGGCATCAGGAAGTCGCTGTTGAAGAAACTGGGTTGTTGTTGCTGCTTATTTTCACGAAACATAGGCTATTTTCCTGTAAAGAATATGCCTCTATTTTATCACATTATGTCAAGCAATGCCACTTTTTGAACGAGTTGACCTTTTTTCGGGAGGGTCAAATATTAATGTGAGTGGTTACAAGTTAACTGGCGTCTGGGGAAATTTGCGCTGACCTCTGGTGCAGTAAGGCGATTTTGGCAAACGCGCTACACTGGCTAACAGCAAAAACGGCAGTGTCCAGTTACAGATTGAACTTGATGTTGATCACGTCCCCATCTTGCACAATGTAGGTTTTGCCTTCCTGGCGCAGCTTACCGGCGGCGCGCGCCTGCGCCAGCCCCCCCAGGGCCACCAGGTCATCATAGCTGATGGTTTCAGCGCGAATGAATCCTTTGGCCAGGTCGGTGTGGATGATGCCGGCTGCTTCAACGGCCGTTGCCCCACGCCGGATCGTCCAGGCGCGTACCTCATCTTCGCCTACGGTAAAGAAGGATTGCAGCCCCATCAGTTCATAGCTCAGGCGAATGATGCGGTCCAGGCTCAGCTCCGTGATGTTGTATTCCCCCATGAACAGTTCCAGCGATTCGGTGTCCCCGGCGCGGCTGAGTTGTGCCAGCTCCATTTCTAGCTTGCCGCGCAGGTTGGTGACGATGGTGTGCGGATAGTTGTAATCCAGGGTCACTTCTGCCTGGTTGTCGCCAATGTTGAGGATGACAATGGTGGGCTTGAGGGTGAGTAGGCCATAGCCGCGCACCATTTTTTGTGCTTCCTCATCCAGGGTCAGGGCGCGCAACGGCCGTTCTGCTGCTAGCGTCTCGTGCAGTTGCTGGAAAAGCGCCAGTTCTTTTTGCGCCTCTGCCTTGTTCTTGAACGCGCCGCGCTGCAAGCCACCTTCCAGCTTTTCCAGGCGACGCTCGACAATGCTCAGGTCGTTGAGCAAAAACTCTGTATCCAGCGCGGCCAGGTCACGCGCGGGGTTGACGCTGCCGTCGGGGTGGGGAACCAGCTCGCTGGGAAAGGCGCGCACGACGTGCACAAAACCATCCAGCCCTGCCAGGTGGTTGAGCAGCTCGCCGCTGAGGCTGCTGCCTTCGCCGCCGCTTTTTTTTAGGCCGTCAACGGCCGTGTAGGTGATGCGCGCATAGGTTGTTTTTTGTGGTTTGAACATGGCGCTGAGGGTGTCTACACGCGCGTCGTGTACGTCTACAACGGCCGTCAGCACCTCAAAGCGCCCCGTGCTGTGACCAATGGGCGTATCCCCTTTGGTCAGGGCGTTGTAAATGGTCGTTTTGCCTGATTGTGGCAGGCCAATGATGCCGAGTTTCATGAGCACCTCTTTTGTGGAGCGTGTTAGTGGTTCGTGGGCATGGTTTAGCTTCTCTGGAAACGATGCTTTACAAATTTTTGACCGCAGACGGCTGACGCCAGACCGCCCATCATTGGCAAAATCGCAGCCGGCAGTTGATGGTCAGCGGTCAAATTGTAAAGGTAGCTTGAACCATGCCTGTTTGTGAAAAGGGGCAAGCTCCCGTTCACGATTCACAATTCATCATCCCCCAGCTCAACGCCTGCGCTTTTGGCCAGGCGCAGGGTGTTTTGCCACAGGCTGGTTAGCTCGCGCTGCAGAGCCGGGCGGTTGGCAGCAATCAGCTGCGCATGGGTGCTGGCGGAGAAACGGCCGTCCTCCGGTTCATAGGCCTGCTGCGAAATGCGCGCCAGCTCTCCTGCCAGCCCACCCACTTGCTGCATGAGCTGCAGGTAGTTCAGCAGCAGGGTTGCCGTGGTGGGCTGCGTGTCCGTGTCGGACGGCCGTGCAGCGGTGAAAGAAGAGGCAGATGGGGAAACGGCCGTTGGCAGTTGTGCCAGCGCCCCTTTCACCTGGTCTACCACGTAGGCCAGGTCGTCTGCGCCGGCGAGGAAGTCCAGCTCGCTTACGTCAATCGTCAGCACTGGCGCGTCATGCTGATTGGCCAGCCACGCCTCATAGGCAGCAGCCAGCTCACGAATGTAGTTTGGGTCCATATCCCGTTCGTAAGGGCGGTCGCGCAGGGCAATGCGGCGCATCACCACCTCGTGCGCTGCCTTCAGGTAGACAATCAGGCTGGGTTTAGGAATTTTCTCACTTAGGGCCGCATGAACACGGCCGTACATTGCCAGCTCATCATCCTTCAAGTTCAGCCAGGCAAACAGCTCATCCTTGGCAAACGTATAATCCGAAATCAGCGGGCCGCGCTTCAGCGCCTCCGGCACCGCCCGATTTTGCTGGTGGTAGCGGCTGAGCAAGAAAAAAAGCTGCGTCTGGAACGCATATCGCTCCCGGTCCTGATAAAAATGGGAAAGAAACGGATTCTCCTCGAAGACTTCCAGCAAAAGAGTGGCATTAGCAAAGTAGCTTTGCAGCCTGCGCGCCAGCGTAGTTTTCCCCACGCCAATCACGCCTTCAATGGCTATAAAATAGTTCATAGTTTTTAGCCTGTCGGCCTTCAGCCTTACCGGTTACTGGCTGACTTACTCATTAAACAATTCACCCACGCTGCGCCCCTCGTGTGTGCGCATAATCACCTCACCCAAAAGCTCCGCTACCGTCAGCACCGTCATATTGGGCAGCAGCTTTTCCGGCGGGATGGGCAGCGTGTCCGTCGTCACGTACTCTTTTACCGGCAGGCTGCCCAGCCGTTCCGTGGCCGGGTTGGAAAGGATGGGGTGCGTAAAGCCCACATACACGTCGCGCGCGCCACGTTCCTTCACCAGCGTGACCGCTTGCTGAATAGAGCCGCCCGTATCCACCAGGTCATCCACAATGATCACATCTTTGCCCACCACCTCGCCAATCAGCGTCAGCGCCTCGCGTTTGGCCTCATTGCCGATGCGCCGCTTTTCCACAAAGGCCAGGGGCAAATCGAGTTCGGCGGCGTAATTGCGTCCCCGTTTGGCGTAGCCCAGATCAGGCGTTACCACCACTGCATCCAGGTTCTTCTGCTTGAAATAGCTGGCAATGATGTGAAACGCCGTCAGCGAATCGCCGGGGATTTTATAGAAGCCTTGAATTTGCCCGGAGTGCAGGTCAATCGTCATCCAGCGGTCGGCGCCGGCTACCTCAATCATGTCGGCCAGCAGGCGGGCAGTGATGGGGATGCGCGGTTGGTCTTTTTTGTCACTTTGCGCGTAGGCCATGAAGGGGCAAACAACGGTGATGCGTCCGGCAGAGTCGCGGTTCAGGCAATCTATGGCGATCAGCATTTCCATGATGTTGCGATGTACCGGGCGCGTGTGGCTCTGGATGATGTACACATCTTGCCCGCGCACGCTGCCATGCAGGCGCACCATGATGTTGTCATTGGGAAATTGGATAATGTCCCAGGGGCTAAGGGGAATGCCGATATAGTCAGCGATTTTTTTGGCCAGTTCTGGGCAACCAGACCCGGCGAAGAGTTTGATGTCTCCGTACATAGTAGTTCCAGTGGATAGTGGCTAGCGGGGAGTGATTAGTGGCCTGTGATTTCTTCGTACCCTCCGTGTTTATTCTGGAAAATTTGCAAACTCCTGTGCAGCTTGATGCACCCTGCCCATTTAGCTACTCTTTTTACACTCCTGCTCTTGTTCTCGTTCCCACCCTCCCTCTCGTTCTAGCTCAGGCCAGCCTGGGCAAAGGTGGCCTGGACGATGGCTTGTGCCTCGGCCTGCACCTGGCGCAGGTGGTCGCCTCCCTTAAAGCTTTCGGCGTAGATTTTGTAAATTTCTTCTGTGCCAGACGGCCGTGCGGCAAACCAGCCATTTTCTGTCACCACTTTCAGGCCGCCGATGGGCGCGCCATTGGCCGGGGCGTGTGTTAATTTTGCCACAATGGGTTCGCCTGCTAACTCGGTGGCTGTCACCATGCTCGGCGAGAGGCTGGCCAGTGCTGCCTTTTGCGCTGCACTGGCGGCCACATCGCTGCGTTCGTAGACGGGGCTGCCAAACCGTTCCTCTAAGGCGCGATAATGCTCGCCAGGGTCGCGTCCTGTTTTGGCCGTAATCTCTGCTGCCAGCAGGTCCATGATGATGCCGTCTTTGTCTGTTGTCCACACGGTGCCATCTAGGCGCAGAAAAGAAGCCCCGGCGCTCTCTTCGCCGCCGAAACCGTAACGGCCGTTCAGCAGTCCCTCGACAAAATACTTAAAGCCAACCGGCACTTCGGCCAGGGGGCGACCTAGGTGGGCAGCCACGCGGTCTATTATCGAGCTGGAGACGAGGGTTTTGCCCACGGCGGCGTCTGGTTGCCAGCCAGGGCGATTCTGAAAGAGGTACCAGATGGCGACAGCGAGATAATGGTTGGGGTTCATCAGCCCAACGCTGCGTGTGACAATGCCGTGTCGGTCATAATCCGGGTCGTTGCCAAAGGCGATGTCGAACTTTTCCTTTAGAGCAATCAGGCTGGCCATCGCATAGGGAGAGGAGCAGTCCATGCGGATTTTGCCATCCTTGTCTACGGTCATAAAGCGGAAGGTAGGGTCAACGGTCGTGTTCACCACCTCTAGGTTTAGCCCATACATGTCTGCCATAGGATGCCAGTAGGCAAGGCCAGCGCCCCCCATGGGGTCTACGCCAATTTTCAGCCCGGCGGCGGCGATGGCAGGTAGGTCAATCACGCTGCTCAGATCGCGCACGTAGGGGGTGACGTAATCGTAGTGGTGCACATTGCTGGCACGCAGTGCTTGGACAAAGGGCATTTGCCGCACACCGTGCAGCTTTTGCCGCAGCAGGTCATTTGCGCGGTTTTGGATCACTTTGGTGATGTGGGTGTCGGCCGGGCCGCCGGAGGGGGGGTTGTACTTAAAGCCACCATCTTCAGGGGGGTTGTGGCTGGGGGTGATGACGACGCCATCGGCCAGACCACTTTGCCGGTTGCGGTTGTAGGTGAGAATGGCGTGGCTGATTACGGGGGTGGGGGTGTAGCCCAGGCCGGCCTGGATCATCACTTCGACCCCATTGGCGGCAAAAACGGAAACGGCCGTTGCCAATGCCGGTTCACTCAGCGCGTGCGTATCCATGCCCACAAACAGTGGGCCATCAATACTCATCTCCTGGCGATACACCACAATTGCTTGGGCAATGGCGGCGATGTGCGCCTCGTTAAACTTTCCTTCGAGCGACGTGCCGCGATGGCCAGACGTGCCAAACGACACCAATTGTACCGCATCATCGGGGTCGGGCTGTTGCGTGTAGTAAGCAGACACTAGCCGGGGGATATTCACGAGCAGTTCAGGCGGGGCTGGCTTGCCCGCCAATGGGTGCAAGGTCATATTTCTATCTCCCTTGAGGGTGACCGCAGACGGCTGGCGGCAGATTGTTATTGACTTCTGGAATGCAGTCGGCTGTCGGTGGTCGGTCGTTAAATGGCGAACCACGCCTGGGCCTTAGATTGTCGCCTGAGCTTTTACCACTTTGCGCTGTTTTTTGGGCAGCGCCATAGGCAGCTTTGTGCGGCGGATGCCATCAAACTGGTAGAGCGCATTGCCGACGGCCGCGGCCGTTGGCACCAGGCCAATCTCGCCCACCCCCTTTGCGCCGTAAGGTCCGTAGGGGTCGGGCACTTCCACGCCGATAATCTCGAACGCGGGCGTCTCTTTGGCGCGCAAGATGCCCATGTTGCGCAGGCGCGTGCTTTTGGGGTAGCCATTTTCCATCTGGAATTCTTCGCTGATGGCATAGCCCAGCCCCATGTGCAGCGACCCCTCTAGCTGCCCCTCAAACAGAGTGGGGTTGAAGATTTTACCCGCATCGTGCGCGGCAACGATTTTCTCAATCTGGCCGTCTTCGTCCAGAATGACCACCTGGCTGGCGTAGCTGTAGGAGTAGTGGGTGTACACTTTCTCGACCATGGCCCCCGGCTTTGTCGTCCAATCCACAACCCAGGCGCCGCGATAGCTTTTGCCCACCAGGTCGGCCAGGGTGTGCGTTTGCAGGTCTTTCTTCAGCTCTTTGCAGGCGTCTATGAGGGCGTTGCCCACCAGCGAGGTGGCGCGGCTGGCGGTGGTCATGCCCGCTTCTTGCTCGGCGGTGGTGTCAATGCGCACTTCGATGAGGCGCGGGTCTATGCCGGTTTCCTGGCAGACGACCTGTACGGCAATGGTGTTGACGCCTTGCCCCATTTCGGTCCAGCCATGATCGATGATGACTTTGTCCGGGGCGACAATGGTGACCTGGGCGGAGGCGGCGTCGGGCATGCCGTTGCCGATGCCGGTGTTTTTGAGGCCGCAGGCCAGACCGGTATATTTGGCGCTGTAGAAGGCGTCTTTGACGGCGAGCAGGGTGGCGCGCGCGCCAGCGCCGCCTTCGATGACCTGGCCGGTGGCGGTCATGTCGCCATCTTGCAGGGCGTTGTCGTAGCGGAATTGCCAGCGGTCGAAGCCACCCTTTTCGCACAGTTCGTCTATCAGGCTTTCCAGGCCGAAGGTGGCCTGGTTGACGCCAAAGCCGCGCATGGCGCCGCAGGGGATGTTGTTGGTGTAAACGGCCGTTGCCACCACATCGGTCACCGGCACACTGTATGCGCCGGTGGCGTGCCCGGCGGAGCGTTCTAGCACCTTGGCGCCCACGGAGGCATAGGCGCCCGTGTCGCCGATAAATTTTACCTGCACAAAGGTGAGTTTGCCCTGCGCGTCGCAGCCAATGCGGTAATCCATCCAGATAGGGTGGCGCTTGGGGTGCATGAGGATGGATTCGTCGCGCGTCAGGCGCACCTTGACGGGCATGCCCAGGTGGTAAGCCATCAGCGCCGCGTGTCCCTGTACGCTCAGGTCTTCTTTGCCGCCGAAGCCGCCGCCGTTGGGCATGAGGATGACGCGTACTTCTTCTTCGCGCAACCCCAAGAGTTTGGCAATTTGTGCGCGGTCTTCATAGACGCCCTGGCTTTGCGAGAGCACTTCGATTTTGACGGGGTGGGGGGCACTGACTGGGTAGGCAACGGCCGTTTCCGGCTCCATAAACCCATGTTCAATCCACTGCGTCTCGTAGACCCCTTGAACAATGTAGGCCGACTTGGCTTCCGCCTCGGCCACGTTGCCCCGGCTGGTTTTAGAAACACTCAATACATTACCTGGCGCAAAGTCATGAATTTGCGGTGCGTCTGGCTCCAGGGCGCGGTGCATGTCAGTTACCGGCTCCAGCACCTCATACGTCACCTCAATGAGCGCTACTGCCTGGCGTGCAATCTCCTCGGAAACGGCCGTGACGCCTGCCAGCACATCGCCCACATAGCGCGTTGTCTCCCCTTCGGCCACCATTAGCGGCCAATCCTGCTTGATCAGGCCAATAAAACGGCCGCCCGGCACATCTCTGGCCGTAAAGACACGCAGCACCCCTTCCAGCGCTTCCGCTTTACTCGTGTCTATCTTTTTGACGATGGCGCGGGGATAGGCGCCAAACTTCAGCACGCCATACACCATGCCCGGCATACGCACGTCGTCAGTATAGGTGTGCTGCCCCAGCACCAGCGCCTGCGCCTTATACTTGGGTGCGCGTGCGCCAATGGCGCCATTGCCATTGGGCGTAGGAATCTCTTCTTCTTTGCGGATTGCTTCGGCGGCATATTGAATGGACTCGATGATCTTTTTGTAGCCGGTGCAGCGGCACAAATTAGGCGTCAGCGCCTTTTCAATCTCGTCCACCGAAGGGTCGGGGTTTTTGTTGATCAGGGCGTTGGCCTGCATCACAATGCCGGGGATGCAAAAGCCGCACTGCACGCCCCCTTTGGCGACAAAGGCGTTGGCATACACCTGCTGGCGATATTCGCCCAGTCCCTCAATTGTCAGCACGCTGCCACCCTCTACCTTTTTCATCGGCGTGACGCAGGAGAGAACCGCTTTGCCGTTCAGGTCTACCGTACACGCGCCGCAGGCCGCCTGCGGCGCGCAGCCGTTTTTAGGGGAAAGAATGCCTTCGCGCTCGCGCAGGTAAGTGAGTAGGGGGAGTTCGGGGTCACCGTCGTAGGTAATGAGACGGCCGTTTAGCTTAAATTGCATGATCATCCTCCACAAAAATTCAGGTATGCGCCGGGCAGGCAACAACTGTTAAATAACACGCTTTTACCCCCTAACTATACTATAAGAAAGCAGCGGGTAACAAGCAACAGCAATTCCAATCAGCCAATCAGCAATTCTCAATTTGGCTTGTGTGCCGCCAACTACCGGTTGCAAATCGGCGTCTGCTCTGAAAAAATACGCTCGCACGCGTTCACGCGCCGCCTTGAACGGGCTGCACATTTTTTATATCAGCCTATTGGTGACAAGTTAAGCAAGTTTATGCTTTGTCAGGCGCTATGTGGCAGATGAATGAGCTGACGGATAGCTGCCCCCATCCTCCAACCCCCTTCCCCCGCTTGCGGAGGAGGGGCATGGGTGGCGTTGGTTCACCTGTCCTGCCCTGACGGCAGGCTCATAATTGCCGGGTGATGAACTCCCCCCGGCTACGGAACGGCGTCCGTTGTGATCAAAAATGGTTAACAAAACCATAACAGACAAACCATTTGCAATTGGTTCTGTGATGATATGATTAGCAGGGCACATTTACTAACGGCTTGTAACTACTAGCCGCGCAGAGCGCAAAACCACCTGGTGTTCTCGACGTCTCTTGCAAATCCTAGGACAAAATTCAAGAGAGCGTTCACCGGCTGCGCCGACCACCATGACTGTAGCGCGGGTCAGCTGGTTGGTAGCTTGCCGTTGGCGGTCTATTTTCAGGATAGACTCAGTTGTTATCATTGCTCGCGTACATGCAAACAATTTTTCTGCGATCTTTTTTTGCAATTCAGTTCATGCAATCGCTTCTTTTTCATCGCTGAACTGGCTTGCCCACTCATGGAGGAACATATGCAGGCTAAACACCTCAACCCAGCCTGGAAAGTTATAACCCCATTGGTTTTGGCTTTTCTGCTTCTTTTTGTCTTTTTTGCTGCCCTCATGCCAGACGCTTCGGCAGCCCCTGAAGACAACGCATACCAGACGTTGCCATTTTTCCAGGACTGGAGCAATACCAGCCTGATCACGGTGGATAATGATTGGGCAGGCGTGCCTGGGATCACTGGTTATCGTGGCGATGATCTGACCACAGGCACCGGCACTGATCCGCAGACGATTTTAGTAGATGGCACCACAACCCCTGTCAATGTGATGGCCAACCGCTTAAACCCAAATACGCTCACCACCGGCGGTGTGGCCGAGTTTGAGATTGCTGATTCCGTGGTGGCTTTGCAAGGCTCTGGCACGGCCGATGCGCCATTCATTCTCATCCACATTGATACGACTGGTCAGAGTAATATCCAGGTTTCTTATAACTTGCGTGATATTGATGGCTCAGCGGATAACGCGGTGCAGCAAGTGGCGCTTCATTACCGTGTGGGCAACAGCGGCAACTTTACGAATATCCCTGAAGGGTATGTGGCAGACGCCACAACCGGGCCAAATCTGGCAGAGTTGGTGACGCCTGTTTCCGTGATTTTGCCACCTGATGCTAACAATCAGCCGCTGGTGCAACTTCGCATCATGACCACCAATGCTCCCGGTGCCGATGAATGGGTCGGCATTGATGATATTGTCATTCAATCCCTACCCCCCACGCCAAACCTGAGCCTGAGCAAAACGGCCGATCCTGATTATGGCGTGGCTCCGCAGGAGTTGGTGACGTACCAGATTGTGGCGGCAAACATTGGCGATGCCGATGACCCGTTGGTGACCCTCACCGATACGCTGCCGGCGCAGGTGCAGTTTGCCTACTGGCTGGAACAGCCGACTGGTGCAGCAATTGTGGCGAACGAACTGACCTGGAGTGGACCAATTAGTGCCAGCACGGCTATTACCTTCACCTTTGTGGTGACCAATTTGGTGGACAACGGCCAGGTGGTGAATACGGTAACGGCCGTTGGCAGCGTAAACAATCGTACAGCCACAGCCACCTACCTGGCTCTGCCTGCTTTTCCCATTACCGACGCCTTCACCGTGCAGCGTCTGGGGAGCTTTATGGGCAGCGGCTCGGAAATAGCTGCGCATGACTCCGTCAGCCAGACACTCTATGTCGTCACAGGTGGGAGCTTTATGGAAATTCTCGACATCAACGATCCCGCCAATCCCTCTCTGCTGTTTACCATTCCCATCACCCCTTACGGTGCGGGCGCCAATAGTGTGGCCGTTTATGATGGCATTGTCGCAGTGGCCGTCGAGGCGATTACCAAGACCTTGCCTGGTGAAGTCGTCTTCTTCGACCGCAGCGGCAGTTACCTGGGGCAGGTCACCGTAGGTGCTTTGCCAGACATGCTCACCTACACGCCCGATGGGCAGAAAATCCTGGTGGCCAATGAGGGAGAACCGGATGGCGCAATTGACCCCGAAGGCTCGGTGAGCGTCATTGATATGAGCAATGGCGTGGCCGGGGCAACGGTTGTGACCCTGGGCTTTACCCACTTTACGACCGATACAATTCACCCCGACGTGCGCATCTTCCCAGGCAAAACTGTGGCTGAAGATGTGGAGCCTGAATACATCGCGGTTTCTCCTGATGGCCTGACAGCCTGGGTCTCGCTGCAAGAAGCCAATGCCCTGGCGATTGTGGACATACAGGCAATGACCATTACCACGATCTTGCCTCTTGGCTTTAAGGATCACAGCCTGAGCGGCAATGCCTTTGACCCCAGCGACCGCGACGGCCCTGGCAATGGCCCCGCCATCAACATCGGCAACTGGCCTGTTTTTGGCATGTATATGCCCGATGCCATTGCCGTTTACGTCGTGGATGGCATACCGTACCTGCTAACAGCGAACGAAGGGGATGCGCGCCTGGAGGAGATTCGCGTCAACAATGCGGCCTATGTGCTGGACCCAACCGTTTTCCCCAATGCGGCCACTTTGAAGCTGAACAGCAATCTGGGTCGCCTGACTGTTTCTGCCATTGATGGCGATATTGATGATGACGGGGATTATGATGCCATTTACACTTATGGCGCCCGCTCTTTCTCGATTTGGAATGGCAGTACCGGGAACCTGGTGTATGACAGTGGGAGTGAATTGGAAGAGCTGACAGCGCTGTTTGTGCCACAATACTTTAACACCAATAACGGCACTGAAGCAGATTTTGATACGCGCAGTGATAATAAAGGGCCAGAACCGGAAGGGATTGCCAAAGGGGTAGTTAACGGCCGTCTCTATGTCTTCGTGGGTCTAGAGCGTACGGGCGGGGTGGTGATTTACGATATAACCGATCCCCAGGCCCCCTTCTTTGCCTATTACATTGCGCCCCAAGACCTGGACAGTAATGGCGTGCAGGATGACATCAGCCCCGAAGGGGTCCTCTTCATTGATAGTGCCAATAGCCCCACCGGCTTCCCCTTGTTGGTAGTGAGCCATGAGCAGAATGGCAGTACGGTGATTTACCAGCTAACGCATGATGTGGATGTGAGCGTCACGGCGACTGGGCCAGCCCTGGGCTTTGGCAATGAAACGGTCACGTATGCTGTCGAGTTGCGCAATAACAGTACGGCCGTTGCTGCCAACTTCACCTTTACCAATACCTTCAGCGCCGGGCTTTCCTATCTTAGCGACGATAGCGGCATTGTGCCCGATAACCCGGCGCCGGGCGTTTACGTCTGGCACTTGGGGGATGTGCCGCCAGATTTTGCCCTGACCGTGAACCTGACCGCGACCGTGGCGGGCAATCTGGCGAATGGCACGCCCGTGACCAGCACGGCCGTTGTCAGCAGCAGCAGCCCTGATGACAACCCGGCGAACAATACGGCCGTTGTCACCACCAACATCTATACCGTCGTCCCCATTGCCAACGCCCGCGCTGGCAGCAACGGCCAGATTTTTGCCCTGGAGGGGCAGGTCATTGCCACCAACAACACCTGGAACAATGCCCCCGAATGGGCTTTCCAGGACGCCAGCGGTGGGATTGCCGCCTTCTTCATTCCCGCCACACCAATCGCCCTGGGCGACACCCTGCGCATGGTCGCCACGCGCGGCAGCTTTAACAACCAGGAACAAATGGTGGCGCCCGTTCTCTACCTGGACGTGCTTGGCCCCGGCGCGCCTGTGGCGCCCATTACCTACACTACCGGCGCGGTGGCCAGCGGCGTGAGCGAAGGATGGCTGGTTGAAATTGAAGGCGTGGTGGGCAATATGCCCGCTACCTGTGGCACTGCCTACAACATCACGCTCAACGATGGCAGCGGCCCCGCGACCGTGCGTATCGAGTCGGCAACCGGCATTAACCTATGCAACCTGGGCATCCAGAATGGGGATATGCTGGGTGTGGTTGGCTTTAGCACACAGTTCCAAACCACTTTCCAGGTGAAGCCGCGCAGCGTGGCCGACCTGCGCCTCTTTGTGGATAACCCGTTTGTGCTGCAAACGACCCCGCTCAACAATGCCACTAACGTGCTGACCGATACGCTCATCACCATCCAGTTTAGCGAGCCGGTGACGGTGACAAGCAACTGGTTTACCATCAATTGCAGCATCAGCGGTGCCATAAACGCCAGCAGCACCCCTGCCGGCCCGACAAATATCTATACCCTGACGCCGGCTGCACCTTTTGCCTTTGGCGAAATTTGCAGCGTGGCCGTGCTGGCAAACCAGGTAACGAATGGTGCCGGGCTGAATATGCTGACGGATTACCGCTTTAGCTTTACCGTCGGCCCGGCGCCGGCTTTTGGCGCTTGCGGTAACACGGCCGTTCCCATTCACTTCATCCAGGGCAGTGGCGCGACTACCCCCATCTTTGGCACAACCGTCGTCGTCGAAGCCGTCGTTGTCGGTTCTTACCAGGGCACGGGGCAGTTCAACGGCTTCTTCCTGCAAGAGCGAGACGAGCGCGTAGACGGTGATCCTGCCACCTCCGAGGGCATATTCGTCTTCGGCTCAGCGCTGCAGACAGTATCCCCCGGCGACCTGGTGCGCGTGCGCGGCACGGCTGCCGAGTTCAATAACCTCACCCAGGTCGCTTCGGTGACCAACCTGGCCGTGTGCGCCTCCGGACAAAGCGTGACGCCTGCCCAGGTGACGCTGCCCGTAAGCAGCATGATGGATTGGGAAGCGGTCGAGGGGATGCTACTCTCCTTTACGCAAGAGCTGGTGGTGACCGAGCATTACAACCTGGCGCGCTTTGGTGAGCTGGTGCTGTCGGTCAATGACCGCCTGTGGGCCCCCACCAACCTGGTGGCTCCCGGTGTGCCCGCCCTGGCGCTGCAAGATTTGAACAATCGCAGTCGCATTATGCTGGACGATGGTCTGAATGTGCAAAACCCGGCCACCGTCATCTACCCTGATCCTGGTCTTACCTATACCAATACCCTGCGCACCGGCGCAGTCGTGCCGGCGCTGACGGGCGTGCTCGATTATCGCGCCAACAATTATCGCATACAGCCAGTGGGCACAGTACTCTTTGAAAATACGGCCGTGCGCCCGCAAATGCCCGATGTTGTCAGCGGCACAGTGCGCATAGCCAGTTTCAACGTCCTCAACTACTTCACCACGCTAGACACCGGCGCGCCCATCTGCGGGCCAGCGCAAAACATGGGTTGTCGTGGCGCCAACACCCCCTTTGAGTTCGAGCGGCAGCGCGCCAAAATCCTGAACACCCTGCTGGCAATAGATGCCGATGTGGTAGGGCTGATTGAGATCGAAAACCACGTGGCCGATGAGGCGCTGATTGACCTGGTGGCTGGCCTGAACGATCTGGCGGGCGCAGGTACCTATGCCTATGTCAACACGGGCGTTATCGGCACCGATGCCATCAAGCTCGCCTTCATTTACAAACCGGCTACGGTGACCCCCTTTGGCTCCTATGTCATTCTTGATAGCAGCGTAGACCCGCGCTTCCTGGATACCAAAAACCGCCCCACGCTGATTCAGACCTTTGAGGAAAATAGCACGGGTGAGCGCGTGACGGTAGCCGTCAGCCATCTCAAATCGAAAGGCTCTGCCTGTGATGACGTGGGCGACCCCGACGTTGGCGATGGTCAGGGCAACTGCAACCTGACGCGCCTGGGGGCTGCGCAGGCGTTAGCCGACTACCTGGCAACTGATCCTACCGGCAGTGGCACAAACCGCTACCTGGTCATCGGTGACATGAACTCTTATGCCATGGAAGACCCGATTATGGCGCTGACGGGTGTGGGCTATACGGACCTGCTGCGCTTCTTCTACGGCGATGAAGCGTATACCTATGTTTTTAGCGGGCAGGCCGGTCATCTGGACCATGTCCTGGCCAGCGCGAGTTTGCTGCCCATGGTGACGGGCGCCACAGCTTGGCACACCAACGCCGATGAGCCGCGCGCGCTGGATTACAACACGGAGTTCAAGTCGGCGCAGCAAATCCTGGAGTGGTATAGTCCTGAACCGTTCCGCGCTTCTGACCATGACCCGGTGATTGTGGGGTTGGCGATGTACACGATTGTGACGCCCACGGTGACGATTGTGACGCCCACGAATGGCGAGGTGTTCACCAGTACGGACGGTACGGCCGTTACCATTCCCGTTCTCATCACCACTACCGACTTTATCATTCCCACCGATGGGCACTGGCACCTGCTGCTGAACGGTGTGGATCAGGGGGCGGTTCTTGCCTATGATACCACCGTCGAGCTGCTGCCCGGCGTGTACGCCATTGGCGCGGAGCTGTACACCCTCGACCACGTTTCCCTGGGCATCATGGACACGGTGACGGTGACAGTGGTTGTGCCGGTTGTGCCGCCCACGCCCACCGTTACCATTCTGGTGCCCACGAACGGCGAGGTGTTTACCAGCACCGACGGTACGGCCGTTACCATTCCTGTTCTCATCACCACTACCGACTTTATCATTCCCACCGATGGGCACTGGCACCTGCTGCTGAACGGTGTGGATCAGGGGGCGGTTCTTGCCTATGATACCACCGTCGAGCTGCTGCCCGGCGTGTACGCCATCGGCGCGGAGCTGTACACCCCCGACGATGTTTCCCTGGGCCTCATGGATACGGTGACAGTGACGGTGGTGCTGGCCGAGGAAGAAGGGTTCGCCCTTTACCTGCCGCTCATCATCAAACCAACGACCCCGGAAGCGGCCGTTCCGGCCGCACCGGTCGCACCAGCGGCAGCTGTGCCGCCTGCCTGGCTGACGACCATGTTCGTGGGTTTGCCGATGTTGGTGTTGGGGTTGCCTTTGGGCCGCCGCACCAATTAACTGGCGAGATTTGTGCTGACCGCTGGCGCCGTAGCGCGATTTGGCAAAAATCGCGCTACGCTACTGCCTCAACTCACGGATATTTTCCCACATGATGTAGCTGCCTGCGATCAGCGCCAGAGCGACGACAATTTGCCAGAAGTATTGCCACAGCAACACCAGACTGGCGACAAAGGCCAGGAGATTGGTCAGGCTCGCAATCAGGCGCGTCAGGCTGCGGCGGGCGCTGGCTTCCACGAACAGGACAACGGCCAGCAGCGATGTCAGGCCGAGCAGCAGGTATTCGCGCGCGAACAGCGCCAGCAGCACAAAGCCGATCATCAGCAGGCCGATGCTCAATGCCGCCCATGCCTCGGCGAAGCGACTCAGGCGCATACCCGCTTCGGTAGTGGCGTGGTAGTGATGCCGAATGTGAGCGCGTGGGGGCTCGCGCACGCCTGCCTGAAGTTGCGTCAGGTACAGAGTAAGCGACTCGGCTAGCGAGGCGTCGTTGGCAAGCTGGGCGCGCAGGGTGGTAAGTTCGGCGGAAACGGCCGTTTCCGCTTTCACCTTCTCTTGCAACAGCCGACGCAGATGGGGCTTATCTTGAATGGCCTGTATCTCCACACCGAGACCGGTGAGCTGTTCCGTTGTGGTTTGGATGTGTACGGCCGTTTCTTCTTGTCGTGCCCGGATCTCCGCCAGGCGCGCCTGTACGCGTGCCAGCCTTTGTGGCGGCGGCAGCGTGCGATCCAGCCCCGCCCAGGCCAGCGGCGCAAACCAGGCGCGACGCATTGTGCCATCGCGCTGATACATCGGGCCTGCGGGCGCATCTTCTCCGGAAAAAGGATCGTTTGCGTATAGCCCCCACAGCCCGCGATACTGCGTCACCCAGGGGGGAGGAGGGTTGAGCAGGATTGGCTCTGCCCAGGTTTGCGCCTGCCCAGGGCCAATGGCCAATCCATCACCGCGCGCATAGTCTACAAACGGCACGCGAAAAATGCTCTGCCGCGACCAACGCGCTTGCGTTGGTTGGCCCCAAATGCTGCGTTCCCAGGTGCGCTGCAGCCGGTCGGCCAATTGTGCTACGGGCGCCAGAAACGGCAGCGCCAGTTCGGTCAGGTACTCGCCGGGTTGAAAGTAATTGGCGTGTGAGCCTGCCCCAGCGTAGATGATGGGGTGCTCGCCGATTTTCTCTAGCTCTGGGTCATCCCAGCGGCGGCGTAGATCACTGCCGCTGGCATCGTGCATGGCATAAGCGGCCCATTCTGGGCACAATTCGCCCTGCTCGTTTTCGTATAGGTACAAAGAGACCTTTTCCCAATCTCCTTCGTGATCGTTGGCGCCATAAAAGCCGGAGCGCCAATCGTTGAAAGGGTAGAAGAACCAGTATTGCAGAATGGTCCACCCCTGTTGGCGCAGGACACGGCCGTAATAGCGATACCATTCTGCGGCGTGGGTGCTTGCCAGAATGCGCTGATAGGCCAGGGCGGCTGCGGCGGCGCTATCGCCCGGTACGCGCCCGCGCGCCAGCAGGCTGAGGGAAAAAAGCGCATCTACTAGACGCGAGGCATAGCCGACGCGCGCCAACCGCCCCGGCCCGGCGTGGAAGCGTTCTGGGAATCGTGCCGGGAATCGTGCCGGGAAGCGCGCCAGTTTGTGCCTGGTTGACCACCCCTCCTTCACGCGCTGTGCGGCCAGCTCCATTAACTCTGGCGGCTCTACCAGCTTCATAAAATAGATGGCGCGCGGACCATGTGCGCGCGGTTCGGCCAGTCGTTCCAGCGTTAATTCACCGGTAGGGATGAGCATTTCTGGCAGCTGATTGGGCTGTTGCACCCAGAGGCTGCACGCCTGCACAAAGCGGGCTACATCCATTGGGAAGAACTGCTCTCCTTTTGTATAGCGAATAACCGGTTCAAAACGGCGCAACAACCAGCGCGCCTGTTCCTCTTTCATCTCAGAACCCTCTTGGAAATAGACTGCTGATGGCCGACCGCTGACGGCTGATCACAGATAGTTGTATGCGTAGCCCAGGTTGCCAAACTTGCGCGACGGGTATGTGGTTGGGAAAGCCGTGGCACGGTTCTCATTCATGGTGGTCGGCAGCAACTGGTGAAGCCTCTGCGGCAAATAGCAGGCTCTCTTCTCCGTTGTCGGTTTGCGTTGGCCGCACCTGAAAAGTGGCTTGCACGTCTGGATGATGCAGGTAGATGACCATGAAGATGCCAAGCAGCATGAGTGGGTGGGTGTATGCTTCGCGGCCGCGAAAGTGCTGTGCCAGGGTGAGTGCCAGCGAAACGCCTTGCGCCAGCATGGCGTAGCCCCAACCACGCGGCCAGAGACGGCCGAACGCCAGCAAAGCGACCAGCAGTAGCAGGAAAACGGCCGTGAGTGTGAGCGTGTGTAGCAACAGGATCAGCTGATTGAGAAGCGCTGTTGCTGCTATGACGCTTTCGTAGGCTTCTATCGCCTGCCAGACGGCGAGCGTGAGGAGCAACGTAGCCTGCCCCAGCAGCAGCCAGGTAATGGCGCGTACAGACCAGGGGCGGCGGACTGGTGTAGGCGGGAGTTGGGTCATGAAGCTGGTTAGTTACTGGGTTTGTTTATCGGTTGGCCCGATCCTGATTCACAACGTCCTGGTAAAGTGTTCGACCATTTGTTGACGGGCCAACCGCTGTGCCTGCCGTCAGCGGTTGGCCGTCGGCCGTCAGCTATAGCGATTGCTTTTGCCGCTCAGCCTGCGCCACAACCCATAGAGTGTGGGCGCAAGCAGCAGCAGAACGAGTAGCAGAGGTAGTGACGGTTGCGCTGTTTGTTGGGCGATTGTTTGCAAGGAAACGGCCGTTGGCGAAAACAAGAAGCGCGCCAGCCCATACCCATGCTGAAAATCGTGTCCGGCGGTACCTAGATCATTGTTATATGGTCCATACGCGCTGGCGGCAATTTCTCTCATGCGCGTCTCCACCTGGCTGACGTTGAAGCTGGGGTTTGCTTGCCACACCAGCGCCGCCCAACCGGCTAGGTGTGCCGTTGCCGCTGATGTGCCCGCAAATGCACTGGCGCCATAGCTCTGCGTGTCTGTGCCGCTGCCAA
Organism: uncultured Anaerolineae bacterium; assembly: GCA_937943625.1. Classification (GTDB taxonomy): domain Bacteria; phylum Chloroflexota; class Anaerolineae; order Promineifilales; family Promineifilaceae; genus JACSRF01. Next base: position 31,616 of record CALEAD010000010.1, on the reverse strand, counting down.
AGCTGGCAAAGTCTGGCTTAGGGTTTTCTGTGCCCAGGGGCAGACCCCCGCCAGGGGCAAGAATTGGTCCTTCGGAGCTGTAGGCTTCTTGTGCCAGGGTGGTATAGGCAACGGCCGTTGTTGCCAGCACGTTGGGGGAATCAGCCGGGAAGCCCAGGCTGCGCGCCGGCACATTCAGCACCAGCCCCATGTTCGTGAATACCTGCAAATTGCGGTTCGTCGGCGCACTATGCCGGCGCACCTGCACGCCCACCACGTGGGTATTGGTGGGGCAGCCAAACGGATTATTGCGCGTGCCGTTGGGCAGAGTGTAGCGAATTGCCTCTTGGGGGCGCTGCCCTGGGCCCCCATTTTGCCAGGCTAAAGATGAGGCAGCCACCACCCAGCCTATGTTGTTGTAGCGATACAGGTATAGGTCATAGTCGTGGTTCACGTTCACCCAATCATCCCAAAACAGGTCAACGGCCACCGTGTAGCCATTGGGCAGGCAATAGGGGCTCAGGTTCAGGTTGCCGCCTGCGCCCCAGTCGTGCGTGTTATTGATAGTGGCGTGATTGTTGTACAACCCGCCCCAATGGTCTTCGCGGTAGTTGCCGGCGGCATTTACCAGCAGCACGCCTGCAGCGCGCGCCACTGCCGCTGCCTCTGCTACCGAGCCAGGCAGGGCGGAGCCATCGCCAATGCCATCTAGTGGCGCGCTCAGGGAAGCGGAGATAATGTGCGCGCCGGCGGCTGTGGCCTGGCCAATGGCGCTCACCCAGTCGCCGACGGTGGTCACGTCATAGGCCAGGTAGGTAGCACCAGGCGCCATATCATACACAATTTCTAGCACGGCATTGCCGTGATTGTTGCCGCCGCTGCCGAAGGTGCCGCTGCCCACGCGAATGGTGGTGAGCTGGCTGGGGGGCGGCCAGTCGCCGCTGGCTTGCAAGGCGGCAATTTGCCCACCGGTGTTGTTGAAGGTGTCTATGATGGCGATGGTGCGCCCGGCGCCGGTCATGCCGCTGCTGTGCCAGATGTTGGCAAAGCTGGCGGCCACAGCCTGGCTGGTGCTGGCGCCAACCTGGGGCTGCACCAGGCGTGCGGGCTGGATGAAGTAGATGTTGGCGTCGTCGGCCAGTTTGGCCAGTTTAGGAATAGGCAGCCATGCTTCGTAGAGGCCAGGGGCGTTGTGATGGCGAATGACCCCTCCCTGGCCTTCCAGCACCTGGCGCGTTAGTGTGGGGGCGTCGGGATTGGCGCGTACTTCGGCCAGTACCTTGCCCGCGTTGTCTATGAGGAGTTCGGCGGTTGCGCCCCACGAGGCGTCATCGGAGCTGCCGTAGAGGGAGAGCAGGGTTTGCAAACGGCCGTCTAACCCGGAGTATGGCGCCAGATGCTTGCTCTCTACAGCGGGCAGCACAACCGGCTCGTCTGGCAACGTGACGCGCGCAAAAGTGGTGTGACCAGCGGCACTCTGGTTAGTTTGCGCCTTTGCTTGCTGGCTTTGGCTAGACGCCAGGATGGCAGAGGACAAGCTGAGAACGATGATGATGATTAGGGTGTATCTTGTCTGTTTGTACCTGTTCATGTTACATTCCTCGATAGTTTGAATGTGATAGTTGTTGACGGCGGACCGCAGACGACTGACGGTGGAACGCAGACGACAGACTGCTTCTTTGGGTAGTACCTTAATGAACATGACATAACATGCCGTTACGAGAGATTAAGATAAGGTGCGCAATGCACTTTAATTTAACGAAGGAATCCCCCCACCAGATTTCAACAGGAAATTATTTCGCAAAACTGTTTCAAACAGTATTTAAATTTTGTGAAATTTTGCCCTCGCTCAGCGCGCAGCACGCAGCGTAACATGGAGCATGCACAAAGGATGCAAAAGAGAGGGTAAGCACCACTAGCGCTGATTGCGCGCCGGGTTGTTTAACCATTTTCTAATCTATTGACTGCTGCCTGGCCAGCAGGTAGGCACTACAATTTGGCCAGGTGTGCAAGCGCGCTTGTTTTTGCTGTTCGTTGGCATGGGGGTGGCTGTATACGATGATTCTTGGAGGACGAGTGTGAAAAAGCAAATTGTTTACAGTCAGTTGAGTCTCTATTTGTTTCTGGCGTTCGTAGCAATGATGTGGGGAGTCGGGACGGAAACGGCCGTTGCCCAGGCTTCCTTTCCCTACGCCCGCAACCTGCGCATCAGCCAGGTATATGGTGGGGGAGGCAACAGCGGTGCGCCCTACACTCACGACTTCATCGAAATTTTCAACAGCGGCAGTGCGCCCATTTCCCTGAATGGCCTTTCCCTGCAATATGCTAGCGCCACCGGAACGGGTAACTTTGGTGCTAGTACAGCGCAACTAACCGAACTTCCCAATGTAACGCTTGGGGCCGGCCAATACTATCTGGTACAACAGGCATCTGGGGGGAGTGCAGGTTCTCCTTTGCCCACACCCGATCATATAGATTCCTCGCCAATTAACCTGTCTGCCACAGATGGCAAAGTGGCTTTGGTAACGGGCACAACGTCTTTGGGCTGCAATGGTGGGTCAATGGCTTGTAATGCGGCGCAATTGGCGCGAATTATTGATCTGGTGGGGTATGGCAACGCTAACTTTTATGAAGGCAGTAGCGCCGCGCCTACTTTAAGCAATACGACCGCAGCTTTGCGCAATGTGGGTGGCTGTCAGGATACAGATAATAACAACGCCGATTTCTCTTCTGGTGCACCCGCGCCACGCAACACTGCTTCCTCCCTCAATAGCTGCGTCAGTTACACCACCATTACTCTGGATGGCAATATCACGGAAGCGGAATGGCGCAGAGGGTTACTGGGTACGGCGAACGGCACGACTTTTGGCATTACCTGGGACGATGATTTCTGGTACTTTGGCGTTCGCGGTGGGTTTGGCAGTGCAGACTTCTTCATGATCGGCATTGATATTGACCCCACAAACGAGACGACTAACACGGGGGGTGGCAGCACGGCCGATCGCTGTGGCGCTGTCTTTCCTGATGAAAACAAGCCCGACTACATTCTGGTCAACCGGCAAAGCAGCTACATACGCGAAAGCTGGGGCTGGAATGGCAGCGCCTGGGACCAAAACGCCTTTAATCCGGCAGAGCCGGGTGACTATGATTTCTCCGGTGCAGGTGGGCACTATGAGGTGAAGTTGCGAAAGTCGGCCGTTTTTGCCAGCAATGAGGACACAAGCCCTGTGGGTTTTTACCTCTGGCTGTCTAATAGCTCTTGCCAGTTCTTTAATGCCTGGCCGCCAGAGAACCCGAATGGATTCCATCCTGGCACGCGCTTCCTCTACGCCCATACTCGCTTTGCCACGACCGACGCCAACCGCGCACCCGATACGTATGGCAGCCGCGTAGGTTGGTTTACCCATAATCTTGCGGCAAACAGCACAACCTATAACTTCTTTGGGGAGGATGATGCAAGCACGAACCCCTGGCTGCGCATGACTACGACCGCTTCTGGTGCAGGGGGCGCAGGCTGTACAGTGCGTGCCAAAATGGTAGGGAATCACTCCTTCAGCAATGTGCCATTCACAGGCGTTGACCGGTACGTAGATTTTACGCTTACCAACTGCACAGGACTGGAGGTGGATGTGCAAATGCGTTATGAAACGGTTGAGTTGAACGGCATCAATGAGGCGAACACGGCTTTTTATCGCTGCGCCGCGCTACCCTGTGCCCCCAATTGGACGGTCGTTAGCGCCGGTTCCTACACCCGCAACGAACTCAATAACAATCTCTTGCTGGCAAATGTGCCACAAAGCCAGTTCTCTTTCTGGACGATCAGCGACGGCAGCACGCCAACGGCCGTTTCCCTCTCCACGTTCTCGGCCAACAGCGCCACGCTGCCCTGGCTGTTGCTGATGGTGTTGGCGCTGCTGCTGGGCAGTACGGCCGTTGCCTGGCGGCGTAGGTGACGAAGGATTAGAGATTGGGGTTAGCGACCAGCACACTAATCTCTAATTCCCAATTTCCCCTCTTCCCCCCACGTTGCGGAACTCGCCAACGGCCGTCCACGGGTCAGGCTGTGCGGTGGTGGCAGTAACAGCAGGACGCGCGCCCGCTTTGCCGCGCCCACGCAGCAGCTCTACCGCCGCCAGCGCCACCCAGTCTGCGTCCGATAGCGCCTGCTGCGGCGTCCAGCCCGCCATGTGTTCGGCCAGGTAGCTGGTGCTGGTACGGCCGTTGACAAACGCTTCCTCCTGTAAAATCGCCAGCAGGTACGGGATATTCGTCGTCACCCCCAGCACCACCATCTCGTGCAGCGCTCGTCGCATCTTGGCAATGGCCTCAGTGCGGTCGTGCCCCCAGGTAATTACCTTCGCCAACATTGGGTCATAGTAGGGCGTCACCTCTGCGCCGGTGGCAATGCCATCATCCACGCGCACGCCGGGGCCGCCGGGGGCGCGGTAGCCAGCAATTTTGCCAATGGAGGGCAAGAAGTGATGCGCCGGGTCTTCGGCATAGACGCGGCACTCAATGGCGTGCCCGCGCTGCGTCAGCGAATCCTGGGCAAAGGGCAGCGGCTCGCCGGCCGCAATGCGAATTTGCCAGGCGGCCAGGTCTAGCCCTGTAACCATCTCTGTGACGGGATGTTCTACTTGCAGGCGCGTGTTCATTTCCAGAAAGTAAAATTCATCGGTACGGCCGTCTACAATAAACTCCACCGTGCCCGCATTGGTATAACCGGCCGCTGCTGCCAGGGAAACGGCCGCCTGTGCCATGCGCTGGCGCAGGTCGGCGTTGCGGATGACCGGCGCGGGGCTTTCCTCGATGATTTTTTGATGCCGCCGCTGGATGGAACATTCGCGCTCGAACAGGTGTAGCACACGGCCATGCGCGTCGGCCAGAATCTGGATTTCCACGTGATGAATTTCGCGGAAATACTTTTCCAGCAAAATGTGGTCATCGCCAAACGCGGAAAGCGCCTCTTGCCGTGCCGCGCGCGCCGCGTCGGCAAACTCGCCCTCCTGCCACACCACGCGCATTCCCTTGCCGCCCCCCCCGGCGCTGGCCTTGATCAGCACCGGATAGCCAATAGCGGTCGCGGCCGTTTGCAATTCTGCCTCGCTCTTGCCCGCCCCATCTACGCCTGGCACAACGGGTACACCAGTGCGCTGCGCCAGCACCCGTGCTGCCGCTTTGCTGCCCAGCATTTCCATTGCCTCTGGACTGGGGCCAATGAAAATTAGCCCGCGCGCCGCGCAGGCGCGCGCAAAGCTGGCATTCTCGCTCAGGAAGCCGTAGCCAGGGTGAATGGCCTCTGCGCCGCAGGCAACGGCCGTATCCAACACCTTTTGCTGGTTCAGGTAAGAATCGGCGGCGCTAATGCCGCCCAGGGGGTAACACTCATCCGCCAGGCGCAGCCAGGCTGCCCCTGCGTCTGCTTCGGAATAGACGGCAACGGCCGTAATGCCCAACTCGCGGCAGGCGGCAAAAATCCGCTGCGCAATTTCTCCCCGGTTCGCCACTAAAATTTTCTGGAATAATGCCATGATTGGTTCCCTTGAAAATGGCCGCCGACCGCCGACGGCCAACTCATGCGTTTATTTGTTCCACTCGTTGCCAGCAGGGGTGGTTAAAGGTGGTAGACTTCGCGTAGCCAGTTTACCGCAAAATCTACCGCCGCGCGCTGTGCAAACAGGCGACAGATGGCGGAACCCACCTGCCCGACTGTGACTGCGCCCGTTGCCTCGAACTCTGCGCCAATGGCGGGAAAAATAGAGTCGTTAAAGTCAATATCGCTAAACGTCACCCAGATGGAGTCGCCCGCCTCATCGCACACGGGTGCGCCCAGCGTCACCGGCGGGCGCGCATTGGCGCGGTATTCCGCCAGGTGAAAGGAGGTGTTGGTGGCAAAGCCCGTGCCCAAAAACAGCACAAACCCGTCCAGGTCATACACACGCGCCAGCGGGGAGCCTTCGCCCAGGCCATTTGCCAGGCTGTGATCGGCCGTGACGAAAGCGGCATGGCGCCCCCAGGCGGCAAAAGAAAGCTGGGGATGATTGCTGCGCTGCACGTCAGGCCAGGTGCGGAATAATTCGGCAATTGCGCCCATGCCGCGCGTTGGGGTGCAGCGCGGGTCAAACGCAGGCATGGTGTCGCGCACCAGCTTGTGCCACGCCTTGGGGATGGGCGGGTTCACCCACAGCGCCGGGTCGGAGCAGTCGCCGGTGTGCGCGGGCATCACCAGCGTGCCCTGCGGTGTCAACACGTCTTGCAAAGCCTGAATGACGGGAACCGGGCCGCCATTGACCCAGCCCAAACTTTTGAGCGAGGCGTGAACCAACAGCGTCATGCCAGGCCGCACGCCCAGGGCGCGCAAATCAGCGGCTAGACTCTGGCGCGTGTGCGGCCACTCCGTGGCGGCGACGACCCTGGCTTCGGCTGCGGCGCTACTGGATAAGCTGGAGCCAGAGCTAGAGGAAACGGGGGTTGGTTTTGTTGTCGGGTTAATCATGCTGCTCTTGCCACCAGGGCGGCCGTTTTTGCAAGAAGGCGCTCATGCCTTCGCGCCCTTCAGCACTGGCGCGGCGCTCGGCAATCAGGTTGGCGGTGAGGTCGCGCACGGCCGTTTTGGGCTGATAGGCGACGGTGCGGATGAGAGACTTGACGGCCGTTTGCGCCCCTGGGGCCGCCTGGAGCAGTTGCGTTATCCGTTCGGCTACGGCCGCATCCAGCTCTGTTTCTGGCACAACGTGCTGCACCAGCCCCACCTCTTTGGCGCGTTGCGCGCTAAAGCGTTCGCCGGTCAGGAACAGTTCACGGCCGTTGGCCACGCCAATTTTGGCCAGCACAAAGGGCGAAATGACAGCGGGCACAATGCCCAGGCGTACTTCGCTAAAGGCAAAGGTAGCGCGTTCGGCTGCTACCACAACATCGCAGCAGCTTACCAGCCCGGCGCCGCCGCCAATTGCCGCGCCATTGATGCGGCCAATGACCGGTTTGGCGCAGCCGTCTACCGCCTCCATTAGATCAAAAATTGCGCGGCCGTCGGCCAGATTCTCGGCAAAGGTGTAATCGGCGGCGGCGCGCATCACATTCAGGTCGGCGCCGGCACAAAAGGAACGGCCGTTGCCCGTCAGCACCACCACACGCACATCGTTACGCCCATTCAGGGCGCGAAATGTCTCCGTCAGCGCCGCAATCAGCGCTGGGCTGAGTGCGTTATGGCTTTGCGGGCGATTCAGTGCCACCGTCAGCACCGCGCCATCTTGTTGCAGAGTCAGATAATCATCCATCACACACCATAAACCTGGAGTCTGGCGAAATTGGCGTTGGCCTCTGGCGCCGCAACGCGATTTTGGCAAATTGCGCTACTCCGGCAGCCAGCAAAAACACCAGTGTCCAGCATAAAAAACACCCCCCGATTTTAGCGGGGGGCGTCAGAAAGTGAAAGAGCGAAAAAGCGACCCGGTTCAGCAAACCGAAAAGGCATCTTAATCCGCTGCCTCTAGCTGCACCGGCTCCAGTTCCAGCGCTGCGGGCAGCTCTAGCGGCATATCGGCATTCATAATGCGCTCAAACTCAGCGCGATCTAGCGTCTCCACTTCCATCAGCGCCCTGGCCAGGCGCTCCATCTTGTGCCGGTTCTCGCGGATGATGGTCAGGGCACGATTGTAGTTATCCGACAGGATGCGCTTCACTTCCTCATCAATCACTTGCGCCGCCTGCTCGCTGTAGTCACGGCCACCCATGCCCCAGCCAAATTCACGCCCCAGGAATGGGTTGCTGGAATTTTCACCGTAGGTGGGCAGCCCCAGCCGTTCCGACATGCCATATTCCATCACCATGGCGCGCGCCATGCGCGTTGCCTGCTGCAAATCATTCGAGGCACCGGTGGTAATGCGGCCAAAGAATACCTCTTCTGCGGCGCGCCCGCCCAGGGCCATGGCTATGCGGTCTTCAAAGTATTCGCGGCTGTAGACAAAGCGGTCTTCTGGCAGCGGCATCACGTAGCCGCCCGCGCGCCCACGCGGCACGATGGTGATCTTTTGTACCGGGTCCGTGTGTACCAGGTGGAAGCTGACAACGGCGTGACCTGCTTCGTGATAGGCCACCGTTTCTTTGTCTTCAGGACTCATTACCCGGCTTTTGCGCTCTGGCCCCATCACTACGCGGTCAAAGGCATCCTGGAACTCTAGCAGGCCAATGGTGCGTCGGTTGCGCCGCGCCGCAAAGATGGCCGCCTCGTTGATCAAGTTTTCCAGGTCGGCGCCAGAGAAACCGGCCGTCAGGCGCGCCATGTCGTCAAAGTTTACCTCTTTGGCAATGGGCTTGCCGCGCGCGTGAACTTTGAGGATTTTTTCCCGCCCTTTGATGTCTGGTAGGTCTACGAACACTTTGCGATCGAAGCGCCCAGGACGCAAGAGCGCCGGATCGAGAATGTCTGCACGGTTAGTGGCGGCCATCACGATGACGTTTGTTTCGTTGTCGAAGCCGTCCATCTCGACCAAGATCTGATTCAGGGTTTGCTCGCGCTCGTCGTGTCCCCCGCCCAGCCCGGCGCCGCGCTGCCGGCCAACAGCATCAATTTCGTCCACAAAGACGATGGAGGGGGCGGATTGTTTCGCTTTATCGAACAGGTCTCGCACACGGCTGGCGCCCACACCCACAAACATCTCCACAAACTCGGAGCCAGAAATGTGGAAGAAGGGCACGCCTGCTTCGCCCGCGACGGCGCGTGCCAGCAGCGTCTTGCCCGTGCCAGGAGGCCCTACCATCAAAACGCCCTTGGGAATACGTGCGCCTACCTGTACAAATTTTTCCGGCTCGCGCAAAAACTGCACCACTTCTTGCAGCTCCAATTTGGCTTCTTCCACGCCGGCCACGTCTTCAAATGTGACGGTGGGGCGATTGGCGTCGGTCAGGTTTTTGGCGCGGCTGCGGCCAAAGCCAAAAATGCTGTTACCACCCCCCCCCTGCATCTGGCGGAAGCCGCGCGTGAAGAGCCATATCAGCAGCAAGAATGGACCAATCGTCAGCACGATACTGAGCAGGGTTTGCCAAACGGTCTGATCGTTGACCGTTATCTCTACCTTATTGGTACGCAGCACTTCGGCGGTAACGCCGTAGTAGGCCAGTGTCTCTTCCAGGCGGCCACGTGGGTCAACGGTGGTAAAGACCTCGCTTCCATCGTCGCGCGTGAGCTGCAGCCGGCTGCCCGTCAAGGTCATCTGCGACACCTGGCCTGCTTTCACCATGTCCATCGCTTCGGTGAGGCCAACGCGCGAGGCGCTAGAAAGGCGGTTGTTGAGAAAGAAGTTGAGGCCTAAGATGACGGCGAACAGGCCGAGTATCCAGACCCAGGCGGGAATGCCGGGACGCTGTTCGTTGTTGGAGTTCTGGTCATCCATATATTTTATTAGCTCCTCATGACAGATTTTGATGTGGTGGTGATTGGTTTGGTGTTGGGTTGTGAGGAAATGACCAAACAGCGCGCCACATGGATAGTTCCGTTCATTAATTATAGGGCATAGATGAAAATATGGTATGTTGGTTATCGTTTGCTTAGCTTTTTGTCTGGCTGATCACTTTTTCAGCCTGTTGGCCTATCAGCTTTGCGGCTGACTGGCTGATTGGCTGACCAGCTAAGCTGGGTTTTAGCAGCTTGTCAGCTTCACGCCAAACTTGTTTGCGCTTTTCTTATACTCGCTTTTCATTTTCTTATGTTGACATTGCGTGTAAAATAAGGTCATGTACTGCGAGTATAAACGCCAGATGTCGCCAGGAAAACGGCCGTTGCTGCCATCGCCGCTGATGACTTCTTTGCCACTGTTGATCTTTGTCGTGCTGGCCGCAGCGGGGATGCTGACAGTCTATTGGTTCTTTAGCCCACCGGAGAGCAGCCTGGCCGCTGCGGTTGCCCCCGAAGAGGGTGGGGGGCTATCTGCGCCCATTTACAAAGCTGTCCCGGAGAAGCCGGTCACACAGCGGCTGGCGCAAAGCCCTGGCCCGCTGCGGATTGGCATTATTGTTGGCCACCGCAACAGCGATAGCGGCGCTGTGTGTGAGGATGGGCTGACGGAGCTGCAAGTAAACAGCGACATTGCGCAGCAGGTACAGGCGCAGCTTTTGGCCAGGGGCATTTACACGGAACTGCTGGATGAGTTCGACCCGCGCCTGAACAACTATTATGGTACGGCGCTGATTTCGATTCACGCCGATTCTTGCGTTTACTACAATGATCTGGCCACCGGCTTTAAGATCGCTGGCTCTTCGTTCACCGATTCCAGCGCGCTTTCGATTTGCGTGGAGGAGGCGTATCAGCGCACGACGGGCATGATCTATCACGCAAACACGATTACGCCACACATGACTGATTATCACGCCTTCCGCAAAATTGCGCGTGGGGTTCCGGCCATTATCATTGAAACTGGCTTTATGAATTTAGACCGGAAGATGCTGACGACAGATTCTTATATTCCTGCCGCTGGCATTACAGATGGGGTGCTGTGCTTTTTGCGCCGCCCGTAGCAGGGGGAAGAATGAACCAGGAAGCGGCCTTGCTGCGTCAGGCGCAGCAGGCGATCCAACAGGGGCAACGAGGAGAGGCGCGGCGTCTGTTGCAGCAGGTTTTGCAGCAGAATCCGCAGCAGGTGGCAGCCTGGCTGCTGCTGGCCAGCGTGACCGCTAACCCGCAAACGGCCGTTGCCTATGTACAACGTGCCGCAGCCCTCAATCCCACTTCACCTACCGTACAAAAAGCCATGGCCTGGGCGCAGGCGCGGGTGGCGCAGGTGTCTGCCCCTGCTGAACAGTCTGGAGAAAGCGAGATGGCCTGGTGGCAACGGCCGTTTCTGCGCTGGGGGAGTGTGGGTGTGCTGGCTGTTTTGCTGCTGTTGCTTATGGCGGGGGCATGGCGGCTGGCAGTGCCGCCGCAAGTGGAAGCCGAAATGCGTGGCGTGGTGGTTACCCCATCACCTGCGTGGGTGCTGGCGGCGCAGGGTGGGCAGGAGAGGCTGATTGCGGCAGAGGCAACGGCCGTTTCCCAATTGCCGCCCCAACCAGAAACCCTTGCTCCCTCCCCCACGCCAACGGCTACCCCCACGACCGCTGTCTTGCTGCCAAAGCCCATCAACCTGCAAAGCCAGGGGCCGCGCGCCACCTGGACGTTAACGCCGACGCCCACCCCCACGCCAACGCCCACGAACACCCCCGTGCCCACCTTTGTTGCCGAGCAGCGCGGCCCTGTTACGCGCCCCTTTGGCGTTGGCCCCAAAGAGCGTTGGATAGACGTGAACCTGACCACGCAAACCCTCACCGCCTACGAAGGGGATGTGCCCGTATTAACCACCCTCATTTCCAGTGGCCTGGCGCGCACGCCCACCGTCACTGGCCAGTTTCGCATTTATCTCACCTACACCAGTCAGACAATGGACGGCCGTCGCCTGGGCTATAACTATTACCTGGAAAATGTGCCCTACGTCATGTACTTCTACAAGGATTACGCGCTACACGGCACGTTCTGGCACAACAACTTTGGCACACCCATGAGCCATGGTTGTGTCAACATGCGCACCTCAGATGCCGAGTGGCTCTTCTACTGGGCCAGCATTGGTACGTTGGTGAATGTTCATTATTAGAATTAGAGCACGGTTCAGATGCTCTTGACACTTTTTCGACCGCCGACGGCAGACCGCCAATCGCAATACCAGAGAGGCAAGGCAGCCTGCAGTCGCTGGTCGGCAGTCACAGCCCCAGTTTCCAACAGGCGCAGTTAGCGAGGAACCTCATGCCCCTGAACATTGTCATTGGCGCGCAGTGGGGCGATGAAGGCAAAGGCCGCATCACCGACCTGCTCGCCGCGCAAGCAGATATTGTTGCCCGCTACAGCGGCGGCGATAATGCCGGCCATACCGTAACGATTGGCAGCGAAGTATTTAAGCTACACCTCATCCCTTCTGGCATCATTCACCCGGCCGTTACCTGCCTCATTGGCAATGGCGTGGTGGTGAACCCCAGGGTGATGCTGCAAGAGATGGATGCCCTGGCCGCCAGAGGCGTCAATGTGACGCCCGCTTGCCTGAAACTCAGCGAAAATGCGCACCTGATTACACCTGCCCACATTGCCCTGGATAAAGCAGTGGAACAAGAGCGCGGTGGCGATGCCATTGGCACAACCCTGCGCGGCATTGGCCCCGCTTATACCGATAAGGTGAGCCGCGTCGGGCTACGAGCCGGCTTGCTGGCTGACCCAGAAGCGTTGGCGGAGGCCATTTATGCGCACGTGGCAATGCACAATAAAACGCTGCGCCAGATTTACGGCGCAGAGCCGCTTGACGCTACCGCAGTAGCAGCAGAGTATGCCGCTTACGCCCAGCGGTTGGCACCCTACCTGGTTGATGGCTCTGTCTGGCTGGACGAGGCGCTGCGCAACGGCCGTACTGTGCTTGCCGAAGGGGCACAGGGCACGCTGCTGGATATTGATCACGGTACCTATCCCTTTGTGACCAGCTCCTCCCCAACCGCTGGCGGTGCCCTGACAGGGCTGGGCGTGGGCCCCAGGGAAGTAGGCCAGGTGCTAGGGGTGGCCAAGGTGTTTACTTCCCGCGTGGGCAGCGGCCCGTTCCCCACCGAGCTGACGGGAGAGATGGCAATGCGGTTGCGCGGCACAGGCGCCAATCCCTGGGACGAATATGGCACCACCACCGGCCGGCCGCGCCGCGTGGGCTGGCTGGATTTGCTCATTTTGCGCCACGCGCGGCGCGTCAACGGGCTGACCCACCTGGCGCTGACCAAGCTGGATATTCTCAGCGGCCTGCCAGAGCTGCCGGTTTGCGTGGCCTATGAGGTAAACGGCCGTCGCCTGGAGCAGTTCCCCACCGATTTGCGCCTGCTGGCGCGCTGCCGGCCCATTTTCCACACCCTACCCGGCTGGTCAGAGGAGATTACGCACGTGCGCCGCTTTGCCGACCTGCCCGCCAACGCGCAGGGGTACGTCACCTTCATTGCCGCGCAGCTCGGCATTCCTGTCAGCATCATCTCCGTTGGCCCGGCGCGCGCGCAGACGATCTGGGTGGGGGAAGAATAGGGATTGGAGAGTGTTCACACTTCATTCCACACGCTTTTATAGTTTATGTCAACATATGATTACGACACCATCGTCATTGGTTCTGGGGCAGGGGGGCTGACAACGGCCGTTGCCCTGGCGCAGGCTGGCCAAAAAGTGCTGGTTTGCGAGCAGCACGAAGTGCCCGGTGGCTGGACGCACTCCTTCACCCTGGAAGGGTATCGCTTTAGCCCCGGCGTGCATTACATTGGCGGCATTGGGGCTGGGGGGCAAATGCGCGCCATCTACGAAGGGCTAGGCGTTTCCCAAGACCTAGCCTTCTGCGAGCTAAACCCAGACGGCTTTGACCACGTACTGGCCGGCGGCGAGCGCTTTAGCATCCCCAAGGGGCGCGACAACTTCGCCAGCCGCCTGAAAGAGCGGTTCCCCCAGGAAGCGACAGGCATAGATGGCTACTTTGCCACCATAGACGCGCTGCAAGCTGACCTGCGGCGCGCGGCGCACCTGCGCGGCCCCGCCGATCTGCTGCAATTGCGCACCCTGGCGCGTTGGGCGCTGCGCACCGGGCAGGCTGTGATTGATCATTTTGTGCGCGATCCCTTCCTGAAGGCGATTCTCTCCGCCCAGTCTGGCGATCATGGCCTGCCGCCTTCACAGGTTTCGGCGCCAGTGCACCTGGGCGTTACGCACCACTACTTTGACGGCGGCTATTACCCCCTGGGCGGCGCCTTCGCCATTCCCCGCGCCTTTACGCGCGCGCTGAAGCGGGCAGGGGGAGAGCTGCGCCTGGCAACGGCCGTACAGCGCATTCTATTGCAAGATGGCAGAGTCAGCGGCGTGCAGCTGGCAGATGGCAGTCGCCTGACGGCGCGGCACGTCGTCAGCAATGCCGACCCGGAAATGACTTTTGGCAAGCTGATTGGCCGCGAAAACCTGCCCTGGTCGCTGCGGCGCAAGCTAAACCGCACGACCTATTCCGTCTCGGCACTCAGCCTGTTCTTTGCCGTAGACATGGATTTGCGCGCCGCCGGTCTGGATTCGGGCAATATCTGGTTCTACCGCCACACGGACGTAGACCAGCTCTATCGGGATGGCCTGGCAGGCACCATTTTACACAGCCCGCGCGCCGATGCGCTTTTTCTCACCGTGACCACGCTGAAAGACCCCAGCAAGATGCATAGCGGCCACCACACGCTGGAGGCGTTCACGTTTGTCAATTACGACCCTTTCTGGAAATGGGCGCATCAGCCGGAAGGGGCGCGCGACGCCGAATACCGCGCGCTCAAGGCGTCGCTGGCGGAGAAGATGTTGGCCACCGTTGAGGAAATTGTGCCCGGCATCCGCGCGCGCGTGGTCTTTTGTGAACTGGGCACGCCGCTGACCAACCGGCATTACCTGGCGGCGCACCAGGGCAGCCTGTATGGCACGGCCAAGACCCCCTGGCAAATGGGGCCGTTTTCCTTCCCCGCCCAGGCGCCCATTGAAGGGCTGTGGCTGTGCGGCGCCAGCACGCTGTCGCATGGCGTGTCCGGTGTAACTGCTTCGGGGCTGGCGGCGTCCAGAGGGATTTTGCGCTGCCGCACGGCTGATTTGCTGCGCCAGCAAGGGCCAGAGCTGCCCGTTTACCCGGCTGAAGACGTCAGTCAATGGCCGCAGGCGCTGCAAGCCAAAATTGCGCAGCGGTGGGGGGAAGGCGGGTGGCTGCGCTAATTTGGGCAATTGTGAACGGTCATCAGCCCCGTTGGTAAAGCAGGGCACGGAACCCTTGTTTTTTGCGGTCGCTCACCAGGCGCAGGGCAGCGGGTTTGCCGGCGAGCATCCGAAAGGCAAAGGCGCTGCGGGTGGTGATGAGCAAACGGCCGTTTTCCTTCAGCCGCTCTGCCAGGGCGGGCAGCAATAACTGCTCCCAGGGCATGCCAGGGTCAACATCTGGGTACACAATCAGCCAGTCATAGCGACGGCCGTTTGCTTGCAGAATGTGCGCAGCATGTTGCAGATGCAGGCGCGTGGCCTCGATTCCCTGCGCCAGCAGATTGGCGCGGCTAATAGCCAGGCTCAGCGCATCGCGGCCGCCCAGTGTCAGCGAGCTGAGCCGTGTGCCTGCCTGGCGCTGCACGTAAATGGGCAGATGTCCCTGGCCGGGATTCCAGATAAAAATGTTTCCTTCGAGCAGTTGCCCCTTCAGGCTGCTCAATGTCAGCGCGGTGTGGTGGCCCAAGGTGTCGAATTCAGGCAAATTGTAGATGGTGCTTATCGTCAGCGCATCTTTTCCCGCGCCAAAAGGGGATTTTGTGCGCAGGTAGGGTTTTAGGGTTTCGGCCGTTTCGCTTTCTGCTGTTTCTGTTGCGGCTTCTGGGCCACGAAAATGGAAGACGGTGTGCCCTTTGCCCACTTCCTGGAAGAGCAGCTCGCTGCCCTGCTGTGCCAGGGTTTGCGCCACAAAAGGGGCCAGGGGCTGCACCACGACGACAGCCGCGCGTCCCGTTTGGCTCAGGCGCGCGCCCATTTGCGCCAGCAGGTGGCGCAGCACCGGTTCACCCGCCTTGCCGGGCAGATTAGAGACGATCAGGTCGAAACGGCCGTGAATGCCGGTAAACGCCAGCCCGCCCAGCGCCGCCACGTTGGTTGCCTGGTTTTTCTGCGCGTTGAGCTGTGTAAAGGCTACCGCCAGCGCATCGCGGTCTTGCGCCGTCACGCGTGCGTGCGGCATGGCTTTGGCCAGCGCTAGCGCCAGCGTGCCAACGCCGCAGCCCACGTCTAGCGCCGTGTGCACCTCGGTCAGCTTCACTTCCTGGGCAATTGTCTTCAGCAGCAGGCGCGAGCCAACATCTACATCGAAGCTGCTGAAGAGCGACTGTGATAGCGCCAGGCGCAGCTCCTGCCGGTAAAAGCGAAACGTCACCTGTTTATTGCTAAATTGCATCAATGCTACTGGTTTGACCATACGCAAACAGGTTAGCAACAACGGCCGTTTTCGGCAACCGACATTGTAAATGAAACCTGTGTTACGTTTTCATTCGTGGTGGTGCGCCCCACGCATGAACCTCTCCCTGATAATAACATACGGATTCGCATGGGTTGAACGCATCTTTCGCTCCCCTGCTGAGAATGGTGTTAAGTACAGTAACCGTCAGTTGCCCTCCTTTCATCAGAGGGCGTATAATCAGCTTTAATCGCCAACGTCTGCTGGCAAGCCGCCATGTACCTTCAGAAATGGGGTCGGTTGTCAACCATGGCGCTTGGTGGTCTACAGTCAAAACAGGCAGGCTAATATGGGTTTAGAAGGTATTTTGTGGGCCGTAGGCGGCTTCTTGCTCGTGCTAACGCCCATCGTGTTGGTGCATGAACTGGGGCATTTTGTTGCCGCGCGTCTGTATAAGATTCGCGTCGAGGAATTTGGCTTTGGCCTGCCGCCGCGCGCGCTGGTGCTGGCAAAGCGTGGCGGCACGCTGTTTACGCTAAACTGGATTCCCCTGGGTGGCTTTGTGCGCCCAGCTGGCGAGGATGACCCCGCCGTGGAAGGGGGGCTGGCAGCTGCCTCCAAGCGGGCACGCTTTTTTGTGCTGGTGGCGGGCGCGGGGGCGAACTTTACCATGGCCTTTCTGATCTGGTGGGTGGCATACGTGGTGGGGCCGCCTGCTGTCGCCGTAGGCTATGTGGAACCGGGCACACCGGCTGCCGCAGGTGGGCTGCAAGCGGGGGACTTCTTCGTGCGCGTAGACGGCCGTACTGCCCTCACTTCCAATGACATTGCCGGTCCGATGTTTGCCAAAGGGGGGCAGCGTGTGGAGGTGGTAGTGAAGCGCAATGGTGAGCTGGTGACGCTGAACGTGACGCCGCGTACTGCGGGCGAATATGATCCCAGCCAGGAAGGGCCGCTGGGTGTGCGCCTGGTTTACTCGGCGCTGCGCGTAACGGCCGTTGCTCCTGGTTCCCCTGCGGCGCAGGCTGGCCTGCTGCCTGGCGACATCTTGCTGCTAGAGTGGAATGATTCCCTGGTGACGACAGTTGCCGGGCTAGAGGCGTATCTGGCGGCGCAGGCCGGGCAGACCATTCCCCTGACCATCAGCCGAAACGGGCAGTTGATTGAAACGGCCGTTGTTGCCCAGGGCAACCGCTTACCGGGAGCAACCATTGTCAACGTGCAGGAGCGCACCTCGCGCGGGGCGCTCGAATCGGCCAACGCCGCCTTCCAGTCAATCTGGGCCTACATGACCCTCTTCGTGCGCGTGCCCGCCATGCTGATCAGCGGCGAAATGACCCCCAGCGAAGCGCGCCCTGTCAGCGTCGTGGGTATCAGCCAGATCGCGGGACAAATGGTGGAAAGCTCGGCGACTAATAATACCCTCTTCCCCATTCTCAACATCACCGCCTTTATCAGCGTTGCCTTGGGGCTGACTAACCTACTGCCCATTCCGGCGCTAGATGGGGGTCGTATTCTCTTTGTGCTGATCGAGGCTGTGCGCGGACGGCGCATTGAGCCGGAGCGAGAAGGGCGTGTGCACATAGCAGGGATGCTGATTTTGCTTGGCCTGATGGTGATTTTGATTATGCAGGATATTCTTAATCCCATTGTGTTGCCGAAATGAGAGAGTGGGAGTGCCTTATGTCATCGCGCCAGGAAAGGGAAGCAAAGTTTTCAATCTCTAATCTCTGTGCGCCAATCCCTTTTTCACACACGCTACCCTGAAAGATACAGATCGAACCATGACTGAACTACAAATACCATTTACGGCCGTACTGGATAACCTCTTTTATGCGCCTACCATACCGTTGGCGCAGCTTTATCGCCTGACGGACATGGCCGAAAAGGATTTTGCCGCTTTCAAGGCGCAATGGAGCGAGGTGGATGCGGATCGCCGCCGCGAACTGGTACGCCACCTGGTAGATATTTGTGAAGAGAACTACCTGGTAGATTTTTCGCCCATTTTTGCTTTTTGTCTGCAAGACCCGGCGCCAGAGGTGCGCGTCGCGGCGCTGGATGGGCTGTGGGATGATACAAATCTGCGTCTGATCTCGCCGATTATTGACCTGCTGCAGCGCGATGACGTGCTGGAGGTGCGCGTGGCGGCGGCGCAGGCGCTGGCGCACTATGTGCTGATGGGTGAGTGGGGGCAGATTGCGCCGACGATGACGCCGCGCATTGTCGAGGCGTTGCTGGCTGAGTACGATAAGCCGGAAACGGCCGTTGCCCTCAAACGCGCTGCTCTGGAAGCATTGGGAGCCGCCAACCACCCCCGCCTGCCCGGTCTCATTCGCCAGGCATATAACAGCCGCAACCACGATATGCAGCTTTCGGCCGTGTTTGCCATGGGCAGCAGCGCCGATGAACGCTGGCTGCCGCAAATTTTAGAAGCTATGGAAAGCGACAGTGACGAAATCCGCATTGAGGCGGCGCGCGCGGCTGGCGCCATTGGTAGTGAAGAAGCGCTGCCCAAGCTGGCGCACCTGGCTGTAGACGACAACCTGGAGGTGGCGCTGGCAGTTGTCGAAGCGCTCGGCGCAATTGGCGGCGATACCGCATACCGGATGCTGGTGCAAATGAGCCAGGAAACCCACTTTGCCCGCCTGCACGAAGCCGTAGATGAAGCGCTGGAACAGGCGGATTGGCTGGGTGGGTCGCTAGATTTGATGCGCTTTGCGGAGGATGATGACGAAGAAGATGAGGCGTGGGAAGACGAAGATTTTTAGCGCAAAACGTGAAGCGTAAAACGCGCAAAGAGATTTTGCCCCGCAACTGGACACGCGCCATTGAACAATTTGCTGACCGTCCTGACGCAGAACATCTTACCCATCTTCCTGGTGGCCGCTTTTGGGTATGCGCTGCGCCGCTGGATGCACATGGATACGCGCGACCTGTCACGCGCCGTTTTTTATTGCCTCAGCCCGTGCCTGGTCTTTTCCTCATTGGTGAACTCGCAATTGCTCGGCGATGAATTGCTGCGGTTATCGGCGTTTACGCTGCTGACAACGGCCGTTATGGGCACACTCGCCTGGTTAACGGCCAAAGCCCTGCGCCTGTCGCGTACAGAAACGGTGGCTCTGCTGCTGTTGACAATGTTTGTGAATGGGGGCAACTATGGCCTGACGCTCAATCAGCTGCGCTATGGCGAAGACGGGCTGGCACGCGCAATTGTGTACTTTGTCACCAGCACAGTGGTGTTGTACTCCCTGGGCATTTTTCTGGCTTCGACCGGGCATCTTACCTGGCGGCAATCACTGGCGCGCCTTTGGCGCATGCCCCCCCTCTATGCGGCGGGGCTGGTGCTGCTCGTGTATTGGCTGGAGCTAGAATTGCCAACGCCGCTCATGCGCGGTATCGAGATCGCCGGTGAAGGAGCCATTCCCCTGATGCTGTTGGTGCTGGGCATGCAGCTGGCTGACCTGCGGGGTCACATTCACTGGCGGATGTTGATTCCTGCCCTCTCTTTGCGCCTGCTGTTGGCTCCGTTTATTGGCGCCGGCATTGCCGCGCTGCTCAATTTGCAAGACCTGGGACGGGCAACTGCCATTATCGAGGCGAGTATGCCCTCGGCCGTGTTTAACATTGTGTTGGCCACAGAATTCGACCTGAATCCTGCTGTGGTTACCTCGATTGTGGCGATTGGCACGCTGATTAGTCCGCTGACTGTGGCGGCTACGATTACCTTTTTGGGCCTGTGATGAAACGCCATTTGCTTCTTTTTGCTGGGGCGCTGCTGCTGTTTTTGCAGCCTGTGGCTGAGCTGCTGGCACAACAGCCTGCTTATACGCAAACGGCCGAATACGAGTTTGGCCAGATGATGCGTTTTTCGCTGCTGGCCAAAAATGTGCCGCCGCTAACGGCCGTTACCCTCTTCCTGCGCGCGCCAGAATTTCCCAATGCCCTGGCCAAAGCGGTACCTTTTACGGACGCCTCACCCCTCAGTGTGACCTATACGCTAGATCTGGGGCGCGTGCGCCTGGCGCCGTTTACGCCACTCACCTATTGGTGGACATTAACAACGGCCACTGGCGAGTTGCTAGAGACGCCGCCGCAGCAGTTTATTTATCAGGACAATCGCTTTGTCTGGCAGCGCAAAACGGCCGCAAACGTCACCGTTCATTGGACAGGCGAGGAACCGGCGCTGGGGCAGCTGGCCTTGGATATTGTCAATGAGGTGATGCCCGACCTGCGCGCGCTGCTGCCTGTTGCTGATTTGCCCGCACAGACGCTGCACATTTACCTGTATCCGACCGCCGCAGACCTGCGCGCGGCGCTGCGCCTGGCGGGGCGCGATTGGGTGGGGGCGCACGCGCACCCAGAGCTAGGTGTCATCCTGGTAACGGCCGTGAATCCACGCACCGCTGCCACGGACCTGCGCCAGAGTTTGCCGCACGAGTTGACCCATTTTTTGCTCTATCAGGCAACTGGCGCGCAGTACGAGGCGCTGCCCCTCTGGCTGAATGAGGGACTGGCGACACTGGCCGAGCGCGCGCCAAACCCAACCTATGCCCTGACGCTGCAAACGGCCGTTGCCAACCAGACGACGCTGCCATTTGCGCAGTTGTGCGCCGTTTTCCCGAACCATGAGCCGGACGTGCTGCTGGCGTATGCCCAAAGCGAATCGCTGGTGCGCTTTGTGCAGGCGAATTATGGCAACCGCGCGCTCAAGGAGATGGTAACGGCCGTTGCCGACGGCGCCGACTGCCTGACCGTAACCACTCGCGCCTTGGGCCAGTCACTCGATGATTTGACAAATGCCTGGCTGCGCAGCCTGCAACCACGTTCCTTCTGGCAGCAGGCCTGGCTTGATAGCGGCAGCGTCCTCTTACTGATCCTGGCGGGATTTCTCTTGACCGGCCTTATTGCCCTTGCCCCTGGAAAGAACGTGAGAGATTAGAGATTCCTGGAGTCTGGCCATCAAACCAACCAACCATCAAACCAACCAACAACCCGGCAATTGCCAATCACTGCGAGCAACCCATGAGCACAACCCAAAATACCCCCCGTCCGCGCAAAATTGTGACCAATCCCTACAAAAACAAAGAGGGCGATGATGAGTTTATGGCCTCTTTTCGTCGCGGCACCCAGCTTTTGCACCAAAATCAGCCGCAAGAGGCGCTGCCCTATCTGGAGCACGCCCATCAGCTTGACCCGCAGCACGTAGATGCAGGCATTAACCTGGGTGGCGCCTACATTCTGACACGGCAGTTTCGCAAAGCGGTAGCGGTGCTAGAACCGCTCAGCCAGCAGGCGCCGCAGCACGTCATGGTCTGGATCAACCTGGGGGCGGCCTACCTGGGAAACCCCGTTCTGGCGCGTGACGAGCAGCAGTTGCCCGCCATTGCTGCCTTTGAGAAGGCGCTGGCGCTAAACCCAGATGCTCCCGGCGTGGCCTATAACCTGGGCCTCATTTACCGTGACCGGCAGGAGGTGGAGCAAGCCATTTACTGGTTTCGCCGCGCGTTGCAGGCTAACCCGCAAGACCGCGATGCACAAATGCTGTTACGCCGCCTGACGGAAGAAGCAGAAGATGAGGAGAAAGGGGGAGCGTGATGCTTGCTTCGCTGTCAACGGATGCCCGATTTGCGCCTTTTCTGGCGCGGATGCAGGCGGCTGGCCTGCCGCAGATTTTTATTGCCTCGTTTGCCCGTTACTATGAGCAGCTTGTGCAGGGGGATACGGGCCTGATTGCTGAAGAGGAGATTGGGCCGGTGCAGAACCTGCCCGACGCGGCGCAATTTGCTGCGGAATGGGATGAGATCGGGCGAGCGGCGCTGCGCAAAACGGCCGTGATCAAGCTCAACGGTGGCCTGGGCACGAGCATGGGGCTGGCGCAGGCCAAATCGCTGCTGCCGGTGCGCCAGGGGCTGACCTTTCTTGACATTATTGCGCGACAGGTGCTGCACGCAGATGTGCCCCTGCTGTTGATGGACAGCTTTGCCACGCAGCAAGACACGCTACACTTGCTACAGGCATATCCGGCGCTGTACGGCCGTTTGCCCCTCCTCAGCTTTGTGCAGCACAAAGAGCCAAAAATTGTGCAGGCAGACCTCTCGCCGCTGAACTGGCCCGCCAACCCCCAGCTAGAATGGTGCCCACCGGGGCACGGCGACATTTACCTGGCGCTGGTTACCAGCAATGCCCTGGCGGCGCTGTTACAGGCCGGGTATGAGTATGCGTTTGTTTCCAACGCCGATAACCTGGGCGCAGTCATTGACGTTAGCCTGTCAGGCTACTTTGCCGCGCACAAGCTGCCCTTTATGATGGAGGTGGCAGACCGCACGGAGATGGACAAAAAAGGAGGTCACCTGGCACAGCGACGAGATGGTCAATTTGTGCTGCGCGAATCGGCGCAGTGCCCGCCAGGGGACGTAGCCCATTTTCAAGACATTACGCGCCACCGGTACTTCAACACCAACAACCTCTGGCTACACCTGCCCACCCTGGCAAGCACGCTGCAAGCGCGCAATTATTGGTTGGGGCTGCCGATGATCCGCAACCAGAAAACGGCCGATCCCCGCGATCTTTCCTCCCCACCTGTCTATCAATTGGAAACGGCCATGGGGTCAGCAATTGAGGTATTTGCCGGGGCGCAGGCAGTGCGCGTGCCGCGCACACGCTTTGCGCCAGTGAAGACCACCGACGATCTGCTGGCCGTCCGTTCTGATGCCTACGTGCTGACCGATGCGTATCACATTCAGCCTAGCCCAGGTCACGTTAACGGCCGTTTGCATGTCGCGCTCGACGGCCGTTACTACAAATTCATTGCTGACCTGGACAGACACTTTCCTGCCGGACCGCCCTCGCTGCGCAACTGCACCCATTTTAGCGTGCAGGGTGAGTTTTACTTTGGCCGCGACGTGGTAGCAGAAGGAGAAGTGCGCCTGGTAAACGAGCGCACACAGCCCATCTTTATTCCTAACGGAACACGGCTCAGCGGCGACCTGCGCTTTGGTGATCATTCATAACGCGCTGCCAAACTCTCTTTGACCGCTGACGGCCGACCGCCGACCACGCCATTGGCAGGTATGGTGGTCGGCCGTCAGTGGTCTGCCGTGCAAATCTCTCACCCTACGGCAGTTCCACCCGTAGCGCATCAATAAAGAAGCTCTTGCCGCTCCATTTGCTCTTCACGCGCACGACCAGTTCAATAGCGCCATTTGCCGGCACGGTAAAGAGCACCTCGTGCATATACCACGTCCGGTCGCCCATCATGCCGGCATTGGCCCAGCCGCCCACGCCATTCACCCATACACCAGATTCGGCCGTGTAAGGGTCAGGGTCTCCGTAGAGATGCACCTGAATGGGCACAATCAGCCGCCAGCTTGTGCCCGGCATCAATTCCGTAATGGTTTGACGCAATTCGCTGCCAAACGGTGCGACGGCATGGAACATCTTATACGTCACATCCCCATCCAGGACGAGCGCATTAGGAGCGCCTGGCCATTCATTAGGCGGTAGCTGCCACCAATACTTGTGCAGGCATTCGGGCACGCCCTGGGCAAGCACGCCGGGGTCGTCATACAGCGGCTGCCCCACGGGAACCCAGCTTAGCAGCCAGCCGTTTGGCTGTTGGTTGATGAGCCAGCCTGGGGCAGGAGGTAGATCAATCCAGCCTTCCTCAAAAGAAGGGTTAACAATTTGTGGCATGGATATGGGGGTTAGTGTGGGGGTTGGCGTTGGTGTGGACGTAGGGGGTGGTGTGGAAGTTGGCGTTGGTGTGGGTGTGGGGGTTGGCGTCGGCGGAGGGTTAACGATAAACGGTAAAAAATGCCGTGGCATATTTCTATCGGGCAGCGATTCTTGTGCCTGTAATCGCAATTGCCCAGGGCGACCTGCGAGAAGCGTCAGCCCAACGACGAGAGTGAAGCCTGCTAAACCCATGAACCATAAGTTACGCATCAATTGCTTCATCTGTGCCCTCTTTGTTTTGCCTGTGTGCGCTTTTACACTACCACCAACCGACTGCCGCCCCTTGTCAGTGATACAGTCAGCGGTCGCTGGTTGGCGGTCTGCCATTACGCCAATTTTCATTGTAGCACATCGCGCAGTAGAGAGATAGCCTGCGGATCGTAGAGTAACCAGCGCGCCAGCTCGTCGTGTGCCTGATTGTCACGCCAAGCGCGGTAGGTGTTGCCGTCCAGATCGCGGAAAAAGAGGGCAACGACTACCGGCGTAAGGGTGTCACGCGGGTAAGCGTAGTAGACGGTGGTGAGAATACCAGGCAGGGAACCGTTTTTGTAGCCCAGGTTGGTGAAAAGTGCCTGATTCACGGCAAACTGCATCGGCCACTCCAGGTAACGACGGGTCAGGTAGCTGCTTTCGCCGCTGCTGAGGCCATTGAGGGCAATGCGCGCCATGAGGTTGGCGTATTCTTGCGCTGTGCCGTGCGCGTTGAGATTGGCCACAAAGAGGCGTTGGGTGCTGCCAATGGGGCGGCGGGTGCTGCTGCGCCATTCTTGCTGCGCGGTGCGGAAGTCGGCGCTGTTGCTGTAGACCAGGGTGAGTTCCATGACCAAACGGCCGTACTCCTCTGGGTTAGCAATCAGAGCGCGCACGGCCGCCTGGTCATCTACTTCGGCGCGGGTGTAGTTACCCATGGCGAGAAATTGCCCCAAAAAGGGACAGGGGGCAGTCTGGCTATCTAGTTCCAGGGCAACGGCCGTTTCCTCGATGCGCGTCTGCCCCAGCAGCATGTGCAAATAATCGGTGGCGGCATTGCTGCTGTGGCGGATCATCATCCAGGGCACTTCATCCAGCAGCAAGTTGGGCGGGTTGCCAAAGGTACGGCCAGTTGCTGTCAGCTCCGCTACGGCGCGTTCATGTGCTCCCAGGTCTAGCCCCGGCTGGTAATATGCCTCAATGTCTGTCAGCGGCACCGTCGTTAGCGGATTTAGTTCACCCGCCGCCACCACCTCGGCATAGGCCACCAAGTGTACCACTTTCACGACCGAAGCCAGGGGCATGGGCACATCCTGATTCAGGTAGACACCCTGGGCCGCCTGCCCCACGCGATAGGCCGCCAGACCGACCTTGCCCGGCTCGGCCAGCAGTTGCAGCAAAGCGGGCAGGGCCGCCTCGGGCAGGCTCTGGCGCAGTGCGGCCAGGGCAGCAGAGTTGGGGGCAACGGCCGTTACTGGCGCAACGGTTGCCGGCAAAATGGGCAATAGCTCACCACATACCGGCCCGGCGTAGGCTGAAGTGGGCAGGGCGGTTGGTACGGCCGTTGGCGTGTGGGTAGGGGGCAGGGCAGGCGCAGGCGTGGGGGAAACGGCCGTGGGCGTGGACGGGAGCGCGTTAATAGCAACGAGAGTCGGCGTGGGCTGTTGCGCCACGACCGAGGCGGGCTGCGCAGGGGCAGGGGGCGTGGCAGACGGCCGTTCACACCCCACCAGTAACCAGCCTGCTGCCAGTAAGTACAGGACAGCGCCCAGCCGCCAGCCGTCTACTACCATTCCTTTGCTCCATAAGCCATCCGCGCCACTTCGCGCGCCCTGGCTTCCACCTGCTGCCGCACCTGCGGCTCATCCATGCTGTGCACAATGATGTCCCGCACCTCTTCGGCGGAATCGGTCAGCAGCAGCAGCTCCAGGTCGGCGTTAGAAATTTTGCCCTCTGCCAGCATCGTCTGCCTGATCCAGGCCAGCAGCCCACCCCAATAGGCAGACCCCACCAGCACAATGGGAAAGTTAGAAATTTTGCCCGTCTGAATCAGCGTGACCGCCTCAAACAGTTCATCCAGCGTGCCAAACCCACCGGGGAAAATCACAAACGCCTGCGCGTACTTCACCAGCATCGTTTTGCGCACAAAAAAGTAATGAAAATCTACCGAAAGGTCTACATATGGATTCAGGTGCTGCTCAAACGGCAGCTCGATATTCAGGCCAACTGAGCGAACGCCGGCGGCGCGCGCGCCTTCATTGCCGGCCTGCATAATGCCAGGACCGCCGCCGGTGATGATGGCAAAACCCGCTTCGCCGAGTAAACGCGCTGTTTCAACCGCCAGACGGTATTGCGCGTCGTCTGCTGCCGTGCGCGCCGAGCCAAAAATGGTCACGGACGGGCCAAGCCCTGCTAGTGAATCGAAGCCGGCGACAAATTCACCCATGATGCGCAACACGCGCCAGGTGTCCGTTTGCGTAAAGGATTCGCTAATGGGGGGTGTGGCGAAAAGCTGCGCATCTTGGGTTGGGCGGGGGAGGGGGGGAGAGTTAGTCATGGGCACCTCTTAAAGAGTGAGTGAGAGTGAGAACGAGAGTGATAGGGGAAAAGAGGTGAACGGATAAAACGGGCAGGATGAAGGGTAAGTTGGGCATAAACTGACGCTTTTCACCTTATCACCCAGCCACCCTGCTACTTTGTCACCTCGTCAGCTATCGCTGCGTTTTAGCACGACCAGGGTGATGTCATCAAACTGGGGTGTGTTGCCGGCATGGCTGCGAATGGCGTCGGTGATGGCCTGCACAATGGCGCTAGCGTCACCCTCTGCCACGCTCAAGGCGGCCAGGCGCATACGCTCCATGCCAAATTCATCATAATCCTCGTTCACGGCTTCGGTGACGCCATCTGTGTATAGCAGCAGGGTGTCGCCCTGCTCCAGCTGAACGTGGCGGGAGTGGATGGTGATGCCGGGCAGCACGCCCAGGGCAATGCCGCTGTTGCTTAGCAGTTCAGTACGGCCGTCGGCGCGCAGCAGCATGGGGGGATTATGGCCGCCATTGGCATAAACCAGCGTTTTCGTTTCCGGTTGCCAGACGCCGTAGAAGATGGTTACAAATAGATCGGACTGTGCTTCACTGTCAATGATTTCGTTCACGCGCGTCAGCACTTCGGCCGGGTCGTTGCGATTGAGGGCGATGGTGCGCAGGATGGTGCGTGTGAGCGCCATGAACAGTGCGGCCGGTACCCCTTTGTCGGCCACATCAGCGATGACAATGCCCCAATGGCCGTTGCGCAAGGGGATAAAGTCGTAAAAGTCGCCGCTGACGGTGCGCGCTGCCTGCCAGAAGCCGGCCACGCTGCACCCCGGTATTTGTGGACTGCCACGCGGAATGAGGCTGGCCTGAATCTGATGCGCCACACGCAACTCTTCTGCCAGGCGTTCCCGTTCGGTTGCTTCCTGATAAAGCTGATAGTTGACAACGGCCGTTGCTGCTTGATGTGCAATGCCAGTGAGAATGTTTAGACGCCGCGTAGAGAGGGCGCGTTCGCGCGTGCCCACCAGAAGCAGACCCACCAGGCGGCGGCGCGCGTGCAGGGGCGTCAGGTGTGCGTGGGGGGAGCCCATCACCTTTTGCAGCCAGGAGCGAGAGTGCAGCGCATAAGTGCTGTTGCGTGGCTGCGTGGCTTCCAGTTCTTCAGATTCGCTGTTGCTGATTTCGCCAAAATCTGGCACCTCATCGGGGGCAAGTTCCAGGGTTTCTAAAAGCCCCAGCGCCATGTTGCTAATGCCGTAGCTGGAGCCAACCTTGAATTGCCGCGTCACCTCATCCCAAACTAAAATCACTACCGATTCCAGGCCCACCAGCATCGGCACCAGGCGCACAATGGTGTTTAGAATTTCATCGAGTTCGATGCGGCTATTGACCGCTTCTGCCACCTGCAGCAGCACGGTGTTCACCCATGCCTCTTCTTGCAGCGCCAGCCGCAAATAGGCGTTTTCCAGGGCGCGTGCCAGTTGTTGGGCAATGTTATGCAATAGCTCTGCCTGACGCGCCTGCTGGTTGGGGGGCAGACCCTTAGCGACCTCTGCCGCTAAGACGCCAAGCATTTGTGTTTTGGTGGCGATAGGGATCAGGTGAAGGGTGTACAGCCCTTTACGTGGCAGGCAGGCTAACACAGCCGGGTGAAGCTGTCTGGTGGCAATTGCTTCCTGCCCAACGTGTACGGCATCGAGGCTGGGCCAATCGCCCAGGGAAAATTGGTATTGGCGTAGTTCTGATTGACGGCCGTTTGCCGCATACAGCGCGGCGCAGCGGTAGACTTCTGTTTCTTCTTGCCACAGCAGCAAAGCGCACAGGTGACTGCCCAGCAGCATGGCTGTCAGGCGGGTGATCGCCTCGCCCATGGTTTCCAGGTCGTCGCTGCTGCTGAGCGCGGCGGCAACCTGGAGTTGCGCCGTTGTCAGCCAGGCGCGTTCTTGCTGCCGCGCAAATTCGCGCGCTTTGTAAATGGCGTTGGCAATCTCAACGGCCAGCGCCTCGAGCATTGTCTGGTCGGGAGTGGTGAAGGTGCCAATGTGGTGGCTGTGTACGTCTAGCACGCCTACCACGCTGTCGTTTACCAGCAGGGGAATGGCGATTTCGGCGCGGGTAAGGTCTTCCTGACCAGCGGCGGTGTAGCGTGAATCTTTGCGTGTATCGTTGGCGAGAATGGTCTGGCGCGTGGCAACGGCCGTTCCCACCAATCCCTGTCCCGGCCGCAGGCGCAAATCTTGTGGCGCCTGTGGGTCACTGCTGGCCTGAATCTCAATTTCGCCGCTGAGCGGGTTGACGCCAAAAATGTGAACAGCGTGAAAGCCAAACATCTGCTGTGTCAGGGTCACAACCTGGCTAAAAATCTCTTCCAGGTCTTGTACTGCATTCACCTGACGCGCAATTTTGCGCACCAGTTCCAGGTGTGCTGCGCGCATTTGCACCTGGGCAAACAGGCGCGCATTGGCGACGGCGGCGGCGGCCTGATTGGCCAGAATCATCAGCCGTCGCAGGTCTTCTTCGTCAAAATGGTTGGGCTGCTGGCTTTGCGCGGTGATGACGCCTAGCACCTGCTCCCCGCTGATGAGGGGGATGAAGATGGCGGAGCGGGAAGGGGTATCGCTGATGGAGCGGGGTTTGGCGGGTAGGGAGTCCATTTCGCGCAGGAAATCTTTGACCAACAGCGCCTGCTTGCTTTCGCGTATCCAGCCGACAATGCCTGCCCCCTCGGTCAAATCAAAGGTACGCGGCGTGGGCTGCTGACGGCCGTTGATGGTCCAAAATAATACCTCGTACACGTTGCCGTCAAACAGGCCAATCTGGAAAGTCTGGTTGTCTATAACTTTGCCCGCTTCCTGGGCAATGAGGGCGCACAGGGCGCTCATGTCTAATTCGGCAGCGACAATGGCGCGTCCGGCCGCGCTCAGCTCCTCCAGTTCGCTGATGCGCTGCAGCAGCAGACGACGCGAGCGGTAGCGCCGCCAGAGGATGTAGCTGCTAAGCGCCAGCCCCGCCAGCAGCAGGGCAAGCGAAAGCGTGGACCACGTGGAGCTGTCGGTCACGGACATCTGGCTCAGGCTCATGCAGCAGATGAGGGGTGCGGGGTTGGGCAGGGCTAGACGGCCGTATGCAGGGCGGCCTGCGCTTCGGCGCGTGAGGGATAAATGACGAAGACGCGGTCAAAGCCAACCATGCCAAAAATCTCTTGCAAACGGCCGTTCAACCCGCATAAGGTAACGCTGCTCCCCTGTTGCTGTGCCTTGCGCCAGGCGCTGACCAGGCAGCGTAACCCACCGCTGTTAATGTAGGTGACCTCGGCCAGGTCTACCAGCAGGTGCATGGTTTGTTGCGCCAACAGCTGGTTGAGTGTTGCTTCTAGAGTGGGGGAAAGGGTGTGATCAAGTCGCCCTTGCACGCCAATCAGCCAGGCCCCAGTCAGACTGGGAATTGGTTCTTGCCATACGCTCACGAGTTGCCTCCAGTCGCCAATTTTTTAATCATAATCAGCGTATTTTCGCCGCCCGCATTAAAGCTAAACTGCACTTCATCCATCAACTTGCGCATGAAGTGAAGGCCCAGGCCGCCAATTTGCGGCTGGCTCAAGGTGCTATCTGCCGCGCTATTCGCAGGAACTGTTGGCAGGGAGGGGGGAGGAACCTGGTCTGGATCAAAAGGACGGCCGTTGTCCTGAATAATCATTTTGAATGCGTCCGCGAGCAGCTCATAGCGCACGCGGATCATGCCCACATCTTCCCCGCCGTACGCATGTTCAATGATGTTGGTGCAGGCCTCGTCGCAGCAAAGCTCTACGTGGAAGATGGCGTCTTCGTCCAGCCCAGCTTCTCTGGCGCCTTGGGTGACAAAGGCCACAATCTTCTGAATCTGATCATAGCGTCCGGGGACGGTGAGGACTGTATTTGCCATAGAGGGTGCGTAAGCTGTTGGCGGGGAATGTAGTTAGTTGGTTGTTTGGTTGGTTGACTGTTTGTAACTAGATAGGCTCAGGATGGTTACACGGAGCAACACGGGGAAGGCACGAAGTTTTATTAAGGAACCGGGCACTGGCGTTTTTGTTGGCTGCCACTGTAGCGCGTTTGCCAAATCGCGCTATGGCTCCAGCGGTCAGCGCAAATTTCGCCAGATTCCAGTAAGGAAAACCAGAGATTTTTTTCTCTGTGGCTCTCCGTGCCTCCTCTGTCGCTCTCCGTGATACGGTCTTACGCCAATAGACACAACCACTTTACAACTGTTTACCAGCAAACCAACCAACTAATAAACCATCCAACCCACTCAATCTACCTAAAAACTACCCACAGCATTGGTGACGTCGCTAAAGCTTTCAAACAAGGAATCAAGGCCAGCCAGAGAGAGAACTTCTTGTACGCGCTCAGAAACGTTGGCCAGGCGCACGTCGCCGCGCCGCTGTTTACACTCGCGCAGGGCCGAAACCAGCGCGCGCAGCCCGGCGCTGCTCATGTAGTTGACCTCGGAAAGATCAACCACAATGTTGACACGGCCGTTTTCAATAATCTCCTTGAACGTCCCGTCTACCTGTTCGGCATTGCTGCTGTCAATGCGCCCTGCCAGTTTAACCAGGTCTACGCGCTTCAACGATTCTACGGATATAACCAACTCGCTTTCACTCATCGTTTCTGCCTCCTCGAAGAATTGCCGATTTGGGAATAGGGCGTGACGGGAAACGCACTTTCTTTCTTACCACGCTTCACGCTTTGCGGGCTGTTAATCCCCGCGAATCCTGCCCATCAGTGGGCAAATTATATCACCAGGATAGGGAAAGTGTACAAAAGCGGTCAGTTAGTCACCTTCCGTTGGTCATTCACTTATTGCTACATGTGCTGGTGATGAGGTATCCTTTGTAGGCCAGTACACAGGAGACTTCATATGTGGGGCACACCACCACGAATAAAAACGTAGCGCAGGTTACCAAACCTGCGCATACCAACCTACACCTGCCGCCTCACCGCCTGGGGCTACTATTGCTGGAGGAGTAATGAATGACCCAACCTACACCCAATATCTGAACAGCATTTATGACCTGCTGGTACGTCTTTTTAACCTGGAAGAACTGGGTGAGCTTTGTTTTCGCCTGGGACTCTCTCTGGAGGGCCGGTCCACAATCCAGCGACCCGTGTTGTAGACGTATTGCCGCTCTACCGTCGCTTCATCCCCCGTGCAGGTGGCGTCGCCGTACTGCACGACACGGGTGACATTGCCGTAGCCATCATACGTATAGTCGCTGCGGCTGTACGGCCCGCCCCCGCCGTTGGGATAGGCGCAGGCAGCAACCGGCGCGACGAAGCGCCGCCCGCCGCCCAGGTCCGTGACCTGCCAGCGGGTAGTTTGCATCGCCAAGGGGTTGCCAGCCGCGTCGTACTGCACCTGTTCCCTCTGTGTCAATAATAGATGAGAC
>CALEAD010000009.1 GCA_937943625.1 uncultured Anaerolineae bacterium | reverse complement strand
TTTGTATGTGACTCATGGCGACCTCGTTGTGAAATGTCGCTATGAGCCTGCCACTATTGAGCAGGTTGTAAAGGTTCGACTTTTATTTTTGGCGATTTTTCATGAAATCGCTTCTGATTGTGCAAAACTTACGTTAAGGTAAACAGCTGTTGAACAATTCAAAACAACCTTGACCGAACCAGGGGGCAATGATAGAATTCCCTCCGCTTGCCCTCATCGTCTAGGGGACCAGGACGTAAGCCTTTCAAGCTTAAAACCGGAGTTCGAATCTCCGTGAGGGCATAATACGAAAAGAGCGCCGTAAAAGCGGTGCTCTTTTGCTATCAGCTAACCCTGGCCCGCTGCCATGGCCAGGCCCCCACGGTTAAATCACGATTCTCGAAGAAGAATACCGTCAGGAGAAAAGCTACCACCCCTACACCAAGCAAGACCAACACATTGCCAGCTTGTTGGCCCTCTGCAACGGCCGTACCGGCTGCGTCTAAATAGGTGAAGAGAAAAAATGGTTCAAGGGGCTCAAGCGCTGTCGTTGAATTTGCCAGATTGCTGCCAAAATAGCTGATTGCCAGAACGGCTGCGGCAATCATGGCCGCGATGCGCCGTTTTGCGCTGAAAGCAGCCAGAAACATGCTGAGCATCCCCACGGCAAATACCAAGGGCCAGGCAGATAAGACGGCCATAAACAAGTCTAGCCCCCTGAGATCGGTTTCAATCTGGCTCTCAATCGCTTGAAAGACAAGCAAAGAGACCGTGGAGACCGCAACAAACATCAAAAAAGAAGAAATCACCAGGGCAATAGCTTTGGCGGTGACAATTTGCCAACGCGGCAGGGGCAGGGTAACCATCATCTCCAAACGGCCGTCTTCCTCCTCCCCGGCCAGCGTGCCCGTCCCGTTCAGTATGCCGTAAATGGCGGCCACCAGGGGCATAAAAACGATGAGAATGGAACCCACCCAATCTGGAAATGTGCCCAAACTCATGCCCAAAGCCCTATAAAGCTCCAGGTCTGCCAAACCTGCCATCTGGTCGGCAACTTGCGGATAGATGCCGATGTACACAACGGGGAAAAAGGATAGCCCCAAACTCCAGCCAATCATGGCGTTGCACCGAAATTTTAACTCTTGCCAGATTAACCTAATCATGGTTGCCTCCGCTGCCTTTGCCATAGTAGGCCAGAAAGACATCCTCCAGGCTCACATTATGGGTTTCAATATCCTGAATATTGTGCTGGGCCGCAACAGCTAAAACGTGTGCCAGATTCTCTTGCACTTCCAGGAATATGGTCTGCTCTGTGCGTTTTAGCTCGGTCACTCCTGGAATTTCAAATACGCCTGCTGGCGGCAAGGTGGTAAATATCAGGCTTATGCGGTTCACTCTTTGCGCAATAAGCTCCTCGATACGCTGCGTGGCCACCAGCTCCCCCTCGCGAATGATGGCGACGCGATCGCAAACAGCCTGGACTTCTGGCAGGATGTGGGAAGAAAAAAAGACGGTACGGCCGTCGGCTTTCACCTCGCGCACCATCTCCATGACCGTTTGCTGGACCAGTGGATCCAATCCGCCCGTTGGCTCATCCAATATGAGCAAATCGGGGCGATTCATGAAAGCTGCTACCACCCCCACTTTTTGCTTGTTTCCTCGGGAAAAGTTGCCGATTTTGCGGCTGGTGTCCAAATCTAGCCGTTCAGCCAGGGTGCGCCAATACCCTTTTGCGCCATTTTCACCCCGTAAATATTCGTACATTGCAAAAAACTCGCTGGCGCGCATGTCCTTATAAAGGGCTAATTCACCGGGCAAATATCCGACCCGCTTCCGTAACTCGACGCCTTGTTTGCGACAATCCAGGCCAAAAATAGCGGCCCGGCCAGTTGTGGGGCGAATCACGTCCAGCAAAACTCGCTGGGTCGTTGTTTTGCCTGCCCCATTTGGCCCCAGAAAACCAAACACCTCACCTTTCTCCACCGCCAAATTCACATCTTTGATCCCCCGGTGACGGCCGTAGAAAACGGTCAGATTGTGCGTTTCAATTACAATTTCGCTCATTGTTTTTTCTTGCTTTTCTTTAGCTATTCGCTGTGATTGGCCAAATTAAGTGAAGCGGTGCGCAGAACCTTCCTTGTGCTGCGCCCCACGCCTGATCACGCCAGCCAGTCCTTACCGTAATTGAATTGAAATTACGAACAAAACGCATATTAACCGATTTTGCACAGGGGGGCAATTTCACACTCTGACAAGACTTTATCCTGGCGACCGGGTGGTTACCAATTGCCAATTGCTAATTGCCAATGGCTAATTGTCAAGTATCATTCATTGGCCACTGACTGTTGGCTATTGACAGTGTGGTTCAGTACATCGTTAAATAACTCTTCTTAACTTAACGCTTTGCCTGTCATTCCGAGCGGAGCCTGCGGCCCTGAGTGCAGTCGAATGGGGAGGAATCTCTCTCCTTTACAAGTAGCAAGGATTCCTCGTCGAAGACTCCTCGGAATGACATGAGAAAGTTTAGGTTATTTTGTTAACAGTGTATTCAGCTTTCTGGAAACGGCGCTTTACAATTTCCTGACTGCCAACTGCTGAGCTACGACCGCCGACTGCCGTAGGCGGCCAAATTTGTGAAGCTCAGCTGAACCATGCCCTGTTGGTTATTCCGGAGGTGCGTATGAGACTGGGGTTAATGCTTGGTTATGCCAGCCGCAAAATAGAGTTGCCCGTAGAATTGGTGCAAGAAGCCGACCGCCTGGGGGTCTATGCTGTCTGGACGGCCGAAGCGTATGGCTCAGATGCGGTCACGCCGCTGGCCTGGCTGGGCGCGCTCACCAGCCGCATCAGGCTAGGCACGGCCATCATGCAGATGCCGGGGCGCACGCCGGCTAATGCCGCCATGACAGCCATGACGCTCGATCAGTTGAGCAACGGCCGTTTCCTGATGGGTCTGGGCCTCTCCGGGCCGCAGGTAGTAGAAGGGTGGCATGGCGTCAGCTATGCCCGACCGCTGGTGCGCACACGCGAATACGTAGAGATTGTGCGCGCTATCTTTGCCCGTGAAGCGCCCCTAACCTACGAAGGTAAGCTGTACCAGATTCCTTACCAGGGCACAGACGCCACCGGCCTGGGCAAGCCGCTGAAGAGCACCCTGGAAGCGGCGCCAGACATTCCCATCTACCTGGCCGCCATCGGCCCCAAAAATGTGGGGCTGGCAGCCGAAATTGCTGATGGCTGGTTGCCGATCTTCTTTTCGCCCGATAAGTACGACCTGGTCTATAAAGAGCAGATAGAAGCGGGTTTTGCCAAAGCAGGCAACGGCAAGGGATACGCCAATTTTGATATTGCGCCGACCGTTTCGGTGGTCATTCATGATAACTTGCAGATAGCCTATAACATGCTACGGCCGTTTCTGGCCCTCTACATTGGCGGCATGGGGGCTAAAGGCAAAAACTTCTACACCGACCTGGCAGCGCGCTATGGCTACGAGGCAGAGGCGCTCGCCATTCAGGAGCTTTACCTGAGCGGCAACAAAGGGGCGGCGATGGCGCAAGTGCCCGCTGCGCTGATTGATGAGGTAGCACTAGTTGGCCCCCGCGCGCGTGTGAAGGAGCGGCTGTACCGCTGGCTGCACAGCCCCATCACCACGCTGAACATCACTGTTTTCGACGTAGAGACGCTGCGCATGATGGTAGAGTTGTTGGCAGAAATTGCTTGATGGTTTGTTGGTTAGTTGGTTGGTTTGTTGGTTGGTTTGTTGGTTTGTTAGTTGGTTGGTTAACAACTAACCAACTAACAAACCCAACCAACCCAGCCAACCTACCCAACCCAACCAACCCAACCCAACCAACCCAACCAACCTACCCAACCCAACCAACCTATCCAACTTCCTGATAATTTACTGAACATGCTTAGCATTGCCGAACAAGTAAACTCTGGGCGACTGGTTTGCCCGCGCACCCATGCCCCGCTGCAATGGGACGATGGCTGGTTGACAACGGCCGATGCTGCATACCGCTACCCCCTCATCCACGGCGTGCCCGTGATGATGCCTGAAGCGCAACAGGCGGCCTACCTGGCGCAAGAGCAGGGCAAAATGGCCATCGAGTATCAGCAGGCGGGGCGGCAGCCGCTCTGGCCGCGTTGGGTGACGCGGTGGGCTGCGCGTGACTACCGCAGTGAACCCTCGCGACGCGCCTTCGCCCAGACTGTGGCACAACAGCCGGATGGTGCGCTGTGTGTGGCCGTTGGCGGCGGGCCATTTCACGTCCACCCCAGGCTGACCAACCTGAACATTGGCTTGTTTGCCAACGTGCACGTGGTGGGCGATGCGTATGCCTTGCCCTACGCCGATGATGCGGTAGATGCCTTCCATATTGAGGCGGTGCTGGAGCATCTGGAGTTCCCGGAAACGGCCGTTGCCGAAATGTTTCGCGCGCTTCGACCGGGAGGACAGGTGCTGGCCGTCACCCCATTTATGCAGCACTTTCATGCTTACCCCAACCACTTCCAAAACTACACTCTGGTTGGGCAAGAGCGGTTGCTACGTCGCGCCGGGTTCGAGATACGTTCTGCGGGTGTGTGCGTGGGGCCAACCTACGCGCTCACCAGCCTGAATTACCGCTTTGTGGCCGAATATGTGCACCTGCCGCTGCTGCGCCAACTACTGTTGGCTTTGTTCGCAGGCTGGGCACTGTTAGTACGGCCGTTAGACGCCCACCTGAACCGCCGCGCCAATGCCCACATTTTAGCTTCCACCACTTACGTCCATGCTGCCAAACCATTGCCCTAAGACCGGCCAGGTCTCAGAAATCTGTCTCATCTATCTGAAGTTATGAGCAAGCACAAACCGTTTGAGTATGTCCCTGTTGTGGAAATAGATACTTACGACGCTGAATGGCAGGCACGGCGCGAGAGCGTGCCCATTGCCGGACAAGAGGCGCTCTATGCCGAACTGATCACGCGCCTGGTTAGCAAACGGCCGTTGTCCGAACCCCGCTATAACCAGATCATGCGCCAATTTACCGCGCGCGGCCTGCCCTGGATGTCTAAAAGCCAAGTGCTAGACATATACCAGCGCCTCTGCGACCAGGGCTACCTGACCTTTGACACAGAAGTACGCGTTGCGCTCCAGACCAAGCCTGTGCGCAGCCAGTCCGGCGTCACCGTTGTCACCGTTCTTACCAAGCCGTATCCCTGCCCAGGCGAGTGCATCTTTTGCCCCACCGACTATCGCATGCCCAAAAGCTACTTGCACGACGAGCCGGGGGCACAGCGCGCCGAGCGGTACAAATTTGACCCCTACGATCAGACGGCTGGGCGCATTCGCGCGCTGGCGCAAATTGGCCACCCTGTAGACAAAATCGAGCTGTTGATTTTGGGTGGCACCTGGTCTAGCTACCGCCGCGACTACCAGGAATGGTTCATCAAGCGCTGCTTTGACGCCATGAATGGCGTAGAGCTGCCCACGCTGGCCGAGGCGCAGGCATACAACGCCACGGCGATGCGACGCAACGTAGGGCTGGTGGTGGAAACGCGCCAGGATCACATCACCCCAGAGGAGCTACGCTGGTTCCGCTATTTGGGCGTGACGAAGGTGCAGGTTGGCATCCAAAGCCTGGACGAGCGGGTACTGGCGCTGAACCGGCGTGGCCACGACGTGCAGGCCACCCGCGACGCTTTTCGCCTGCTGCGGCTGGCCGGGTACAAAATTCACGGCCATTGGATGCCCAATCTGCTGGGGGCTACGGTAGAGAGTGATGTGGTAGATTACGGCCGTATCTGGGCCGATCCCGCCATTCGCCCCGACGAGCTAAAAATCTACCCTACCATGCTGCTGCAAAACGCTGAGCTATACGCCTACTGGCAGCGCGGCGAATATCAACCCTATACCGAAGAAGAGGTCGTAGACGTGCTGGCACGCTGCAAGGCGCAAACCCCGCGCTACGCCCGCCTCACGCGCATCATCCGCGATATTCCCACGACGAATGTCGTTGCAGGGTTCAAGAAGGCCAATCTGCGCCAGCTGGCGCAGCAGCGCCTGGCGGCGCAAGGGCTGCGCTGCCAGTGCATCCGTTGCCGCGAAGTAAAACGAGCGCGCCTGGCGCCTGCGGATTTGCGCCTGACGGTTGAATCGTATGAAACCGATGCAACGCTGGAGCATTTTCTTAGCTTTGTCACCGAAGATGACCAGATTGCCGGCTTCTTGCGCCTCTCTTTGCCCAACGCCGGGGTGGTGTTGCCCCTGCCAGAGCTGGCGGGACATGCCATGATCCGCGAGGTGCACGTGTATGGGCCGGTGCTGCCGCTGGGAGAAGAGAGCCAGGGCGAGGCGCAACACATGGGGCTAGGTACGCGCCTGGTAGAAACGGCCAAAGAGATGGCGCGGCAGGCGGGCTACGGCCGTATTGCCGTCATCAGCGCCATTGGCACACGCGAGTATTACCGCAAGTTGGGTTTTGCCCTGGATGGGCTATATATGACTGCCGTGCTGTAACATACTTAATACACCGTAAACTGAATTTCCTTAAACTTTTCGTTGTCTGAATGAACCTTAACATAATGCGAGTTGAGCTTGCAACGAGCCGATTGCACTGAGAACTGCCAGGTGATCTTGACTTTATCCGCTTTGCGTTGAGCCACCAGGGAAAGAACTTCCCGTTCAAGTAGGTCTTGGCTTGGTATGCGGCGGTCTAAACAAAGCCTTGTCAGTGCAGAGAATTCGATCTCGATCATATTTAGCGTAAGTTTTGCACAATCAGAAGCGATTTCATGAAAAATCGCCAAAAATAAAAGTCGAACCTTTACAACCTGCTCAATAGTGGCAGGCTCATAGCGACATTTCACAACGAGGTCGCCATGAGTCACATACAAACAT
>CALEAD010000008.1 GCA_937943625.1 uncultured Anaerolineae bacterium | reverse complement strand
GATGTTTGTATGTGACTCATGGCGACCTCGTTGTGAAATGTCGCTATGAGCCTGCCACTATTGAGCAGGTTGTAAAGGTTCGACTTTTATTTTTGGCGATTTTTCATGAAATCGCTTCTGATTGTGCAAAACTTACGTTATAAGGGTAAGTAATATCCAATTATGGTACGGTATTGGGTGTGTGCCTCGGCCACCACAAGCTCTGTCAGTCGGCGGAGAGCGGTTTGTCTTGATGAGGGATAAAGATGATACTTGCAGTGTATGTTGTTTTTACAGCCGTATTTTCCTGGCTAACCTGGCAATCATGGAACGTGTACAAGAGCAAGTGGCTCTCCTACGCGCTGCTCTTGTTGATTGTGATAGCTGGCCTGACGTATGATGTGCTAATTATTTTGCTTGGCCATTTCTTGCCTGAAGGTGGACTATTACGGACGCTGAACATTGGTCGTTTTGTCATCCACGCGCTGGCCACACCGCTTCTGATTATCTTTGGCTTCGGCGTTGTGCGCCACGGCGGACTGGGTTGGGCGCAAAGCCGAACCAATCACATCCTTATCTGTGTTTTAGCCACACTGCTTATTGGGTTCGGTGTCTATGAGGATATTTTTCTCCTGAACCTGCAGTTTAGAGCGCCGGTTTACACCAATTGCCGGGGCCACCCGTCCCTGCAATGTCCACTATTATTTTTATGCTGCTTGCCGGTATTTCCCTCTGGCGTCATACGGGCTGGAAGTGGATGGCCGTAGGCTCTTTCCTCATATTTATTTTTGCCAGCATCGGAAGTGGTGGCCGGTTTTACGTGGGTAATTTTAGTGAACTTCTCTTGAGCGTGCCGCTCGTGTGGACGGCCAGACGGTTCCTAACCTGACCAATGCCCCCATCTCCCTGTCTCAGGCCGCCAATAATGTCAGTCACTATTCATTGCAACAGCAATCCTCATTTCGGTCACTATCGCCACGGAGGGATGGGGGCAGCCATCCGTCAGCTCATCTATCTGGCAAAAACAAAAAGTCTTTGCGTTCATTGTGTTCTTCGCGGTTAAATCCTAGAGAGGTTGAACAGTTACTAAAAATTCCAGGGTTACTCAAGCGCGCTGGAAAATTTCAGGCAAGTGATGACTGCCTTTGGCTTTTCTAAGGGAAAAAGTTAAGGGAGTTCGACAGGCAATCCACTGGGTACGCGAGTGGGGATGGTGTGGCGCAGGTCAACGGCCGTTTCCGAAGTCAGTGATTGCAAAAAGGCCAATATCGCCGCCACTTCGGCATCACTCAAGTAGGGCGTGGGCCCGCTCAGCGAGGGCGCCGTGGTGGCAATGTAGAGAATCTCCGGCCCCTGCACCGTTTGCTGCATCAGCGGCGTCAGCTGCGTGATGTCATAGGTGGGCAACGGGTTAAAGTGGTGGCGCACGGCCGCTTCCAGCGTGGTGAAGGCGCCATTGTGCATCCAGGGGCCGGTGATTGCCACATTACGCAGCGGCGGTGTGCGGAAGGCAAACAGGTCGGCCTGATAGCCCGTTTCACGCGCGCGGCCAAAGTCCAACGGCCGTTCGTTTCCCTTGCCATCCCCAATTTGCGGCACAGCCAGGTTGTAAAATTTCAGGTCGCTCATCAATGGGCCGCTGTGGCATTGGGCACAGCCGGCGGCGCCGTAAAAGAGGCGCGCGCCCGCCTCTGCTTCTGGCGTCAGCGCATCCAGGTCGCCCGCCAGATAGCGGTCCCAGGGGCTGTCCAAAAAAGTAAAGGTTTCCATCTGGTAGGCGGCCAGCGCGTTGGCGGCGTGGGCAAAGGTTAGCTCTGCTGTGGGCGTGTCTGGATAGGCCGCGGCAAACAGCTCCACATACTCCGGCACGGCCAACAGGCGCGCCATCACGCCCGCCCATACGCCGGCAAAGTCGTGGTCGGGAATGGCGGCCAGCTCATTACGCTCGCCAAAGATGTCGCGGTCGCCGCGCTTACCGCGCATTTCGTCGCGGGAGATGATGGGGAACATTGCCTGTACGGCAACGATGTTTTCCAGGTTGAAGGGCAGGTCGTCATCAGCCGGGGAAACAAAGCCGGTAGTCGCTGTGCCGTGTGCACGGCCGTCCCAAAACATGACGGTGAATTCTTCCAGGCCCAGGTTGAGAATGGGCGGCGCGTTGCGCGGTATCAAATCGCGCCGCTCGCCCATGCTCCGCGCCAACCCCAGCCCCGTTCCCCCCGTGCCGATGGAGACGGAGAGCGCGTCGCCAGTAGCAAAGAGGGGGTGGTGGCAGGTGGCGCAACTGATGTCTTTGTTGCCGCTAAGCAGCGGGTCCCAGAAGAGCGCCTCGCCCAGCCGCACTTTGGCTTCCGGCTGCGCCGGGCTGCGCTGTGGCAGGGTAACGCCCAGCACGGCCAGGAGTTGGGGGAGGGGGGTGAGTTGGTCGGGTTGGTTGGGTTGGTTAGTTAGCTGGCTGGTTGGTTGGTTGGGCTGCTGGCCGTTTTCCAGCCACACGACCAGCCCGACAAACAACACCAACAGCAGCACCACTGGCATCCAGGCGCGGTTCGGGCCCAGAACAGGTTGGGGGAAGGCACGCCCAGCAAAGAGGAAAACGGCCGTTACCAGCAAAGCACTAACCATGAGCAAAATGGGCCAGGGAATGGTGCGCACGGTTTCTGCCGGGGGAACAGCACGGCTGTACAGCGCCAGGCGCTGCGCCGCTTCTGCCTGCGCATCCAGCGGGTAGGGCAGCACCACGCGCTGGTTGGCAGGCACATTGGCAAATTGTTGCATACGGCCGTCGGGCCAGCGCACCGTTACATCTACGGCACGCGCCCGGCCCAGGCCAAAGTGCAACGCCAGCTCGCTGCCCGCCCCCAGGCTGACGCCGTTACGCACCTCTTGCATCTGGAAACGGCCGTCTGGCGTGCGCACCTCAACCCTGGCGCCAACCGCGTCGCAGTTCACCGGACCGCCGCCGATGAGCTGCAACGTTAGCCAGTTATGGTCAGGGAAAAGTGCCGCACCCTGGTTGCGCAACAACTGGTAACCAAGCATGGCATCACCCACCAGCAGGTCTACCCAGCCATCCTGGTTATAATCGGCTGTAGCCACACCCATGCTGGGGCCCACTGCGCTCGCGCCGGAGTAAGAATCAATCAGGGCAAACGTGCCATCGCCATTGTTGCGCCACAACGGATTGGCGGGAATACCTTTGCCATCTACGGTAGTCATCACCGCCAGGTAGAGGTCTTGCCAGCCATCGTTGTCATAGTCAAAAGCCACAGCGCCCCAGCCAATGCCCGTGGGCAGGTCTACCCCCGCCTGGGGCGCGACGTTGACAAAGGTGCCATCTTCCTGATTGCGCAGCAGCGTCATTGGGCCGGCGTTGGAAAAGTAAAAATCGAAACGGCCGTCGTTGTCATAATCAAACACCGCCAACCCCATGCCCATCACCCGCGTGTCCGCATTGAGTTGCGCTGACACTTCAGTAAAGCACCATCCCTTACAACCGGGACCATCGTTACGCCACAGCGCATTGCCAATCGGATGAATGAATTCATCATTGACCAGGTAAATATCCGGGTCACCATCATTATCGTAATCTACAAAGCTGGCAATGAAACCAGAGCCAAGGACTTTGCTGTTCAGCCAGTGGGTCACATCGCTAAACGTGCCGTCACCATTGTTGCGGTAGAGGCGATCACTGTCACCCGTAGACGGCCGTCCGCAGCGCGGATAGCAAGACCAATTCGCCACGTACAAATCCAGGTAGCCATCCTGGTCAAAATCTCCCCAAGAAGCCGATTGCCCGTTTGCCGTGTCGCCGACGCCAGCAACCTCGGTCACATCCACAAAGCGCTGCCCTCCCTCATTGCGGAAAAGCACATTCGCCCCCCAATTCACCACGTACAGGTCAGGCCAGCCATCATTGTCATAATCCACAAAGGTCGCGCCCCCGCTGTAGCCATCGGGCAGCGCCACCTGTTCAGTCAGTGGCGAACGGCTAAACGTGCCATCCCCATTGCTACGAAACAGCACATTTGGGCCTTCGGCATCTGTCACATACAGGTCCGGCCAGCCATCCCCATCATAATCCCCCCACGCCTGGCCAATAGTGCGCTCATTCCCCTGGCGCGTCTGCACCACGCCAGCGGCGCGGCTCACATCCGCAAACAACGTCTGCGGGCGACTTTCGCCGACAACAATTGCCAATAAATCTGCTGCCTGCGCCGACCAGGTGCAAAAATAGCCCTGCTGCCAGAGCAAGGCTATTCCTACCACCAGAGCAGCCGCAATGCTTTTAACTCGCCATTGCATAAACCACCCCTATTTACAATTAACAATTTCGGCCTGTTTCAAGCGATCTTTACACTTTGACCGCACCCGACTGCCAACCGCGATGTTGCCAGTGATGGGCGGCCTATCGTCGGCCGTCTGCGGTCAAAGATTTGTTAAGCACCGTTTCCAGAGAAGATGATGAACCATGCCACAATTCCCTACCCTTTGACTGCGCCCGTTGTCAGACCACCCACAATCTGGTCTTGCAGCGCCAGGTAGATCACCATGATGGGCAGCGCACCCATCAGCGCGCCTACAGAGAAAGCACCCCACTTTTGCGAGAACTGCCCAGAAGTGAAAATTTGCAGCCCCACCATCAGCGTGTACTGCTCCGTGCTTTTCAGCAAAATACGCGCCAGCACAAAGTCACCATAGGTGCCGATAAAGGAAAGGATGCCAATGACTACCAAAATTGGGCGTAGCAAGGGCAAAATGAGCATCCAAAAAATCTGCCACCGCGAAGCACCATCCACCATCGCCGATTCGTCAATGTCGCGCGGAATGGTATCCATAAACCCCTTCATCAGCCAGATGTTAATCCCCATCGCGCCGCCCATGTACACCAGAATTAGCCCGGCGTGGGTGTTCAGCCCCAGCCAGGGGATGATGTCACCTACCTGAGAGATCATCAAGAAGATCGCCACCAGCGCCAGCAGATTCGGAAATACCTGGATCAGCAAGATCGCCTTCAGCATGGCCTGGCGGCCAGCAAACCGAAAACGAGAAAACGCATAAGCGGCCGTTGTCGTAATGAACAACACCAGAAACGTCGTAATCGTAGCAATTTTGATCGAGTTCCACCACCAGGTCCAAAATGGGAACACAAAGCGCCCAGGCGGAATCGGCGGGAAAATATCGCGTCCAAACAAATTCGCCGACCAGGTGCGCACGGCCGCATCCGCAGGCGGATACAAGATATAGAAATTATCCCACCCCGCATTCTGCGGTATGAGCCGCGCCGAGGCCAACGAGTTGGCCGGATTAAAGGCCGCCGAAACAATCCACAAAACGGGAAAGATAGAGAAAATAATCAGGATTACCGCAATCACCAGGCGCACGGCAATACCAAGCTGCTTTTGCGCCTTCATAGATTGGCTAACACGCCCGAAAGTAGCCATGCTAGACATTTTCGCTAACCTCCTCCCACATATTTGTAAAGCGGAATTGGAACAAAGTAATCGCGCCCACGACAAAGA
This sequence comes from uncultured Anaerolineae bacterium, assembly GCA_937943625.1. Lineage (GTDB taxonomy): Bacteria > Chloroflexota > Anaerolineae > Promineifilales > Promineifilaceae > JACSRF01. Next base: position 77,743 of record CALEAD010000008.1, on the reverse strand, counting down.
AGATCACAATGGTAATGGCCGAAGCCAAACCGTATTGCACTCCGCGTCCACCCCCTTCAAAAGCCATCTTATACACATAACTAATGAGAATGTCTGTATGCCCGGCTTGTGCCGTAGCATTGGCAATGGGTGGCCCACCGGCAATAAAGAGGTAAATCAGGTTGAAATTATTAAAATTAAATACATAAGAGGCAATGAGCAGCGGCCCAACCGCCACCAGCAGCAGCGGCAGGGTAATGCGCTGGAATTGCTGCCAGATATTTGCCCCATCCACCTCAGCTGCCTCATACAAATCGCTGGGAATAGCCTGCAAAGCGCCACTACAAACCAGCATGAAGTACGGATACCCCAACCACAAATTAACCAGCAGAATAGCCACCTTGGCCCAATTGGCATCCGTTGTCCAGGGAATGGAAATGTTAAACAGATTAGTCAGCGTGCGGTTGATAACCCCCAATTCCGGGTTCATCATACCGCGCCAGATGATGATCGTAATCAACCCAGGAATCGTATAAGGAATCAGCAGCAAAGAGCGAATAATGCGCTTAAACGGGAAATCGCGCTGGTTAAACATAATGGCAATTGCCAGCCCCAGGGCAAATGTGCTCAGCACGCTCAGCAAAGGAAAGGCAAAGTTCCAAATAATAATTCTTACTAACGGCCCTCGCAGCGCCGGGTTGCCAAAAAATTGCCTGAAGTTTTCCCAGCCAATAAATGCACGGAAGCCGGGGCGAATCTGGTCGCTACTATTGACCGTAGAGGTAAATGTACCATCTATATTGACATACAAGACTCCGGTCAGGTTATCGAGCAGCGTATCAGCGTCTTCATCGTAGGTGTAACGCGGCAAAAGCTCGCCCGCCTCCGCGTTGGTGCGTATCTGTACGGTGAACCCCTCTTCCTCATCACCAAATTGAATGCTTCTGATATTAGGGTCTGTGGAGGCCTGAATGGTGTTCAGGCGATTATACCCTTCAATGGTCAGGGGAATGCCGTTGGCATCCAGTTCACCAACGCCCTCTTCACCTGGCTGCACAGCGCGGATTGGCCGCCCGGGTTGCGCCAAAAAACCATTGCCTTCAGCATCTAATAACCACAGGGCATATTCTCCCTCGGGGGAGCGGAAGGCAGTCCAGGAGTAGGAACGGCCGGTTTCGGGCAGGTACATTCTGTCCAGAATTTGCGCCAGCGCCTGTTCCCGGGTGACCAGATGCCCATCACCATAGTTGGTAAAAGCAACGTACACGGTGAAGAAAATCGGGTAGATGACAAAGATAATCATGAAGGAAAGGCCTGCCACCATCCAGCGAACGGGGCTAAATCTTTCAAGCAACGTGACCACATTTATCATCACCAAGACAACAACCAGAACCGCAGCAAGTGTGGTAAAGCCCAGGGTAAATGCCTGGGAAATGAACCAGATCGCCGAAATATCAATGGCAAGCAACACCAGGATGCGCAACATGGATGGCACATTGGCTTCCAGGCCAAAAGGGTTTCCGCTTTGCCGTCTAACAGGCTGCAAGGTCGCCATGTCTTTTTCTCCTTACCCCATAAGCAAAGAAGACCGAGGGAGATTTTCCCTCGGCCTTCTTTATCCGCGCAAAAGGTTTACTTGACTTCGATGGTCAAAATGTTGGTGTTTGGATCGTAGGTAAAGGTCACGCTGCCATCGGCCGTCAGGCTAAACTTGTAGTTGTCGCCATCTTGCACGCCATCAACGCCGTAGTTGACTGCCCAGCTACCGTCCAGGGCAACTTTCGCTTCGTAATCGCCAGCGGGGATATTGAAAGTACCGGTGTAAAGGCCATCAGCGCCTTTGGTCAGGGCGGTCACGGTACAGTCAGGCTGCCAGTCGCCGGGGCAGCCAGCGGCAGACTGCCAGGAGCCGGGCACATTAACCATGCCAGAGAAGGCACCGCCAATGATGGCGCGCACCTGAGCAGCCGCATTGGCCATAGATTCAGCCGCAGACTGTTGGTTCTGCATCGCCAGGACAACGCCATCGTTCCAGGAACCCCAGACAGAGCCCATTTCCGGAATGGCGGGCATGGGGCTGGCGTTGGCACCAGCCTCACCGAGCGCCTGCAAGTCAGCGTCTTCACTGGTTTCCAATACGGGGGTGAAGGCAGAGGGACGGTTGCCGGCGATGTATAGCTTGCGCATCACATCCTCGGTGGCCACAAACTCGGTCAGGAAGGCTTCAGCCAACAGCACGTTCTTGCTGAAAGCATTGATAATGAAGCCCTGCACCCCAGAGAAGGGATACCCTTCACCCGCCGGGCCGGCAGGGAAGTTGGTGATCGCATAGGGCACGCCGGATTTGCGGATGCGCTCTAGCGCCCAGGGGCCAGCCATGATGAAGGGGGTTTCGCCGGTCTCGAAGAGAACGTGGGCGGTGTCCCAGTCGGTGCTGTCGCTGATGAACCCTTCTTGCACGCGGTCTTGCAGCCACTGCACGGCAGCAATCATGCCGGGGCTATCCAGGCCGAGGTCGTTGGGATTCCAGTTGCCGGCGCTGTCTTTACCGAAAATGTAGCCACCAAAGGCGGTTTGCAGCGGATAGATGTCGTAGGTGGTGCCAGAAACAGAAAGGCCATAGGTCACTTTACCTTCAGCCTGCAACTGCTTGCCAATCTCATACAGCTCGTCCCAGGTCTTGGGGGGCACAGGAACCAGCTCGGTGTTATAGAAGAAGCCCAGGTTCTCGGTAGCATAGGGCATCCCGTACAGCTCACCGTCGAAGGTGAAGGCTTCCAGGGCCTTTGGCTCAAACAGGCTTGCCTTTGGTCCCAGGTCGATGGGGGCCAGCAAACCACTGGCTACCATGGAGCCAGCCTGATCATGGGGGACCAGGGTGATGTCTGGGCCTTCGCCAGCCGGGGCGGCAATGGTGAACTGGTCGCGGATGTTGGCAACCTCTTCGACTACCAGGGTCACGCCGTACTGTGCTTTGAAGTCGGCGGCCAGCTCGCTGAGAATGGCGGAGCGGGTGTCGTCGGCCCAAATGACCAGGCGAGCGCCAGTGTCCTCAACCGGAGCGGCTGGTTCTGGCGCAGGAGCTGTGGTGGGTTCAGCAGTGGGTTCTTGCGTGGCGGGCTGTTCAGGGGCAGGCTGTTGGGCCGCAGGTTCCGGGGCAGCCGGTTCGGGGGTCGTGGTGCCGCCGCCACAAGCAGCTAGAAGCATGGCGCTCATGAGCAAAACAATGAGCAACAGGTAAAGTTTGTTGTGTTTCATTACTTACTTTCTCCTCACTTAATGAATTTTGTGTTTTGGGAAATCGAGTGTCTAGCTTTTTCTAGAACTATTGATTGATGGACCTGTCTATTCTGGGGAAAGGCATCACCTCCTGTGTAGGGACCTTGAACCGGATTTTAGCAAAAGTAGGGGCAAATATGTAGGATTTCCTTGTTAGCTACCTATGAGCGCGAGTTCCGCGCGCATATGTTCGTTCAGACGGGTTAACCCCTCTACAAGGGTTTCGTGCTCGATCTCGTGCAGGCAGCTGAGTCTGGTTTCGTTGTATTGTTGATGGGCACGGGCTACTTGCTGATAAACGGCCGTTCCCGCATCGGTCAGGTACAGGCGTAGGGTACGGCCGTCTGTTTCGTGGGGGTGGCGTGTTACGTAGCCGGCGTCTTCCAGCCCTTTGATAATGCGCGTGACGTTGCTCTTGTCACACACCATGCGATCACTCAGTAGGCTAAAGGAGATGCCAGGGTCTTCGCCAATGTGGTGGAGGGCGTAGTAACGGGAAACCGTAAGGTCAAACCGACGAAAAAAGCGGCGGTCACCATCATCAAGCAACAGGAAGGTTTCTTTGATCAAGTTATAGAGCAGTTCTTTGTCACACATAGGCCATTCTACCTACAGTTTCGTTGATAGCGCAACTATTGACATGTCAACTATATCATGCACGAGACGCAATGTCAACAAGTTTGCCCAATTAAATATGGCACAGAATTGGTTATTTTGTCTAGTTGGTTGGTTAGTTGGTTGGGTATAGAAGAAACCAGCCAGCCAGGGCGTGGTTCACGCTTTCTGGCAATGGCGCTTTACAAATTTCTGAACGCAGACGGCCGACGGCAGACCGCCGATCACGGGCAAAATCGCGGTCGGCGGTCGGTAGTCGGCGCTCAAATTTGTAAAGATCGTCTGAACTGTGCCCCAACTTGCTAACTAACCAACTAACCAGCTTTGTCTACGGCCGTTACTCACGCAGGCGGGCGTTTAGTTGTTTTTGCAATTCCTGGATGATGCGTTGCCGGTACTTGCCCACCTCTTTGTCTGACAGAGTTTTGCTGCCAGACTGGAAGGTAAGATGGTAAGCCAGGCTCTTTTTGCCTGGGGGAACTTGCGCGCCAGTGTAAACATCGAACAGCTCCACCTCTTTGAGCAGGGGCGCACCAGCCTGGGACATCACTTCGACAACGGCCGTTGCCGGCAGCGCCGCATCTACCACAACCGCCAGGTCTTCATGCACAGGCGGATACGTGGAAAGGGGCTGGTACTTGAAGATAGCGGGGATGCGCGGAATAAGAACATCCAGCCACAGCTCAGCCGCCAACACAGGCTGGCTTGCCTCCTGACGGATGGCAAAGGCCTCGCTCACCCCTGGGTGCAGTTCGCCCATGATACCAATTTCGACATCACCCAACAAGATGCGCGCCGTCCGCCCTGGGCGGTAGGTGGGATGCGCCGCAGGGACGTAGCGCGGGGACAGATGCAAGCTGGCAAACAAAACTTCCATGATGCCTTTCAGGTCAAAGAAATGATAATTGGCTGGCTCGCTGTGCTGCCAGGTGGCCACTTCGCGCTGACCCGTAAGCGCCAACGCCAGGCGCGGCGTTTCCAGGGGGAGCTGCGCCTGGCCGGTGTTGATATACACGTGTCCTAGCTCGAACAGGGCAATGCGGGGCTGGTAACGGCCGTTGTTGGCCACTGCCTCCAGCACCGAAGCAAGCACGCTCTGGCGCATCACGGCGCGCTCTGGCGAGATGGGGTTCGTGAGGGTCACGTAAGCCTGCGGTTGCATCAACTCCAGGTGGGCTCCACCGGGGTAAAGACGCGCCTCGGCCGTTGGCGAGGTCAGGCGATAGCTGATGATCTCTTGCAGCCCGGCGCGCACCAAAATGTCTTTGATGCGCTCTTCTTGCGTCAACTCGTTATTGCCGCGCTGCGGGGGCAGAGCGTCGGCAAGGGGGGTAGTGGGAATACGGTCGTAGCCCACCATGCGGCAAATCTCCTCCACCAGGTCGTGCCCCCCCTCAATATCCATGCGATGATTGGGCACAGTTACCGTCAGGTGCGTCTCATCAACGATCACCGCAAATTCTAGGCGGTGTAGCAGCTCCGCTATTTCTGCGCCAGAAAGGGGCAGCCCACTCAGGCGGCGCGCATAAGCCAGGTCTAATCGCACAACAACCGGCTGCGGTGGGTTGGGATACAGGTCCACAATCCCCTGCGCCACGCGCCCGCCTGCCAGACGACGCAGCAATTCCGCTGCGCGTTTGGCTCCCAGCAGCGCCTGGCTGGGATGCACGCCGCGACTAAAGCGAAACGCGGCGTCGGTGTGAATGCCCAGCTGGGTGCTGGTGCGGCGAATGTTGATGAAGTTCCAGGCCGCTGCCTCTAGCAGCACATTGGTCGTTTCTGGCTTGATTTCGCTGTCTGCGCCGCCCATCACGCCACCCAGGCTCAGGTTGCCCAACGGGTCGGTCACGAGAATGTTGTATGGCTGGAGCTTATGCTTCACGCCATCTAGCGTGGTCAGGGTTTCACCTTCGTAGGGCAGACGGGTATGAATGTGTACAGGCCCGTTGGGGGCATACTGATCGGCGCGACGGCGCAGAAAGTCGTAATCAAAGGTGTGGTTAGGCTGCCCCATTTCCAACATCACGTAGTTGCTGATGTCTACGACGACGTTGATGGGGCGTTGCCCGGCCAGGCGCAGGCGATACTGCATCCAGTAAGGGCTAGGCTTTTGCTGCACGCCTTCGATCAGCAGGACAACAAAGCGGGGATTGAGTTCGGGGTTGGCGGTAGTGATCTGGATACGGCCGTTTATCGGCTCCCCTTCCATTAACACGTCATAATCGGGGTAGCGCATTGGCTGACCAGTCAGCGCCGCATACTCTCGCGCCACACCCACCATCGAAGCGCAGCGAGCAATGTTGGGAATGATGTCAATTTCCAGCACGGCATCGCCCAATACCTCTTGCAGCGGCGTACCGGCGCGATAGTCAGGCGACCATTCATCTTTGCGCATCAGAATGATGCCCTCATGCGAATCGCTGATGCCCAACTCCTTTTCCGAGCAAAGCATACAGCGGTTATAGATGCCGCGTAGCTCACGTCCCTTCAGTTTGGTTTGCTTGCGCTCCACCTTGTGACCGTCATACAGCGTGGCCCCTTCCAGAGCAAACGGAGCATATAGCCCCAGGTGAGTGATGTCCCCCTGCCCCACAAACTCAAAGAGGTTGGGCGCCCCGGTCACCGTCACTTCGGGAGATTCGCCGCCATAGTCCACAGTTGCCAGCACCAGCCGGTCAGCCAGCGGATGCTGCTCCACGCGGCGAATATGGCCCAGGACAACCTTTTCCCGATCCCATACCAGGTCGGCGCCGGGCAGGCCAATGTATTCAATACCTTTCACTTCCAGCCCGGCGTTAGTAAGGATGGTGTCCACTTCAGAGATGGGTAGGTCAATGGTGACAAAATCTTTTAACCAGGAAATGGGTACGCGCATAATCAGGTCTCCCTTGAGAATTGCGGATTGCAAATTGCAGAACGTCTACCAACTCTGCACGGGCTAAGCCAGTCGCAGCCCGCTGGCAGCCAGCCGCCGGTATAAAGAGGGTGCTGGGGTCTGGCGAAATTCGCGCTGACCTCTGGCGCGGCCCTGGCAGCCGGCAAAAACGCCAATGTCCAAGCGTGCGCTAAAACTGCTGCAAGAAGCGCAGATCGTTGCCCCAGAACAGGCGAATGTCGTCAATGCCGTATTTGAGCATGGCAATACGCTCTGGCCCCATGCCAAAGGCAAAGCCGGTATATTTTTCGGGGTCGTATCCCCCGTTGCGCAGCACAACCGGGTGTACCATGCCGCTGCCCAAAATTTCGAGCCAGCCAGTGTATTTGCACACTTGGCAACCTTTGCCGCTGCACAAAAAGCAGGTGACGTCCATTTCCGCGCTCGGCTCGGTGAAGGGGAAGTAGCTGGCGCGGAAACGGGTCTGGCGTTCAGCGCCAAAGAGGCGGCAGGCAAACTCTGTCAGCGTGCCTTTCAGGTCGGCGAAGGAGATGGCTTTGCCTACGGCTAACCCCTCTACCTGGGTGAATTGGATGCTGGAGCGGGTGGTGATCTGCTCGTTACGATAACACATGCCAGGCAGGATGACGCGCACGGGTTCAGGGTAATAGTCGCGCATGGCGCGAATTTGCCCGGCGCTGGTGTGGGTGCGCAAAATCACGTCGGGGCGGGTGGTGTAGAAGCTGTCTTGCATTTCGCGCGCCGGGTGGTGGGGCGGGAAGTTGAGCATCTCAAAGTTGTAGGCGTCGGTCTCTACGTCGGGGCTGCGGTAGACCTGGAAGCCCATGTCGCCAAAGATGCGGTAAATTTCGCGCAGGGTTTGGGTGATGATGTGTAGACCACCGCGCACGGGCCGCCGGCCGGGGAGGGTTACGTCCAGGGCAGAAGCGGCAATTTGGGCTTCCAGTTCGGCCGTTTTCAGGTTGTCCAGGCGCTGCTGGTAGCGCGCTTCCAGGTCATTTTTGATCTGGTTGAGGCGCTGACCGAACAACGGCCGTTCCTCAGCAGTTAGCTGCCCAACCTGCCGCGTCAGCAAATAGACAGCACCCTTACGCCCCAGCGTCGCTTTATACCAGTTATCCAGATCGGCCGTGTTCGTTGCCTGGTCTAACTGCGCCAGCGCATCTGCATAGAGTTGGTCTAATTGTGCAAGCATGTTTTCCTCATAACTATTCAGCCTCTCAAGACCTGACAGATTTTTAGTCAAAGATTTACATAATGGGTTTGCGTGTAAGGTTTTTTGGGTCAGAAACCCGTCAGATCTGAATGTTATCTTTCCTCATTTTACAAGTACCAGGCTGTTGGTTGGTTTGCCAGCCGGTAAGACAGAGCGAGCGCAAAAAAAGCACATAGCCCTATGCACAAAAAAACGCGGTTTACGCCGCGCTCTGTCAGAAATATATGTACCTGACGTGGGAGCGCAACCTGAGGACGCTCCGCCTGATGCACTTCGCGCCGCTCTTTATGCAACCGGCATGGCAAACAATTCGTCGCGCAACACGTCAATTTTTTCGGCCAGCGTTCCCAAAACGCCATTGATAAAACGAGGAGCGCTGTCGGCGCCATAAATTTTGGCTAATTCAACCGCTTCGTTAATGGCAACTTTCACCGGCGTTTCTTCGGAAATTAAAAATTCATAGATGGCCATACGCAAGATGTTACGGTCAATGACAGCCATCTGATCGAGTGGCCACTCTGGGGCAAAGCGCGCGATTAATGAGTCCATCATGGACTGATATTCGATGACGCCCTGGATGAGATTAGAGGCGAACTCCACACCGGCGCTGGCCATAGGCGTTTCTTGCAGCCGATGTTGCAATGCCTCACCAGGAGGGTGCCCGGCAATGTCGTATTCGTAAAGCGCTTCTAAGGTTACACGCCGGGCACGTCTTCTCGTTTTCATAGCCGTTTAACTTCGCTTTTCTCGTGCCGCCAACTATTCTTGGGCATATACCACATTTTCCACATGGATGTTAACAGTGTGGACAGGAATGCCAACCATCGTATCAATTGCTTCCACCACGGCAGCCTGGAGCGCCTTGCTGGTTTGCAAGATATTGATGTTCGGTTCCATTATAACGTAAATATCAAATTTCACCTGATCGTTTGCCAGATTGAGTAAAACGCCATCGTGTTGAATGCTGCGGCGGAAGAGGCGCGCCACGTCTGCAGGCACGGGGGCCATCTGGCGCACACCTTCCATGCGCGTGGCGGCAAAGTGGGCAATGGTGATCAGAACTTCGGGGGCGACTTCTATACGCCCCAAGCTGGCAGTTTGCTGGGCTTCGCTCATAATAGCTTCCGCTGTGGCTGGCAAGGTTTCTGCAAATCGGTTTGATGGGTGGTTGGTTTGATGGGTGGTTGGCCAGAACCAACTATCAAACCAGCCAACTAACAAACTTTTCCAGAGCCTTAGTAGTTACTCCATTTTAGGAAATGCCGATGCCACCATCCACACGAATGACTTCACCGGTGATGAAGGCGGCTCTGTCCGATGCCAGAAATGTAACCAGATATGCCACTTCTGGCAACTCGCCCAAACGTCCTAGTGGGGTATGGGCGATGGCTTTTTGCACCATTTCGTCGCTGAGAACGGCCGTTAACGCCGTAGGGAAGAAACCTGGGGCAACGGCATTGACGGTAATCTGGCGCCCGCCAAGTTCCTTGGCCAGCGATTTGGTGAAACCGATGATGCCCGCTTTCGAGGCAGCATAGTTGGCCTGCCCACCCTGCCCCACCAGCCCCACAACGGAGCTAATGTTGATGATGCGCCCCCCTTGTTTGCGGCGAATCATGGGGCGCACGGCCGCTTTACAACAGTTGAACACGCTTTTGAGGTTGGTATCTATGACGACGTCCCAGTCCTCTTCGCTCATCATGGGCAACAGCATGTCGCGGGTGGTGCCGGCATTGTTGACAAGGATGTCTAGCTGACCGTAGGTTTGCACGGCCGTTTCTATCAACCCTTTCGCGGCAGCAAATGCACGCACGTCTGCCTGCACGGCCGTTGCTTCTCCACCTTGTGCCCGGATTGTTTCGACCACTTCCGCGGCTGCGGCAGCACTGTTCTGGTAATTCACCACCACCTTTGCCCCATTTGCGGCCAGGTCTATGGCAATGGCACGCCCAATTCCGCGCGAAGCACCTGTCACGATAGCTACTTTGCCGGCCAATAACACAATGCGTGCCTCCCTTGAAAATGACCGCCGACGGCCGACCGCGGTCTACCTTGTAAATGGAACCTGCGTTACGTTTTCACTCGTGGTGGTATGCCCACTCATGAGGTCTCCTGAAAAGTCGAAGCAAGAGGGAGAATCTGCGGCTAGCGCTCGCTAACAAAAACAGCGCATGGTATTGGGCAAACGGCCGTTGCCAGTTGCCACTTTCATGCGCTGCTTGCACCGATTTGGGAAACCATCACCCCTTTACTGTTAAAGCCAGCAAAAGCGCGCGCTCTGCTGCGAAAAAGAGCACCTGAGTTGGTCGCCAACCGCATCCGGCGACCGATCATGGACAGCTACTCTGTTTGCGGTGGCATAATTTGCCGCCCGCGATACATGCCGCACTCTGGACACATGTGATGCGGCCGTTTCATCTCGCCACATTCGGGACAGGGAACCAGATGAAACGGACGCAGGGCATCATGCGTGCGCCGCTTGTCACGGCGGCTTCGGGAAATTCTACGTTTCGGAACAGCACCCATTGCTCAAACCTCTTGCCAAAATTTCATCAGGCAGCGTTGGCAGGCGCAGCCTGTTTGCTGAAAACACACAACAAAACGGCCGTAGCCGCAAAGGGCAATTATAACCTGCCTGCCTTCTCTGTCAACCCAGTGATGGGCTATCAGCGCCCCGCTGTTGCGCCGCGACCGGTTCCCCAACCGCTTCCCCCTGCACCTTACGCAGCCCATTGCGCACAACCGCCAGAGAGCGCGTCAGCTCTTCTTCCAGCGCCATCAGCTCATTCACCACATACGCATCAGCGTCTTGCCGCAGCGCCTCCGCGTCGCGGCGCGCCCGTTCCAGAATATTTTCCGCCCGCTGTTGTGCCGAAAGCGTGATCGCGTCTCGCTTCACCAATTCGTTCGCCTCCTGCTTAGCCAGCTCACGGATGCGCGCCGCCTCTTCTTTGGCCTGCGCCAAAATACGCTCTTTTTCTGCCTCAATGCGGTTTGCCCGCTTCACTTCTTCTGGAACAGCAACCCGCATCTGGTCTACCAGGTTGTAGATGCGATCCTCATGCACAAACAGGTAGGCGCTAAATGGCAGCCGCGGACTTTCGTTTAGCACCTGTTCCAGACGATCAACCAGATGTTGGATGTCCATTGTCTTACCCTTTGAGACCGAATTAGCCAAACAATCAGCTTCCAGCAAGCGGCCGAACGTCTTAGGTTCAGCGTGCTGCTATTATAATAAGAGGTTGTTCAGTCACGCAACGGCACAGGGCGATTCGGCTCATCGCCATGACGGCCGTCAAACCGCGCATACAGCGCCCTGGCCACGTTGGGCGGGACCATACTGCTCACATCTCCACCCAAAGAGGCAATTTCACGCACCGTAGAGCCGCTGAGGAAGGTATGGGCTTCGTCAGTAATGAGATTGATCGTTTCAATGTCTGGGTCTAGCCGCTTGTTTGCCAACGCGATGCGAAACTCAAACTCAAAATCAGAAAAAACGCGCAGCCCGCGCACAATCACTTTGGCGCCAACCTCACGCGCAAATTTCACCGTCATGTCGCTGTAGCGCCGCACGGTGATGTTAGGCACATCCCCCAGGGCTTCCTGGATCATCTGAATGCGTTCCTCAACAGGGAAGATGATGGACTTGGTAGGCAGCCTGTGCTCGTACACGCCAACAACCAGTTGTGTAAAGATGTCAGCCGCGCGCATCATCAAATTCAGATGACCGTAATGCACCGGGTCGAAAGTTCCAGGGTATAAGGCAATTCGGTTGGACAAGGGAATCTCCTCAGAAAATGATCACCGACGGCAAACCGCCGACCGCGGACGGTTGTAACCATAACCCAAGTTACCAAACCCGGTCGGTGCAGGTTTGGTAACCTGGGTTCCATTTTCATTCATCGTGGTGCGCCCCGCTCATGGGAAACTCCTTCGTAAATCGCACTTCCACCGGGGGATGAAGTCCCCCGGCTACGGAACGGCGCCCGGTGAACCGGGCTGTGCGGGCGCTATTGCGGGCGCGGCCACAAGCCCTCTTGAGGGGCGCTGTTATTTAGGCGGGCAATTGATCGCCCGCCGATTGATCGTCCGCTGGGCTGCATCATCCGTTCACCTATGGGGTGGGCTATGCCATTAGCTTCTCATCCCCATGCGCTTCCCAAAAGCGGGCTACGCGCTCGCGCAGCAGGCTGTGTTCAGGCTGTTGCAAAAAGGGGTCTGCGGCAAATAGCTTCATGGCTTCGGTGCGGGCAGCCTCTACCAGGGTCATATCTAGCAAAGAGGCAAGGTTTAGCTCTGGCAGGCCACTCTGCCGCTGGCCAAAAAATTCGCCCGGACCTCTTAGCGCCAGGTCTTTTTCGGCCAGGGCAAAGCCGTCGTTGGTTTGTTCCAGGGCGCGCAGCCGCTCTTCTGCCTCGGCAGAGGTGCTATCGGCGATGAGAATGCAGTAGGATTGTTTATCGCCACGCCCTACGCGCCCGCGAAACTGGTGTAGCTGCGCCAGACCAAAGCGATTTGCCCCTTCGATAACGATGACGGTGGCGTTGGGTACGTCTACGCCAACTTCAATGACGGAGGTGGCAACCAGGATGTGGGTGTCCCCGCGATAAAAGGCGTGCATGGCTGCTTCTTTTTCACCGGCGCGCAAACGGCCGTGTATCAATCCCAGGCGCAAATCCGGGAAGACTTCGTTTTGCAGTCGCTCATATTCGCCAACGGCCGCTTTCTCCTCAATTTTGTCTGATTCTTCCACCAGTGGGTAGATGATGTAAGCCTGCTGCCCTTCAGCCACCTGACGGCGAATGAAGGCATAGGCGCGTTCGCGCTCCGTGGGGTAAAGCCAGCGCGTCTTAATCTCCTGACGGCCGGGCGGCATCTCATCCAGCAGCGACAGTTCCAGGTCGCCATAGAGCGAAAGCGCCAGTGTGCGCGGAATGGGTGTAGCGGACATTACCAACAGGTGCGGGTTGGGTTGGCCATCGACCGTTTCGGCCCCCTTGCTGCGCAGCGCGCCGCGCTGTTCCACGCCAAAGCGGTGCTGCTCGTCTATCACCGCCAGCGCCAGGTTTTGGAAGGTGACGTGTGTCTGGATGAGGGCGTGTGTGCCAATGACAATCTGGATGTCACCAGTGGCCAGCGCGGCCAGGGTTGCCTCTTTTTCTGCAGCAGGTGTGCTGCTAGTGAGCAGCGCCAGTTTAATGCCCAGCGGGGCCAACTGGCGGCTGAGGCTGCGGTAATGCTGCTCGGCTAAAATTTCTGTGGGCGCCATCAGCGCTGCCTGGGTGCCGGCGTAAACGGCCGTCAGCATTGCCGCCGCCGCCACCACTGTTTTGCCCGCGCCCACGTCCCCTTGCAGTAACCGGTTCATCGGCACAGGGCGCGCCATGTCGGCCTGAATTTCCCCAATTACGCGCTGCTGCGCCCCCGTCAGGGCAAAGGGTAAGGAGTCGTAAAAGGATTGCAGCGCCTCTGGCGCCACTTGTAAAGGAATGCCGGGGGCAGCCTGCCAGCTCTGGCGCTTGCCCTGCATGCCCAGTTGCAGCAAAAATAGCTCATCAAACATCAGGCGGCGGCGGGCCTGGTGCAGCGTGGTCTGGTTGTCGGGAAAGTGCATTTGCGTAATGGCCTGAAAGAGGGTGTACAGGTTTTGACTTTTGCGCACGCTGCGCGGCAGGGGGTCGGGCACACGAGGCGCCCAGGTGTTAACGGCCGTGCGCATCAATTCGCGCAGCTTGTTACCATTCAGCCCTTGCGTCAGCGGGTAAACGGGCACAATGCGCCGCGTGCGCAGCGGTTCCATCTCCACTGGTTCCCATTCTGGGTTGGTCATAATCAGCCGCCCCAAGTATTGGTCTACTTTGCCGCTGAGGACAATTTGCGTGCCCACCTTTAGCTTCTCTGCCAGCCAGGGCTGATTGAACCATTGCGCCTGAATAGTGCCCGTACCGTCGCTGATGACGCTCTGCACCATCTTTTGGTTGGTGCGCAGGAGGCGAGCGCGTGTCTCCCAGATTGTGCCAATGATGGTGACCTGTTCGCCATAGTGCAGCTCTTTGATGGATTTCATCAGGCTGTAGTCGTCATAGCGGCGCGGGAAGAGGGAGAGCATGTCTAGAATGGTTTCCACGCCCAGCTTGTTTAGCTGATCACGCAGGGCAGGGCCAACCCCTTTGAGGGCAATAACGGATTGCGTCAGCCCCACGGGGTCTGGCTGGGCTGTAGATTCCTTGGGCTGTGCGGCAGGAACAGGCGCGGCCACAGGTAGTGCCGCTTCGGTTAACGCTTCTGCGCCCGCAGCAACGGCCGTTGCCGCCACTCCTGCAGTTACTGCTGCGGTTACTGCTTCAGCCCCCCCTGAAACTGCCTTTGCCACCACCTCTACGGGCACAGGGGCTGTAAGTCTGTTAGGAGGTGTTTCGGATACGGCCGTTGGCGGCATGGAGGGAATTTCTGCCACAACGTCGCGCACCGCATCGGGGACGGGTTTGGGCGGGGGCGGGGCGGGGGCTTGCCTGGCCAGGCGCTCCTGGCGTTTTTGCAGGCTGGCAAGCAGGCTTTGTACCGTTTTTTGCCGCGCTTCGCTGCCAGGCAAACGGCCGTAATCCATCAATAGGTCGGCCGTTTGCTCCACAAAGGCACGGTCAGCTTCATCTACGGCCGCTGCGCGCGCCTGTTCCACCCAATAAGCGGCAAACTGGCGAATGCCGCCCACTACCGCTTTATTTTTGTAGCCTTGTTTGGCCTCTAGCTCTAAGACTCGTTCCAGTCGCTTTAATGATCGTTGCATAACCTGATACCCGCAAACCCCACCGCCCCCAGCCCCAGGTGCGTGCCAATGGCGGGCGTAATTTCCAGCAGCATTGGCGCTTGCCCGGCGGGGAAAAGTGCAGCAGCCACTTCTTGCAGCTCTGCCGCCGCTTCTGGCGCCTGCACATGAATGACCGCCAGATAACGAAACGGTTGCAGCGCCGAAACTAATTCTAACACATGCTGCCGCGCGCGTCTGGCCGTGCGCACTCTGGCCTGTACGCTCACTTCGCCACGGTGGATCATCATGACGGGTTTTATTTGCAGCAGGGAGCCAAGGCCGAAGGCAGCCCAATTGATACGCCCACTGCGCCGCAGCGACTCCAGCGTTTCGATGACGCCAAAAACGTAGGTTTGCGTCACGTAGGTTTCCAGCATGGCCACAATTTGCGCTACACTGTGGCCGGCAGCAATGGCCTGCGCCGCAGCCAGCAGCAGTAGACCGCTGCCCGCAGAAATTTGCTGTGAATCGAACAGGGTAACAGGGACGCTTTGCGCCGCTTCTGCGCCCAGGCGCGCGGCGTTGAGCATGGTGCTGAGGCTGCCAGCCATGTGAATGGAGAGGATGTGGCTGGCGCCTGCAGCGGTTAGCTGTTCATACACGGCCGTAAACGCCCCAGGCCCAGGTACGGCCGTTGTGGGGTAAACGGGGTAGTGATACAGGTTACGGTAAAACTCGGCGCGCGTCAGCTCCACACCCTCACGGTAACTTTTCTCGCCAATGTTGACATAAGCGGGCACAACCGTAATCTGGTGCGCTTGTAGCAGGGCAAGCGGCAGGTCACAGGTGCTGTCGGTAACCAGGCGAATAGTCATGAAGCAGGCGGCCTATTCCGCGCCCAGGATGAAGTAGTAGAAAGGCTGGCCACCGGGCAGCACCTCTACTTCAATGTCTGGGTACATGGCTTCTATGTGCGCAGCCATCTCTTCCGCCTGTGCCTGTGTCATATCCTGGCCATAGTAGAGGGAGAGAATTTCGCGCTCTTCCAGCCCCATGCCGTGCAGCACAGCGGTGAGCACTTCTGTCATATCTGGCCCGGAGGTGTGCAAACGGCCGTTGACCATACCGATAATTTCCCCTTCCTTCACCTCCACACCATCCAACGTCACCGAGCGCGTCGCCGTGGTAACCTCACCCGTCGCCACCTGCTGCGCGGCGGCGCGCATTGCAGCGGCCACCGCTTCTAGCTCGCCATCTGGGTTTAGCGCCAGCATAGCGCTGATGCCCTGCGGTGCGGTGCGCGTGGGCACAACCACCACATGCTTCGGGCTGAGGTCACGCGCCGCCTCGGCGGCCAGGATGATGTTTTTGTTGTTGGGCAAGATGATCAGCTTATCCGTTGGCACCTCTTGCAGCGCCTGGAAAATTTCTTCCGTGCTGGGGTTGTTCGTTTGCCCGCCGGAGACAATAAAGGCGGCGCCCAGGCTGCGGAAAATGTCGGCCAGCCCGTCGCCAGCGGCGACTGCTACCACAGCAACCTGGCCCGGCTGGACGGTAACTTCTGGCGGCGGTGGCGTGGCAACGGCCGTTGACCCTGCCCCCTGGATAATCTCCTCCATCTGCATCTGCATATTTTCCACCACCACATCCGTAATCCACCCCAGGCTGGCGCCATAGCTCAGCGGCACACCGGGGTCCTTCACGTGAATGTGGACCTTCACCGTTGTTTCATCCCCCACCACAACCGTGGAATCCCCCATCGCGTCAATTTTTTGGCGGATTTCCAGCACATTCAGATTGCGTCCCATTACAATAAACTGAACGTCATAGGGGTTTTCAATTTGCCCATTTTCTGGCGCTGCCAGCGCCTGTGCTGGTGTCTTAGCCAGCTGCGCCGTTGCTGCCTGCAAATCCATTTTTCCGTTCACATACCGCAGCATGCCTTCAAAAATAAACACCAATCCTTGCCCCCCTGAATCTACGACGCCAGCCTGTTTGAGAATAGGTAAAAGCTGCGGCGTGCGCTCTAACGACTGCTGGCTGCGCTCCAGCACCCGCTCCAGCAAAAAGCGCAAATCCTGGCTTTTCTTGGCGGCATCGGCTGCTTCTTGCGCACTTTCGCGGATCACGGTGAGAATAGTCCCTTCCACCGGGCGCATAACGCCATTGTATGCGGTGTGGGATGCCTCCTGAAACGCCTGAGCCAGGTCCGTGGCGTTGAAGATCTCTTTTTCGCGCAGGTGGCGCGCCAGGCCACGCAAAATCTGGCTGAGAATGACGCCAGAATTGCCGCGCGCGCCCATTAGCGCCCCATGCGCCAGTTCCTTGGCCATTTTGCCTACGTGTTGTTCCTGACTATCTTGCACACGCTTGTAGGCAGAGCGCATGGTCAGCAGCATGTTTGTGCCGGTGTCGCCATCAGGCACGGGAAAAACGTTTAGCTCATTCACTGTCTGGCAGTTTACTTCCAGCCAGATCATGGCGGCATGAAAAAGTTTGCGTAGCTGCTGCCCGTTACAGAAGAGCCATTTTTGCGCGGGGGTAATGTGATTGTCCGTCACGAGATTCATCTCTCCACGTTGGGATTATTTTTTGCTCTGGCGCAACCCTTGCACGTAAACGTTAACGGCATGTACGGGCAGGCCGAGGGATTTTTCCACATGAAATTTGACCGTGCTTTGAATGCTTTCGGCCACGGCGCGAATGCGCACGCCGTACTCAACGATGACGTAAACGTCTATGGTGATTTCGTCTCCGTTCAGCGAGACGGAAATGCCGCGTTTGCTGTCGCGGGTGAGGAGGTTGGCAATGCCATTAACCAGGTTTTTACTGGACATGCCCACAACACCATAGCATTCGTTGATGGCATGGCTGGCAATGGTGGCAATGGTCGCTTCAGAAATGTCAATGGTTCCCAGGTCTTCATCTTTTGTGGGCATGGTCACTCCCTTGAAAATGACCGCCGACCGCCGACGGTCAACTTGTTCGTTTATTCGCTCCTATTCGTTGCCTGTGCTTTTCATTCGTGGAGGTGTGCCCCACTCGTGAAGTCTCCCTTAAACGAAAGCGAGAGTAAGTGTATGGCCAGAACTTTTTTTCTGACGCTCGTTCTTACTGCACTGTTAACAAAATAACCCAAACGCTTCCGTGTCATTCCGAGGAGTCTTCGACGAGGAATCTCTGCCCCTTGTAAAGGAGAGGGATTCCTCCCCATTCGACTTCGATCAGGGCCGCAGACTCCGCTCGGAATAACAGGTAAAGTGTTGAGTTAAGAAGTGTTGTTTAACGGTGTGTTCAGTAATTCTCAATTTGAGCCTACTTCATAAAGCTGTGTATACCCGTTCGTAATGCCGACTTTACTCAGTTGCCCGCCAAAGCGGTCACTACGAACTTTTCCGCACCATCCCGCCCCACCCGCATGGTTTCAAATTTAGAATTGCTGCCGCTATTTATGGTGGTTTGCGCAAAATCAGTTCCTTGCTATAATCTTATCCGCTCATACGGAAAAAGCGAGCGGCCATTGCGTGGTCGCTTTTAATTTGTCAGGGTAAGGTGAAATTATGGCTAAATGCGAAATTTGTGGCAAGGGGCCAAAGTCCGGCCAAAATGTTAGCTTCTCTCAGAGGAAGACGAAGCGTCTCTTTCGGCCGAATATTCAGCGGGCGACCTTTTTTGAAGACGGCCGTAAAATGCGGAAGTACGTCTGCACGCGCTGCCTGAAAACGACGGTGAAAAGTTAGCGAGTTGTGGTAACGTACCCACCTGGGTGTCGTAAGGTCAGCCGCCTGGCTGGCCTTTTTTGTTGGCTTAGCCATGCCCCTCACCAGCCGGCCGTCCACCCTATGGCTCAATGCGCGTCAGCAGCACGCGGTGGGCACCAGCCTGTTGCAGCGCCATTTGTACAGCAACGGCCGTTTCCCGCGTCACCAGGGCAATCATATTCCCGCCGCGCCCGGCGCCACTAAGCTTGGCCCCCAGCGCCCCTGCTTCCAGCGCCGCCTGCACCAGCACGTCTAGCTCCGGGCCAGATACGCTCATTTCTTGCAGCCACTCATGGTTATAGGTCATTAGCTGCCCCAACTCTGCCAGGTTTCCCTGTTCAATAGCCTGCCGCGCCGCGGCAACAATATCGCCACAAGCGGTGAAAATTTGCTCAAAGCGAATTGGGTCAGCCTGCCAGCGCCGCCGCACATCTTCCACCACCACCTTGGTGCTGCTGCGAATGCCGGTATCGGCCACCAGCAGGTCTATGGGCACAGCCGGACGAAACGGCTCTATCTGGTTTTGCGGCTGCTGACGCATAAAGTAGACAGGCTGCTCATAGGCAATGACCGTATTGTCTATGCCGCTGGGTGTACCGTGATAGAGCTTTTCTACCTCATAGGTAAGGGCAGAAAGCTGGGGCGGGTTAGCCAGGTGAGGCAAGGCAAAATAGGCAGCCAGGGCGCGCAGCATGGCGGTGGTAATGGCTGCGCCGCTGCCCAGGCCACTGGCAACGGGAATGTCGCTATGCACGGTAACGGTGAGGTCGGGCCACTGTGCCAATTTGGCCGCCTGGGCAAAGTGGCGCAGCACGGCCGCCAGGGGGTCATCGGCGTCTGCGGCATCCAGGGTAGTGTGAACACCCAGGTCGGGCGCCAACAAACACACGCCGGCCACGGTGCTGGCCTGCACCACAGCCTGGGCACGCAGCAGGGTAAGAGGAGCGGCAATGGCAGGACGGCCGTAAACGACGGCGTGTTCGCCAAACAAAATGATTTTGCCACAAGCAGTTGCGGTCACAATGGCCATAGGCTACTCCAGACGTGGCAGCAGGTAAAGCGCCACGAACACCACCGCCGCATACAGCAACAATGTCACCTGCACCGGGCGGTCACGCAACAAAATCTCCTCTGGAGCACCCCCCTCCCCGCGAATGTGGATCAGGTATAGATAGCGAAAAATGCCATACAGCACAAAGGGGATGGTCAACATCATCACGTGATTTTGCGGCAACCCTTCGGCGAGAAAGGTATAGAGGCTGTAGGATACCACAGCGCTGGTAGTGACAATGCCAAGCAGGCGGTCTATTAGCTCCAGGCTATACTCTGCGAGAATGGCGCGGTGATTGCCCGCCCCAGCCCCCAACAGCACCAGCTCCTGCCGTCGCTTGCCCAACGCCATAAACAGCGCCAGAAATCCCCCAAAAATATACAACCAAGGGGAGAACCGCTCTACCTCAATCACGGCCACACCGGCGGCAATGCGCAGCACAAACCCCACCGCCACAACGGACACGTCTATCAGCACCACATGCTTCAGGTAAAAGGTATAGGCAATTTGCGAAAGCAGGTAAATGAGCAGAATAAGCGAAAATGGCCAACCCAACAACAGGCTGGCTGCCAGACTGCCCAGGGCAAAGATGGCGGCAGCAACAATCGCCACAAGCGGAGAAAGCTGGCCAGAGGGCAACGGCCGTTGGCGCTTCTTCGGGTGCTGGCGGTCACTCTCCATGTCTACCAGGTCATTCATGATGTACACCGCACCAGACATCAGGCAGAGCAAAAGAAACGCAAACAGCGTATTGAACAAACTTGGCCAATGCGTCAGCTTGCCATCGAAAAAGAGGGCAACAAAGACAAACCCATTCTTTGGCCACTGCCGTGGGCGCATCGTTTTTAGCAAACCTGCAAACACACAAAGCTCCCTTGAAAATGACTACCGACCGCCGACGGCCGACCATGCCCCTCCGAAAATGTAGCCAGGTATCTCAATAAACTAACTTTTTGGGGTTTGTAGTAATGGTTTTAGTCCGTTACCCGTTAAAGCGGTTACTACAAACTTGACCTAGTACGTGCAGGTTTGATAACCTGCGTGACGTTTTCATGTATGGTAGTGCGCGCTACGCACAAATCTTCTCAGTAAACAAAAAAAGCCCGACTGCAACCTGCCGGGCCTTTTGCCAACACCATCTACTTATTCGGTTGGCTTTTCCATGGCCACGATCCCTTCGGGCGCGCCCATGGCAATGCACTCCGTAGGCGTAACGCGAATGCGCTGCCCACCGCTGGCCCAGGCATAGGCCGCTTGCAGCACGCCCGCCGCCAGATGACAGACAGGCCTATCCGAAGTGCGACCGGCGCACATAGGGCACACCTCAATGTGCCAATACCAGTTCTGCTCATCCTCCGTCACGTGCACTTTCTGGTCACTGACGGTATTGAAAAACTTGGCAAAGATGCCCAGGCCAACGCTCATGCGCTTTTCCAGGGAGCCTATTTTCATCGAGGCTTGTGCCGCTTTGGCAATAGAGCCAAAGCTCTTCAGGCCGTCATTAAACGATTGTTCGCCCGCACGTGTAGCAAAAACGCGCGCACCGCGTGGTCCATACATGTCCCAGAACGCCTGTTGTAGTTTGCCCACGTCGCTGAAAGAGAACTCCTTTTTCATATTGTCCGGGGGGTAGTTGCCAATGTATTTAGAGAGGCCGGCCATATTGAGCAGGGCGGCCATGCCCTTTTCCCCCACAATTTCTTCGGCGGAAGTTAAAATAATGCGGCCCCAGCGATTTGGATAAAACAATTCATCAAAGTTATGGGCTGAACTCATACTTACCTCCAACTGCACACGCACTTACGTGTACCAGCTTGCCGGCATCCGGTATAGCATCTGGGATCTGCGAAAAATAGCGACTTCTTAGGCTTGTGATGCGCAGATTTTGTTGTGTTTTACTGTTGTACTGCCTGGGCATGCCAGATGGCCAAAACACGCATTAGTATAGCATTGATTGGCGCAGCTTACACCCCCTTTGTGCATCAGCTTACTTTTATCCTATTTATCAGTAACAAAACCGCGCGGCCAGGCAACTGACACGGTTTGATAGCCGGTGACAAAGCGGTGCGCGGTCTCGGCCAACAGGGCCGCACCAATGGGCAGCACGTTTTCGTCTATGTCGAAAATTTCTGTGTGGTGGTGGCGCACGGTGCCATCGTTGGTGGCTGCACCGAGCATGAACATGGCCCCTGGCACTTTTTGTGTCATGTAGGCGAAATCCTCTGCACCCATGCCAAACTCCACGTTGCGCACGGCCGTTTCTCCCAACATATCTTGCGCTACTTGCCGCACCCAGCCGTTTACCCCGGGGTCGTTGCAAAGCGGTGGATAGCCGGGAATGATATTGAGCTTGTAAGAGCCGCCCAGCCCTTCTGCCAGACGCAGCGCCTTTTCCAATTCTGTCCAAATTTGCTGGCGTACTTCGCTGGTGAAGGAGCGAATGGTTCCTTGCAGGTACACCTCGTGTGGGATGACGTTAGGGGCGCTGCCGCCGCTGATCTGCCCCAGGCTGAGCACGGCCGCGTGCAGCGGGTTGATGCGGCGCGAGGGCACGGCATAGATGGCGCTGAGGATAGGCGCGAGCATGAAGAGCGGGTCGCTACCGGTGTGGGGATAAGCGCCATGCCCACCATCCCCATAAATCCAGGCGTGAAATTGATCCACGGCCGCTAGCACGTAGCCATCTTGCATCATCACCTGGCCGGCGGGCTGATCAGACCAGACGTGCAGGGCAATTACCGCGTCTACGCCATCGAGTGCGCCATCCTCGATCATGGCCGTGGCGCCACTGATGCCGTTTTCGTCAAACGCTTCTTCGGAGGGCTGGAAAAGCAGGCGCACGCGGCCGTGCCACGTTTCTGTGGTCAGGCTTTGTTTCAGCAGGTGTGCCGCGCCCAGCAAGATGGCGGTGTGTGCGTCGTGGCCGCAGGCATGCATGACGCCTTCGTGCTGCGATTTGTACGGCACGTCTTTGGCGTCGTGAATGGGGAGGGCATCCATGTCAGCACGGATGGCAATAACAGGGCCACTTTCAGCCCCAAATTCGGCCACCACGCCGGTGCGCCCCACGCCGGTGCGGGGGTGCAGGCCGATTTCGCGCAAGGTATCAGCCACCAGGGCGGCGGTGCGGAATTCGCGAAAGCCTAGCTCTGGGTGCTGGTGCATGTCGCGCCGCAAGCGGATGAGTTCGTTTTTAAGTTGGTTGGCTTTGTCTAACATTAAAACCTCGCCGGGTAAGGGTAACGGGTGAAATGTGAAGAAAAGTTTACCACGTTTTACATTTCACGTAAGTAGGCAACGGCCGCTGCCCTGACCGTGTCGTTGCGTAGCGCCATGCAGTTGACGCCCTGAACGGGGCCACTTTTGGGCGGCACGTCTGCGGCGGAGAAGCGGATGATTTTGCTGCTCTGCGAGATAAGAAAGAGATCGTCCTGGGGCTGTACGGCAACGGCCGTTACCAGCCCCTCTGTCTTGAAGACGGCTTTGCCACCAGCGCCCAGGGTTTTGTTGCTGCGGAAGCTGTCCATTGGGCGCAGCGCCCCTTTGCCGTCGTTGGTCAACAAGAAGACCTGGCTCTGTTCGCTAACGGCCGTGACGGCCACCACCTCATCCTCCCCATCCAGGCGAATGCCCAGGTTGCCATTTTTGTGAATCAGCCGCGCGGCAAAGCGGATGGCCTGTCCCTGGCGCGTGGCGATGAAGAGATCGGCGTCATTCTCCACCCAGCAGGCAGCAGCAATTTGGCCCCAGTGGGCCGTGTCAAAGAAGCTGAGGCCAGGGATGAGGCTGCTGCCTAGCCGTACCTGAGGAATGAGACGCACCCATCCTTTGCGGCTGGCGAGGGCGAGCTGGCTGCCGCTATCGGCGGGCAGTACAGCGGCCAAACGTTCGTTGGGGCGCATGAATAGGGGGCTGAGGATGTCGCTGCCGCGGTCGCGCACGGCCGTTTCGCGAATGGCCGTTACGGGCAGGCGAAAGGCGCGCCCCTGGTTGGTGATGAGCAGCAGGTGGGCGGCTACGTCGGCGATTGCCAGGTGAGCCGGGGCGTCGCCATCGGGCAGGTCAATGTCAAATACACCCATGCCGCCGCGCCGTTGACGGCCGTATAGGTGGCGGGGTGTGCGTTTGGCCAGACCGTTGGCGCTAATGCTGATCACCTGGATGGTGGTTGGCGGTTCGCTCAGTTCGGGTTTGGCCGTTTCTGGCTCCGGCGCAGTGGCAAGCGCAACCGCGGCCAGCTTATTTTGCAGCCGCAATAGTGCTTCTTCTAAATAGGCAATGTATGCCTGTACCTCTTCAGGCAGGTTACGCAGGTCTGGTCGTTCCATAGTTGTTTGTCGTAAGCGGATTAGCTGATTGGCTGGTTGGCTTCTGCCAACCGCTAACCAACCAGCTAACCAACGTATTCAGCTTCCGCCAACACATCTTGCACAGAAATGGTAAGCCCGGCAAAGTTGGCAAAGGTCAGGTCTCTGAAGGGCAGATTGTGCTTTGCTTGCAGGGCGCTCATCAGCGCCAGGTAGTTGGTAACCAGGCGGTTTTGCCAGGGAAGGTTGAGCAGCGCGGCTATTTCGCGCAGTGCGCGCTCTTCTCCTTCCAGCTCTACAAAGTTACCGTAGGGCAGTTCGTCAAGCGTAGCTGTGACCACGCCCAGCGGCGTCTCCAGGCACAGGGTTTCACGATACTTTTCGTACACCTGGGTGGGCACAAATCCAAGCCGCTGGAAGATGGCAACGGCCGTTTGCCAATCGCTCACCGTCACTTCCAGCTCTTCGCGCACTTTGGCCTGGCTGCCCTGCTCTCGCTCTAACGAACGCCCTTTGTAGGTGAGGGTAACGGCCGTGTCCTGACGCAATCGCAGCAGCTCATCGCGCGCGCGCAACGCCTCGTCTGGCGTGTCCAGGCATAGGTTGCGCTCGAACAGGCGCGGCCACACCACGGTTGCCCCCAAAGCCAGTAATTGAGCGCGCACGGCCGTTAGCTCCGGCAGCAAGAATTTTACCTCTACTTCCAAATGTTGGTTCATCGTCACCTGGCACAGGTTAAAGCGCAGCTGTTGGTTGGTTAGATAGTTTGTTGGTTGGATAGTTGGTTGGAAACCAACCCCATCCAACTAACCAAGCAACAAACCTTCCCAGAGCTTTGTAAAAACGGCGCAAACGGCCGTTTCCACCGTCGCTAACTCTGGCTCTCAATCACCACAATCACTGCATTCTTTTCCACACTAGAACCAGGATGCACGTTGACGTGTGTGACCACGCCATCACGCGGGGCGCGCAGCTCGTTCTCCATCTTCATGGATTCCAAAATCGCCACCTTGTCTCCCTGCTTAACGTGGTCGCCCACTTTCACGGACACGGCAATGATGATGCCGGGCATGGGGGCATGAACGTCGCCGGCGCCATCGGCAACGGCCGTACCGCGCGCCTGCGCCAGCCGATAAGCCCGCTCATCTTGCACCTGCACCGTATACAGCTGCCCGTGGATCAGCACCTCCCAAAAGCCATCCCGCTCCTCAATCACTGCCTCCACCGAGCGATTACGCAACAGCAGCGAAGCCAGGCCCGCGTCAGGCAGCTTCTGAAAATCTATCTCATACCGTTCGCCATTCACCACAAGCTCACGCTCATGGTGAATTTCAATCTCATATTCCTGGTTGTTTACGCTGGTGTAATACTTCATGCGTCCTCTCTTCCGTGAGCTATTAGCTGTTAGCTAAGAACCTTTCACACTTCATAGCTCATCGCCGCAGCCGCTCCCAGCGACTCAAATACTTCCAATTACTCGTATCCCGTGCCCCTCTGGCCACAATCTGGCTGGCCTGCTGACCCTGCCTGTGCGCTGCCAGCGTCGCCAAAATCGCTGCTTCCAGCTCATGCGTCTCGCCGATGCTGTCATCCATGCTAAAGCGCGTCTCCACAAAGCTGGTGTCAAACTGTCCCGTCAAAAAGCGGTGGCTCTCTACCATGTGCTGGTGGAACGGGATATTCGTCTTCACCCCCATAATACGATACTCCTCCAGCGCCCGGCGCATCCGCAGCACCGCCTCGCCGCGCGTCTCGCCATAGCAAATCAGCTTGCTGATCATCGAGTCGTAGTAAGGCGTAATCTCATAGCCGGGGAACACACCCGTATCTACGCGCACGCCAGGGCCAGAAGGCAGGCGGCTGGTGGTAATGACGCCCGTAGAAGGCAGGTAATTGTTGTAGGGGTCTTCGGCATTAATGCGGCACTCAATGGCCCAGCCCTTGATCTTCACATCCTCCTGGCTAAAGCGCAGCTTGCGCCCGCGCGCAATGCGCAACATCTCTTGCACAATATCAATGCCCGTCACCAGCTCCGTCACCGGATGCTCCACCTGCAAGCGGGTGTTCATTTCTAAAAAGTAGAAGTTTTTATCCTTATCAAGCAAAAACTCAATCGTACCCGCATTGACATAATTAACGGCCCTGGCCGCAGCAACGGCCACCTCTCCCATGCGGCGACGCAGGTCAGCGTCCACCACAAACGAAGGCGCTTCTTCAATCAGCTTTTGGTGGCGGCGCTGCAAGGAGCATTCGCGTTCACCCAGGTAAATGACGTTACCGTGACTGTCGGCCAGTAATTGAATTTCAATGTGGCGCGCTTCGGTGATCATCTTCTCCAGATAGACCACGTCATCGCCAAAAGCGGCCATCGCTTCACGGCGCGCCGCGGCAATGGCGTCTGGCAAATCTTCAGCGCGGTGTACGGGGCGCATCCCCTTGCCGCCACCACCAGCCACGGCTTTGACCAGCACGGGGAAGCCCATTTGCGCGGCGGCGGCAATCATCTCTTCGTCATTCAGCCCCGGCTCTGTGCCGGGCACAATCGGCACGCCGGCCGCTCTAACTGTTTGCCGCGCTTCTTGCTTGTCGCCCATTACATGAATGGCACGTGCGGGCGGGCCAACAAAGACGATGCCGTTGTCTACACATGCCTGGGCAAAGTGGGCGCGCTCGGCCAAAAAGCCGTAGCCGGGGTGAATGGCCTCTGCGCCAGACTTTTTCGCCACATCGAGGATTTTTTCCACGACCAGGTAGCTTTCGCGCGCGGGGGAAGGGCCAATGTGGTAAGCCTCGTGTGCGTAGCGCACATGGGGGGCCATGCGGTCGGCGTCGGAAAATACGGCGACTGTTTTAATGCCAAGCTCGTGGCAGGCGCGCAAGATGCGCATGGCAATTTCGCCACGATTGGCAATGAGCAGTTTGTTGAATCGTCTGGTGAGTAATCCGTCTTCGCGTTTCATGGGTAGCTTTTAACTGGTTGTAGTTAGTGGTTAGCAGTTGGCCAAAGGCTGATCGCTAACCGCCAATCCCCTAGAGAGGAATGTTGCCGTGCTTTTTCGGCGGGTTTTGGTCGCGCTTGTTTTGTAGCATGTGCAGGGCGTTGATGAGGCGGGGGCGGGTTTCGCTGGGCAAGATCACGTCGTCTATGTAGCCGCGCGCGGCCGCAACGTAGGGATTGGCAAAAAGTTCGCGGTATTCGACGACCAGTTCGTTTTTGCGCGCTTCGGGGTCGGGGGCGGCGTTGATTTCGTCGCGGTGGATGATTTTAACAGCGCCATCTGGCCCCATGACGGCAATTTCGGCCGTTGGCCAGGCCAGGTTGAGATCGGCGCGAATGTGCTTGGAGTTCATGACGCAGTAGGCGCCACCATACGCTTTGCGCGTGACGACGGTGAGCTTGGGCACAGTGGCTTCGCAGAAGGCGTAGAGCAGCTTGGCCCCGTGCCGGATGATGCCGCCATGCTCCTGGTCGAGGCCAGGGAGGAAGCCGGGCACGTCTTCAAAGACGATGAGGGGAATGTTGAAGGCGTCGCAGAAGCGCACAAAACGGCCGGCTTTTTCGCTGCTTTTAATATCCAGCACGCCGGCCAGGAACATGGGCTGATTGGCAACGATGCCAACGCTATATCCGCCCAGGCGGGCAAAGCCGACGACGATGTTGGGGGCGTAGGCTTCTTGAATCTCGAAGAATTCGCCATCATCTACGATGAGGTGGATAACCTCTTTGATGTCGTAGGGCTTGTTGGGGTTGTCTGGAACGAGGGTGTTAAGCGCCTCGTCGGTGCGCAGATCGTCGTCTTTGCCTTTCTTGAAGGGGGGGTCTTCCATGTTGTTGGAAGGAAGGTAGCTCATAAGTTCGCGAATGAGGTAGAGGGAGTCTGTTTCTGTGTCTGTAACGATGTGGGCAACGCCAGATTTGCTGGCATGGGTGGCAGCGCCGCCAAGTTCTTCGAAGGTGACGTCTTCACCGGTGACGGTTTTGACGATGTCTGGGCCGGTGATGAACATGTGGCTGGTCTCTTTGACCATGAAGATGAAGTCGGTGAGCGCAGGGGAGTAGACGGCGCCGCCAGCGCATGGCCCCATAATGGCGCTGATTTGGGGGATGACGCCGGAGGCGAGGGTGTTGCGCAGGAAGATGTCGGCATAGCCACCGAGGCTGACGACGCCTTCCTGGATGCGCGCGCCGCCGGAGTCGTTGATGCCGATGATGGGCGCGCCGTTGCGCATGGCCATGTCCATGATTTTGACGACTTTTTCGGCGTGGACGCCGCTGAGGCTGCCGCCAAAGACGGTAAAGTCCTGGCTGAAGACGTAGACAAGACGGCCGTCTATGGTTCCCCACCCGGTAATGACGCTATCGCCGAGGATTTTCTGGCTGTCCATGCCAAAGTTGCGCTCACGGTGCACGACGAAGGCATCTAGTTCGCGGAAGGAGCCTTTGTCTAGCAGCAGGTCTATGCGCTCGCGGGCGGTCATTTTGCCTTTGGCTTTTTGACGGGCAATACGACTGGCGCCGCCTCCTTCCAGCGATTGGGCACGCAGTTGGTTGAGTTTTTCGATTTTGTCCATAGTGTTTATACTCTCCGTTAAAGGTGACCGCAGACGGTAGACCGCAGACCACCGCCTGCTGTACATATAGCCCAGGTTGGCAAATCAGGTAAGCGCAGGTTCGGTGACCTACGTGCCATTTTCATTTGTGATGATGCGCCACCGCGCACGAAGTCTCCTCGCGCAAGTTTATGAGTTGCGGAAGTAGGTTTGGGTGGCCTTGCAATTTAAGGCCCAGGTAGCGAAGCAGACGGCCGTTGCGTAAACAAGCGCGGGCAATTGCCAGGCCTGGGGGTGCAGCTCTGGCTGGGGGCGCAATAGCAGTATCAGGGCAATCTCCAGCAAACCGTACAGGGCCAATACGAAAGGAACCAGGCGGCGCGTTAACGGCCGTTTCTGCCACAGCATCACACCCATGCCCATAAAAAGCATGCCCCAAGCTGCAGCCCAAGCCATGCGCCAGCGTGGGTCTGGCTCCACCTCTAGCCCAACCACCGGTTCTTGCCAAATAGCCAGGCTGCGCGCCAGGTTCCACACACCAAAGGCAATAACCCCCCAAAGCGTGACAGTTACGGAGCGGGGTGGAGAAATGTGGCTGGCAGTGTGCATAAGTCTTATTGTAAAGGAAAACGGCCGTTTGCGTCACGCATCAGACATCAAGTCAGCGGCTCAAACAGCCCTCGTTCGCGGTTTTTGCGCACATTGTCCCAGGTAAAGATACGGCCGTTGATGCCAATATACACCCCTGGGGGCAAAAGCTGCACCGCAGCCACGCTAAACCCCAGGTTAAAAAGCGAATCGGAGCCGGTCACGGCATATGGAATCATTGCCCCAGTCAGCACAATCGTTTTCTCCAACCCCGCCTGACCAATCAGGCGCGCCGTTTCCACCATTGTGTCGGTGCCGTGAATGATGGCTATTTGCGATTCAGGCGACTGCACGCAAGAAGCCAAAATCCGCTGACGATGCGCGTCTGTCATATGCAGGCTGTCTATCAATTGGTTCACTTCCAGCTCAATAGGAACCGTGACGCGAGCGCGCTTAAGAATTTCGGGCAGGTGGCTCTCTTTGAAGGTAAGCTCACCAGTAATCTCATCGTAATACTTATCA
Source organism: uncultured Anaerolineae bacterium (assembly GCA_937943625.1). Lineage (GTDB taxonomy): Bacteria > Chloroflexota > Anaerolineae > Promineifilales > Promineifilaceae > JACSRF01. The sequence continues at coordinate 48,230 of CALEAD010000008.1, read as the reverse complement.
AATGTGCCGCCGGTAATGATAATGCGAACGCACATAGGCGTAACCTCGGTTCAATGGGGTGGAGCACCTATGATAACGCAATCGTGGCTTTTGGGGGAGGAGAGAAAAGAGAGAGCAGCAACTCTCAACTGGACATTGGCGTTTTTGCCGGCTACCATGTCGCGCGATTTTGGCAAATCGCGTTACGGCGCCAGCGGTCAGCGCAACTTTCGCCAGACTCCAGTAAGGTTTTTTACCCACACAATCTCCTGTCAAAGATGACTCAGAAACGTGTCAGACCTTGAAAGTTATAAACAGGAGATGTCATCATGTTTCAGAAATTAAGCAAACGCACCAAATGGACCGCCCTGGTATTACCGGTAATTGCAGTAACGGCCGTTTCCCTCTTTTCCCTCCTGAACGCGGTTGTCAGCGCCGCTGCCGCCAGCGCACCGGGTGACTGGCTCTACAATTTACAGCAGCCAGCCTTGCAGTTACAGCAGCGCCTGAACCTGGGACAAAGCAATCAGGCACGGGCAGGCGCGCCCAACCAGGAAATGGGCCAGGTCATTAACGCCAATACCCTGAACTTGCCAACGGGAACCCCGATCGCCGCTGATCAGTCTACCAGCTCCCCTTCAGCAACGGCTACGCCTCTGCCTCCGGCCACGCTGGCACCAACACCCATCCCATTGCCATCACCAACGGCCGTCGTTCCTCCTCCAAACGCCTCTGGAGGAAATGATGATGACAACGATGCAGATGATCACAACCCCAATGACAATGCCCCTATCCTGAATCCAGGGGATAACATCAACAATGATGACGATGACAACAAGGGCAACCCCAGCCCTCCGCCCGACGGAAACAACAGCAATTCTACCAGCGATGGTGACGACGATGACGATAGGGGCAACATCAGCCCCACACCCAGCGGAAACAACAGCAATTCCACTGGTGGGGATGACGACGACGATGATGACAATGATGACGATGATTAGTCAACATAAAGTCAACCTGTCAAGCGACACTACTCACGCTCCATGCCAGGGACAACCAGCCAGACGGCCGGGTCTTCGGCCAGCAGCACCGAAAGCGGCAAAAGGGTGTAGCCTTGCAGTTGTGCCTCGGCAATGAAGCGATCAATGGCCTCTACGATATTGGCGCGGCCCGTGTGCGCAAAGAGAATGGCCCCCGGCACAATAAATTGGCGCATAGCGGCGCAAATTTTGTCGGCGTCCATGCCGGGGCGCCAATCTTCGCCGCTGCCCGTCCAAATGATGGTGACGTACCCGGCTTCACGTGCGGCCACTAACGTCTCGCGCGTGTAGCTGCCATAAGGGGGACGCAGCCAGGGCTTGACGGGCTGACCGGTGAGGTTGAACACGACTGCTTCTGTGCGCAGCAGCTCGCTCGTCACCTGTTCTGCCGTCATTTTCGCCATATCCTGGTGAGTGTACCCGTGTGAGGCCATCTCGTGGCCGCGTCGCGCCATCTCTTGCACCCAATCCGGGTACATCTCCGCCCAAGAGCCCAGCACGAACATTGTCGCCTTCACCTGGCGCCGGTCTAGCACATTGAGCAAATCGCCAATGTAGGAGGCATCCCCCTCTACGTCAAAACCGAGGTGCAGCAGTTTGAGGGTGCGCGTGTGGGGGGTGACGACGCGCCCAAGCAGCAAAGGCATATCTACGGGCCTGTTCCAGGGAAGGGGCCAGGGGCCAGGGTGCACCACCCATTGCGGCTGTACCGCTGCTAGTGCAGCGGCCGAATGACAGAGCGCTTCTTCAGATAGCGGCGCGTCGGGCGTTAGCGTGAGCGCAGGGGTGGGTGGAGAAGCAACGGCCGTTGCCGTCGCCGTAACGGTCGCTATAGCGGTCGCTATAGCGGTGGCGGTCGCGGTGGCGGTCGCGGTGGCGGTCGCTGTAGCAGTAGAAGATGGGGCGAGGGTGGGATATCGGGTGGCGGTTTGCGGTATGGCCGTTGACAAGGCATTCTCGGCAAGTGGTGTAGGGAGGGAGGCAGACAATGACGCAACTGACGGTCCACACCCTACCAGCCCCACCCCCAACAACAATAGCAGCCACCACGTTCTCATCCGCGTCATTTTACCGTGTCAGGTGCAGCGCGGCACGTATTTAGCAGCTGGAGTCTGGCGAAAGTTGCGCTGACCTCTGCAGCCGTAACGCGATTAGCCAGACCGCGCTACCCTGGCAGCCGGCAAAAACGCCGGTACCCAGTTAGTAGTTAGCGCAGCAAGTCAACTTGGGCACGGCCGGCCCTAAGGCTTTGCTGACCGCCAACGGCCGACTGCAGAATGCCAGCCTGAAAACAAATCGCAGTCGGCTGTCCGCAGTCGGCTGTCAGGTTTGTAAAGAGCATCTACACCATGCCCAATCTACAACCTTCAGTCTCTACACCCCCACATCCACCTCAGGAAACGGCGTGCGCGTCTGCCAGCCCGTTTCGCCAGTGGCGCGGTAATGCTCCAGGCGGCGAATGGCAATTTCGGCAAACACGGGGTCATTGTCACAGGTGTACACGCGCCGCCCCAACCGCTCACCCGCCAACAGCGTTGTGCCGGCGTGCGCAAACAGGTCTAGCAGCAGGTCGCCAGGCCGGCTGCTACTGTGAACCAGGCGCTCGATGGCCGCCAGCGGCTTTTGCGCGTAGCAGCCGGGCACGTTTTCCTTCATGCGGTAAAACACCTGCTGCACGTCTACCCACACATTGCCGGGGCGGAGGGTGGCCGATTTGCTGCGCGCCAAATTTTCGCGCCGCTGCCCGTTGACCTGCTTGTAGTAACCGCGCAAAATTTTGGGGATGTCGGTATAAACCACCTGGAAGGGAGGGTGACCGTGTATGTAGTGCAGCAGCTCCTGCCGCAGCCACATCCAGTTGTGCGGCGTGCCGTAGCCGCGCTGATTACGCAGGGTGATGAAGTTGCGCGGCTGCAAGGCGGGATATTGGCGCAGCAGCAGCATAAAATCGGGCAGGGGCTGAAACTGATTACGTACGTCGGCGCCCAGCCAGACGTAAAAGTGGGCGTCTGTGGCGATGACCGCCAGCGCGTTTTCTACCCAGCGGCGCGAAAAGGTCAGGTATTCGTCTAGCGCGAGCTGCGGCAATTGGGGAGTGGCGGCCTGCCCCACGCGCATGTTGTAGGGAGGATCGTTAATCAATAGGGTGGCTTTGGCCCCTTGCATTAGTGTGTGTACGGCCGTTGCTTCCGTGGCATCGAGCACGCCCACGCGATGCCCGGCTATTGGGTCTTGCCACACCCGGCCGGGTTGCAGGCGGCAGTAGGGTAGCAGGCGCTGGCGCAGTTCAGGGTGGGTATCCAGGCGGGGGAGTTCTTCACGCATGGGAAATGGCTGGCTATTGCTGGCGAATAATTTCCTTGATGTGGTACACTGGTTTGCCCTGCGTTTCGTAATAGGTGCGTACCAGCAGCTCTGCCAGCAGTCCCATCACCAAAAATTGCACGCCAAGAATGATGAGCAAGATGCCCAGGGAGAGCAACGGCCGTTCGCCAATACGCGCCGCATTAAACCCAGCCACACCCCCCACAATGCCGGCCCAAATTTTGCCCAACCCCAGGTAGAGCAGCAGCAGCCCGCCTGTGCCCCCCAGGGGAATACCCAATGCACCAAAAAAGTGCATTGGCCGGTCGCCGTAGCGGTGCAAGAACAGAATGGTAAACAAATCTACCAGCACGCGGAACGTGCGCGAAAGGCCATACTTGGCCTGCCCCGCCACGCGCGCACGGTGATTGACGGGCACTTCGGCCATGCGGAAGCCGGCAAAGTGCACCATTTCTGGGATGAAGCGGTGCAGTTCGCCATATAGGTGCAGCTCACGCACAACCTCGGCACGGAAAAGGCGCAGCGAACAGCCACGGTCGTGCAGAGGCACTTTGGAAAAGTGCGCAATCAGGCGGTTGGCAACCAGCGAGGGAATTTTGCGCATCAGGAAGGCATCCTGGCGGTTAACGCGCCAGCCGTTGACCACGTCGTACCCTTCAGCCAACTTCGCCAGCAAATCGGGGATGTCGGCAGGGTCATTTTGGCGGTCGGCGTCCATGGTCAGAATGAGCTGACCGCGCGCCTGGGCAAAGCCGGCGGCAAAAGCGGCCGTTTGGCCATGATTGCGGCGAAATTGCACCACCACCACGTGGGGGTCGGCAGCAGCCAGCTCGCGCAGCAATTCGCTGCTGCCATCGCCGCTGCCGTCGTCTACAAACAGCGCCTCATATGCCCAGGGCTGATTGCGCATGGCCGCACTGATTTCTTGCAGTAACGGCCGTAAATTGTCTACCTCATTGTAAACCGGCACAACAATGCTTAGTAGGTTTTCTTGTTGGCGCGCTTGCTCCATCTATTGCTCCTGTCAAGATGACCGCCGACAGCTGACCGCTGACCGCCGACGGCCCGCCGAAATTTTGTCAGTGATGGGCGGTTTGCCGTTGGCACTCTGCGGTCAAAAATTTGTAACGCACCTTTTCCCGAAAAGATGAACCATGCCCAAATCGCTCATCCTTGCCCCAGCCACGCCATTCTATCATCCTTTGGCGCAGGTGAAACCCCACCCGTATAATTTGGCGCATGACAGCGAATTACCCTCCCCCCCTAGACCCTGTGCCGCTGCGGGCGCAGTTTCCCGCGTTGCAGCAAATCGTGAGCGGCCAGACGGCCGTTTACCTGGACGGCCCCGGCGGCACGCAAACGCCACAAAGCGTTATAGACGCCATCAGCCAGGCACTCACCCTGGGCATCAGCAACCAGGGCGGCCCCTTTCTCGCCAGCATCCGCACCGACGCCATTGTGCAGGCAGCGCGCGCCGCTATCGCCGACCTGTACAACGCGCGCAACCCCGAAGAGATTATATTCGGCCAAAACATGACCAGCCTCACCTTTGCCATCAGCCGCGCCATTGCCCAAACCTGGCAACCCGGCGACGAAATCATCGTCACACGCCTGGATCACGACGCCAACATCTCCCCCTGGCGGCTGGCCGCGGCCGACCGCGGTGTGACGGTGCGCTGGCTCGACTTTGACCCCACGGATTGCACCCTGCGGCTGGACACCCTGCCTGACCTGCTGAATGCGCGCACGCGCCTGCTGGCCATCTCGTTCGCCTCGAACGCTGTCGGAACTATCACCGATGTGCGGCGTGCCGCGCAAATGGCCCACGCCGCAGGCGCACAGGTGTACGTGGATGCCGTGCATTATGCCCCACATGACCTGATTGACGTGCAGGCGCTCGACTGCGACTTTCTTGCCGCCTCGGTATACAAATTCTTCGGCGGGCACGTGGGGGCACTCTACGGCCGTTATGAGCTGCTAGATGCGCTGCCGGCGTACAAAGTACGCCCGGCGCCGGCCAAACCGGCAGGCAAATGGGAAACAGGTACGCAGAGCTTTGAGAGTCTGGCGGGAGTCACGGCAGCGGTGAATTACCTGGCCGCCATCAGTGGGGCAGCCGAAACGCGCCGGCAGCAGCTCGTGCAGGCAATGGCGCGCATCAAGGCGTATGAGATGGGGCTAAGTGACTACTTTTTGCGCCGGGCAACGGCCGTTGCCGGGCTAAAAGTCTACGGCATCACCGATGTGGAGCGGCTGGCCGAACGCACGCCCACCTTTGCCATCAGTCTGGCAGGATACACACCAGAAGAAGTCGCCACCCGCCTAGGCGCGCAAGGCATCTACGTCTGGCACGGCCATTACTACGCTGTGGCCGTGATGGAACGCCTGGGGCTGCTGGACAAGGGGGGACTGGTGCGCATTGGCTTCGTGCATTACAACACCTACGCCGAGGCCGACCGCGTTCTGGCGGCGCTGGCGCAACTGGCTGCAGAGCGAAGCTGATACATTTCCTAAGCATGGGTCATGATACGCGGCAGAGATGCTTTCCAATTTTTTTGATCGCCGACCGCTAACGGCAGACCGCTGACTGCGATTTTGCCAGTGATAGGGAGCTGCCGGCGACCGTCTGCGGTCCGTTCGTAGTGCCCGCTAAAGCGGGCACTACGAACTCTTCCGCGCCGGCCTGTCCACCCCCATTGTTTCAAATTTAGCATTGCTGGCCCAGCATGAGAAACGGTTGACACGGCACGGGGAGTATGCCATAATGTCGCCATTATTCATTGATCCGCAGCCAACGCTGCAACAGCCATCTTATAAAGGAAAGGAGGTGGTGCTGTGTCTAGTTATTTACCTAAACGCACCGTAGCACTACCTCCGGTGAGTGCATAAGTGCTACGGTGCAAAGCAAAAGCCCTGTTTTTGGACAGGGCTTTTGTGTTTCTAGGGGTTTATGATGAAACAGGTATCCGTCTTCTTGTTTGGCGCAGGGGGCGTCGGCCAGGCTTTGTTGCAGCAAGTGGTCAACGGCCGTTCTGCCATTGCCGCGCGTAATCAGTGCCAGCTACACATCGTCGGCGTAGCCGATAGCCAGAGCTACGCCTTTGCCGCCGCCGGGCTGAGCGATGCGCAGCTAAAAGAGATTGTGGCACGCAAACGAGCGGGGCAACCGCTGGATGAGCCGGGTGGCACACGGCCGTCTGACCTGGCACTGCTGCAACTGGCACGGCAAAGCAATGCCCGGCCGCTCATCGTCGTGGACGTGACAGCCAGCGCGGGCATGGAACCGCTCCTTAACGAGGCGCTGGCCCAGGGCGAGCGCGTGGTGCTGGCCAACAAAAAACCGCTGGCCGGCCCCTGGGCGACGGCACAACAGTTCTTTCATCATCCACGCCTGCGCCACGAATCCACGGTTGGCGGCGGGCAACCTGTCATTGCCACCCTGCGCTACCTGTTGGACGTGAACGACTCGATATGGGAAATTAGCGGCCAGCTCAGCGGCTCGCTCGGCTTCATTTGTCAGCAGCTAGACAGGGGTGTGCCCTTCTCCCAGGCGGTGAGCGCGGCAAAAGGGTTGGGCTATACCGAACCAGACCCACGCGACGACCTGGGCGGGCAAGACGTAATGCGCAAGATTTTGATTCTGGCGCGCATGGCCGGTTGGCCCCTGGAAGCTGCCGATATTCGCGTGGAATCGCTCTACCCGGTCAGCATGGCCAACCTTTCCGTGGCAGCGTTTATGCAGCGGCTGCCGGAACTGGATGAAGGAATCGGGGCGCGGGTGCAAACGGCCGTTGCCCAAAATCAGGTACTGCGCTACGTGGCGCACGTCTCTGCGGCAGGTGGGTCTGTCAGCCTGCAAGCGCTACCGGCCACCAGCCCTCTGGCCAACCTGAAGTACATCAGCTTCCGCAGCCACCTATATGACGACGAACCCCTGCTCATTGGCGGCAAAGGGGCCGGCGTAGAGATGACGGCTGCTGGCGTCCTGGGGGACATCCTCGACCTGGTGCGCGAAACGGTATGAGCCCTGGCGGTGCGACCGCCTTACGCTTCGCCGCGCTGCGCCTTGTATTCCTCTTCCGTTACAAACACGCCGCCGCTAAGTTCGGTGCTGGTGATGGCGTAACGGCCGTCGAAATGCACTACTGCCTGCATCCGGCGAAAGCAGCGGTTGTCCACAATCGTCTTATGCCAGACAAACCCTCCGTTATTCCGGCTCAGGTTGCTTTGCCTGTTGGCGCGCACGCGCACAATCGTGCCACAATGGTCACAGCGCGCATAGAAATAGATGCCCGTTTCATCCACATATGGCTTTTCTTTGCTGCCAAATAGCTTCTGCCAAAAACCCATTGGTCACCTCTTACTGGAGTCTCCTGTGACTCAGTCCTCATCCGCCTGGTCTACAAAGAGCGTGCAGGCTTGCAGCGGGCGGCGCGTTTTTTGCCGCGTTTCGGCTGGATAGCCCAGCGTAATCAGCGCCTGCGGCTGCCAGTCGGCAGGCAGATTCAAGGCCTGGCGCGCCGCCTCTGGGGCAAAGAGCGGTGCACACATCCAGCAGGCGCCCAGCCCCAGGGCGTGCGCAGCCAGCAGCAGATTCTGCCCCGCCATGGCGGTGCTCTGCACCGCCATCAGCCACTCGTTTTGCTGACGTGCGGCGTCTGGGTAGCTGTCCATGTCTGCCATGCTGAGGCAGAGCAGAATAAGCAGCGGCGCGGCCGTGATGCGCTGATAGGAACGTGTCACCTCTTTTTCGATCAGGTCGGCTGACGCACCGTCGGCCGTCAGGTCGGCACGCAGCTTTTGCCCCAGGGCGTGCGCCAGACGTGCCCTGGTCACTGCGCCGCGCACAATAGCAAAGCGCCACGGCTGGCGGTTGTGCGCCGAGGGTGCCCAGATAGCGGCTGTCAACAGTTCGCTGATCAGCGCATCTGGGATGGGGTCTGGCGCATAGCGGCGGATGCTGCGGCGAGTGGTGAGGAAGGGGATCATGGGGATGGTGGCTGGTGGGGAGTGGCTCGTGGAGAGATGTTTGCCCTTTGCCCTACTAAAGGCTTCGCCGCAAAATCACGGCCGTTTCCCCTGTGGGCAACTGAATGGTGCGCTCTTCGCCAAAGCCCAGCCGCTCATACAGGCGGCGGGCGCGGGTGTTGTCTGGCGTAACGCCAATTTCTACGGCCGTTTCTCCCAGGTAACGCGCCAGCCGCAGCAGCGCAATCAGCAGCGTCGTACCCACGCCGCGCCCGCGATGGGCAGCAACCACAAAGATATTTGCCAGTTCTGTGCCGTGGGGGTAGATGAGCAGTTCACCGCAACCCACTGTGCGCCCTCCCTGCTCCGCCAGCAGCCAGACGGCGCGTCCATCCTCTTGCCAGGCCAATACCTGCTTAAAGTGACGCCAGAAGGCAATGGTCGTTTTGTGTGCATACAGGTTCAGGCGCAATGTTTCACCGTCAACGGCCGTTGCCAGGCGCAGTGTCAGCCCTGTTGGCCCGGCCAGCGGCGGCTCCAGCAGATGTTCCGGAAACCTCACACTCTCCACTTTTCACTCTCCGCTGTCCACCTATCTTATGGCTGATAAAACCGCAAATGCACTGCGCCCAGGTGAATCTCATCCCCATCCATCAACTGGATGCCATATTCCGGCACCTGCTGCTCATTCACCCACGTACCGCTGGTGCTGCCCTCATCAAAAATGCGGTAAGTCGTGCCTTCCAGCATCATGGTGGCATGAAGGCGCGAGACGGTCAAATCGTGCTCAAAAGCAATATCTGCCTGCTGCGGCGAACGGCCGAGCTTCACGCGCACGCCAATGAGCGGCATTTCTGGCGGCATTTGTGAAACCGCATCCAACACCACCAGGCGCGCCAGCACGCGCGGCCCATCATCCAGATCCACCCCTGCGCCTGGCTCATACGATGCCGGCACCTCCAGGCGCTTACGTCGCCGGCCACCCTTCGGCAGCAGATTGGGCAGCGACTTGAGCAAACCCTGTCGCCAGAGAAAGAAGAAGCCAACCAGCAAGACGATCAGAATGAGCAGCACCACGACGACGCGCGCCAGGGTTTGCACAATGCCACCCCCGGCCTCTAGCTTTGGGGGAATGGCGCGCCGCCCCTGGCTTACTTGCAGCGTTATCACCGGACTGGTCGCGCGCATTCCCTGGTTGTCCAGCACTGCCATTTGCAGCGTATTGGCGCCATAGCCCAGGTTTGTCAATTCAATCGTAAAGTCGCTCACTTCGGCTGCGGCCACTTCTTGCGGCACACCGTTCACCACCAACTGCGCGGCGCTCAGGCTGCGCTCTACGCCATCCAGCCAACGCACGGTGGTGCGAAAGCGCAAGCGCACGGCCGTATTCAGGTTGGGCAGCGCAATGGTGCGGCTTTCGGGCGGCAGGTCAAACTGGATGCTAGGCATGTTACCGGGAACGGTGATTTGGGCAACGGCCGTTGCTTCTGGCCGGTCTACCAATCCCAACTCAACGGGAAACGTTCCCCCTTGCAGCTCCGCCACCTGATAACGGATGATATTTTGATTGCGAAAGCTGGCGATGCGGTTCCAGATAATCGCCCAATCGGTGGGATTCTCCATTTTCACCGCCAGACCCCGCGCGCGACTGGCTACCTGGATTAAATAATCCTGCCCCTGCTGTTGCCCAACTGATGAAAGCTGCTGGTTCGTCAGCCAGACAGTGTGCACCGGAATGCCCAGCTCATTGGCGCGTGCGGCCACATCAGCGGCGCGGAACTGCGTGCTGACTGCGTCTGTGCCATCAGAAATAATAACCAGCGCCGCAGCCATAGCGGGGTCTGGTTTGAGCGCCGGGATTTGCGTCAGCAGGTTCACGGCGCTGTCTATGAGGGCGGTTGCGCCGGTGGAGAGGGCAAGCTGATTGCTGAAAAAATTGATGACGCTGTTGTAAAAGCGGTCAGGGGGCAGCAAGACACGGGCATCGCGCGTGCCCACCTCGTAAATGGCTATGGCATCTACCTGCTCCTTCATGACAGGTGGAGAAGCATATTGGCGAATTGCCTGCTGAATAGCCTCAAATTGCCCACTGACACCCTCTGGGATGTCTATGAGAAAGACGGTAAAGACGCCGACTTCTTTGAGGCCGCCAAATTCATACCCGATCACGGGCAGGTTGTTGTGCTTGAGGGTAAGCGTTTGTCCGCTAAAGTTCAGCGGCTCCCCTTGAGGAGTGATGCCATAGGCTTGCAACTCCAGCGTAGGAGGGCTGCCAGCGTTGGTGGCGGTAATGAAAAGTTGCGTGGGCGCTTCCGCTTGGGCAGCCAGAAAACGGCCGTTTCCCCCCAACAGCAGCCCCATCATCACCAGCACCCCTAGCAAACACACGTACCGCATCTTCTTCTGCATAGCTGCCCTTCCTTGAAAATGACCGCCGACTGCCGACGGCTGACCCCTGTCTGCGGTCTGCGGTCCACAGCTTACCTTGTAGTTTGTTGGTTGGTTAGTTTGATAATTGGTTTCCGGCTAACTAACCAACTATCGAACCAACTAACGGCCTGATAGTTACGCTCAATGGTATAATAGCAAACCGCAGGCATAAAGTAAACATAATCAGCAATCACCGCCAGCCGGTCAGCCGGAGAGCCGACCAGTTGACCCGCTGACTGGCTAACAGCTTATGAAACATCTCTGGTTGATTCTCGTGGCTTTGTGGCTGGCAAGTGGGCAGGAAACGGCCGTTCTTGCTCAACCTGCCCCCATGCCAGAAGCCCCCGTAGATGCCCCGCCACTGCGCCTGGTACGCCTGGAAACGGCCGACTTTCCTGCTCTCACCCTGCTGCTGGCAGCCGCCGACCCGCGCCAGCCCCTGCCCGATAACCTGGACGTGCTGGCGCAGCAACTGACGCTACAAGAAGCGGGCACACCAGTGGCAAACTTTTCGCTCACGCCGCAGCGCGCGGGCATAGACCTGATCATTCTCATTGATGCCAACAACACCATTTACAGCGTAGACGGCGAAGGCCAACCCACGCGCCTGAAAAAGGTGCAAGACGCGCTCATTCGCTTTGCCACAGAAAATATGGACCCTACCGGGCTGGATCGCGTGAGCGTGATCGTTCCTGATGGCGAAGGCGGCCGTTTTCTGCTGCAAGACGTGCGCACCCCAGGCGCTTTGGTAAACGGCATTCTCGCCTACGCCCCCCTCGCGCCCGCGCCAACGCCACTGCAAGCGATGTTTATGCAGGCGCTGGACCATGCGACGGCGCTGCAAGCGGAAAATATCGCAGCCGAAAACGGCCGTTTTCAGGCGCTCTTCCTCTTCAGCGATGCCGGGCAGCTAGAGCAACAGCTTGCCTTTGCCGAACTGGCCGCGCGCGCCAGCGCCCTGAATCTGCCCATCTACGCCGCCATTTTGGGCGCGCGCGCCGACGCCAACGAAATCGAAAACGTCACCCAGCTCACCACCCCCACCAATGGCCTCTACCTGCACATGCCGCAGCCGCAAGCCGCCGACCCGCTCTTTGCCCTGTGGCAGGCGCACGGCACCCAGGCGCGCCTGCATTACCAGACGCTGCAAATGAGAAACGGCCGTTTGCAAACCCCTACCGGCCGCATTTCTCTCACCCTCACCCTGGGAAGGCAGCAGCTAGAAACCAGCTACGAGCTGGGCTACGCCCCACCCCAGCTCACGTTGTTGCTGCTGCCTGGTGCACTTCTGCGCCAGGGTGACGCGCCAGACACACCAGCCACAGAGCTGACGCCGCAAACACAGGAAGTACCCGTGCGCGTCGCCTGGCCAGACGGACAGCCGCGCGCGCTGCGCGCCGTTTCGCTGCTGGTCAATGGGCAACCCCAGGTAGTGCAGCCCAACCCAACCATTGACGGGGAAGGGCTGCTTTTATTGTGGCCGCTGCGCGATTTGCCAGAGGGGGAGGTGACGCTAATGGCCGAGGCGGAAGATACATTTGGCCTGATTGGCCGCAGCGAGCCGGTCACACTGATCCTCCTCTTTGCACGGCCGCAGTTGCCCACGCCCACCCCCGCGCCCACGCCAACGGCCGTTCCCCTGCCTGTGCTGGTGGAAACGGCCGTTAGCCGTCGTCCCTGGTGGCTGATTGGTGCTGGCGCCGGCGCGGCGCTGCTGCTCCTGCTGCGCCTGCTGCTGCGCCGCCGCAAAGCAGCCCCTGCACCCAGTCTGCCCACACCGCTGCTTGCGCCACCGCCCACGCCAGGCACCCTGAATGCCTGCCTGTTGTTGGACGAGCGTGCGCCACTGCCCACCGATACAGAACGCCTGATTGCCCTACCAGGCGAAAATATCACCCTGGGGCGCAGCCCCGCAGAGGCGCATGTGGTGATCGACCATCCCAGCATCTCGCGCCTGCACGCGCGCATCCGCTGCCGCGCCCCCGGTGAGTATTGGCTCTATGACGAGGGCAGTGCCAGCGGCACGTACCTAAACTACCAGCGCCTGGGGCTAACGCCGCGCCTGCTGGAGGACGGCTGCGTGCTGCAATTTGGCCAGGTTCGCGCCTTGTTTCGCTTGCTGCCAGAAGCAGCAGAGGGGATAGAGGATAGGGAACAGGAAACCGGGGACAGAGAGTAGCAATGAGAAGCGCAAGCCGCCAACCCGCCAGGACTCACAGGGCTGTTTACGTCATTTGTCCATATTTTATCACAATTATGAATTAAAAATAAGAGCATAGACGAATTTTGCAAAGAATAAGTACAGCTTTTTCCCCCCGGCGTAATTAGAGGTGTAAGGGTTGGCCATTGTCCAACCAAAACCCAAAATCGCTTAAGGAAAATATTGTGATGAAAAAGCATGTACTGGTTTTAGCCTTATTGGTGGCAATGCTCTTTTCTATGAGCTTTGTGCAGGCGACGCCTGCGGCGGCGCAAACGTTTACGCCCAACATTATGGACATCGTGGCAGCTGACAGTCGCTTCAATACCCTAGAAGCGGCTGTGAAGGCGGCAAACCTGGCCGACACGCTCGCTTCGGCAAACAACACCTTTACCGTGTTTGCGCCAACTGACGCCGCTTTTGCCGCGCTGCCGGCGGGCACTGTGGAATCGCTGCTGGCCGACCCGAAGGGCGCATTGACCAATGTGTTGCTCTATCACGTGGTGAGCGGCGCGAAAGACAGCGGTGCAGTATTGGCCTCTAGCTCGCTGATGACGGTGCAGGGAACAAGCCTGAACGTGAATCTGCGTAATGGCCTGCCCTACGTAAATAACAGTCAGATTGTCATCACCGATATCCGCACGAAGAATGGCATCATTCACGTGATTGATGCGGTGCTCATCCCTACCAGCAGTCCGGCTCCGGCTAAGAGCACTGAACAGATGGACAAATCGGCCCTGCCGACGATTGCCGAGATTGCGATTGCCGACGGCCGTTTCAATACCCTGGTAGCAGCCCTAACGGCTGCTGACCTGGCCGGCGTCTTCCTGGCCCCTGGCGACTATACCGTATTTGCTCCCACCGATGCGGCTTTCGCTGCGCTGCCTGCGGGCACGGTTGAGGCACTGTTGGCTGACCCGAAAGGGATATTGACCACTATTTTGCTCTTCCATGTGGTGGGCGACTCCCTCACCCGCGACCAGCTTGCCACAGACACCTATGTACCCACGCTGGAAGGACGGCCGTTATTTGTGAATCGCAGCGGCAGCAACATCATTGACATCAGCGGGGCGAAGCTGCTTATCACCAACATCCAGGCTTCTAATGGCATTATTCACGTCATTGACCGGGTGTTGATCCCCTAAGGGCGACCACCCCCGACCTCCACAGGCAAAACGGCCGTTTCTGGGAAACGGCCGTTTTCTTTTGCCGCCATCTCCGCTATCATCCGCTCTTTGCACCCGCGCGCGAGGAGTTTTTATGTACTGGGGAGAAATAGCCGCCCTGGCAACGGCCGTTTGCTGGTCTTTTACGGCCATGTTTTTCAGCTACAGTGGCCGTCTGGTTGGTTCCGACGTAGTCAATCGCAGCCGGCTGCTTTTTGCCCTCGTCTTCCTTTCCACCAGCCACTTCTTCTTGCAGGGCAGCTTTTTCCCCACCCATGTGGAGCCGTTTCGCTGGGGCTGGCTGGCGCTTTCCAGCGTGCTGGGGCTGGTGCTGGGCGATACCTTCCTCTTTCATGCCTACGTGCTGATTGGCCCGCGCCTTTCTATGCTGATGATGGCCACTGTGCCAATTTACAGCACCCTCTTTGGCTGGCTGCTTTTTGCCGAGCAGGTGAGTGGGCAGGAGATGGCGGGGATTGTGCTGGCGGTGGCCGGGGTGGGGTATGTAGTGACGGAAAAGCAAGGCAGAACGGCCGTCGAAAACAAACAGTACAGGCGCGGTCTGCTCATGGCGCTATTGGGCGCGCTGGGGCAGGTAGCCAACCTGATTACGGCGCGTTACGGTCTGGTTGGCGACTTCCCCACGCTGTCGGCCACCCTGATACGCATTGCCGTTGCCGCAGCTCTGTTGTGGCTGATTGCGGCGCTGCGCGGGCAAATGGGTCACAGCCTACGCCAGTGGCGCAACCGCCGCGCCGTGACCGCAATGGCCAGCGGCGCGTTTTTTGGCCCATTCCTGGGCATCTGGCTCTCGCTGGTGGCTATTTCCCAGGCAAGGTTGGGCATTGCCTCCACGCTGATGGCGCTGCCTCCTGTGCTACTCATTCCCCTGGAGTTTCTCGTCTACAAGCGGCGGGTGAGTGTGCGGGGAATGGTGGGAACGGCCGTTGCCATTCTCGGCGTGGCGCTACTGTTTTAATGGACAGAGGGTAAATAGCGCGCAAAGGGCAAAAATACCCCCTGCCCCTAATCGTAAATTCCCCGCTTCGTCTCCTCGATCAGGTGATCTACCACCGCTTTCAGCGCTTCTTCCCGGTTCTCATCCCCCCCGTGCTTGCGGTAGACTGCTAACTGCCGGTCGGCGCTGGTGCCGTGCTGCAAAATGTGGCGGATATGCTCTACCTCTTTGCGGCTACCCAACTCATCCAGCACATCATCCAGCAGCTCCAGCAACTCCTCCATAAGAAAGTGGAAGGGTACCGATTCCTGCTTGCCAAAGTCAATCAGTTCGCCATCAATGCCATAGCGCACGGCGCGCCACTTATTCTCGGTAATGTGCATGTGGCGGTAGTTGCGCCAGGACATATTGCGCTCGCGCAGCTTCAGCAGCTTGGCCACCACCGCCTGATACGTGGCAGCAATACACACCGCGTCATCTACCGTCGTGCAGATGTCAGAAATGCGGAACTCCAGCGTATCGAAGCGCGGGTGCGGGCGAATGTCCCACCAGATTTTGGCCACCGGGTCCCCCTTGCCAAAAGAACCTACCTTGGCCATCGTCTCCTCGTAATGCTTGTACTCGTCAAAGCTGGAGAATGAGTGGGGGATACCGGTGCGCGGCAAACTTTCGAAGATGACGCTGCGGTAAGATTTAAGCCCCGTATTACGGCCGTGCCAGAACGGCGAACTGGTAGACAGCGCCAGAATGTGTGGCACAAAGTAGCGCGACTGATTCATCATCTCTATCATCAAATCTTTTTGCGCGCGGTCTGAGCCAAAGCCAATGTGCACGTGCATACCAAAAATCAGCAACCGCCGCGCCACCCCCTGCATATCATCCAGCAACTCCTTATAGCGCACCCCCTCGGTAATAGATTGCTCTTCCCAGCGGGCAAAGGGGTGGGTCGAGGCAGCCGCAATCTCTAGGCCGTTTGCCTCTGCCATTTCAAAGACGGCGCGGCGCAGGCGCTTAATTTCCGCGCGCACCTCTTTCACATTGCGGCAGATGTGGCTGCCCACCTCCACTTGCGACTGCATAAATTCCGGTTTCAGGTGCAGCTTGCTGGGGCGACGCTCATCCTGCGAGATAAATTCGCTGATGTAGGAGTACAGATTGCGCGTTTTCGGGTCAATGATCTGATACTCTTCCTCGATGCCTAGTGTAAGTGGGGGGCGCGTGATGCCCATGGTCTACCTCCGTGATTTGGGTTTACTTTTGCGGCGCTCTGAAATTCTATGGGAGTTGACGTGAGCCGTGATGTTTGTGACTGGTCAAACCTGACAAAGAGTGCCCGGTCTTATCTTGCTTATCACAACTCGTCAATCCCCAGAATGCCTGAAGACCTGCTTTTTAGAGGTGGGTAGTGGGTTTACTACGGAATTAGTTTAGTAGGGAATCTGGGGCATGGCAAGAGCGAAAATCGGAGGATGCAAGCCAATTTTGTGACCTGATTGATCTATGGTTAATTTTTGCTTGCACGGTCGGTTAACTTAAAATTTGCGTGCCGGACAAGTGGGGTTTAACAGTTGGCGTAGACATTTTGCCAGGGATGCCGAATAATTTACCTGGGTCTATGAAGTTCTGCCCGGTTTGCAACGGGGACAACGTGTGAAACGGGAAGTGTAATGGGAAAGAGGGTTCACCGGCTGCCGCCAACCACCCTCCATGAAAACGTACCGCAGGCTAGCCGCCTGCGGCCATTTTCACAAGAGGCTCTGTAGAATCACAAGCGGGCGCTTTTATGTTAAGTCTAATCCCGACAACGCTGCGCCGCATGGTGGCCTATCCTGCCTGGCCCAGGCCATTTGTGTGGCCGCCAATGCGCGCCCTGAACGGCCAACGCATTGGTCTGGTGTTGTCGGCGCTGTTGGTAGGCGGACTGATGCTGCTGCCGCTCGCTTACTTGTTGCTGCGCGCGGCCGGAGCGGGGGAGACGGCCGTTGCTACTTTGCTCAGACCCTCCACCCTGGCCACCTTGTGGCGCACCTTGCTGTTAGCGGGCAGCGTCACTCTGGCATCGGCCGTTATTGCCGTGCCGCTGGCCTGGTTGACAACCAGCACCGATCTGCCGGGGCGGCGCGCCTGGGCGGTGGCGGTGGCGCTGCCGCTGGTGCTGCCCAGCTACGTGGCGGCTTACCTGCTGGCGGCAACTTTTGGCCCGCGCGGTGCGGTGCAGCAGCTGCTAGAGCCATTTGGCATCATGCGCCTGCCGGAAATTTACGGCTTCCCCGGCGCTTTTATCGCCCTGACGCTGATGGGCTACCCGTATATTTTTCTCACCACGCGCGCCGCTTTTCGTCGCCTGGACCCGGCGCTGATGGAGGCGGGGCGCAGTTTGGGGCTTTCGGCGCGGGCCGTCTTTTGGCGCGTGACACTGCCACAGTTACGCCCGGCGATGATGGCAGGTGGGCTGCTGGTGGCGCTGTACGTGCTGCGCGACTTTGGCGCCGTGACGATGATGCGCTATGACACCTTTACGCGCCTGATCTTTGTGCAGTATCGCTCTTTTGCCGACCGCTCGGTGGCGGCGGTGCTGGCGCTGGTGCTGGTGGCGATCACGGCCGTATTCGTCTCCGCCGAGATTCGCGCCAGGGGCCGGGCAGGGTATGCGCGACGCTCGGCAGGTGCGGCGCGGCAAATGCGCCCGGTGCGCCTGGGGCGCTGGCGGCTGCCGGTTCTGCTGCTGCTGGCGGCCTGGGTGACGCTGACGCTGCTGGGGCCAACAGGCAGCCTGGCCTACTGGCTGTGGCGCGGGCAGCAGGCAGGCGCGCTAACGCCTGCTCTCACAAGCACGCTGGCAGGCGCTTCGTGGAATTCGCTGAGTGTTTCTCTGGCAACGGCCGTTACTGCCATTCTTGCCGCTTTACCCGTAGCCATCCTCTCTGTGCGCCGACCGGGGGAACTCAGTCGCTTTTTGGAGCGGCTGACCTATGTGGGGTACGCGCTGCCGGGCATTGTCGTGGCGCTGGCGTTTGTCTTCTTTGGCGCGCAGTATGTCCCCTTTTTGTATCAGACGCTGCCCATGCTGGTGTTGGCTTACCTGGTGCTATTTGTGCCCCAGGCAGTTGGTGGGCTGCGCACCTCTTTGCTGCAACTGACACCCAGCCTGGAAGAAGCGGGGCGCAGCCTGGGGCAAACGGCTGTTGGCGTGTTTTGGCGCATCAGTCTGCCGCTGCTGCGGCCGGGACTGCTGGCGGCGCTGGCACTCGTCTTCCTCACCACCATGAAAGAGCTGCCCGCCACGCTCATGCTCAGCCCATTTGGCTACCGCACCCTGGCAACGGCCGTGTGGCACAACATCTCTGAAGCGATGTTTGCCCAGGCGGCTGCCCCTTCCCTGCTGCTGCTGCTGCTCGCCTCTATTCCCCTGGCCATCCTCACCTTGCGCGAACGGTAAAGAATTTTGGGACATGGTTCAAGTGACTTTGCAATTTGACGGCAGACAGCGGTCGGCGGTCAGAAATTTGTGAAGCGCCATTTCCAGAGAAGATGAAGCACGTCCGATTCTCCAATTCCCAGTCTCCAGCCCCCCTGGTCTTTCCTGTGTAGCCGATGTGAATTCATTGCCTCTGCCGCACGCCTGAATAAAGTAGATAAACAGTGCTTTACAAATTTCTGACCGCAGACGGCCGATCGCAGGCCACCCATCGCTGGCAAGCCGCGGTCGGCGGTCAGTAATCAGCGGTCGGCAGTCGGCAGCCGGCGGTCAAATTGTAGGGAGCACTTGAACCATGCCAAAATCGCAAAAATAATAAGGGGAAATGATGCAAGACAAAGTTATCATGGTAACCGGCGCCAACGCCGGCATCGGCAAAGTAACAGCGCGCGAACTGGCAAAAATGGGCGCGAACGTGATTATGGTGGCACGTGACCGCGCGCGCGGCGAGGCTGCACTGGCCGAAGTGCGCGCCGCCAGCGGCAATCCGCGCGTCTCGTTGATATTGGCTGACCTCTCTTCAATGGCGAGCATTCGCCAGCTTGCTGCCGATTTCAAGGCTCAGCACGACCAACTACACGTGTTGGTAAACAATGCCGGGGCCTTGTTTCTCCACCGCCAGGAGTCGGTAGATGGGCTGGAAATGACCTTTGCCTTGAACCACATCGGTTACTACCTGACGACGCTGCTGTTACTGGATGTGCTCAAAGCCAGCGCGCCGGCACGCATTGTCAACGTCGCTTCTGTGGCGCATTTCAGCGGTAAGCTAGATTTTGCCGATTTGCAGGCCAAAAATAAGTACACCGGGTTTAGCGCCTACAGCAACTCCAAGCTGGCCAATGTGCTCTTTACATATGAGCTGGCGCGGCGGCTGGCAGGCACCGGGGTGACCGTCAATTGCCTGCATCCTGGCTATGTGGGCAGTAACTTTGGCAAAAACAATGGCCCCCTGGCACGATTGATTATGACGCTGGGACAGCTGGTTGCCCTCAGCGTAGACAAAGGGGCCGAACCCTCCATTTACCTGGCCTCCTCACCTGAGTTAGAAGGGGTAACGGGTAAATACTTCGACAAAAAGCGCATGGCTAAATCCTCGGCGCAATCTTATGACGAGGCAACAGCACAGCGGCTGTGGGAAGTGAGCGCCGAGCTAACCGGCGTAGGCTAATGGCATCACCCGCCTCCCCTTTTGCCTCCTTCCCAGAGCTGCAAACGCCGCGCCTGCGTCTGCGCCAGCTACGGCCGTCTGACGCCGATGCCATGTTTGCCATCCTCTCCGATGCAGAGGTGACACGTACTTTTGGCCTGGAGCGGTTCACACTGATTGAGGAAGCCAAACAGCGTATCCGCGCGATCAATGCCGGCTTCCACCAACAGGCGTCTCTGCGTTGGGCCATTGTGCGCGCCGAAGAGAATGTGCTGATAGGCACGTGTGGCTACCTCTACTGGAAACGGCCGCATCACCACGCGGCCGTTGGCTACGAACTGGCGCGCCCCTTCTGGCGGCAAGGATACATGACCGAGGCGCTAACGGCCGTGCTGCGCTACGGCTACACCCAGATGAATTTGCACCGCATCGAGGCCCTGGTCATGCCCGAAAACAGTCCGTCTATTCAATTGCTGCGTCGTTTAGGCTTTCAAGAGGAGGGGCTGCTGCGCGAGTATGGCTTCTGGAACGGCCGTTTTCATGACCTGCTCGTCTTTTCCCTGCTGCGGCAAGAATGGCAAAACGGACAGCATGAGTAACCCCCCAACAAAAAACAGACCGGCGCATCAACGCCGGTCTGCCACCCACTTATCATAAATTGCCAATAACCGCTTAGGGCGCTAATAATCCCGCCAGTCATCACGCCGGTGAATGCGCACGTACATAGCCGACCCCAGCACCCCCAAAAAAATACCGCTTACCGAGGCGCCATAAGAGAGAAAGCTCAAAAAAAAGGTCGGCTCCACCACGCGGATAACCATCAGGAAAGGCAGCACCGCTCCGGTCAACACCAGCACAAAGCCCACTAAAATAAGCATAATCGGGTTATTCATCTCAACTACCTGGCTCATACAACCAACAAGCCACCCGGTGATCCGGCTCAGTCAAAAATGCAGGCGGGCGCTCCACATCGCACTTGCCCGGTATCACCTTCGGGCAGCGCGGGTGAAAACGGCACCCTGAGGGTGGCTTGACCAGGCTGGGCGGCTCACCGGGCGGCACCTCCCGTATCACCCGCGCATTATTCGCATCCGGATCTGAAGAAGCCTCTAGCAACGCCAGCGTGTATGGATGCTGCGGGTTGTGCAACAAATCCTCCACTTTAGCCGCTTCCACAATCTCCCCGGCATACATCACAAAAATATACTCAGAAAAATAGCGCACGGTAGACAGATCATGGGTAATGTAGATCACCGCCAGTTGGTGCTGTTCCTGCAAACCACGCAACAGTTTAAGAATCTCCACACGCACCGAAGCATCCAGCATAGAAACAGGCTCATCCGCCACCATCAGCTTCGGCTCCATAATCATTGCTCTGGCAATAACTACACGCTGCTGCTGGCCACCACTCAACATATGCGGAAATTTGGGCAAGAAATCATTGACCGGCGTTAGCTTCACCTCAGTCAGCGCACGCTCCACACGCTTCAACCGTTCGCTTTTGTTCTTCACCCCGTTGATAATCAGCGGCTCCTCCAGAATGGACTGCACATTCATAAACGTGGGTAACGCGCCAAACGGGTCTTGCTGCACGTAACCAAGTTCAGAGCGGTAAAGGCGAAGCGCTTCGCCTTTGGTCTCCGTCAATTTCCGCCCATCAAAAATAATCTCTCCCTGGGTTGGGCGATTCAAGCCTAGAATCGTCTTCATCAGGCTCGATTTACCACAGCCGCTTTCCCCCACAATGGCGATCGTCTCTCCACGCTGCAGCTCAAAACTGACGCCATCAACTGCGCGCACGTAACCGGCGTGGGCAAACCCCCACTTCTTCAGCTCATACCAGACATGCAGGTTATCCACAATCAGCAGCGGATCCTTGGCCTTGTGCAGCATTTCGCCAACGACAGGCGTTACATCAGATTGTAAAGTGGCTTCGCTCATGCTTTTTTCCTTCAATTATGTGCCTATCTAAACATACAACCAGCATTTCACCTGCCGGGAATCAGAGTGGACAATCAGTGGGGGTTCTTCAGAGCACTTTTCAAACCGCGCCGGGCAACGATCAGCAAAACGACATCCTTTCGGCGGATTGAGCAGGCTGGGTGGCGTACCCGTAATAAATTCTGGCTCTGCGTTTCCGCGCAGCCTGGGTACACTGGCCATAAGCTTTTGCGAATAAGGGTGCAAAGGCTTATCAAAGAACGAAAATGCGTCGTTCACCTCCACAATTTGCCCGGCATACATCACCGCCACATTGTCGGCCAACTCGCTAGAGGTAGCAATATCATGCGTGATCAGAATAAAACTGGTCTCTAGATCACGCTTGACGCGCTTCAGCAGGTTCATAATGTTGGCCTGCGTCAACACGTCCAACGCCGAGGTTGGCTCATCGAGAATCACCAGATCAGGCAGCGTCACAAGCGCCATGGCAATTGCCGCACGCTGCCGCATACCACCACTCAGCTCAAACGCATAGCGATGCAGAAAGTCATTTGGCACGCCTACCTGCTCAAACATGCGCAGAGCGCTTTGCAATGCCTCTTGCTTGCTCAACCCCAGGTGAATCATGGCCGGTTCAGCCACCTGATCGCCGATCCGCATAACGGGGTTCAGGGCATTCATGGCCGCCTGTGGCACCATGGATACCTTCCGCCAGCGAATTTCCTGGCGGAAGCGCTCGTCGCTCAGCTTCATAATATCCTGGCCATTAAGCCAGACCTCGCCGCTGTAATGATGCACATTGCGCGGTAACAGGCGCAGAATGGCTTTTGCCAACGAGCTTTTGCCACAGCCAGATTCGCCAATCACCACGGTCGCTTGATTGCGTGGGAGTTCAAAGTTAACGCCATCTACCGCCTGCATCGGCCCGCGCGTCGTGCGAAAGTGCAGGCGCAAATTTTTCAATTGGAGCAGCTCTTTCTCTTTGGTTTGTGTGGGCATGATATTTCTATAACTCCCTCAGTCTGGGGTTGAAAATGCGGTCTAGAGAAAAACCAACCATGGCAAAGCCAAGACCGGCAACCATTAACAATACGGCCGGCTCCAGAATCCAGTAATACAGGCCATTAAACAGCGCACCCTGGGAGTTCGCATCCTGAATAACTTTGCCCCAGGTCGGCAGCACCGGATCGCCTAAACCCAGAACGGCCAGGGAAGCCTCTAAGAACACAAAGCCCGGAACCAGCGTGACAATTTGGGGAATGATGAGAGGCAATATGCGAGGAACCAGGTAGCGGAAAATGATGCGCATATTGCTGGCACCGTATGACCTGGCGGCATCAATGTATGGCAATTCACGCACCTGTAAGAAGATGGCGCGGTAGTTTTTAATAGATAGCCCAAAGATGCTCAAGACGATAACAATGCCCAGCATTAGCCAGATACTTCGGGAATAAAACGTACCCACCATGATGAGAATAGGCAACACAGGAATAATGGCGTTCACCTCTGTCAGGCGTTGAATAATGCCATCCAGAACGCCGCCAAACCAGACGCCGATTGCGGCAATGCTCATGGTGGTCACGGTGGTGCCCAGGGCTGCCATCAGACCAAAGGCCATGGCGATGGGCGTCCCCCACAACAAGGGAATCATTAAATCGCGACGGCGGTGGTCTGTGCCCGCCCAGCCATGCACCAGGCCATAGGAGACGAAGGTCACCTCCAGATTGGACTCCTCTTCAAACAGCAACCCTGTCACCTCCAGACGGTAGGTTCCATTTAAGGGTTGTAACCCTTCTTTTTCCGGGTCGTCAAACAGGCCTCTTTCGGCCGTGACGCCCGTAATGCCGGTGGCACGTTCCAGGCGGCGCTGGAGACGATTGTCCTGGCCAAAGCGGAAAGAGGCAGAAGGAGAGGAGGAAAACTCGCCAATACGAATTTCACGACCGTCTGGCGTAAACCATGTTAGCTCCACGTGTGGCTGCTTGCTGGTATACTGCGCCTTGCTAAACAGAATCAGCTCTGGTGGGAACTCGTCATACGGAAAGTCAAATTCAAACACAAAGCGCACCTCGCGCGTATTGGCCGACAGGCGCTCAATTGTTTTCTCCCCATCACCCTTTTCACTGTAAAACACAATCGTTGCGGGCAAATCTTTCTCTGTAAACCAGTTATACCACACTGGCCAGGCAAAGGTTGGGTTTTCGCGCCACACATTCTCACCACCACGCCACAGGCGAATTGCTTCGCGGTACGGAATCATGATTGGCGTAACAATTGAAACAACTAAAAGCCCCCCGATGATGAGCAGGCCCAATACTGCCGAGGGGTAGCGACGCAACTGCTCCAAAAAAGCGGTAAACCTTTTCATTAACTCTTGCCTCCCTCGCCAACGCGCACACGTGGGTCAACCAATGCGTAAATAAAGTCCAGTAAAAAGACGGTCAGTGACAGCAGATAAGCATACACCACCACATTCGCCAGAATCACCGGCACGTCGAAGAGACCGATGGCCTGGAAATAAAGCCGGCCGATACCCGGCCAGTTAAAGACGGTCTCGAGAATGATCGCTCCTGTCCAAAGCGAAATTAGCAAAAGGGCAAAGCTGGTAATAATGTTGGGCAGCGTGGGGCGCAGCACATACCGGCGCTCGATCATACGATTTGAAAGCCCTTTTGCTTTTGCCATTTCTACGTAATCCTCACTGGAGTAGATCAAAAAGAAAGTGCGCCAGTTGTAGATGGTGATAAAAATGGAGCTGATCAAACTGGCCGATACAGGCAGTATCATGTGCCGCAACAGGCTGAGGGCATAGCTCAGGGGGTCTTCTGGTGGCGGCGTGCCTACCATACCGCCAAAGGGGAGTAAGCGTAACACACCTGCAAAAATAAGGATGAGGAACAGGCCATAAAACCAACCGGGGGCGGCAGACGTGGGCGCTAGCGCCAGCACTAGTTTATCAAAAAAGCTGCCATAGCGACGCGATAAGCTGAGACCGAGAAAGAGGCTGAGGAAAAACAGAATTAGATTTGCCGTACCGAAAAGCACCAGGGTGGAAGGCAAACGCTCCAAAATAATGTTCCGCACCAGGCGCGAGCCGCTATCGCTGCTCATGTTTTGCGAAAAGCCGAGGTTTAGCGTCATTGCACTCCATAAGGAGTTTAGGCTACGCTGGATAAATGGCTGATCCAGCCCATATTGCCGCTCACGCAGGGCGATTGTGTCTTGGATGATGCGGGTACGCTCTTCTTGGGGCAAACGCTGGAATTGAATATCGGCCGAAAGCGATGTGAGCACTTCTTCGCGAATTGCCGCGCGGCGGATGTCGTCTACGTAACCGCCCATGTTTGCTACTAACACTGTAAAATAAACGCCAACCATGACAGTGAAAAACAAAGCCACCAGACGTGTGCCCATGTAGCGCAACAACCGCATAAGGGATGTGGTAGCGGCCTTACGCGCTGACTGTGAGACATCTTCAGACAAATTACCTACATCAAGGGGCAAGGCTTTTTGGGTCACGTAATCACCTCTCTGTGAAAAGTTTGTAGCCAGGTATTGTTACTTTGCCATTACTTCACTCTTTGCCCACAGGGGTGCAAGCTGTATGGGCAACGATTAAACAAGTATAGCAAAAGTTTCGCTACGTAAAATAGCAAAATTAGGGAGGTTTTTTCGAAGAGTATTGCCGCGGAGGAAATTTAGTAGACGCTCGATAGATGAATATCTAGATTTTGTCCTGGTATCATCCCAAATAACAACTTTAGGTTGGAAGCAACCAGGAGTCGCTTCCAACCTAAAGGGACAACGTGCATTTTGTCAGGCAGAGGCAGCCAGGAATGCTGGCTGCCCTGCCGCCAAAATTACAGGAAGTTAGGGGGCAGTCACAAATTGATACTGTGCCAAACCTGGCAAAGCGGTCAACTTGGAGACAACCACGATTTCAAGGCGGTTGGAGCCTTCGCTGAGGGCTTTAGTGGTGTCGCCATCCAGTGAAACTTGCCATACGCCGTCTTCGATGGCTTCAGCTTCGCCGGAAGCAGCCAGCTCGCCTTGGGCATCGAACAGCAGGTAGGATACCGACCGGATGTCATTAATGGCGTAGGGGCCGAGGAAGTAGTCAATGTACACATCAAAGGTAGCTGACTGGCCAATAGTCACACGGGTTGGGCCGTCAATCTCAACTTCCGCAGTGGCAGCCTGGGAGAATTGGGAGAAGCGGGTAGCCGGGTCCGGATAGGCATCGAAGTGCTTCAGAATGGCCTGCTTCTCGGTTGGGAACACGCCTTGCAGGAAGTAGGGGCCAGTGCCGATGTAGAAGTGGCCATAGCGGCGATTGAAGTTGGCCAGGTTGGCATAACGCGCGTCTGCTTCTTCTGCAGTGATGTAGTTACCCAGGGTGGGAGCGTAGGGGATGAACCCTTCTTCTCTGGACTGGGTCAGCAGATCACGCAGAATGGCAATGGAGGGGCCAGAGAGTAGGCTTACGCGCTCGATCTGCTTCTCAGTGGCGGTTCCGGTGTAGAAAGCGGTCGTGCCGTTCTCCTGAGAGCGCAGCATCAGGGCCATGTTGTGCCAGGCAGCATCACTGTAGCTATAGGTGGAGTTTGGCCACCAGGTGACAATGCTGTTCTCTGCATCCAGGGAGACGTTGTCGCCATAGTGCTCGATGATCAGCGGGTCTACAGAAATAATGCGCACACCCTTGAAAGTCTGGAGGAACTGGTTGAAGCCAGGCACACCAGCGGGATCGTAGTACGGGCTGTCCGCATTGGGCACATCGAAGGTGGTGATGATGGCCATGACAATGTCAGCCGCGGTGACGGGGCTGCCATCATGCCAGGTGGAACCACCAAAGCCGGCCGGATAGTAGGCTGTACTCTTGAACACGGCCGTTTGCGTTTCCGTATACACCTCACCCGCAGTCAGGAAGACCTGGTTCACCGCATCCCATGCCACCCAGGCATCGTCGGGCACAGTGATTTCCGGCGCAAAGGAGAGATTCAGCCAATCAGTCGTCTCATCCAGGTTGATGTTGGTGCCTTCTTCAACGACCAGATCGGCTTTCTCGATGCGGTTCGGGATACCAATGCCCAGGAACGGATGGGCATAGATGGCCGGCTCGCTGATGGCGCTCTTCACCATCGCATCGAAGACCCAGTTGGAACCGCCAATCGGGTTCCAGGGCTCGACAAACATGTCTTGCGTGGCAATGGTCATCGTGCCACCAACACGACCTACAAAGCGTGCTGTTCTGGCCCACATGCGGGAACCCTGAATACCAGCAGCCAGGTCGGCCGTTACCTGCACGTTGTCATTGTAGGGGATGGGGGTAATCTGGCTGACCACCCAGACGCGATAGGACTGCTCCAGCGTTATAGGCAGCACTTCACGGAACAGCTCGGCGCGCTCTTCCAGGTTTTCATAGTCAGCGTTGACCAGACGGTTGATGATTTCGGACATGCGCTCCGGAACCTTGTAGATTTGCCAGGCCGGCAGCGGGTAACCCTCTGGGAGATAGAACTGGTTGAAAGAGCTGGCGTCATCGCGAGAGATCGCGGTCTGGCTCCAACCACCGGTGTAGAGATGCCAGGAGCAGGGAAGTGGGTCGCCGGTCCAGATCGGGCCAAGCTCAGAAGCCGTACCGATACGGCGCTCTACCTGGAAGCCCATTTCCTCAAGTTGGGTAGCCACATACTCACCCTTGGCCGTGCGTGGCGGGGACTCGCTACGGATGAGGAAGACCAGGTTGATCGGGGAGCCATTGTAACTCCACACCCCATTCACCAGCTCGGCGCCCATTGCTTCCATCTCGGCAGAGATAACCTCGGTGGCTTTGGCCAGGTTATAGGCGTACTTCGCTTCCATAGCGCGAATTTCAGGGGCAAAACGGCCACGATCCACGCCAGCCGCAGAGAAAGCGGTGTACTTGGGTATCGCGTTGCCGCCATAAATTTCGCTGGCTACGTAGTCGCGGTCAATCGCCCAGTTCATCGCCTCGCGAATCTTGGCATTGGAGAAGGGATTCAAGCTGCCATCGGCGCAAGCATCGTTGACATTGAACATGATCTCGTAGTACAGGCCGTACTGGTTCACCAGGTTGATGGTGCCAGCTTCAGCAGCGGCACGGGCAGCAGCAATGCCCGGCAGACCACTGGGATACATGTCAATGTCGCGCGCGATGAGGCGGGCAACGGCCGCGCTGGCATCTGGCTCACGCACGAAGGCGATCGTGTCCAGCCAACCACCCATGCGGCTCATCTCTTCTTCGCTCAAGGGATTGACAACGACAGTCTCGACGACGGTCACGGTCTCAACCACAGTCTCAACAACGGTCTCGACGACGGTCTCGACAACGGTTTCCGTTATCACCTGGCCCTCTTCCACAACGGTTACGGTCTCGACGCGGGTGACAACGACCTCGGTCACCTCACCGCCGCAGGCGACCAGAACCATGCTGGCCAGTAGTAGCAGTACAATCAGGGAAAACCACTTTTGTTTCATTTTTTTTGTTTTTCTCCTCCACAGGAAGAAATGTGACTGTTTTCTTACTCTATTACCCTGCACAAAGTACACTTAGCCTGGCGCACGGGTGCAGTGCCTGCGCCAAACGCACGTGACGTTACGCCAAATCAAAAAACCTCTGCGATCGCATCACCTCCTTGAATTGTCTGGATCACGGTGGAGTCGTTTTGCGGTGCCTGGGGAAAACCAGAAGAAGCCTGCCCGAAGATAGATGGCCTAAAGGTAAAAAGAGCCGGATAGTTTCGTTCTGGTAAGTAAATCATGAGTTGTTTACTCAGTAAGCACCCAGTGTAACGGCCGTAACAATACAATGATGCGTGCTACAGTGACGGTACACGACACTCCCTATTATACGAATGAGGCCCTTAGGTGTCAACAAGGTGACAATTAGGTGTTATTCGGGGCTAAACAAGGGGTTAAACGGGGACAAACACACCTGACAGGCCGGGCTTGACCTGTCAGGTGTGCGCTTTTAGATGTGAATGGGTTCTCCCTCGATACCGTGCGCAGCTTCCATCAGCGCCTCGCTCAGGGTGGGATGGGCGTGGACATTACGGGCGATTTCAGCGGCAGTTAGCTCTTGGTTATGCGCCAGCGTCAGCTCAGGCAGCAGTTCGGTGACATTGGGGCCAACCATGCTGGCGCCCAAAATTTCGCCATATCTGGCATCGGCAACCAGTTTGACAAAGCCATCTTTCTCTCCCAGCCCCAGCGCCTTGCCATTGGCCTGAAAGGGAAATTTGCTCACTTTTACCTCGTACCCCAGGTCACGCGCCTCTTTTTCCGTATAACCAAAGCTGGCCACCTGCGGCACGCAGTAGGTAGCGCGAGGCAGCATCTTGTAGTTGAGCGGCTCGGTCTTGTGCCCGGCAATAGTTTCGGCGGCAATCAGCCCCATTGCCGAGGCGATGTGCGCCAGACGATACTCCGTGGCTACATCGCCAATGGCGTAAATGTGGCTGACGTTGGTGCGCATATACTCGTCAATCTGGATGACGCCGCGTGCGCCCAGGGCCACACCCGCGTTCTCCAGGCCGATATTTTCCGTGTTGGGGGCAAAGTTAATGGCCACCATAACCTGATCGGCTTCTAGCGTCGCACCATCGGCCAGCGTGACCTGAACGCCGCTGTCGCTCTTGGCAACGCTCTCTACGCGCGCGCCGGTTTGGAAGTTGACACCCATCTTTTTGTACGCTTTTTCCAGCACCTCGCTGCATTCGGGGTCCTCGTTCGGTAACAGGTGATCCAGCATCTCCAGAATGGTGACGTTGACGCCGTAGTTGGCCCACATGTAGGCAAACTCGACGCCAATAACGCCGCCGCCAATGATGATCACTTTTTCTTTGAGCTGTTCGGCCAGGATACCTTCGATATAGGAAATGATGCGCTCACCATCGAATTCAGTACCGGGGAGCTGACGCGGGCGCGCGCCAGTGGCTATGATGATGTGCTTGCCGCGCAGTGTCTCTTCGCCCCCTTTGTTCAAGGTGACGTGCAAGGTGTGGGGGTCTACAAACTGACCGACGCCATCGTAGGTGTCTATGTTGTTTTTGCGCATGAGGAACTGCACGCCTTTGACCAGACGGCCGGAAACCTGGCGGCTGCGCTTCCAGGCGGCGTTCCAACTGAGGGTGAGGTTGTCGAAGCTGAAGCCAAATTCTTTGGCGCGGTACTGCAGGGTGTGCGCCAGTTCGGCGTTGTGCAGCAACGCCTTAGAGGGGATGCAGCCAATGTTAAGGCAGACGCCACCCCAATACTCCTTTTCGATGATGGCGACGCGCAAGCCAAGCTGGGCGGCGCGAATGGCGGCCACGTAGCCGCCGGGCCCGGCGCCCAGAATAACCAGATCATACTCATTATTTGACATAAAGTTCTCCCTTGAAAATGACCGCAGACTGCAGACGGCCGCCTGCTGATTTGCGTGGCATTTTCATTCGTGGTGGTGTGCCACCGTTCATGAATTCTCCTTTCAGAATGTCGCAGAATGTCGGATCACGGATTTCCGATTTCGGATGGCCGGCAGACCCAAAACCGGATTATAGCGTGATTGGCGGGAGATGGGGAACGAAGCGCAGGCTGTTAACACATTGGTGCTAAAGTGGCTATAATGACGGTGCTATGGGTTTTCCGACTTGGACGTTGTGGGGCATGGGTATGGCGGCGATTGGGGCGCTGGTGGCCACAGCGCTGGCGTATCTGACGCAGTCGCCGCGCTACCTGGCGCGCCAGGGGCTGAACGTGCGGCAGGCGCAGGTGCGGCTGCGGATGCTGACGGGACTGGCGCTGGCGCTGCAACTGCTGGCTTTTGGCTTTTTCTTTGCCGGGGTGCCGTTGGATAGACCGGCAACGGCCGTTCTCCCCACCGTTATGCCCACCATCACGCCTGCCACGGCCGGCGAGATTGTGGCGCTGACGGATGCGGATTTGACAGCAACGGCCGTTGCCCAGGTCAGCCCCACACCTACCTTTACGCGCCCGGCTGCCAACACGCCCGCGACCGGCGCCTTTGTGCCGCCGCCAACGTCCACAGAAGCAGCGTTAACCACTGCACAGGCTACGCCAACCACCGTCGTAACGGCCGTTGCGACGGCGACCGTCAGCGCCACAGAGAGGGCAACGGCCGTTAACACCCCTGCACCCCCGGTGGGCAACACCGCTACCATATCGCCCAATACCCCCACGCCCTCGGCCACCAACACGCCCGTGCCGACGGCCACCGCCAGCGCAACACCCACGCCCAGCCTCACACCCAGCCCCACACCAACGCCCACACCCATTGAAGGGAAAACGGCCGTTGTCAACACCCCCAACGGCAGTAATTTAGGCATCCAGCGCGTGCCGGGCGGCACCGTCATCACCTCTGTGCCCAACGGCGGCATCGTCATTTTGCTGCCAGGGCACGCCAACTACGGCGGCAATCTGTGGCAAGAGGTGCGCACCTTAACCGGGGTGCGCGGCTGGGTGCCCGAAAGCGTGCTTATTTTTGCTGACCAGGCGCAGCCCTGAATCCAATCGCTAACCGCCAATTGCCGATCTGCCAATCTCTCACAACCAACTGTGCAATCAACTATGGCCGTCAAACAACGAAAATCCCTACCTTCCACGCTCTATACCGAAGAGTATTTCTTAACCGCCTGCGAAGGGTACGACGTCTTTCTTGAATCGGAAGGGCAACATCTTTCGCGCCGCCTGCGTGACGCCTTTGCCGTTGCGGACGTGCAACCCGGCATGCGCGTGCTGGATGTGGGCTGCGGCCGGGGGGAAATTTTGCGCCACTGCATGGCGCTGGGCATCGAGGCGTATGGCGTGGATTACGCGCAGGCGGCCGCACTGATGAGCCGCGACGTGATTCAGGCGGCGCGCGCCGACAGCCAGATGCCCGATGTCAAAGCGGGCGTGTGTCTTTCTGACGCCAAATTTTTGCCCTTCCCCAGCGGCTATTTTGACCGCGTGCTGATGTTCGACGTGGTGGAGCATCTCTTCCCCTGGGAGCTGCATCAGGCAATGGCAGAGGTGCGGCGCGTGTTGCGGTCAGACGGCCGTTTCATCATCCACACCGCCCCTAACGTCTGGTACGACCGCTATGCCTACCCCTGGGTGCGCCGTTTTCGCCTCCTCACCGGCGAGGGCGATAAATATCCCAAAGACCCACGCGCCATCACCCCTGTCAATCAAGAGGTACACGTCAACGAACAATCCATCCTCAGCCTGGGGCACGTCCTGAAGGCGGCTGGCTTCCACAATGTTCAGGTCTGGCTCGATTCGCCGCCACAAAACCGGCAAGAACCTGTAATTCTGGCCTTACTGCGCCGCCTGGCGTTTGATATGCCTCCCTTCCGCTGGTTCTTTGAGCGGGAGGTGTTTGCGGTGGCGGAGAAGAAAGTAGTTAGTGGTTAGTGGCAATTGCTAATCTCGACAGGATGGCAAGCATCTTGATAAATGTGACCGCCGACCGCCGACCACGATTTTGCCAATGATGGGCGGTCTGCCATCGGCCGTCTGCGGTCAGAAATTTGTCAAGCACCGTTTCCAGACAAGATGAACCATGTCCTAATCTCCACTATCTGCCCCCTTACCCATGCGTAATTATCTGCCCATTTTGCTCATTCTTTTGCTGGCGGCGGTGCTGCGTCTGGCGCAGTTGCCGCAGATTCCGCCAGGATTGACGCATGACGAGGCCAATCACGGCCGTGAAGCAATTGGCGTGCTGGATGGAGAGCTGCACTACTTTTTTCCCTACAACTACGGCAGTGAACCGCTGTATAGCTACACCGTCGCCGGGGCGATGGCGCTGCTGGGAGAAAATGTGCTGGCGCTGCGGCTGGTAAACGTGGCCTTTAGCCTGGCAACCATTGCCCTGACCTATGCGTGGGTCAGCCGCACCTTTGACCGGCGTGTGGCGCTGATCACGGCCGTTCTGCTGGCAATCTCTTTCTGGCCCCTGGCCAGCAGCCGCCAGGCGCTGCGCGCCGGCATGTTACCCTTTTTTATGGGAACGGCCGTTTGGTTCTTCTGGCAATTCTGGCAGCCGCGCAAAACACCGGGCAGGTGGGCCGGGTGGGGCATTTTGGGCTTTGCCCTGGCGCTGCTGGCAACGCTGCATATTTACCTGGCCGCGCGTGTGGCTTGGGTACTGTTCCTTCTCTTTTTGCTCTATCTGGCGCTGGTCAACCGCCCCCTGGCACGGCGTGGCTGGCGACAAACGATAGCAGGGCTGCTGCTAACGGCCGTGCTCGTTGCCCCCATGTTTCTCTACCTGCGGCAAAACCCAGACGTGCAGCCCCGCGTCAGCATGTTAGACAACGCCCTGCAAGCCCTGCGCGCCGGCAACCTGACCCCTCTCTTCAGCAACGCCCGCGACGCTCTGCTCGCCTTCCTCTGGCCTGGCTACGGCGACCAATTCCTCGCCTACAACATCCCCGGACGCCCCGTTTTCGATCCCCTCACCGCCACCTTCCTCCTCCTCGGCCTCCTCATTGCCCTGCGCTTTGCCCTTCGCCCTTCACCTTTTGCCAATCCCCATTCACCAGTTACTACTCATTATGCCTCCGCCTTTGCCCTCCTCTGGTTCTTTAGCGGCATCCTGCCCTCCCTCATCACCGGGCCAACGGCCAACACCACGCGCAACCTGGCCGCCCTGGCGCCTGTGCACCTGCTGCCCGCTCTGGGCTTTGTCGGCACAGTTGACTGGCTGCTGGCACGGCGAAACGTGCGCCGCCAGAGGGGGGGGATCGTGACGACCACGGCCGTTGCCTGGCTGCTGCTGGCCGGGTTCTGGCACGTGCGCGACTATTTTGCCGTGTGGGCACAAAACGCAGACGTGCGCGCCGCTTACCAGGTGACGCAAATTGCCATGTATGCTTATGTCAACCAGCAGAGCACAGAAACGCTGCTATCCACCGCCCTACCCGGCGTCGCCCACGATCCCTCCATTGCCCTGGTGACTTACCCACAAGCACGGCTGCACTGGAGCGACGCACGCTATGCCCTGCTCTGGCCGGGGGGCAAAGCGGCGCACGCCATCATCCCTGCTTCCACGCCGCCGCACCCGCTCTTCCTCCCATACCTGCGCCCGCTCGAAACGGTGAATCTGCACCCGACCGACCTGGACCCGCGCTTTACTTATTATGAACTGGCAGCGCCTGCAACAGAGTGGCTGCACGGCGCCCCCCTGGCTAACTTTGGCGCTGGCGTCTGGCTGCGTTATGCAGCTTGGCTAGAGCAGGAGATCATGGCAGGGGAAACAGCCGTACTGCTCACCGTCTGGCAAGTGGCAGACCCCACGCGCCTGGGGCCGCGCGTGCCGCCTGCCAATGCAACCGAGGGGGTGCTGTTTACACAGGTTCTGCACGCCGGCAGTGTGCTGGCGCAGCGCGATTCGCTGGAGGCGCCCACCTGGGATTGGCGCGCCGGAGACGTGATCGCGCAGTTGCACCCCGTCACAATCCCCGCCGACGCGCCTGCGGGCACATATCGCACCATTGTTGGTCTCTATGACCGCGCCTCTGGGGCGCGCCTGCCTGTGCTGGACGAAAACGGCCGTACATTAGAAACGTTTGCCGATGCGCCACCACTCATGATAAAACGGTAAAGTATGGTTCAGGCGATCTTTACAATTTGACTGCCAATTAGCGACCACCGACGGCCAACCGCACTTTGTCTTCAGTCTGGCGGTTTGCAGCCCGCCGTCTGCCGTTTGCATAATTACACAGAGCTGCCCAGAGAAGGCACGGAGTTTCACCAAAAAAACAGCGATTTTTTCTCCGTGCCTCCTCTGTGACTCTCCGTGATACTGTCTTACGTGAATAGATACCTGCGAACGATGAAAAAAGCCGCAGACGAACTAACCATTGAAGAATTGCAGCAGCTTCTCTATCAGAAGCGGTACGCCGAGCGCCGCCAGCGTTTGCAGCGGCTAAAGGGCGAAGGGCGGCTGGTGGAAATTGCCGGCCTGCCTGCGCCCAACCCCACGCCGCCGCCGTTGGTACGGCCGTCAGTGAAGGCCAATGGGGCCATGCAAGGGTACGCGCTGGAGTTGGCAAATGAGGCCGGGGAAACGGCCGTTGCCAAACCGCCGCGCCGTCCCCTAAACCTGCGCTGGGTCTTCAACAGCTTCCTGCTCTTTGTCGAGGTAGGCGCAGTGCTGGGTCTGTTCATCATTTTGCTCGGGCTGTGGTCCACGCGCAACGAGCTAAACCAGGAATTAGCTGCCGCGCAGGACGCCGAAAGCCAGCGATTGGCGTTGCCGCCCCCCTCACCCACGCCCGTAATTGGCCTGGTCGTTTTGCCGGGCGGGCACAAGCCCCCTATCGAAGGCTTCTCTCCAGAGCCAGGCGAAGCGGGCAACATTCCCGCCCACCTGCTGCCCGCCATCAACGCCTATGTGCCCCCCCCCATCCCCACCCCAGGGCCAGAGCAAGCGCGCCGCATTCAGATACCGGCTATTGGCGTAGACAAGCCCATTGTGCAAGGGGATGATTGGGAGCAGCTCAAGAAGGGCGTGGGGCAGCACATTGGTTCGGCGCAGCCGGGGCGCGTGGGCAACATTGTCTTGTCGGCGCATAACGACATCTTTGGTGAAATTTTCCGCCACCTGGACAGGCTGCAACCTGGGGACGAGATTATCATTTCCACGGAAGTTAACGCCTACACCTACATTGTGCGCGAAATCACCACCGTAGAGCCAACAGCCGTACACGTCATGGCCCCCACCGATTACCCCAGCGCTACTCTCATTTCTTGCTACCCATACCAGGTCAACACCCACCGCATCGTCGTTTTTGCCGATCTGGCCACAGATTCGTAAAAGCATGGCAAAGAGAGCCGTCAGGTCAGACAAAGGAGCACCCCATGGCCCGAAAAACGCAACGCCCACGCACGCCTGCACGCAAGCTGGTCAGTGGCACAACAAAACCGGAAGTCACCAAATCAGATGACGCCAAACCGGCCCCCCTTAGCAGCGAACAGCAGTTTCAGATGGAGTATGCCTACGTCATCAGGGATTTGCGCCAGGTCTTCATCATCGCAGGCATCATGTTCGCACTGCTGATCATTCTCAATCTGGTCTTGCGCTGAGTTGGCCAGCCAGCCAGTCAGCTTTCCAGCTAACTGGCTAATTGCCAATCGCTACAGCAATTCTAAATTTGAAACAATGCGAGTGAGTGGGCGGGATGGCGCGGAAAAGTTCGTAGTGACCGCTTTAGCGGGCAGCCAACTAAAGTCGGCACTACGAACGGGCACACAGCTTTGCGAAGCAGACCCAAATTGAGAATTACTGTAATCGCTGACCACGGGTTGCAGTGCGGCTGATTTTGGCTATAATTTCCCTCACGATGGCGCCATAGCTCAGTTGGCAGAGCGCGGGACTCATAAGCCCTAGGTCACTGGTTCAAGTCCAGTTGGCGCCACTAAAAAAGACACCCCAAGGGGTGTCTTTTTTGTGTATGGTCTGTGAAAATGAGCGCCGACGGCAGGCAGCCGATTGCCCATTCTGTCAAAATCGCGGTCTGCGGTCTACGGCCAAATTGTAAAGATCAGGTGAACCATGCTCTTTTTAGGCCGCGCGTTATCTGCTACGGCTCCACGCGCAAGGGGTTTTGCAACCAGGTGGGCACAAGCTGCACCCAGGTATTGCCAATTTTCAGCGGGAAGGGGTTGCCCTCCAGGTCAGTAAAGGTAAGCATGTCGTTGCGCGCTTCGCGGTACCATTTCACCTCATACTGCTGCCCGTCGCGGAAGACGGCACCTGTGCCGCTGCCCCAAAGCTGAATCTGCACCGAGAGATGTCGGCAGACGCCGTTGAGAATTTCCTCGCAGACGGTTGGGTCCTCAACGTGGTAAGGGGCAATGACCACGACATTGGCCGCGTACACCTGCTCCAGGGTGTTGCCATCCGCGTGCACTTCGCCATCGCTCCAGCGCAGATAGAGGCCGCGGGCAGCGTTGTATTCCCACAGGACAAATGTCCCCTGGTAGTTGAGGTTGATTCGCCGCGCCGGGGTTCCCCCCTCTGGCTGCGTCTCGCTGAAGAAGAGGTATGTGCCAAACTGGGGTGCCCGGTTCTGGTTGATATTGTCCATGTAGGCCCAAAGCTGCACCGGATTGGCGTAGAGGGTGTGCTCCAGGGGTCTATCCGTCTCGCCAGTGCGGTAGAGGCCAAAGCCTGCTTCGTTGAGGCGGTTAGAGAAATCGGAGGCATAGAGACGCTGGCGCACGCCAGCGCTGGCGCCGGAAAAGACGAGCCCGGCATCGAACATGGCCGGCAGCTCCAGGTCTATCAGGCGGGCGCTGCGCACAGGGCCAATTTTGGCCGGCGTCTTGCCATAGAAGATGGCGGTGAAGCGGGTGAGAGAACCTTCCGTGGTGTGCTCAAAGACCCAATCGGCGTCGTTGAGGCCAGATTGGGGACGGGTGTAGGTAGCAGGGGCATTGGAGAGCTTGACGGCGAGGGGGCGGCGTTGTAACACGGCCGTATCGCTGACTAATTCACCCGTTAAAGGATTGCGGTCGCTAAAATCGCCAGCATACAAGATGCCCTCCATGCGCAACGGCTCTGGCGTGGGGGTGTCGGCGGTGCGGGTGGGCGGCTCTAGCACCATAACGGCTGGCGCCGGCAGTGGCGTCGCCGTGCTGGTTGGCGTCCATGTGGGCGGCATGGGGGTGGGCTGGGCAGCAACGGCCGTTTCTGCGCTCGCGGGCAGGGTGGGGGCAGGTTGGGTGGCAACGGCCGTTTGCCCACTGCTACCGCTGCAGGCTGCCAGCACAACCATGCCTGGCAGCAAAATAAATAAAACTGTTATCATTCGCTTCATGTCTTCCTCACGTGTAGCTACTTTGATGACCTAAACCCCTGGGTCCTAAATGCACACCGGCAACAGCGTAAAACCAGGGAGTTCCTCAGCGCCGGAAACGGCCGTTGCGTCCCACAGCTCCTCAACCCCTCCCCGACCGGTACACATAAGCTGCCAGCGCCACCGGCTCTAAGAAGCAGCCCGGCTGCGCCCCATTGGGCAGCAGGAAGCCTGTTAACAAATCAAAGGCAGCACCTGTGCCGGGCTTCCCCTGCGCAATTATACAAAGTTGCGCCCACGGCCATCACCTCGCCAGTATTATACCATTTCTGTCTGCCTGCTTCCCGTAAGCACATTGCTTACAAGTGAAAGCGTAGCGCGATCTGGCAAATTGCGCTACGGCGCCAGCGTTCAGCACAAACTTCGTCAAACTGCCGCTTCCGGGCAATGCTGTAACCCCCAGGCGACCTGGTTGTGCTATCATCGCAGGCGGTCAGGGACGAGAAATGGAAGGATAAAAGATGACAGCTGACCAGCTAGAAGGAGCAATGCCCATGATACGACACGCGCAAATACTCAGTACCGGCCGTTACGTACCCGCCAACATGCTGCCCAACAGCTACTTTAACGAAATTCTCAAGCGCGACGTAGACGAATGGCTGGTGCAAAACGTCGGCATTCGCACGCGCTACATTATGTCCCCGGACGAGGCTCCCAGCGATCTGGCACTCCATGCCGCGCGGCAGGCGCTGGCGCGTGCCAATCTCACCCCCGCACAGCTCGACCTGATCATCGTCGCCACTGACACGCCAGATTACCTCAGCCCCGGCACATCTAGCGTGCTGCAGGGCAAGCTGGGCGCAATCAACGCAGGCACATTTGACATAAACTGCGCCTGCGCCAGCTGGGTCACGGCCATGGAAACGGCCGCGCGCTTCATCATGACCGATCCCGACCTGAACTATGCCCTGGTAGCAGGCGTCTACGGCATGAGCCGCTTTGTAGACTACAGCGACCATTACACCTGCACCCTCTTTGCCGATGGCGCCGGAGCGGTTGTGCTGGGCGCAGGCAGTGAACCCGGCTTCATCGCCGGCGCACGCTTTGCCGACGGCACGTACAGCGATGCGCTGGGCATTTACACCGGCGGCGCGGCCTGCCCCACAACGCCGGCGGCAATCAATGGCGGCGTGCCGCGTGTGCAGTTCGTGCGCAAATTCCCCGCCACCTTTAACACGGAGCACTGGCCGCGCCTGGTGCGCCAGGTTGTCGCCAGGGCGAAGCTGACGCTGGATGAGATTGATTTTTACCTCTTTACGCAGCTAAACTTGAACACCATCAAGCTGATCATGTCCCTGCTGGAACAGCCGCTGGAGAAGACGCACTGGATTATGGACAAGTGGGGCTATACCGGCTCGGCCTGCATCCCGATGGCGCTGGATGATGCGCTAGAACAGGGGCGTGGCCCGCAACCGGGCGACCTGGTGCTGTTTTGTGCCAGCGGCGGCGGCATTGCCATGGCAGCCAATGTGTGGAGGTATTGATACACCATGTATATCGGCGATTATTCCGGCAGACGCGCAATTTATTCACCAGAGAAGCTGGCAATCATAGACGCCGGCAAAGAACCGGCGCTGCGGCTGACCTACGCGCAGCTGAACGAGCGCGCAAATCGGCTGGCCAACTGGCTACGACAGCAGGCAGGTGTGGGCCTGGGCGACCGCGTGGCAATTCTGGCACGCGATGGCGTGGAGCACCTCGATCTCTTTTTTGCCTGCGCCAAGCTGGGCGCCATGCACACGGCGCTGAACTGGCGGCTGCACTGGCGCGAGCTGGCGGGCATTTTGCGCAACACGACTCCCAAGGCGCTTTTTTATTCGGCGGAGTTTGCGCCAACGGCCGTTGCCCTGCAAAATGACCCCACCCTCACCAGCCTGATCCATTGGGTGCACCTGGAAGGGGAAGGCGCGCCCGGCAGCCTGCTTTTTGGCCAACTGCTGCAAGAAAGTGCGGCAACGGCCGTTGTCAACGAAGCTGTAGAAGCAGAGTCCGTGGCAGCGCTGATCTTCACCGGCGGCACAACCGGCCTGCCCAAGGCGGCGCAAATCAGCCACCGCATGATCGCCTGGAACACGCTCAACACCATCATTCACGACCTGCATCACGACGACATTTATCTAAACGTCTTTCCCCTCTTCCACACCGGCGGGCTGTTTGTTTACACGCTGCCACAAGTCATCCTTGGCGGCATAACCATTCTCGTGCGCCAGTTCGACCCGGCGCAGGTGCTGACACTGATTGAGCAGGAGCGTGTGACACTCTTTGCCGGCGTGCCCACCATGTACCAGATGATGACCGAGGCAGCCAACTGGCAAACGGTCGATCTCTCTTCGCTGCGATTTTGCACCAGCGGTGGCGCCCCCCTGCCCGTGCCCCTGGTAGAAAAATACACTGCGGAAAAAGGCATCCGTTTCAAGCAAGGCTTTGGCATGACCGAGTTTGGCCCCGGCATCTTTGCCCTGGCCGCCGCAGACGCCATCAGCCACGCCGGTAGCATTGGTCGCCCCAACTTTTACGTAGACGCGCGCATTGTGGACGAGCAAAATCGGCCGCTTGGCCCCAATCAGGTGGGCGAACTTGTGCTCAAAGGCCCTAGCATGTCCTCCGGCTACTTCAACAATCCCCTGGCCACCGAAGAGGCAATGGATGAAGCGGGCTGGTTCCACACGGGGGACCTGGCAAAGTATGACGAGGGATGGTACTTTACAATTGTAGACCGCAAGAAGGATATGTTCATCTCTGGCGGTGAAAATGTGTACCCGGCGGAAATTGAGAAGGTGCTATATGGGCATACGGCCGTTCACATGTGCGCTGTCGTCGGCATCCCAGACCCCAAGTGGGGCGAAGCAGGGCTGGCCTGCGTCGTACTCAAGCCAGGAGCGCAAGCCACGCCAGAGCAGCTGCGCCAATATCTAAAGGAAAACCTGGCCGCCTACAAAGTGCCCCGGCGCGTAGAAATTTTGCCCGAACTGCCCATCTCTGGCGCAGGCAAAATCCTCAAGCGAGAGCTGCGCGAGCGCTTTAGCCAGGGATAATTTTTTCCCAGGGCTGCCCAACTTTATGTTAATCACCGTCTGGATTTTGGGCGACCAACTGCTGGCGCAGCACCCGGCGCTGGCAGCAGCAGAAAAGCTGGCGGGCAGCCGCGCGCAGGTGCGCGTGCTGCTGGTGCAATCGGCGGCGCGCGCGCGCAAGCTGCCCTATCAGCGCAAAAAGCTGGTGCTGCTCTTCAGTGCCATGCGCCATTATGCTCAGGCGCTGGGGCAACAGGGCTACCACGTGGAATACCTGATCGCGCCCAACTTCACAGTAGCCCTCCAGGAGCACTGCGCCACCCACTTTCCTGACCAGTTGCTGACGATGGCGGCCGCTGATGAAAACGGCCGTCTCTTCCAGCACACTCTGGCGCAACGGCTGAACCTGCCCGTCACCGTGCTGCCCAACACCCAATTCCTCATCGGCCAGCACAACCCCTTCCCCAACCTGCCGCCAGTCAAGCGCGTGGTGCAAGAGCAGTTCTACCGCGCCATGCGCCGCCACTTTGGCGTGCTCATGGAAGGCGCAGAGCCGGCAGGTGGCGCCTGGAACTACGACAGGCTCAACCGACAGCCGTTGCCCGCACACCTCAACCCCCCTGATCCGCCCAGCTTTGCCCCAGACGCCATCACCCAGGAGGTGATGGCCGAAGTGGCGCAAATACCTGGCCTCGGCAGCGTAGCGGGCTTTGACCTGGCGGTGACGCGCGCCCAGGCGCAGGCTGCCTTTGCCGACTTTTTGGCGCAACGGCTGCCCAATTTTGGCACCTATGAAGACGCCATGACACAGCGCCACGCCACGCTGTACCATTCGCTGCTCTCCCCTTACCTGAACCTTGGCCTGCTGGAACCCCTGGAGCTGATTCGCGCCGCCGAACAGGCCTATTACGCCGGGCAGGCGCCGCTGAATGCCGTGGAAGGGTTCGTGCGCCAGATTTTGGGCTGGCGCGAATACATGGCCTGGCAATACGGCCGTTTCGGGGCGGCAATGAAGAAGATGAATGCGTGGGGAGCAGAACGGCCGTTGCCCGAATTCTTCTGGACGGGCGAGACAGAGATGAACTGCCTGCGCCACGCCATTGGTCGCGCCCTGCAAAGCGGCTACACGCACCACATTGAGCGGCTAATGCTGCTGAGCAATTTTGCCCTGCTGGCCGGACTTCACCCTGCGGCCGTTAACGACTGGTTCCAGGCCGCATACATAGACGCCTACGAGTGGGTGATGCTGCCCAACGTGATCGGCATGGGGCTAAACGCCGACGGCGGCCTGACCGCCACCAAGCCCTACATCGCCAGCGCCAACTACATCCACAAAATGAGCGACTACTGCGGCTCCTGCCGCTTCAACCGCAAAAAACGTCACGGCGCCGACGCCTGCCCCTTCAACACGCTCTATTGGAACTTCTTGCTGACGCACGAGGCACGCCTGCGCGCCAACCCGCGCCTGGGGCAAAATGTGCTAGGGCTGCGCCACCTGGATGATGCCGGGCGGCAGCTTGTGCGCCAGCAGGCAGCATCATTTCTGGCGCATCTCAGCCGTAACAGGTGAGGAGCCAAACGTTGCAAAGGCATGGCTCATGTCCCTCAGCAAAGTGCTCCCCAACGGACAACGGCCGTTCGCCGCTGCGGTCAAATGACTGGACCCACGCTTTTGCTTTTACCTGACACTGTGCTATACTGTGCCTGGCGCGATAAAGATGCCGTTATTTTTCAAGTAAGTTTTGAGTTTTTCGCCTGGATGCCCGACCGTCTTGCGTCGGGTATTTTTGTGCCACCGGTAGGCTCTGGTTTGTGGGATGAGTCCGCTGTTGGCAGGCATAGGAGGTGCGTGCTCCGCAAGGAGACGCGCCGCGCGACGGACAGATCAAAACACAAACAGGAGCAATATGACAACCGGATTTTCCCTCTTAAACCTACGCCCGCAGCTGGTACAGGCTGTTACCGAGCTTGGTTTTAGCGAACCAACCCCGATTCAAACGGCCGTTATCCCCCCTATGCTCGCCGGTCAAGATATCATTGGCCAGGCACAAACGGGCACGGGCAAAACGGCCGCTTTCGCCCTGCCGATCTTGCACAATTTGCAGCCCGGCGCCGGCCAGGCGCAGGCGCTCATTGTTGCCCCCACGCGGGAGTTGGCCTTGCAGGTGGCGCGTGCGGTGCACGATTACGGCCGTCATCTCTCCGTGCAGGTGTTGGCCATCTACGGGGGTCAGCCCTACGGGCGGCAGAAGAACCGCCTGGCGCGCGGCGTAGACGTGGTCGTTGGCACACCCGGCCGCCTGATTGACCTGATGCAGCAAAACGCCCTCGACCTGAGCCAGGTGCGCACGGTGGTGCTGGATGAGGCGGACGAAATGCTGAGCATGGGCTTTATCGAGGATGTGGAAACCCTCCTCAAGGCCACGCCAGAAACACGCCAGACGGCTCTCTTCTCCGCCACCCTACCTCCAGAAATCCGCGCCCTGGCCAGCCGCTACCTGCGCGACCCGCAGGCAATTACCCTGCAGCAAAAACAGCTTACAGTAGCCAACATTGAGCAGCGGTATTACCTGGTGAATGAAGCAGACAAGCTAGCGGTGCTGACGCGCCTGTTCGAGGTAGAAGAGATTAGCAGTGCCCTGATTTTTGCCCAAACCCGCGTGGGCACGGGCGAATTAGCCAACGAACTGACGGTGCGCGGCTACCCAGCCGAGGCCTTGAGCGGCGACTTGAGCCAGGACGCGCGTGAACAGGTGCTGAATCGCTTCCGGCGCAAGCAGATCAATGTGCTGGTAGCCACGGACGTGGCGGCACGCGGGCTGGATATTGATGATATTTCGCACGTGTTTAACTTTGACCTGCCGCGTGACCCGGAGGTGTTTGTGCATCGCGTGGGGCGCACGGCGCGCGCGGGCAAAACGGGCATTGCCATCTCGCTGGTGACGCCCAAAGAACAGGGTCGTCTGCGGCGCATCGAGACCTACGCAAAGCTGAAGCTGCAGGAAACGGCCGTGCCCACCCCAGAAGATATCCACGCCCACCGTGACGCCCTACTGCGCGACCAGTTGACCGTGTGGCTGCGGCGTGGACGCGCGCGTAAGGAGCGTGCCCTGGTGGAAGAGCTGGCAGCGCTGGGCTTTGCCCCACTGGAAGTGGCCGCAGCGGCGCTAAAACTGGCACGCGCCGAAGAAAAGCAGCGCCCCATTGCCCCGGTTAGCCCGGTGGAGCCTTTGCCCACGCCACAAACGCGGCGCAACGGCCGTACTGCCAAACGCACGAACGACCGTGCCCCCCAACCGGCCCGCCCCATTAGCGCCCAATCCCACGAAAAGGGTATGGTGCGCTTGGTGCTGAATGCCGGCCGCGCGCATGGCGTGCGCCCCAACGACGTAGTAGGAACCATCGCCTACAACGCCAACATTCCCGGCAAAACGATCGGCGCCATCCATATACAGGATGACCACACCCTGGTAGATGTGCCCGCGCAGTTTAGTGAGCAGGTGCTGGCCAGTGTTTACCAGATTCATCGCCAAACAGTGACGGCCGTGCGCGCTTAAACGGTGACAGGAAGAACGGGATAGGGAAGTGACAGGGTGACCGGGTTCGGCGGTCAGCCGTCAGCCGCAGGAGGTCACTTACAGGTGAGCAGCCAGGCTCTGCCATTCGTCATTTTGCTTGGCTTGATCTGGGGTTCCAACCTGGTTGTCGCCCGTTTTGGCCTGGCCCAGTTTGATGCCATCGCCTTCGTCGGCTTGCGGCTGGCGATAGCCTGTGTTGCTCACCTGGGCGTCTATTTGGTTGACCGGCGGCAAAGGTGGCCAA
Organism: uncultured Anaerolineae bacterium; assembly: GCA_937943625.1. Classification (GTDB taxonomy): domain Bacteria; phylum Chloroflexota; class Anaerolineae; order Promineifilales; family Promineifilaceae; genus JACSRF01. The sequence goes on along the minus strand of CALEAD010000008.1, from coordinate 3,890 downwards.
CCGACCGGTCGTTGTGGCAGCGCGCGGCGTTAATGGGGGTAATGGGAACGGTCGTGCCGATGACCACCCTGCTCCTATCCTTACAGTACCACAGTCCAGCGGCGTCACCGCCATCTTCATCACCACAGCTCCGGCCATCACCGTGCTCATGGCCCACTTCTTCCTCACAGACGAACGGCTGACCGGTCGCAAGATGCTCGGCATTGCGCTAGCCCTAGGCGGCGCTTTGCTGCTGGTGCTGCAAGGAGAGAGCGGCCTGCCAGACGCCAACCAGGCCAGCCCTCTTGGCTTCCTGCTGGTCATGGTCGGCATGATTGCCGGCAGCGCGATGGCTATCTATGCGCGCAAATATCTGCGCCAGTTCGAGGGCTTCGACGTCGCCACCGCGCGCATGATCTTTGCCACCCTCTTTATGCTCCCCATCGTCCTTTTGTTTGCCGACCTGGACTTTAGCCGCGTGAGCGTACAGGGGTATACCTCGCTGGCTTACACGGCGCTGGTCGGCGCATTTTTAGGGCTAATCGTCGAGTTCTACATCATCAAACGCTTCGGTGCGACGGCCGCTGCCATGACAGCTTACGTAATTCCAGTGGTCGCTACGGTTGGTGGGGCCCTGTTTCTCGACGAGCGCATCACGCTGGTGATGCTAATTGGCATGGCACTTATCGTCCTGGGTATCGCCATCATCAACCAACAACGACAAATCACCCGCCGGGGATACATTCCGCCTACGTAGCACTGTTTCGGGACGCCTGTTTAGTACATTGTTAACAAAATAATCTAAACTTTCCCATATCATTCCGAGGAGTCTTCGACGCGGAATCCCCGCCACCTGGAAAGGAAAGGGATTCCGCGAAAACGAAATGACTGCCGACCGCCGACTATCGCGGGTATCTCAGGAAAAACCAGCCGCACACGGTATAATACTAGGTTACTATTACTCGTCAGAAGACGCGGCGGGTTTGTTCGTCGTGCCGACTTTAGCCGGCTTCTCCCACAAAAAACGTTGACGTCTTCTTGTTACAACAACTGGAATCTGGCGAAATTTGCGCTGACCTCTGGCGCCGTAACGCGATTTCGGCAAATCGCGTTATACCGGCATCCGGCAAAAACGCCAGTGCCCAGCACCAAAAAACCCTTGTAAGGATGCGTCGCAGTTATGAACCCGATCACCGTGCAGCAGATGACCTGCACCCGACTGCCTACTGAAGCAGGAACGTTTCAACTCTGTCTTTATCACAACAGCCTGGACGACAAGGAACACCTGGCGCTAGTTATGGGTCAGGTACAAGATCAAGAGGATGTGTTAGTCAGGCTGCACTCCGAATGCTTTACCGGCGATGTGCTTGGCTCTTTGCGCTGTGACTGTGGGCCACAGCTTAACCGTGCCCTGGAGCTGATCGCCAGCGAGGGTAAGGGGGTGGTACTTTACCTGCGCCAGGAAGGGCGGGGAATTGGCCTGCTGGAAAAGCTGCGCGCTTATAATTTGCAGGACGAAGGGTACGACACCGTGGACGCCAACTTGCTGCTGGGGCATCAGGCGGATGCGCGGGATTACAGGGTGGCGGCACATATTTTGCAGGATTTGCGCCTGCGCTCGGTGCGGTTGCTGACAAATAACCCCGATAAGCTAGAAAGTCTGCAAAAGTTGGGCGTGCGCGTTACGCAGCGCGTGCCCCTGGAAATAGAGGCACAGGCGGAAAACGCCGCTTATCTGGCCACTAAGGTGGCGCGGATGCGCCATTTGCTGAATACGGAGCTGTTCCCGCTGAATTTGCGCTACGTGCAGCCAGATGTACCACAAAATGGGTTGCGCACACGGCCGTTTGTCACGCTCAGTTATGCGCAAAGTTTGGATGGCTCGTTGACGGATGAGGCAGGACGGCCGTTTCCCCTCAGCGGCGCGCAATCTTTACGCCTGACGCACAAGCTGCGCGCCAGCCACGACGCCATCTTAATCGGCATTGGCACGCTGTTGGCCGATGACCCGCAGCTGACGGTGCGCCTGGTAGACGGACCCAACCCGCAGCCAATTGTCGTAGACAGCCGCCTGCGCTTTCCGCCGACGGCGCGGCTACTGCACCACCCCAACCGCCCCCCCTGGATCGTGACCACAGAAACGGCCGTTTCCCCCCACCAATCTACCCTGGAAGCGGCTGGGGCCAGGCTGTTGCGGCTGCCCGCTGCAGCCGATGGACGCATTGACCTGATGGCTATGCTCACCCGGCTGCTGGCATTGGGCATCCAGAGCGTAATGGTAGAGGGTGGCGCGCGCATCATCTCTAGTCTGTTGGCGCAGCAGTTAGCTGACCGCGTGGTGCTGACGATTGCGCCGCTGTTTGTGGGGGGATTGAATGTACTGCATGGCTGGCAACGGCCGTTGCCGGCGCCACAGTTACCACGCCTGCGCCATCTGCGCTACCAGCGGCTGGGAGATGACATAGTGGTGTATGGCGACCTGTAGGCAATCGCTCTACTTCACCGCGCCGTACCAGGTAGTGGTGCGCCAGGAATCGCTGCCTCCCGTGCCGCCAGGCCATCTGCTGGCGCAAACCCTCTGCTCCGCCATCAGCCCCGGCACAGAGATGCTGCTCTATCGTGGGCAAATGCCAACGGGCATGGCCGCCGACGTTACCATCGAGGCGCTGGCAGATGACCTAGCTTACCCCCTGAAGTATGGCTATGCTGCCGTGGCGCGGGTGATTGCCCTGGGTGAGGGCGTGCCTGCCGTGTGGCAGGGGCGGCTGGTGTTTGCCTTTCAGCCGCACGAGAGCCATTTTGTCGCCCGCCCTGACCAGCTCTGGCCGCTGCCGCCGGAAATAACCGCAGAAACGGCCGTCTTTGTGCCTAACATGGAAACGGCCGTTTCCTTTGTGATGGACGCGCAGCCAATGATTGGCGAACAGGTGGCGGTGTTGGGGCAAGGCGTTGTGGGGCTGCTGACAACGGCGCTGCTGGCGCAGTTCCCCTTGGCACGGCTGCTGGCCATTGATCCCTATCCGCTGCGCCGCGAGTGGGCGCGCCGCCTGGGGGCACACCTGGCGCTGCCGCCAGACGACCCTACCTTGCGCGCCGCGCTGCAAGCAGAAAGCCCCTACGCCGGCGCCGACCTGACGTTGGAGCTAAGCGGCAACCCACAGGCGCTTAATCTGGCCATTGCGCTGACGGGGTACAACGGCCGTGTCCTCATCGGCTCCTGGTATGGGCAAAAACAGGCGCCCCTGGCATTGGGCGGCCACTTCCACCGTAGCCAGATGCGGCTCATCAGCAGCCAGGTCAGCCACATTGCGCCGCAATGGCGCGGGCGCTGGGAAAAAGCGCGCCGCTTGCAAATCGCCTGGGACATGCTGGCTCAGGTCCAGCCCGCACGCCTGATCACGCATCGCTTCCCCCTAGCAGAGGCCGCCTCTGCTTATGCCCTGCTCGATAGGGAACCAGAAACGGCCGTGCAGCTTCTCTTCACCTACCCGGCCGTTGGTTAGCTTGCTGGTTGCTCGGAATCAAAGAGACCTCATGCGTGAGCGCACCACCAGGAATGAAAATGCCGCGCAAATCAGCAGTCTGTCGTCGGCAGTCATTTTCAAGAGAGACGCATGAAACATGATGACTCTTTTCGCGTCCCACAAAAGCAGAGCCGGCGCTGGGGAAACCGTTGCCGCACACCGCCTCTACTGGATGAATTCCGGCACAACCGCCTGCACCATAATCTCGATCATTTCGTTCGCGTTGTTGGTCACACCCTTGAAGCACCAGGCGGGCTGCAGCAAGAAGGCTGTCACATACCCGTCTTCGCCAAACGTAGGCGAGAACTGGTACACCAGGCTAATTTCCGTAATGGTCACGTTCGTCAGGCGGTATTCTTGCCCCATGTCACCCGGTTCCGGGTACAT
>CALEAD010000007.1 GCA_937943625.1 uncultured Anaerolineae bacterium | reverse complement strand
GTCAGCGTAGACTGGACCCTGCGCGAGACCGTGCGCGCCCACCTGCGCGTGCTCATCAAGCGCATCCTGCGCCAGCACGGCTACCCGCCGGACAAGCAGGAAAAAGCCACGCAAACCGTGCTGGAACAGGCTGCGCTGCTGGCTACGGACTGGGCAACCGCATGAAAGGGGCGTCTAATAACCAGATGTGTCTGTCAGTCCGTTGATCGGACACAGAGAAGCGGATAGAGGTTGGTCACAGCTCCCTTGAAAATGACCGCCGACGGCCACCTGTAAGTGTAGCCCAGGTTGCCAAACCTGGTTGGCAGGCGCAGGTTTGGTAACCTGCGTCCCGTTTTCATTCGTGGTAGTGTGCCCCGTTCATGAATGCGCCTGCGTCAATCGAACTGGAAGTTGGATACGCGATTGGGAAAATCGCGCTGCGGTTTTCATTTACTGGGGTGTGTTCTGCTCATGGGGAATTTCTGACAAAACGTCAACTTGCTTAACTTGCCCCCAATAGGCTATAGTCGAACAGGGTTACGTGATGTTGAACACCGCTGTTGAAGCGTAAGCCGTTGTGTGTGTCGCCAGGTATCACGAGTATGCGGGTGTCCTGGCCTATTCTCTGACTGAGTAGAATGCCCATTTTGGATAGGTGGACGTTAGATTTTGTGAGTAGTAGTGTGGCGCAAACGGAGCGCCTGGGCGTGCGCCTGGGTGAATTGCTGGCGGCGTGTGATTTGCTTTGCCTTTCGGGGGACCTGGGAACGGGCAAGACGACGCTGGCACGGGGTATTGGTCGCGGATGGGGCACAGCGCTGCGTGTTACCAGCCCGACGTTTACGCTGGTGAATGAATACCCGCGTGCGCACGACGGCCGTATCCTCTACCACATTGATTGTTATCGCTTGGAAACGGCCGCTGCCGTGGAAACGGCCGCTCTTGGCGACATTCTCGATAGCGATGGCGCGGTAATGATTGAGTGGCCAGAACGCATTGCCCATCTACTGCCGCCGGACGCGTTGTGGCTTACCCTCTCTTATCTGAACGAAACGCGCCGCGCCTTGCGCCTGACGGCTAAGGGAGCGCGCGCTGCGGAGCTGCTGCAAGCATTTAAGCACAGTGCCTTTGGTGTTTAGAGGAGCGGCATGATTCTAGCCATAGACACCGCCACCCGCTGGACGGGAATTGCCTTGCACGATGGCACGGCCGTGCTGACCGAAGTCGGCTGGCGCAGCGTGAATACGCAAACCATTGAGCTGACTCCGGCCATTGGCCAGATCATGCATCGCCAGGGCGTTGCCTTTGCCGACCTGAAAGCGATTGGCGTGGCCATTGGCCCGGGGTCTTACACCGGTTTGCGCGTAGGCTTGGGCGTGGCCAAAGGGTTGGCTTTGGCGCACCAGACCCCCCTTATTGGCGTGCCCACGCTTGATATTGTGGCGCACTCTTTTGGCCAGCGGGAGGGGCAGCTGGTGGTAGTAGCAGAGGCGGGGCGACAGCGTATCTGTACGGCCGTTTACCAATGGCATGGGCGGCGCGGCTGGCTTACGGCCGAGCGTCCCATCGTCGTCAGTTGGGAGGAGCTGCTGGCCAATCTGGCCAATCAGCCAGAGGAAACCTTTACCATTGCCGGTGAGATTAGCGCCGAAGCAGCGCGGGCGATTCGCGCGGCCGGCAGGCAGCTACAACTGGCTCCCCCATCTCGCTCGACGCGTCGAGCCGGCTGTCTGGCGGAGATTGCCTGGCAGCGGCTGCGCAAGGGGCAGCCAGACAATGCGCGCACCCTGGCACCCGTTTACCTGAATGAGCCGGCCGGGGCTTAAACCATGCTCTGCCCACCCGATCCGTATCACCTGCGCGCCATGCACACGGCCGATTTACCGACCGTTTATGCCATTGATCAGCTCTCCTTTTCCAGCCCCGTCAAACCCGGAACCTATGAGTACGAACTAAGACAGACCAATGTGCCCGTGAACTATCAGGTGCTTTTGGCAGCAGACGTGCTGATTGGCTATGCCGGTTTCTGGCTACAGGGCGGGGATGAGGCGCACATTGTAACCATTGCCATGCACCCGCAGTGGCGGCGGCGCGGCCTGGGGGAACTGCTGCTGTTGAATCTGCTTTACCTGGCGCGCGCGGCCGGGGCAACGCTGGCGACGCTGGAAGTGCGGCGCAGCAACAGGGCGGCGCAGCTACTCTATGAAAAGTACGGCTTTGTTCTAGAAGGGGAGCGGCGGCGCTACTATCGCGACACAGATGAGGATGCGCTGATTTACACGGCCGTTCTCGATGACGTCTACTTTAGCCACGTTCTGCTCCCCTTGCGCCATGCCCTCTGGCAGCGCCTGGCCCACAGTGGGGGAAATCGGCTAAGTCCAACGTGAGCGAAAACGGCCATTGCCTGTCAGCGCCCCCCTTTTTGCTATAATTCCTCCCCATCAATCTCACGCAAACAAAGCTACCTTGTCACCAACTATGAAATTTTTTATCACCGGTGGGGCGGGTTTTATCGGCTGCAACAGCGCCGACCACTTCCTCGCCCAGGGACACGAAGTTGTTATTTTTGATAATTTAACGCGGGTGGGTGGGCAGGCAAACCTGGAGTGGCTGGCGGCGCGGCACGGCACGGCGCGTTGCCGCTTTGTGCTTGGGGATGTGCGCGATTACGCCGCGCTTTGCGAACAGATTCGCGGCGCTGATGTGGTGTTGCACCTGGCCAGCCAGGTGGCCGTCACCACCTCCGTGCAAAACCCGCGCGAAGATTTTGAGATTAATGCTCTGGGAACGTTTAACCTGCTGGAAGCAGTGCGCCACGTGTGCCCGCAAGCAGCCGTGCTCTACGCCTCCACCAACAAAGTGTATGGCGGTATGGCGACCATTCGCGTGCTGGAGCAAGACGGCCGTTACGCTTACGCCGACTACCCATACGGTATCTCCGAAGCATTCCCGCTTGACTTTCACTCCCCCTACGGTTGTTCCAAGGGAACGGGTGACCAATACACACTCGACTATGCGCGCATCTACGGCCTGCGCACCCTGATTTTCCGTCAATCCTGCATTTACGGCCGTCGCCAGTTTGGCGTCGAAGACCAGGGGTGGGTGGCGCACTTTGTCATCGCCGCCGTATTGGGGCGCGGCATCACCATCTACGGCAACGGCAAGCAGGTGCGCGACCTGCTGCACATCTCCGACCTCATTCGCGCCTACGAGCTGGGCATCCAGCACATAGACCGGCTCAGCGGCCACGCCTTCAACCTCGGCGGCGGTCCGCAAAACACCCTTTCCGTCTGGCATGAATTTGGCCCACTCCTCAGCCAGCTCAAGGGACAGCCCGTGCCTGTCACCTTTGCCCCCTGGCGGCCGGGGGACCAGCGCGTCTTCATTGCCGACATTCGCAAAGCGATACAGCAGCTTGGCTGGGAACCGCGCATCAGCCCAGCCGTCGGCATAGCCGATTTATACAACTGGGTAGCTGAGAACACCCATCTTTTCAGCTCATAAAACAGGAGAGCTATGAGTAAGCAAGACATTTACCTTTCCCTAGCCCCAACAACCCTGCACATCAAGCGGCAGGAGCGTTATGATGGTAGCGGCTTCGACATCTCTCTACGCGATCTGGCGCCCGAAGATGTCTCGCTGATAATTCGCGTTTATCAGACCGTTAAGGGCGTCTATGATTTATGGCTGTACATGCGCGACCGGCCCAATTACCCCCTGTTGCGCCAGCAGCTAGAGCGCCTGGCACAGCCAGAGTTTATCTTTGCCGCTCAAGCCATTGGTGCGGCCACCTATGCCTATCACCCGCCCAGCGCTGGCTTGCGCAAAGCGATACACGACATTCGCAGCGGCGGACTGACTTCACTGGCCGGCTACGCCGCCCTGATCAAGTACCGCCCAGACGATGACAAGATTGTGCGTCAGGCAGTTTTTTTAGCGCGTGACCATGCCAAAATGATGCGCAACATCATCCTCGATCTGGATGTGCCCACGCGCGAGGCAGACGAAAGCAGCAAGCTGCATGCTATTGCAGAGTTTGTAGAGAAGTGGCGCGGCTTTACTTTTCATCTGGCGCAGAAACAAGTTGTGGTACAGGCCCAGTCGAGCTATGATGGTTTTATCACCAGCCGCTGCCTGGAAACTTCAGCCGTAGACCGTGTGCTGTATAACTACATCAACAACGCCGCGCGCTTTTCGGCCACCGACTGCGTGTGTCTGACGGTGCTGGAGGTCAGCCCAGGGCTGACCCGCTGGGTAGTGGAAAATGAGATCACGGCCGATCAGCAGGTGTGGCTGCAACACACATTAGGCCCAGACCTGACGCCCCTCTTCCAGGGGGGATATACACGCGAGGGGCACGGTGTGGGCCTTTCTAGCTGCACCGACATTGTCGCTGCCAGTTTTGGCGTGGGGCTGGGCATAGCGCTGACGCAGAAGTACCTGGGAGCCTCCCTGCGCGATCAGGTGTACTATGCCTGGTTCCACTGGCCCGCTTACGTTAGGCAAGAGGGGGATGCGGTGTGTGAATGTTAAGGAAATGGTGGTGGGCGCTGCTGCTTGCCCCCACTCTGGCGTAATGTTACACTAACCCTATGTCTCAGGCCCTCTACCGCAAATGGCGCCCCGCTCGTTTTGAGCAGGTGATTGGCCAGGAACACGTCACGCAGACGCTGCAAAACAGCGTGGCCACCAACCGCGTTAGCCATGCGTATCTCTTCTGTGGGCCGCGCGGGACGGGCAAAACGACCCTGGCGCGGCTGCTGGCCAAAGCGGTCAATTGCCTGGAGCCAGACCCCGCCAAACGGCCGTGCGATGCCTGTGCCATCTGCAAAGCCATCAACCAGGGGCGCTTCCTTGATCTGATTGAAATTGACGCCGCCTCTAACACCGGCGTAGACGACATCCGCGACCTGCGCGACAAAATCAACTTTGCCCCCAGCGAAGGGCGCTTTAAGGTGTACATCATTGACGAAGTGCACATGCTCTCCACCGCCGCCTTTAACGCCCTGCTGAAAACGCTGGAAGAGCCGCCACCGCACGCCAAATTTATCCTGGCCACCACAGAAGAGCACAAAGTTCCGCCAACAATTAAATCTCGCTGCCAGCAGTTCAACTTTCGCTTGCTCACGCAGGCGGAAATTGTGGCGCGGCTGGCCTGGTTGGCCGCGCGCGAAGGACTGAGCGTGGAGCCAGAGGCGCTCAGCCTGGTGGCGCAGCAGGCGGCTGGCAGCATTCGCGATGCGGAAAGTTTGCTAGACCAGTTGGTGACGGCTCCTGGGGATACCATCACCCTGGAACGGGCGCAAAAAGTGTTGGGCACGGCCTCGAACACGGCCGTTATCCAGCTCACGAATGCCTGGTTAAGTCGCGACGGCGCGGGTGGACTGGCGCTGATTCACGAGGCGCTGGCTTCCGGCGCCGATGCGCGCCAGTTTTGTCGCCAGATGGTTGCCTATTTGCGCCAACTGCTGCTGCTGCAAGCGGCCGGCAAAGAGCTGGCGCTAGACATGACGCCTGAACAAAAAGGGCTGATGCTGGCACAAGCCAGCCGCGCGCCGCGCCAGGGGCTGATTGAGGCCGTCAAACGCTTTCAGGAGGCAGCGCTGACGCCGGTCAGCAGCTGGCAACCGCAGTTGCCGCTGGAACTGGCGTTTATTGAGCTGCTGCCCGAACAGCCGCTGCCTGAGGCGGCGCCGGCGCCATTGGCAGAAACAGCCGTTCCCCCCCAAGAAACAGCGCCGCGCAAAACGGCCGTTGCCCCACCAGCCCCAGAAACGCGCCAAAAAATGGCTGAAGCTGCGGCCGTCACACCGCGCCCCGCTGCCGCGACACCGACAGAGCCAGCCGCAGTGCCCCCGATCACCCTGGAGCAGGTCAAGCCGCTCTGGCGCGCCGTCGTCAACGAAGCAGGCAATGCCAACCGCAACCTGCCGCCGCTGCTCAACATGGCCCGCCCCCTGGCGCTAGAGGGCGCCAATCAGATCATTATTGGGTTTGATTACCCCATCTTTAAGGATAAGTTTGATCGCACACCGGGCGCGGCGCACATCGTTGGCGAAGCGTTTAGCAAGCTGCTCGACACGCATTGCCAGGTGCGTTGCGTCATTACCAGCGAATACAGCGTGCCCATTTCCAAAGAAGCGTTCAGCCTCTTGGCGCAGGAGCTGGGAGGTGTGGTGCGCGAAGAAGATTAAGCAACCGATAAACGTCAAGCAATAAGGAAGGTAATACCCATGAAACGCTCTTACAAAGCGCAAAAACAGGCGAAAGCGGCTGTGCCGCCCAAACCCGGCAACATGCTGGCGCAGGTGGCGCAAATGCAGCAAAAAATGGCACAGGCCCAGGAGGAACTGGCCAACGAAACGGTCACGATTACGGCGGGTGGTGGCGCAATCAGCATTGTCATCACCGGCCATCAGCGTGTACAGTCCATCGAGATCAACCCAGAGCTGATTAACCCAGAAGATCGAGAAATGCTGCAAGATTTGCTGGTAACGGCCGTTAATCAGGCCATCGAACAGTCACAGACATTGGCGGCACAGCGCATGGAAAGCGTGACTGGCGGGCTGGGCGGATTGGGCGGTGGGCTAGACAACCTGCTCGGCAGCCTGGGAATGTAGCCCGTGGCGCAAAATGTGCTGCCGCGCACAGTACAGCGGTTGATTGATACGTTTGCCCGCCTGCCAGGTATTGGGCCAAAGTCCGCTTCACGCCTGACCTTTTATCTGCTGCGCGACAAAGATAACCTGGCGTTGGACCTGGCCGCGGCGCTGCAGGAAATGAAGGCCAACACGCGCCTCTGCCCGGTTTGTTTCAACATTACCGAAGAGGAGCCGTGCCTGATCTGCCGCGACGAGGGGCGCGACGCAACGCTGCTGTGCGTGGTAGAAGAGCCGCTCGACGTGGTGGCCATTGAACGCTCACGCGCCTACAACGGCCGTTACCACGTCCTGCATGGCGCTATCTCCCCCGTAGAAGGCATTGGCCCAGAAGACCTGAAAGTGGCGGAACTGGTGCGGCGCGTGCAGCAGGGCAACTTTCGGGAAATTATCCTTGCCACCAACCCCACGTTGGAAGGGGAATCTACCTCCCTCTACTTGCAGCGGCGCCTGATGCACGAAAAGGTAAAGATTACGCGGCTGGCGCGTGGGCTGCCCGTAGGCGGCGACCTGGAGTATACGGACGAAATCACTCTCAGCCGCGCCCTGGAAGGGCGGCAAGAGCTGTAGTGGCCGCAGACCACCGACGGCTGACCGCAGGCCGCGGTAAATGTGTCCCAGGTTGCCAAACATGCGCGCAGGTTTGGTAATCTGCGTTACATGTTCATTTGTGGTGGTGTGCCGTTCATGAACGCTCTTGTCCAAACGGCCGTCATGCGCTATGATTTGCTCTCTGTAGTGGGGTGTCGCCAAGCGGTAAGGCAGCGGACTTTGAATCCGCCATTCCTAGGTTCGAATCCTAGCACCCCAGTTGTTCAGGACTGTGCACGATGGCGCAGTCCTTTTTTGTTTGGCAGTTGGCCAGCTTTCCTGCTGATGAGCCAACTGCTAATTGCTAACGGCTAATTGCTAACTGCTAACCGACCTCCTCAGGAGCTTTATCATGACTTTAGCAATTGTCATTCTGGCGGCGGGTCAGGGAACCCGCATGATCTCTAAGAAGCAAAAAATTCTGCATGTCGTGGGGGGTAAGCCAATGGTGCAGCATCTGTTTGACACGGCCGTTTCCCTGGCCGATCTCCCCCCTGTACTGGTGGTAGGGCCGGGTGAGACGGGCGTGCAGGCGCTCTTTGGCACACGCGCACAATACGTGGTGCAGCCGCAGCAGTTGGGCACAGGCCATGCCACGCTTATGGCACGCGCCATTTTGCAAGGCCACGCTACCCAGGTGCTGGTGACCTATGGCGATATGCCCTTGCTGCGGCACGAGACGTTGGCGCAACTGGCGCAGACGCAAGCCAGCAGTGGCGCCGCCATTGCCATGCTTTCCTTCTGGGGCGACCCGGCTTCAGCCTTTGGCCGTGTGTTGCGCGATGAAAACGGCTGTATCCAGGCCATCATCGAAGCCGCGCAGGCCAGCCGCCAGCCCAACGCTGCCGAGCTACTTGCCATCCGCGAACAAAACGCCGGCGTTTACTGTTTTGCTGCCGACTGGCTGTGGCAAAACATTGAACGGTTGCCCCTGCGCCAGGCGCGCAGCGGCCCAGAGTATTATCTGACAGACATGGTGGAACTGGCCGTGCAGCAGGGGCTTTTGGTTGAGGGCATTATCACCAAAGATGAAGACGAATGCCTGGGCGCAGGCACGCGCACAGAAATGGTGGCTGTGGAAAAGGCGTTTCGTCGCCGCGCCAACGCGCGCTGGCTGGCGCAGGGGGTGACGCTGGTCAACCCAGACGCCATTTACATTGACCCCGATGTGACCATTGGCCAGGATACGGTTATCTGGCCAAACAGCTACTTGCAAGGCAATACGGCCGTTGGCCAGGATTGTATCATTGGCCCCAATGCCACTCTGCGCAACGCCCGCGTGGGCGATGGCTGCGTCATCGAGCAGGCAATTGTGGAAGATGTAGAACTGCCCCCCGCAACCATCGTGCCCCCGTTTACCGTTCAACGCGCACGTCCCACGCCCCACTAACCACTCCCCACTATCCCATGCAAGAATTTAGCGTTCCGCTCACTTTTCGCACGGACCGGCGCACTCCCATGCGCTGGGTGTTGTCGCACATTAACCATCACCGCGGCTTTTTGCTGCTGATGTTTGTCGGCGCGTTTGGCAACGCGGTGCTGGCAGCGGTGATTCCTGTGTACGTAGGCATTGCGTTCGACGGCGTCACGGCCGTTCCCATGAATACGGCCGTCATTGCTACCGCTGCCTGGGGCATCATCCTCAGCCAACTGGTGCGCGCTGTTTTGCAGCTAGGACGCAACTTTTCCAGCGCCCTCATCGGTGAGCGGTTGGAGCGCGATATTCGCCAGGAGCTATACGCCAGCCTGCTGGGCAAAAGCATGACCTTTCATGAGTTGCAGCCGGTAGGCGACACCATGGCGCGCGCCACAAACGACGTGCACGAGATTAATCTAATGCTGAATCCCGGCATCAACCTGGTCGTCGGCTCGGCAAACTTCATGATCATGCCGCTGCTGTTTGCGCCATGCTACGATTGGGCGCTGATTGCCGCACCGCTCTTTTTCATTGTCACCTATATTCTGGCGCTGGCGCATTACCTGCACATGCTCGACCCCGTGACAGAGCGGGTGCGGCGCGCCTTTGGCGCGCTGAACAGCCGCCTGGCTGAGGCGATAGATGGCATTGAGCTGGTGAAGGGGAGCGCGCAGGAAGCGCAGGAGATCGGCCGTTTTGCGCACAATGCTGGCACGTACCGCGACAGCGCCGTGGCCCAGGGTAAAATCGAGGCGCAATTTTTACCGTTGCTGCTGTTGGGGCTGACGCAGGCGGCTGGCTTTACCCATGCGCTCATTCTGGCGCGGAACGGCCGTATTGCTATCGGTGACGTGGTGGCTTACATGGGGTTGCTGGCGCTCTTCAGCTTCCCCACGCAAACGTCACTCAACGCCTACTCGCGCGTCTCGCTGGGTTTCGCCGGGGCGCGGCGCATTCTGGAGCTGATACAGCGCGAAACGCTGCTGGATGAAAACCGCACCGGCATTCAGTCCGCCATTCGCGGCGCCGTGACCTTCGAGCATGTCACCTTCGCCTACGTACCCGGCACGCCGGTGCTGCAAGATGTCAGCTTTCAGGTGCAGCCCGGCATGACGGTAGCCATTGTGGGGCAGACTGGTTCCGGCAAAAGCACCCTGGCCAAGCTGATTAACCGCACCTATGACGTGGAAAACGGCCGTATCCTCATAGACGGTATAGACGTGCGCGACTGGAACCTGGCTGCCCTGCGCCGCCAGATTTCCATCATCGAACAAGATATCTTTCTCTTCTCCCGCTCCATTGCCGAAAACATCGCCTTTGGCTGCCCAGAAGCCACACCAGAAGCCATTGTCGCCGCGGCCAAAGCGGCACAGGCGCACGAATTTATCACCAGCTTTGCCGATGGGTACGAAACGATCATTGGCGAGCGCGGCGTGACGCTTTCGGGTGGGCAGCGGCAGCGGCTGGCCCTGGCGCGCGCCTTTCTCACCAACCCACACATCCTCATCCTCGATGATTCCACCAGCGCTGTAGACAGCGCCACCGAAGACCTGATTCAGCGCGCCATTCAGGATGCCGCCGCCAACCGCACCACCTTCCTCATCACCCATCGCCTGTCACAAATTCGCTGGGCAGACCTGGTGCTGGTGCTGCGCAAGGGGCGACTGGAGGCCAGCGGCAGCCACGAAACGTTGATGGCTGGCTCGCCAGCCTACCGCCGCATCTTTGAGACGCTGGAGGAGTAGCAAGAGTGAGCATTCTCCCTTGAAAATAACCGCCGACTGCCGACCATAGCCCTCCTGTTCTTCCTGCTGTGCGGTCGGCCATCGGCGGTCGAAAGCTTTGTCAAGCATACCACCGGGCGTCTTGAACCATGCCTGGCTAGGTTAGGTCGGGCTAATAGGTTGCCCGAGGGGTGCGAAGCGTCTGTCAGGTCACGAGCTGCTTATACATCACAAAGGCATCAACGTAACTAAGTTGTGCGTGCAGAAATGCGCCGGGGAGAGTGCCGACAATTGAGAAACCCAGTTTTTGCCACAAGCGAACAGCGCGCTCATTGGTGGAGACGACCAGATTAAACTGCATGGCCCTGAAACCCATGTTAATGGCTTGAGCCTGGGAATGCTCGCACATCAGCGTGGCAATGCCTTTGCCTTGAGCCTGTGGCGCGACGATATAGCCACAGTTGCAAACATGAGCACCCAGGCCAGGCTGATTGGGCTTGAGGTAGTAGGTGCCGACGATTTGACCATCCGAGTCACACGCCACGAATGTCGCCGTCGGTAGCTCAACCCATGCCTTGTGAATGTCAGACTCGGTGCTAAGGGGCGAGAAGGCGTAGGTGTCGCCTGCGCGGAAAGTGGCGTGCAGAAACTCCCAGATGAAGGGCCAGTCGGTTTCCTGGTAGGGGCGAATTTGAATCATGAACAAGGCTCTGTAGCAACCTGACTTGCCGTTCGCTATACCTTTGGCTTTAGCTCCGCAGGAGGATAGGGTTACCGGCCGGGTCTGCCAGCCGCCAGCCTGTGTTCTGGGGCGTCAGGGGCACGCCTGCGGCTTCCAGGCGCATCAGAATTTGCGGTAGCTCTGCTGCGCTGGCGCAAATTTCGTACCACTGCAGCCCCAGCGCATCGGGCGGGGGTGGGGGCGCACCGGCGCCATTCCAGATGTTGATGCCCAGGTGATGATGGTAGCCTCCTGTGGCCAGAAAGCTGGCGCCCGTGCCGTAGCGCATCATTAACTCAAAACCCAAAAGCTGGCAGTAAAATTGTTCCGCAGCGGCCAGGTTGCTGACGTGTAGATGGATGTGCCCCATGCGCGTGTCTGCAGGTAGGCCATCCCAGGGCTGGGCGGGCATGTGTAGCAGGGTGTCAAACAGGTCAGCTACGTCAAGCGGCTCCACGCTCATTTTGAGACAGCCGTTGACAAATTCCCACTCCTGGAGCGGCCTATCCCGATAGATTTCAATGCCGTGCCCATCCGGGTCAGACAGGTAGATTGCCTCGCTGACGGCGTGGTTGGCCATGCCACTGAGGGTGGTTTGCTGCGTGGCAAAGTGGCGCAGCGCCAGCGCCAGGTCGGTGCGGGTGGGCAGCAGCAGGGCGTAATGATACAGCCCTGTCGTGCCAAACGACTTGCGCGCGCCGCGCTTTTCTGCCAGACGCAGCAAGTCTACGCCGCCTGTACCCAGGTAAGCCACATCCCCCTCACGCCGGTGCAGGCGCAGGCCGATGTGCCGTTGGTAATAGGTTAAGGATGCTTCTAGATTGGCGACGCTGAGCGCCACCGTGCCAATTGTCAGGTTCATAGGCAAGGATGAAGGGTGAATTCCGGTTTCACTGGTAACGGCTAAAAGTTCCTGCCAGCAGCGCATCCAGGTTGTCGGCGACCTGGTGCAGGGAGGGCAGCACAGCACGGGCGCACGTGAAGGATGCGCCGGCGGTCTGGCTGTGGGGAACGGCAATGCTGTACATGCCGGCAGCAGCAGCCGCATGGCAGCCAGGAAGGGAATCTTCCAGGGCGATGCAGCACGTGGGCGGTGTTCCCAGGCGCTGGGCTGCCAGCAGGTAAAGGTCTGGCGCCGGCTTGCCCTGGGCTACTTCATCTCCGGCGGCAAGGGCCTGGCAGACGGCCGTTAGCTGCAACTGAGCTAACACAGCTAGGGCGTGGGTGCGGGGGCTGCTGGTGGCTACGCCCCAGGGAATGTGGCGCTGCGCCAATGCTGCCAGCAGCGCGCGCAGCCCCGGCATTTCCGGCACGCCCTGCGCCAATGCCTGATCGTAGCGCGTATTGCGCTCTGCCATGAGCTGTGCCAGGGTCAGCGGCAGCGGGTAGGTGTCTAGCACAATTTGCGCGCTTTCGCCCAGCCGACGGCCGATCATGTGGCCGTGTACCTCCTCGCTCAGCGTATAGCCATAATCTGCCAGCAGTTGCTGCCAGACGCCATAGGAGATGGGCTCGGTGTTGACCATCAGGCCATCCATATCAAAAATGAAGGTGGTGTAAGGGTGCGTGTGGTTCATTGCAGAATGCGGAATTCGTCTCCAACTAACCTCTAATTTCCCCCCTCTGCCGCAGCAAATATGCCAGCGCCCACAGCAGCAGCAGCGTCAGCACCAGCACGCGCTCAAAGCTGAGGGTGGGGGGAATGAGCGCCCAGGCGAGCAGCCCGACCAGGCTGAGGGTGACAAAAAGGGCGAGCTGGCGCAAACGGCCGTTGATCAAAACCGTCTCATGAGCCAGGTAAGGGGCGTATTGGCGCAAAAGGGCGTCCAGCTCCCCTACCTGCCACGTTGCCAGCGTGGCCAGCCCGCCCAGGTAGACCCAAACCAGGCCGGACTGCGCCTGCCACAGCGCCCCCGCGCCGCTGAGCAGCAGCGCCGTCGCCAGGTAGGGCAGCGCCCCTGGCGGCCGCGCGTTGCCCAGGGTGAGCCAGGCTGCCCAAAGCGCCGCCAGTGCCAGGGAGAGCAATGTGCCCCACCAGTTGCCTGTCAGCAGCCAGCCGACGCTGTGCAGCGTTGCTGCGGTCACCAGCAGCATGAGGGAGAGGGGTTTTAGGGAGCGGTGGGACATAGATGAATGGTTAGTTAGTTGGTTGGTTAGCCAGGTATCAAACCAACCAACCAGCAAACTGTCAAATTCCCTTTCTTTTTCTCTGCCACGTGCTGATAGCCTCCGCAAACGGCCGTGTCACATCCCAATCCAGCACCTCGATGCTTGCCTGTCGCGCCTGCCGTAGCAGTTGTGCCCGCTCTAGCTGTGCCATGCGTGCGGCAAACTGCGTGGCCGCATTGGTGGGTAGAGTTGCCTGCTCGTACAGCACTGGGTTAGGTGTAATAAGGATTACCTGGTACTCATAGCTGCGCAACCGCTGCAAAAAGGGCACATCCTCTGGCAGCAGCGGGCTGACGAACACAATTTGCGATTTAGCGGGGAAAAGCTGCGTGGGCAGCGCATTTAGCTCGGCAAAGGCCTGGCTTTGACCCAGATGGGCGCGTGCCAGCGCCTGCATCAGTTTTTCGCGCTGCACCTTGCCGTAGCCGGGGAAGGTGTAATCTATGGCATCGCCATATTGCAGCAGTGCCACGCGGTTGCCCTGGTTGATGAAGGCGTCTATGAGAAAGGCGGCGGCGACGATGCTGTGTTCTAGCAGGGAATGCGACGGTCGTGTGGGGTTGCTGCGGCAGCGCGTATCTAAAATGAGGCCAACGTCGGCGGCACGTTCTTGCTCAAATTCATTGGTGAAAAGGGCGTTGGGGTGGCGGGCGATGGCTGACCAGTTGAGGTGGCGCAGGCTGTCGCCCATTTCGTAGGGGCGCGTGCCGAAGAAGTCTGTGCCACTGCCGCCTACGCGTGCGGGGATGGTTCCAGAGTAGATGCGCGTGCGCCGGGGTTGGATATGGATGAATTCGGCCGATTTGCTGCCGGGCGGCAGGGAGGAGAAGAGATGGGTTTCTAGGGGAATAACGGCCGTTTTCTGCGTCAGCCCCATTAACCCCCAAACGGTAACCTCGACGCCGGTGAAGCGGTGGGCGCCGCGCGGCGCGGCGATGGTATAGCTGAAGGTGTGAGTAGCGCCGGCGGGCAGCGCCATCAGCCAGGCAGTGCTGCCATCACTGACGGTGAGCGCTGTAGGAAGCAGATCGCGTAGGCACAGTTGCGTGAGCATTTTGCCCCGGTTGGTAATGTTGAGGGTGACCTGCACGGGGGTGTTTGCAGGCGCGCGCGGCGGCGTCAGGGTGCGGCTGATTTGCACTTGCGGCGTGGCGGGTTGGCTCCAGCGCGCCAGCAGCGCCAGCAGCAACAGCGGCAGCGCCAGCAGCAGCAGCGCCCCATTCAGGCTGGCCAGCCCGACCAGCAACAGTAAGAGGAGGAGGAAGTGGATGTGCCTCATGGATAGGTGTTGTCCCGTGAAGTGCTTTTGGGTTCACGGCTTTTGCCTGTTAGCCAGATGCGCGCCATTATACGGCCGTTTGCCCGGGATGTACCAACGGAGATAAGAGATCAGGGCATGGTTCAGATGATCTTTACAAATTTGACCGCCGACCAATGACTGCGATTTTGCCAGTGATGGGCGCTCTGCCTTCGGCCGTCTGCGGTCAAGAAATTGTAAAGCGCCGTTTCCAGAAAGCATGACCCATGCCCTATTGCCAATCTCTCATTTTTTCTTTCCCTCTGGCGCGTAACGGAAAACGGCCGTGTGGGTTTACAAGAGAGCATTCATGAATAGGGCACACCACCACAAATGAACATGTAACGCAGCTTACCAAACCGGCGCGCACCAGGTTTGTTAACCTGGGCTACCTTGGCAGCGGTTGGCGGTCAGCCGTCAGTAGTCATGCTCGAAGGAGGCGAGCCAGCCGCGTAACCAGAGGGTGACAGGCTAAAAAAGGAATAAACTATGAGATACGCACACATCGTTGGTTGGGGCAGCTACCTGCCCGAACAAGTTTTGACTAACCATGATCTGGCGCAAATGGTAGACACCACCGACGAGTGGATCCTTTCGCGCACTGGCATCCGCGAGCGGCGGTTGGCAGGAGAGAAGGAAACCGTTACCACGATGGCCTTCAACGCCGCCGCGCGCGCCCTGGCGGTGGCCGACATGCACCCGGCGCGATTGGATATGATTATCGTCGCCACCTCCACTTCGGAGCACGCTTTTCCTTCTACCGCCTCGCTGGTACAAGACGCGCTCGGCGCAACGCGGGCCGGCGCGTTTGATCTCAGCGCCGCCTGCTCTGGTTTTGTGTATGCGCTCAGCCTGGCGGCCAATGCAATCAAGTCTGACGCGATTGATACGGCCGTTGTCATCGGCACCGAAACCCTCTCGCGCGTGGTAGATTGGCAAGACCGCGCCACCTGTATCCTTTTTGGCGATGGCGCTGGTGCACTGGTGCTGAAAGGCTCAGACGTGCCGGGCGGCGTGTTGGCCTCTACCCTACGCTCCGATGGCTCTGGTGGTGATTTGCTCAGCCTGCATAACACGCAAATCAGTTCCGTGCCCTTCATTGGCACAAGTTATGTCAATGGGCACGGGCCGTACATTCACATGAACGGCCGTCAGGTTTTCCGTTTTGCTACCAGCGTAGTGGCCGATGCTATCGAAGAGGTGATCAAAAAGGCTGGCTTACAGCTGAAGGACATTTCCCTGATTGTGCCGCACCAGGCTAATGTGCGCATTATTGATCACGTAGCGAAAAAGTTGAAGCTGCCGCCAGAAAAGTTCTACCTCAATTTAGAGCGGTACGGTAACACTTCCGCTGCTTCCATTCCCATTGCCCTGTGCGAGGCTGTACAGGAAGGGCGGCTGCATCCAGATGATACGCTGGTGTTTGTCGGGTTTGGCGGTGGCCTAACCTGGGGAGCGGTCGTAGTGAAGTGGGATGTGACACCCCCGGATGTGTCTGCCGTCAAACAACGGTTGCGGCAGGCGCGTTATGTGGCCATGCGCCTCCGCTCGCGCGCGCGGCGGCTGCTGCGCCGCTTTATGGCCTGGGTTGGCGGCTCGCCCACACCTAAAGCACGCTTGAAGGATGCAGACAGGCGGCTTGAAGAGGGGGGAGAGAAAAGATAGCGCACAGACTGTAGAGCGCAGACCGAGAATGGTTGAAAATGGTGGCCGACAACTAACTTTCGTCGTCGGCGGGCAGTTGTCGGCGGTCAGTCATGGGTAGGACGGCCAGGGCAATGTGCTTGAGAATGGTCGCCTCGTCGCTGACGCCGCTGAGGTGAACACGGCCGTTAATCACTAAATGTGGTAGCGTATACACCGAGTTCTGGTAAGCTGCTTCAGGGAACATGTTTGACATAATCAAAAAAGCGCGAATATGTGGATGGGCAACGGCCAGGCCAAAGATCTGTTTAGCCACCACACTGCCCTGCTCGTCGTAATCGGCCGTGATGAGTTCCATCGTGATCGCAGTTTCCAGCTTTTGCAGGCGAATGCGTGTCAGCGGCTCCAGCGTGACGCCGCGAAATGAGACGGCCTGAATCGCGGCAATGAGCGAAGTCAGTTGATAGCCGTTGGGTAAGCCGATAATGCGCACGCCATAATCCACCTGCTGCCCACCTTCTACGCCCATTATCCCCAATACCGGGTAGTAACGGTAGCTGGCCTTGCGCGCAAAGGTGCGCAATTGAATGTTATCAAAGCGTGCCGCCAGGGCACGGCACAGGCGCAGCGCTTCTCCTTCTTCGGGACTGGCGTCTTCCAGTCCCCAGTAGTGGATGCGTACTGGGTTGGGCAACGCTTGTAAGAACTCGGCCAGCGCCTCCATTTGCGTAGCGTTGATGGTGATGGGTTCTGGGGAGGAAACGGCCGTTTCCCGTTCATCATTCATAACACATGACCTCCATGCTAGAGTTATAATCTGCCTGTCACAAAGCGGCAAGGGGCAAAAAGCGTGCTTGGTGGGCCAAAAACTCCTGTTGATAGGTTCCCCATTTCTGCGTATTATTGTGCGCACTTACCTGAAGGCAAGCAAGAACCAGGCAAGCAAAGGAGGCCGCACATGTTCAAGCATATTTTGGTGCCCCTAGATGGCTCCGCATTTGCCGAAGCCGCTCTGCCCTATGCCCAGTCGCTGGCAGGTAAGTACCAGGCAGAGATCACGTTGCTACGGGTGATTGTGCCCCCCCGTTGGCCAGGCGTGCTGGAAGCGGAGTTGCCGGAATTGATCGAACGGTTGAGCAAAACGGCCGCGCAAGATGCCACCTCCTATTTGCAATACAGGCAAGAGTCTCTTCAGGCGCAAGGTCTCAGGGTCACTGCCCGTGCCCAAAGTGGCGAACCAGCCCCCGATCTCATTCTCGAAATAGCCAAAGAACTCAATTGCGACCTGATTGTCATGAGCACACACGGGCGCAGCGGCCTGCAGCGCTGGATGTTTGGCAGCGTCGCCGAACGCGTCCTGCGCCACGCCGAAATACCGGTCATGCTCATTCGTCCCAAAGAATAAGGAGAAGCGTTACCCTTTACACAAGAAGGCGGCACACCACCACAAACAAAAACGTAACGCAGGTTACCAAACCTGCACATACCAACCAGGTTTGGTAACCTGGGCTACACTTGCAGGCGGCCGTCTGCGGTCGGTGGTCATCTTCACAGGCAGCAGGTACCAGGTTTGGCAACCTGGGCTACATTTGCAGGCGGCCGTTGGCGGTCTGCCATTGGCCGTCGGCGATCATTTTCAAGGGAGATAGCTATGCGCCTTTTGCTCAAATATGTTCGCTTTGTAGATGCACTCTCCAACATCTTGGGCAACATTTCCATGTACCTGGTCATCATCACCATTGCCGTTGGGTTTGGCAACGTGCTTCTGCGCTACATTGGCCAAATCATCCAGCAGCGCCTTACCTCTAACCTCTTCATTGAGCTTCAGTGGTATCTCTATTCCCTGGTTTTCTTCTTCGGCTTTGCCTACATCCTCAAACACAACATCAACGTGCGCGTAGATTTCTGGTACGCCAACTTCCCCCTCAAAACCAAAGCCTGGATTGACCTGATTGGCCATTTACTGGCGCTCATCCCCTTTTGTCTTCTGGCTATTTACTTTACCTATAGCCCCGTACTCACCTCCTGGGGGTTACGCCCCAACGGCACCTGGGGAACCTGGGAACTCTCCCCAGACCCCAGCGGCCTACCCCGTGCCCCCATCAAGAGCATGATTCTTGTGGCCTTCTTCACTCTACTTTTGCAGGCCAGCTCTGAGGTCATTAAACACATTGCCCTCATTCGCGGCCAACAGCAACTCGTGGACGATGCCCTGGCTGCTAAACCAGAAGTACCCCTACGCATAGAATAACTGATTAAAACATCAATTTAGGCCCAAAAGGTTTCTCTAAAACGTTTACACTTCGCAACGCAAATTTGGGATACTCAGTTAGCCCAATAAGAGGAGAAAGAGATGGGATTTGAGTGGCTGGCAATCATCATGTTCGTCCTATTCCTGGTGTTAATCCTCAGCGGCTACCCAGTCGCTTACTCATTTGCCGGAACCGGCATCGTCTTTTTCTTGCTCGGTCTGGCGCTAGATGCCTTTGATGTACGCCTGCTGCGCCTGCTGCCCAATCGCTGGTTTGGTTCCATGTCAGACTTCACCTTGCTGGCGATTCCCTTCTTTGTCTTTATGGGGTCCGTTTTTGAGAAATCAGGACTGGCCGAAAAATTGTTGACGACTATTGGCATGTTGTTTGGGCCAATGCGGGGCGGTCTGGCGCTGGCAGCCATTTTTGTGGGCACGCTGCTGGCTGCGGCCACCGGCGTGGTCGCGGCAACGGTCATCGTCATGGGGCTACTCTCTCTGCCTGTCATGGTACGTTATCGCTATGACCATAAGCTGGCAACGGGCGCCATTGTTGCCTCCGGCACGCTGGCACAACTTCTGCCGCCCAGCCTGGTGTTGGTCGTGCTCAGTTCACAGGTGGGCGTTTCGGTAGGCAAACTCTTCCTAGGGGCACTCATCCCTGGGTTGATGCTGGCTGGTTTGTATGCCCTTTACGTCATTGTTGTGGCTATCTTCAAGCCAGATGCGGCCCCCGCGCTACCGCCAGAAGCGCGCACCCTCACGGGCAAAGCGTTGTTACGTGAATCGCTGGTGGCCGTTTTGCCCCCCCTCCTGCTCATTTTTGCTGTACTTGGCAGCATTTTCCAGGGCATTGCCACACCCACAGAGGCAGGCGCGGTTGGCGCTTTTGGCGCCTGTGTGTTGGCGGCGCTCAATCGCCGCTTTAGCTGGCAAATGCTGAAAGAAGCGGGGCGCGCCACGTCGAACATTACCTCTCTGGTGCTAATGATTCTCTTTGCTTCGACGTTCTTTGGTCTGGTTTTTGATGGGCTGGGCGGACAGAAATGGGTGACCAATTTCTTGGTGAATTTGCCCGGCGGCTTTTGGGGCTTCATTATTGTGGCGAATATCGTCGTCTTTTTACTGGGCATCAACCTGGAATTTCTGGAAATCAGCTTTATCGTGATGCCCCTCTTTGTGCCGGCATTGGCGCTTTTGGCCCCAGAGCAAACACACGTAGCGCCAGATCTTTTGCTGGTCTGGTTCTCGGTGATGATGGCGGTCAATTTGAATATGGCGTTTATTTCGCCACCGGTGGGCTTTTCTCTCTTTTACCTGCAAAGCGTGGCTCCCCCAGAAGTGGAAACGCTGGATATTCACAAAGGCGCGCTGCCCTTTATGGCGCTGCAAGTGGTGGGGCTGATTTTGGTGATGCTCTTCCCGCAAACAGTGGAGTGGATGGTGCGCTTGGGTGGTTGAGTGAGCGATAAGACCTGACAGGTTTTGCGGAGCTGTCTGTCCTGAAAATAGACCCCCGACGGCTGACTGCCGATTGCTGTAAATGTAGCCCAGGTTGCCAAACCTGCGTTACGTCTTCATTTGCGGTGGTGTACCACCTTTCATGAAATCTCTCATAAAAAAGGGGGGTAAAGCGCTGCGCTTTACCCCCTTTTTTGTTATTCGGCAAATCTCACTTGAGCATCATCACTATTTATAACCTGTACCTTGTAGCGCGCTTAAGCAGGTTTTTTGTGCCAGCGCCAACAGGCCGGTTTAGAATAGCTGCGTGTTACTTGTAATCCTGACCGATGAAGTTAGCATAAGCGGTTTCGATAAAGGTGTGCCATTCCTGTATTTCGCTGCGGAACGCTTTCCATTGGTCATAAATGGATTTGAAGTCGGCGTCGGTTTGTGCCAGCTCATCATACAATGAAAAGGCAGCTTCTTTGGCGGCATTCATGATTTCAAGGCTGAAGGTGCGCAGTTGCGTGCCTCCCGCCACGATCTGCTTGAGGGCGGCGGCGTTGCGGGCATCGTAGCGCGCGGTCATGAGTATGTTGGATTCGTAGCAGGCTGTTTTCAGGATTTCCTGGTATAGCTGGGGTAGTTTGTTCCATTCGGCCAGGTTGACCTGAACTTCCAGCGTGGGGGAGGGTTCCCACCAGCCGGGTGCGTAGTAGAAGCGCGCTGCGTCGTTTAGTCCCAGCTTTAGGTCATCATACGGGCCGACCCACTCGGCGGCGTCTACCGCGCCAGTTTGCAGCGCCTGGAAGATTTCGCCGCCGGCCAACACCTGCACGGTTGCGCCCAGGCGGTCCATCACGCGCCCACCCAGGCCAGGGATGCGTACTTTGAGGCCACGAATATCGTTAGCTGTGTTGATTTCGCGGTTCCACCAGCCACCCATTTGCGCACCAGTATTGCCTGCCGGGAATTGAATGACGCCAAACCGCTCCGCGTAGAGTGCTTGCAGGGTTGAGAGGCCTCCTCCCTCATAAAGCCAGGCGTTTTGCTGCCGCGTTGTCAGGCCAAAGGGGACGGTGGTACCAAAAGCAACGGCCGGGGTACGGCCTGTGTAGTAGTAGGAAGCGGTGTGGCCGAGGGGCACAGCTCCTTGCTCGACAACGTTCAGCACTTCTAGACCAGGGGCCAGTTCTCCAGCTGCGCGTGGGGTGATGATGAACTTGCCACCAGAAAGCGTGGCAACGCGCTCGGCAACAACTTGCGCACCGCCAAAGATGGTGTCTAGCGCCAGTGGCCAGCTCGTTGCCATTTGCCATTCAATGTTTGGCAGGGATTGATCTTCGGCAATGGCTTCTGACGCTTCTTGAGCGCTGCACCCTACCAGGCCAATCGCCGCTGCGCCAAGTGTGCTTTTGGCAGCAAGTCCCAGGAACTCTCTTCGCTTCATGTCTTTCCTCCTTTGGATAAATGGGGCTTGGGGGAACTCTTTCACCGGATGGGTGAAAACTGCACCAACTTAGGTGAAGTGGCATGATTTTATTAAATGTTTGCTTGCTGTCAACGGGAGATTTGGAGGTTTTTTATGAGGGCATGTTCAAGCGATCTTTACAATTTGACCGCCGACTGCCGACCGCGATTTTGCCAGTTATGGGTGGTCTGCCGTCGGTGGTCTGTGGGCAAATTTGTAGGTGTGCTTTGAACCATCACGTTGATCTATTCCTGAGTGTAGCGACGTTTCCATTCGTAGAGCTTGTTGATGGCCTGGAGCGGGGTCATGGCGTTGATGTCTAGCTGTTTTAGCTCTTCCAGGAAGGGGCTGGTTTCGGGAAAGAGCGCCATTTGCTGGCTACCGATGAAGCGGTTGGGTTGGACGGTGGTGGGGGGGGCATGTTGCTCTAGTTCGTGCAGGATGTCTGTGGCGCGGTTGATGACGTCGCGGGGCAGCCCGGCCAGTTGGGCGACGTGGATGCCGTAGCTGCGGTCGGCGCCACCTGGGACGATCTGGTGCAGGAAGATGACTTTGTCCCCTTCTTCGGCTACGGCGACGTTGTAGTTGGCGACCATGGGCAGGAAATCGGCCAGGCCTACCAGTTCGTGGTAGTGGGTGGCAAAGAGGGTGCGGGGCTTGAGGCGGGGATGGTTGTGTAGGTATTCAATGATAGCCCAGGCGATGGCGAGGCCGTCGTAGGTGCTGGTGCCACGGCCGATTTCGTCGAGGATGAGAAGGGAGCGGTGGGTGGCGTGGTGGAGGATTTCGGCTGTTTCGACCATTTCTACCATGAAGGTGCTGCGGCCAGCGTGCAGCTCGTCGTGGGCACCAATGCGGGTGAAGATGCGGTCGGCCAAGCCGATGTGGGCATGGCTGGCAGGCACGAAGCTGCCGATTTGCGCCATGAGGGTGATGAGGGCAACCTGGCGCAGGTAGGTGGATTTGCCGCTCATGTTGGGGCCGGTGATAATCTGGATGCGTTCGTTGGCGTGGAAGTGGGTGTGGTTGGGCACGAAGCGCTCACCGCCGGGCTGGCTTTGCAGGGTTTGCTCGACGACGGGATGACGGCCGTTTTCGATGTGTAGCTCGTTTGCTTCAGACAGCGTGGGGCGGACGTAGTTGTACGCAGCAGCCACGTCGGCCAGGGCCGCCGCCACGTCTAGCTGCGCCAGGGCAACGGCCGTTTGTAGCAACCGCTCGCCAAAACGCGCCACCTGCTGGCACACCTCAGTAAACACCCGTCGCTCAATTTCCAGGATACGTTCCTCAGCATTCAGGATCAGTGTCTCGTACTCCTTCAGTTCCGGGGTGATGTATCGCTCGGCACCGGTTAGCGTCTGTTTGCGGATGTAATTATCAGGCACCAGGCGCGCGTTTGCTTTGGTCACCTCGATGTAGTAGCCAAACACCTTGTTGAAGCCTACCTTGAGCGAGGCAATACCGGTGCGCTCCCGCTCGCGCGGCTCCAGCTGTTCCACCCATTCGCGTGCGTGCGCCGAAGCGTTGAGCACGCCATCCAGCTCAGGCGAGAAACCGCGTCGGATGACGCCCGGCTTGTTCAGGTTGGGTGGCGCTTCGGCGTCAATGGCGCGGGTAATCAGTTCGGCCACTTCAGGGATGGCGTCTAGCTTGTGAATGAGGGGGCGCAGGCTGGCGGCCGCAGGTGGCTCTGCGGCGGTGGCCGGTGCCTGTTTGCTTTGTAGCAGCTGCTGTAAACGGGGTACGGCCGTTAGCGCCTGGGCAATGTGCAGCAAATCACGCGGGCTGGCCTTGCCACCCAGCACGCGATTGGTCAACCGTTCCAGGTCGGGCAGGTGCTTTAGCGCAGCGCGTGTTTCCGCGCGCCACAGGCCGTCTTGACAGAACGCTTCCACCTGGTCTAGCCGCTGATTGAGGCGGTTGATGTCCAGCAACGGCCGGGTGATGCGTTGCCGCAGCAGGCGCGCCCCCATGGGCGTCACCGTTTTTTGCAGCACTCCCAGCAGCGAACCATTCCGTTCCCCGGCCAGCGACTCAGTGAGCTCCAGGTTGCGCCGCGTGTTGCTATCCAGCGCCATGTAGCCTGCCGTGCTGTAGGTGGCCAAGCGCTGAATTTGCCCTACTGCCCCTTTTTGCGTCTCTTGCAGATAGGCCAACACGGCGCCGGCGGCGCACACCGCCAGCGGTTTCTCCTCGCAGCCAAACGCGGCCAGCGTGGTGACGCCAAAATGGCGCAGCAGCGTCTGCCGCGCCTGTCCCTCCTCGAAGCGCCAGTTAGGCAGCCGCGTCACCGTTTTGGCCTGCTGTTGCAGCGTCTGCTCTCTGTCTGGCACAACCAGCTCGACGGGAGAAAGGCGCGCCAGCTCTTCAATCAGGGCACGACGGCCGTTCAACACCGTGGTGGCAAATTCCCCGGTGGTAATATCCACATAGGCCAGCCCGGCGCGCTCTCCTTCACAAATGACCCCTGCCAGGTAATTGTTCTGGCTGGCGTCCAGCATGCCTGGCTCAATGATCGTGCCGGCGGTAAAAACGCGCACCACTTCGCGCGGCATCAGCCCTTTAATGGTGTCGTTGCCGATTTGCTCGGCCAGCGCCACCTTGTACCCTTTGGCAATCAGCCGCGCAATGTACCCTTCGGCGGCATGATAGGGCACACCGGCCATGGGGGTGCGAATGCCCTTGCCCTGCGGTCGGCTGGTGAGCACCAGGTCTAGCTCTCTGGCAGTAATCTCCGCATCCTCGTCGAACGTTTCGTAGAAATCGCCCAGGCGAAAAAAGAGGATGGCGTCTGGGTGTTGCGCCTTGATGTCCAGATATTGTTGACGGCTGGGGGTAATTTGGGTCATGAGCAAGCGGATTAGGATGTTGGATAAATGTGGGGAAATGTTACTTGGCTTTGAGGTGCTTGGCAATTGATATTTCACGCCCCTTTCGCCGGATGTTGCCTGTACTTGTGTTAGAATTGTGCGCATGTTTAACGGATGTATTTCACAACTGGAACAAGAGCTGGCGCAGGCGCAAAGCACGCAGGCGCGCATAGACGCGCTCAATGCCCTCTCCCGTGAGCTAAATACGCGCGACGTGCAACGTGCGCTCTGCCTGGCAGAAGAAGCGTATGAGCTGGCGCAGCGCAATGAGCCTGGTGATGCCCCATACGTGCCGGGTGTGGCAGAGGCTTTGTGCAACCTGGGGGCAGCGCACATGCGCCTGCAAGCGGCAGATGTGGCGCTGGTGCACTCTTTGGAGGCGCAAAATCTGATACAGACACACGCCCTCACGCACTTGCTGCCACAGGTGCTGGCGAATTTAGTGGTCATTCATCATTTGCTGGGCAACTATTCTGAGGCGCTGGAGCTGGCGCTGCGCCAATTGACGCTAAGTGAAGAGCAGGGGGATGCTTACCACCGCGCGCGGGCGCTGCTCAGCCTGGGGGCTATTTACCGCCACCTGGGCGAGGTGGAAAAGGCGCAAACTTATTTTTCTGACTGCCTGCCTATTTTTCAGCAGTTGCAGCAGCCTTACTGGGCGGCATTGGCGTTGTCGAATCTGAGTGAGGTGCTGTGCCAGAAGCAGCAGTTTGAGGAGGCACTCACGGCCGTTGAGGAAGCGTTGCAAATTTGTTATAGCCAGCCCGTTTACCAGCGCGTGTGCATTGCGGCGTTGAACAACCTGGCCGATATCTATCTGAAACTGGGGCGAGTGCAGGAAGGCGTGGCGCAGTTGGAAGAGTCTCTAGCGCTGGCGCGGCAGCATGGCCAGATTGAGCTGGAGGCAGACGTGCTGCTGGCGTTGGGTAAGATACAGCGCCAATTACAACAGACCCCTGAAGCGATCCAGACGTTGCAAACGGCCGTTTCCCTGGCCACCGACCTCGGCTACCGTAAGCTGCTCTTAGAAGCGCATGAGCAGTTGGCGGCTATCTATGAAGAGAGTAGCGATCTGGCGCAGGCGCTAGCGCATTATAAGCAGTTCCACGCCGTGCGCGAATTGCTCTTCAATGAGGAAAACAGCCGGAAAATCCGCTCGCTCGAGTTGCTGCACCAAACCCAGGCCACGCAAAAAGAGGCCAGCCTGTATGCCTCTTTGTACGCGCAGGAGCAGCATCGTCGTCTGCTGGCAGAAACGCTGCAAACGATCGGCCAGGCGCTTACCAGCACCCTGGAGCTGGATGAGGTGCTGCGGCAGATATTGACGCAACTGGCGCTGTTGGTTCCCTATGATCGCGCTGCGTTGCTGATGAAGGAAGGAGAATATCTCGTTTCGCGCGCCGTGCGCGGTTTTCCAAACGATGAACGCTTCTTGCAGATTAAGGTGCCGCTTGCATCCCAGCGCGCAGACGATATTTTTTATGTGATTTATGAGTCGAAACGGCCGTTGGCATTACGACATATGACAACTTACTCTAACTGGCAGCAGGTAGCCGACCTGCCCATTCCAGAGGCGTGGCTGGGCATTCCGCTGATCCACAAGGATGAGGTGACCGGCATGCTTTCCCTGGCGCGGGAAAAGGATGAACCCTTTGACGAGGAGTCTATTGCCGTGGCCACCTCGTTTGCCGCGCAGGCGGCCATTGCCCTGGAAAATGCGCGGCTGTATAACTATGCGCGCCGCTTCAATGAACAGCTGGAGTATGAGGTGCGCCAACGCACCAAAGCGCTGCAAGAAGCGTATGAGCGACTGGAGCGGCTGGATCAGGCCAAGTCGGATTTTATTAGCGTCACGGCGCATGAATTGCGCACGCCGCTGACGGTGATGAAAGGGTATAGCCAGCTGCTGCAAAAAACCTCCAACTTCGTCGCTACCGAGCAGCAGGCGCGTCTGCTGAATGGCATTGTCCACGGCGTGGATCGTCTGCAAACCATTGTCAACAACATGTTGCTGATGGTGAAAATTGACAGCCACACGCTGAAGCCGTTTGTGGAGCCGGTTTCCCTGTATGAGGTGATTGGCGCGGTGGTGGTTGAACTGACGTATGACCTGGCGGAGCGGCAGCAGACGATCTTGCTGCATGATGGGCTGAACACGTTGCCGACGGTGCAGGGGGATGAGGATTTGCTGAAGGTGCTGTTCCGTCACCTGTTGGTGAATGCCATCAAGTACACGCCGGATGGGGGTGAGGTGCACGTAGACGGCCGTTTCTGGCATACCCCCCCCCGCTTTGACTGGCCGACAGAAGGGGTAGAAATTGTCATTCGCGATACCGGCATTGGCATTCCGCGCGAGGCGCTGACGCTGATTTTCGACAAGTTCTACCGCATTGGGCCTGCGACGCTGCACTCCAGTGGTCAGACCAAGTTCAAGGGGGGTGGCCCTGGCCTGGGGTTGACGATCGCGCGCGGCATTGTGGAAGCGCACCGGGGGCTGATTTGGGCAGAAAGCCCCGGCTATAATGAAGAAACCTGCCCCGGTGCGACGTTTCATGTGGTGCTGCCGCAGAAGTAGCCGCTCAGTCGGTTAGCCTGATTGACTGACAGGTTAATTACTCCCAGCCAGCCACTTTTCCAGCACGCGCTGATGCCGGGATTCCAGTTTGGTCAACGGCCGTTTCTGCCGCATTAGTTCCCTGGCCTGAGCAAAACTCAGCCCCTCCTCCTTCATCAGGTATGCCGCCAACAGCGTCGCCGAACGGCCGCGCCCCTTAGCGCAATGCACCAGCACCGTGCGCCCCTCAGCCACCTGCACGCGAATCCACGCCACCCCCTCACTCAGCACCTCTGGCGGCGGAACCAGCATATCGGGCACCTTGTACTGCACGTGTGTGATGCCGTGCCGGGCGTAAAAGGCGACGTCATCTTCCCGTTCGGCGCGAATGTTTACCACTGCGTCTATGCCATTTTCGCGCAAAAACTGGTAGTCCCGCGCATAGGTGGGCGCGCCTCCCAGCCACAGGTTGGCCTGAATCTTCCCTGCTGGTGTGATGCGGTCAAACCAGCGATGCCCCTGGATGCGTTCGTAGATAAAGCGAATGAGCGGATAGAATTTGTCGAAGATGCGGTGAAACAGATTCATGCGGATGAATTCCTGTAATGGGTTTCTGGTAAGGCGCGCAGACGCGCGGCCGCCTGCTCCGCCGTCAGGTCGCGCTGCGCTTCCCCCAGCATCTCATAGCCCACCATGAACTTTTTGACGGTGGCAGAGCGCAGCAGGGGGGGGTAGAAGTGAGCGTGGAGCTGCCAATGGCTGACCTCATCGCTGCCAAAGAGGGCGCCATGCCAGCCCATGGAGTAGGGGAAGGAGGTCTCGAACAGGTTGTCATACCGTGTCAGCAGCCGCTTGAGGATGTCGGCCAGGGCGTTATACTCAGCATCGCTCAGGTCGGGCAGGCGCAGGACGTGTCGGTTGGGCAGCAGCAGCATCTCAAACGGCCAGATGGCCCAGTAGGGTACAACGGCCGTCCAATGGTCATTAGCCACCACTAGCCGCTCTTGTTCTTGTTGTTCAAGCTGCAAATAGTCGAGCAGCAATGGCCGTTGCTCTGCTTGCCAGTAGGCGCGCTGCTGCCTGTCTTCTTTGTCCGGCTCGTTAGGCAGCGTGTCTAGCGCCCAAATTTGCCCGTGCGGATGCGGGTTGGAGCAGCCCATGATTGCCCCTTTGTTCTCGAACACCTGCACCCAGCGATATTGTGCGCCCAATTCGGCCGTTTGTGCCGCCCACACATCCACCACCTGGCGAATAGCGGACAGCGGCATCTCTGGCAACGTCAGGTCATGGCGCGGCGAAAAGCAAACGACGCGACAAACGCCACTGTTCGCCTGCGCGCGCAGCAGGGGGTGTGAAACAGGCGCGGGTGGCGTATCGGGCAGCAGCGCGGCAAAGTCGTTATCAAAGACAAAGGTGCTATCATATGCGGGGTTTTGCCGGCCACCGGCGCGCGCGTTGCCGGGGCAAAGGTAACAGGCAGGGTCATAAGTGGGAAGCGTTTCCGGTGGCGTTTTCTCGACCTGCCCCAGCCACGGCCGTTTCATGCGGTGTGGCGAAACCTGCACCCATTCGCCTGTCAGGGGGTTCAATCGTCTGTGGGGATGTTCGGTTGGGTTAAACATGGTTTTAGCGATTGCAGATTCGTGGTATTGACTCAGATTTTTCTGCACATGGTTCAAGCAATCTTTACAATTTGACGGCCGACTACTGACCGCGATTTGGCCAGTGATGGGCGGTCAGTGGTCAGCGGTCAGCCGTCAGCCGTCATTTTCAAGGGAGACCTCATGCGTGAGCGCACCACCACGAATGAAAACGTTACGCAGGCTACCAAACCTGCGCCTGCCAACCAGGGTTGGCCGCCTGGGTTGCACTTACAGGTGGCCGTCGGCGGTCATTTTCAAGGGAGTATATCAGAGACGGCCGTAAATAAGGATAGTTCGCATGACATTCAACAGCACCCATTTGCAGCAATTTATCGAAGTGCAGCAGATCCGCGCACAAATCATTCACCTGCCCGGCAGCACGCTGACCGTACCGCAGGCAGCAGCCGTGCTGCAAATCTCGCCTGACCAGATCATCAAAACGGTGCTGTTCCTGGCCGATGGGCAGCCGCTGCTGGTCATTAGCTGTGGCGTGGCGCGCATTGCCTGGAAGTGGCTGGCAGATTACCTGGAGATATCGCGGCGGCGGCTGAAGACGGGCACAGCCGATGAGGTGCAGGCGATCACGGGCTACGTGGTGGGGGCGGTGCCGCCATTTGGCCACCGTCAGGCGCTGCGCACGGTGGTGGACACGGCCGTTTACCGACAGCCTATTCTCTACGGTGGCGGTGGCGAAACCAATGCGCTGCTGTGTCTGGCGCCAACGGAACTGCGCCGCGTGGTGGGGGATGAGGTGCTTGATCTGGCAGAACGGCCGTTGCCAGATGATGCGCCTTTTACCCCACCCAGCCCCACATGAAAAACTGCCCGCTGTAAAAAAGCGCCAGCGCCAAAAAGCCATATAGCAGCAGCCGGTGCACCCACCGATTTTGCCCCCACTGCGCCAGCAGCATGAACGTGGGAAAGAAAGCCAGGGCATAGCGCGAGAAAGAGTACAGCGGCTTCACCGGCGAAGTGGGCAGCAGCATAAAGAGCAGCAGCAGCGCCGCGTACAGCCCATACCCCACCCCCAGGCGACGAAAGCTGAGCGCTGTTGTGACAATGAGCAGTAGCGCACAGGCAAAATCCAGCGCCAGGGCAAATAACTCGTTGCGCCGTGCTTCGCCGCCAAAGAAGAGGGTTTGCGCCGCAGTTAAAATGTCCTGGCCCGGAATGCCGGTTTGCTGGAACCAGTAACGGCCGTATACCTCCGTTAGCGGTGGCAGTCCCAGTTGCCAACGATAGACCAGAAAAAGCAGCAGCGCCAGCCCCGGCAGCGCAGCAAAAAGCAGATTGCGCAGCAGGTGACAGGTGAGCGGAGGGCGTAAAACGTGAAACGTGAAGCGTGAACCATGAAGCGTGAGGCGTGAGGCGTGGGAAGAGGAAATGGCGTGGCGCAGGGCTTCGTAGGCCAGCGGCAGCGCCAGTACCCAGCCAGTCAGGCGCGTAGCGGCGGCCAGAAAGCCGAACACGCCTGCCCAGGCAAAACGGCCGTTGCGCCCCGCCCACAGCGCCGCCAGCGCCAGCAGCAAAAAAAGCGGCTCCGTATAGGCTGCAAAGAGGAAAAAGCCGCTGGGGAAAAGCGCCAGGTAAAGCAGCGCGCGCGTGGCGTGTATTTCCCCCAGTTCCCGTGCCGTGACGTGATAGAGCAGCATCAGCAGCGCCAGTGCCGCGCCATTGCTGATGAGCAGCGCCGCCGTCAGGCGCGCCTGGGTATTGCTGCCCAGCGGCAAGCTGAGCGCGCGCACCAGCCAGGGATACAGGGGCGGAAAAACAGAGTCCTCTTCTGTGGCATAGCCGTCGCGGGCAATGCGCATATACCGTTGTGTATCAAATCGCTGCCAGGGTGCAAGCAGCAGCCCGTTCATGCCGTCGCCAAGCTGTGCCTCACCCAGATACGGCCGTAGCACCTCATCTGGCTCAACTGGCGTGGGTAACAGCAGGGCAACCCCTGCCGCCCACAAGGTGAAAAGCAGCCGCACGCCGAGGAAAACGATCAACCCCTGGCGCACGGCCGTATTGTGACACAACCACTGCCTCATGCGCTCGATTTTAACCGCCCCTTCCCACTTCCCCAAACGCCAGCACGCCCTACTTTGCCGGCTACCTCGCTTGCAATTGACCCCAGCAATCCGTACAATACAATTTGTTAGACAACTTTATACAAGGAAACGGCCGTTCGGGAGAGAATCTTCTTCACCCTCAACTCACACAAGAAACAGGTCGCCGAAGGGGCAACGGGTAAGCAGGCGCCTACCCCGAAACTCTCAGGCAAAAGGACCGGGCGGACGAGCGCCTTTGGAAAGCGAATGACGTTACTACAAGTTCGCACCGATGGAGCAAGCAGCATCAGTGGTGCTGTGAATCTCTCAGGTCAATGACAGAGGACGCCAGCAGACGGGAAGACCCGCTTGCTTGCGTCCTTTTGCATTTACTGGTTGGTTTGCTGGTTGGTTAGTTGACCAGTACCCAACCAACTAACCAACTAACCAACCCCACCCCCGGAGGCAAAATCATGAGCAAGATAATAGATGGATATCTGTACACCAAAGAAGATGAATGGATCAAAGTGGAAGATGGCATTGGCACGGTGGGCATTACCGACTATGCCCAGGACGCTCTTTCCGACATCGTTTACCTGGAGCTGCCCGAAGTGGGCGACTTTTTTGGCATTGGCGAGACCTTTGGCGTGGTTGAGTCGGTGAAGGCGGCGGCCGACCTGTATATGCCAGCGTCTGGCGACATTACGGCCGTAAACGAAGCCCTCGTTGACACCCCCGAAAAACTCAATTCTGACCCCTACGGCTCCTGGCTGATCAAAGTCAAGCTCAGCAACCTGGGGGAACTAGACAAACTGATGGATGCCGCCGCATACCAGGCGTATTGCGACGAAAGAGAATAACTCATTTGACCGCCGGCGATTGGCCGCCGACCGCGATATTTGGTTACCGTCCACTATCCGCAGTCTGCGGTCAACAAAGTCATCTGATTCACCTGGAGAAACCCATGACCCATTCTAACCCCACGATGAGCGGTAACGGCGCTGGCCAGGGGCACAACCGCGACCTGCTCAAACCTACCGACCATTTTGTAGACCGCCATCTTGGCTCTACCGGCGCAAAGCTGCAAAAAATGTTAGACGCCCTGGGTGTGCCCTCGCTGGATGCCCTGATGGACGAAACGATACCGGCAAACATTCGCATGAACGGCCGTCTCCAACTCGAAGAGCCGCGCAGCGAATCAGAAATCCTTAGCGAACTGCGCGCCATCGCGGCGCAAAACCAGATGTTCCGCAGCTTCATCGGCATGGGTTACTATGACTGCATCATGCCCCCGGTCGTCCTGCGCAACATCTTCGAGAACCCTAGCTGGTACACTGCCTACACTCCCTACCAGCCAGAAATTGCCCAGGGGCGGCTGGAAGCGCTGCTCAACTTCCAAACGATGGTCAGCGACCTGACCGGCATGGATGTGGCCAACGCCTCTCTGCTTGATGAGGGCACGGCCGCCGCCGAAGCCATGACCCTGTGTGAGCGCAACAAGCCGCGCAAATCCACCGCCACCACCTTCTTTGTCTCGGAAAAGTGCCACCCGCAGACTATTGCCGTGGTGCAAACCCGCGCCGAACCGCTAGCCATTCAGGTAATCGTAGGCGACCACAACCGCTACGACTTTAGCACCCCCACCTTTGGCGTGCTGCTGCAATACCCGGACACCGAAGGCAACATCCTCGACTACGAAGCCTTCATTGCGCGCACGCACGAGCATGGCGCGCTGGCCGTAGTGGCCACCGACCTGCTGGCGCTCACCCTGCTGCGTCCCCCAGGCGAATTTGGCGCCGACGTGGTGGTGGGCAACAGCCAGCGCTTTGGCGTGCCCATGGGCTACGGCGGCCCGCACGCCGCCTTCATGGCCGTGCGTGAAGACCTGACCCGCACCATGCCCGGCCGTCTCATTGGCGTTTCCGTAGATGCGCAGGGTAGGCGGGCGCTGCGCATGGCGCTGCAAACGCGCGAACAGCACATCCGCCGCGAAAAGGCCACCAGCAACATCTGCACGGCGCAGGTGCTGTTAGCCATTATTGCCTCCATGTATGCCGTCTACCACGGCCCGGAAGGAGTGAGGCGCATTGCCCAGCGCGTTCACCTGCTGACGCTGACACTGGCCGCAGGTCTGCAAAAACTGGGCTACCGCGTCAATGACGCTCCCATCTTTGACACGCTGAAAATCAGTGGCGGCCCGCGCAACCAGGCGGAAATTCGCGCGGCGGCGCTGGCGCACGAGGTGAACCTGCGTTACTTTGCCGATGGGGCTGTGGGCGTTTCTCTGGATGAAATCACCCTGGAGAAAGACCTGCAAACGCTGCTGCTCGTTTTTGGCGCTGACGAGGCGCAGTTTGATCTGGCCGACCTGGCTGATAGCATCACCCTGGCCTACTCCCTACCGCATGCCCGCCAGAGCGCCTTCATGACCCACCCCGTTTTCAACAGCTACCACACAGAAACGGAGATGATGCGCTACATCAAGCGGCTAGAAAAATGGGACATCTCCCTGACCGATTCCATGATTTCGCTTGGCTCCTGCACCATGAAGCTGAACGCCACGGCGGAAATGCTGCCGGTCATGTGGCCAAAATTTGGCGGACTGCATCCCTTTGTACCGAAGGAGCAGGCGGCCGGTTATCAGCTGCTGTTTGCGCGGCTGGAAAAGTGGCTGGCGGAAATTACCGGCTTTGCCGCGATCTCCCTGCAACCCAACTCTGGCGCGCAGGGGGAGTACACAGGCATGTTGGTTATTCGCGCCTACCACAAGTCACGAGGGCAGGGACACCGCAACGTCTGCCTGATTCCCAGCTCGGCACATGGTACGAACCCGGCGAGCGCCACGCTGGCGGGGCTGAAGGTGGTGGTGGTGGCCTGTGATGACCAGGGCAACATTGACGTGGCAGACCTGCGCGCGAAGGCGGCGGAGCACCAGGAAAATCTGGCGGCGATCATGGTGACGTATCCTTCAACGCATGGCGTGTTTGAGGAAGCGATCCAGGAGATTTGCGCCATTGTGCATGCGCATGGCGGGCAGGTGTACATGGATGGCGCGAACATGAACGCGCAGGTGGGGCTGACGCGCCCGGCCGATATTGGTGCGGATGTGGTGCACCTGAATCTGCACAAGACGTTTGCCATTCCGCATGGCGGCGGCGGCCCTGGGATGGGGCCGATTGGTGTGGCGACGCACCTGGCGCCTTTCTTACCAGGGCATCCGGTGGTGGAAGGGGTGGGCAGCAGCCAGGCAATTGGGCCGGTCTCTTCAGCCCCGTGGGGTAGCGCTAGCGTGTTGCCTATTTCTTATGCCTACATTGCCATGATGGGCACGGAAGGGCTGGAGATGGCAACGAAGGTGGCAATTTTGAATGCCAACTACGTGGCGCATCGCTTAGACCCGCATTTCCCGGTGCTGTATAAGGGGAAAAACGGCCGTGTGGCGCACGAGTGTATTGTGGATTTACGGCCGTTGCGCGACTACGTGCCGGTGGATGACGTGGCCAAGCGGCTGATGGACTTTGGCTTCCATGCGCCGACCATGAGCTTCCCTGTGCCGGGCACACTGATGATTGAGCCCACGGAGAGTGAATCCCTGGAAGAGCTGGACCGCTTCTGCGAGGCAATGATTGCCATTCGCGGCGAGATTGCCGCCATTGCGCGCGGCGAAGTGGCGCATGAAGAGAGCCCGCTGTTTCACGCGCCGCACACAGCCGAAGTGGTGATGAGTGATAGCTGGCAACGGCCGTACAGCCGCGAACAGGCCGCCTATCCCTTGCCCTGGGTGCGCGAAGCCAAGTTCTGGCCACCGGTCAGCCG
Source organism: uncultured Anaerolineae bacterium (assembly GCA_937943625.1). GTDB lineage: Bacteria > Chloroflexota > Anaerolineae > Promineifilales > Promineifilaceae > JACSRF01. The sequence continues at coordinate 230,944 of CALEAD010000007.1, read as the reverse complement.
CGTGGATAACGTGTACGGCGACCGCCACCTGGTTTGTACCTGCCTGCCAGTTGAGGCGTACAGCCAGGAGACGAAGTCAGTGGTGTAAGCGATTAGCCGTGAAATGTGAGACGTGAGGCGTGCGCAAAGTTGCTTCACGTCTCACGTTTTGCGTTTTACGCCTGTTCCTGAACCTTTCAGGAAATCGTTTTTGGGCGCTGCCAGGTTTCGATGTAGTCTAGCGATTGATGGCGGAAGTAGGTGTTGTAAAGCTCGGCGTAGTGCCCCCCCTGTTGCAACAGCGCGTTGTGGGTGCCCTCTTCCAGAATACGGCCGTTGGCCATCACTACAATCCGGTCTGCATGTTTGACGGTAGAAAGGCGATGGGCGATGATAACGGCCGTGCGCCCGCGCATGAGCGCATCTAGTCCCTCTTGAATTTGCGTTTCGGTGAAGGGGTCTACGCTGGCGGTTGCCTCATCAAGAATGAAAATGGCCGGGTCCTTCAGGATGACCCGCGCCAGTGCTACTAATTGCCGCTGCCCCATAGAAAGGCTGCTACCCCGCTCTCCCACATCGCTGTCCAAACCATGAGGTAACGCTTCCAGCCACTCCCCGGCGCTAATCTGGCGCGCGGCCTGCGTCACCTGTGCATCGCTGGCCCCCGGACGGCCGTAGCGGATATTTTCGCGCACGGTGCCGGAAAAGAGAAATGGCTCCTGGGGCACCAGGCCAATCTGCTGCCGGTACTGCGCCAGATTCAGGCGGCGAATGTCGCGCCCGTCCAGCAAAATTTGCCCCCCCTGAAATTCGTAAAAGCGCATGATGAGGCGGGCGATGCTGCTTTTGCCTGCGCCGGTGTGCCCCACTAGAGCGACTGTCTCGCCAGGGGCAATATCCAGGCTGAAATCGGGCAGCACCACTTCTTTCTCGTTATAGCTGAAGCGCACGTGCTGGAACCGAATACGGCCGTTTAGTCGCGGTATTTCTTCTTGTGCCAGCTGCCGCACTTTTGGCTCGGCGTCAATCAGGGCAAACACGCGCTCCGAAGCGGAAAGCCCATCCTGGAACTGGCTCCAGAAGGAAGAGATGTTGATGATGGGCCACCAGCAAAAGGCAACGGCCTGCATAAACAGATACCATTCGCCAGGCGTCACACTGCCTGCGCCGCCCCGGGTGGCCAGCCCACCTGCGTAAATCAGCACGGCCGTACCGATGCCGCTGGTAAGCGTCATGACGGGGAAAATTGTCACCAACGTCAGGCCACGCTGCAAACCCAGGCGGTACCCCTGCTGATTGTTTGCGGCAAAGCTGGCATAAATTGCCGGCTCCTGGCGAAAGCTCTTGGCGACGACGATGCCACTGATGGATTCTTGAATTTGGGCGTTGATCACGGCCGTAATCCGGCGCGCGTTTTGCGTCACGCGGCGGGCAATGCGGCGAAAACTGAGGGCAATGGCCACAGCCAGCGGAATCATGGCAATGACCAACAGCGTCAGTCGGGCATTGATGGCCGTCAGCCAGGTCAGCAAGAGCAATACCAGCAGCAGTTGGCTGATCAGGTTTACGCTCAGGTCTACGACGGCGGAAAAATCCTGCGTGTCCGAGGTAACGCGGCTGACAATTTTGCCCGATGGGTGCTCATCGTAAAATGAGAGATCGTGCCCGATGGTGGCATTGAACACGTCGCGACGCAGTTCCAGCACCGCGCCGCCAATGACGCGCGCTGACCAAAGCTGGCGAATATAATTGAACACCCAGGCGGAAGCGCCCAAGAGCAAGATGCCGCCAGCCATTAGCCAGATGGCGGGCATGGACGGATTGGCGCTGAGCCAGTCGAGCCCCTGGGCAATGAGAATGGGGCTGGCGGTGGTGGCCACCGAGTTCAGGGTAAGCATGATGCCCACCAGGAGCATGGCGGGCCGATACGGCCGAAAGTAAGCCAGAATGCGCCGCAGCAGCTCGCGGTCGCGGTATTGGCGATCGTAATCTTCTGTTTCTAGCCCGCTGAGGATGTGGCCCATGGTGATAGTGGGGGATGCGGCTTTCAGATTAACAATTGACAATTGACTATTGACAATTCCCCCGCTCCCGCTCCTTCTCAACAGTTTTTCAGCAGATCCTCCACATGCTGTCGCATTTGCGCGGAACCGATACGGCCGTATAGCAGCTGCATGGCTACGTCGCAGTCTACGTGCTGTGGCCCGCCAACGCGCTCGGCGATTTTGCATAGCAGAAAACGGTCACATTTGTCAATGAGATGTGCGCGGTTGCCTATGTCTGCGGCCAGGGTGGTGCGCCTTTCCCACAATTTGGTTCCGGCAGGATAACGGCCGTCGTCCGGGTCAAACTCAAAGCAGCGCGCCCAGAATAGCTGGAACAATACCTCGACAACAATCTCTTTCGGAATGGTTGGGTACTTCTCGCCAAAATAGGCGACCAGCTCAGCCTGGAATTGGGAGAGGGTGATTTCTGGCGGCTGTCTGTGGAACAGCTCGTACACCTTCAGCACAACGCGCGCGCGGTGTTCGCTGGGGGTGATGTGAACGCGCTGCTGGCGCAAGAAGCGAATGTATTGGTCTAGTAGGCTCTCTTCAGTGGCCGGTTTATCTGTGGCAGCGCCTGGGATTGGGCTGGCTGGCGGAGCAGGGGCAGGAACAACGGCCGTTAGCTCTGGTGGGGGCGCTTCTTTGAGAGAGGCAAAATGGGGCAGCAGGCGCACGCGCAGGTTTTGCGCTTCATCTCGCTGCGTTTGCAGCAAGTCGGTCTGCGCTTCTAAAAAGTCGTTAAATCGCCTGTAACCCAGTTCCGTCTCATCAAAATTGCTGCGCCATTGGCGAATGCGCTGCTTGAGCTGGGCCGATAACATCCACTGATCTGGCTGGCTGCGCAGGCTTTCTATCAGCAGGCGGCGCGCTTGGCCCAGCGACAGCTTTTCAGTCTGGCGCACGCCAGGGCAAAGGCAGATTTCCGTGCGTCCTCCTTCGGCGTAGCGCGTTTCGGCTACGTCTTTCATCTCGTTCACAAAAGCAAGAAAGCTGCTGAAGCCGTAGGTGCTTTCGTCAAAATTGGGGGCAAGCTGGCGCATTTCTTGCTTCACGCGACCGGCGCTGACCCACCCTTCCGGCTTTGCTTCGAGCACCTGGCGCAGCAGGTTGCGCGCCTGATTCAGCTCCTGGCGGGGGCGTCGGGGGGCGGGTCTGGCAGGCGAGGGGGGTGACGGCTTTTTCACCGCCACCAGGTCTTCGTAGTAGATATAGACATCGCACGCCTCGCGCAAATAATCGGCCGTTGCTTCCCTGGTGCCAACACCGATGACGGTTTTGCCATAGACCTTCAGGCGATTGACCAGGTCGGTAAAATCACCATCTCCAGAGACGAGAAAGACGTGCGTGATGTTTGTGCGCTTGTCCAGCAGCACGTCCATGGCGTCTATAGCAATGCGAATGTCGGCGGCATTTTTGCCCCGTTTAGAGGAGACTTGTTCAACGTCTACGCCCAGGTTGAGCAGCGTGTGGTGGTCGCTGTGGTGTCGCGTCCAATCAGCATAAGCTCTTTTGATCACGACCCGGCCTATTTTCTCTGCCTCGGCCATGATGCGCGGCCACTCAGCACTACGCAGATTTTGGTAATCAATGAAAACGGCTACTTGTGCTCCTGTTGAGTCAACCACGCGGCTGTGTTCTCCAATTTGTGTCTAGATGCCGTCTAGGGTATCACATTTTGCCGTAATAGGCCGTATTTTGACGGGAAGGATTAACGTTCTGGGGCGTGTTATTGCCGACCGCCGATGGCTGACGGCTGACGACCGACCGCGATTTTGTCAGTGATGGGCAGTCAGCGGTCTGCGGTCAGAAATTTATGCAACCCCTCGGCAAGAACGTCTTGAACCATGCCTGTTCACGCGCTTAGCGCGGTTCGACAACAAAGGTGGGCACAGTGGAACCACCACCCGCGGAGACGTTGAGCAGAGGGTCGGTGGAAAGGCGGGTGAGGCAGCCATCTACGTAGTTGCCGTAGAAGATGAAGGGGGCGGTGTCTAACATGCGGTCGTAGATTTGCAAACGGCCGTTGATCAGGCTGGGGTATGGCTCTTCGGGAATCACGACACGCTCTTGGACAATGTAGGGGCTTTCGCTTTCCAGGGCTTCCTGGACAGCTTTTTCCCAGCCGCTGGTGTTGGTTTGCCAGCCCAGCACAATGCCGCGCCCGCCGTAGTCGTCGTTGGGTTTCAGCACAAGCTGCTCGCGGTACTTGTACATGAACGGGATCAGGTCTATGGGCAGCTCGCCGTAGGTGGTGTGGCGCTCTTGTACAATGCGCGTCCAGGGGATGTGCGCTTTGATGGCGGCCAGTTCTCTGGTGTCGAACATACTGGCGTTGCTCTCGTCACTGAGAACGGCCAGGCTGGCTTTTTTGTACAGCATTTTGCACTGGAAGGGGTTGACCATGCAGACGGCGCGGTCGCGCACGGCTTGTACCACTGGCCCGTCAATGCCGCAGCGTTCGATCAGTTCCGTAATGAGCACGCGCTTGTAGATGAGGGTGATGTGGAAGTCGCCGTGACGTAAACGGCCGTTTTCATACGTCACCTCGCGCGGGTCAATGATCTCACATTCCAGTCCCTGGGAGCGGAAATATTGAATGAATAGCTGGAACTCGCTGTGCGTGGGCACTTCGCGCCAATCGAGAATAGCGATGCGCGGCTTTTCTCTGCCGCCCCATTCGCGGTAGGCATCGAGCAAGACGTGCATCACACTGTGGCGCGTGGGCAACGGCCGTACCACGTACTTGCGCATAAATTCCCCCATCACGCGCAGACCATAAAACGCTTCATTCAGCACGTCATTGTAAGCTGAGGCAGCCGGCACTTCGGCGTTATACTCGGTGAACTTCAGCTCATTCAGGCTGGTGACAAAAAAGGCATCCAGGCGCGTCAGCGGCGTGTGCATGTTGTAGCCAGGGTCAATGGGAATGAGGTGTTCTTCCCAATCAAACAGGCCAAACTGCGCGCGGAACTCCGGATCGGCCAGGGCGCGGCGCGAGATTTTGTCAAACGCGCGCAGCAGCGGCTGAATTTCGCGCCGCAGGTAGGTGTACTGCTCCGGGGTGAGAAAACGGGGGCGGAGGACGGTACACAACGGCCGTTCGCCAAAAAACAGCCCACGGCGTGTCATCTGGTCGTGCATTTGCTCCCAGGAATCGGCCGCGATCTCTTCGGTCAACAAATCGTGGTAAGTATCAATTGCCTCTTTCAGCGCCATGTCACACCTCTGTGTAGGGAGTAGGGAGTTAAGCAGGGAGTAGGGAGTAGCGATTGTCAGTCTCCAATCACCAATTTCCCATCTCCAACTCCCGCTAAGCTCCAAAAAACTTTGCCCATTTCAGTTCCGCAATTTGCGGGCGCGGGTTTTGCGCCAGCTCAATTGCCATATCCGCCATATGCTTCACTGCCCAATCAAAGTAGAAAGGCGTCAGCGAGTTTACATCCATGTCTGGCGCCGGGTTCATAAAGTCAATGGCATACGGCACGCCATCTTTAATAGCAAACTCGACCGTATTCATGTCATACCCCAGGGCGCGGTTGAGCTCTAGCGCATCTTCTACCACGCGCAGGCCCAGCTCTGGCGTCAGGTGTGCATGGTCTACGTAGTAGCGGCGCTCACCCGGCGAATACTTCATGGGCAGCACCTCTTTTTGTCCCAGGCACATGCAGCGCACGTAATGGTCCCACTCGATAAACTCTTGCAGCACCATCGTCAACAAACCCGACTCATTGTATGCTCGCCATACATCCTGTAGTGAATAGCACACGTATACGTCGCGCCAGCCGCCCCCGTGCGCGTCCTTCAGCACGCAGGGCAGGCCAATATAATCCAGAATGCCCTCCCAATCTAGCGGAAAAATGAGGTTGCGCAGGCTTTCGTCGTGCTTAATTCCCGGCACATAATCTTTGTTGGGCAGCACCACCGTTTTGGGGTGCGCCACGCCCAGCTTTGCGGCCAGAGAGGCTTCAAAGAATTTGTCATCAGCCGTCCACATGAAGGGGTTGTTGATGACCGTTACCCCTTGCAGCACCGCATTCTTCAAATAGGAGCGGTAGTAAGGTACCTCATGGGAAATGCGGTCAATGATCACGGCATACTCGTTGGGTTCGTTCATGCGCGTGCCGCCAAGTTTTACATATTCGGCCGTAACGCCCGCCTTGCGTCTATTCACTTCTTCGATAAATGCCGGCGGAAACGACCATTCCCGCCCAACCAGCAAACCCACTTTTAAGCTCATGTTTGTCCTCCCAGGTCAGGTATAAGAGATTGGGGATTAGAAATAGGAGATCAGGCAGTCTCCAGCCTCTCTCGCTTTAATCGTGCCCGCCAATGTACATTGGCAGCATTTGTTTCCACCAGGGCCAATCGTGCGCCCAGCCGTCCCATATGCGTAGGGCGTTGCCAATGCCTTTCTGCCACAGCAGGCTAGAAAGATGCTCATTGCCGCCGCGCAGGCGATCATCCCGCCCCACCACGAGAATGATGTCTAGACGGCGCAGGGCTTCTAAACGGCCGTGATCGTGCTCATTTGGAATATAGGCCACCGGATTGTGGGCATACACATTGGCGTCCATATGCCCGTCTGTCCAGCCGCTAATGTCATATAGACCGCTCATACCGATGGTGCGCCCCACCAGATGTGGGTGGCGCAGGGCAAAGTTCACGGCGTGGTAGGCGCCAAAGCTAGCCCCGGTGGTGATGAGAAACGGATTAGGGTTAATTTTTTGGCTCAGGGGCAACACCTCGTGCAGCAGGTAATACTCATACTGCATGTGCCGCCAGGTGCGGTCGCCGGGGTGCTTCCAGTAGGCATACCAGCTTTCGGCGTCTACGCTGTCTACGCAGATGACTTGCAGCCAGCCGTTGTCAATCTGGTAGCGCAGCACATCCATCATGCCCCGGTCTTCCCATTCATAAAATTTGCCCTTTGAAGTGGGGAAAATGAGCACGCGCGCGCCCGCATGGCCGAAGATTAGCAGCTCCATGTCGCGTCCCAGCGAAGGGCTGTACCAGCGATGATACTCACGTTTCATGCGACGTTTTTGTTCCTCCGTGATGTGTGTTGGCCTGGCCGGTTCCGGGCGGAACCGCGCGGTTCCGAGGAAAGGCTAGATTGGCGGGTATTGTATCATAAAGATGTAACAGAGCGAGATGGCGCGTAGGAAACGCGGCGCAGAGCAACGGCCGTTGCCCCCGTTTGACGCCCTTCCTCCAGTGGCTATAATCCCCTTTTGCATACTTACCAGAAGGTTTCACAGGAACATGGCCTGATGGCCTGCCTGTGCGTAATACCATTCTGGAGCCTGGCGAAATTTGCGCTGACCTCTGCTGCCCGAACGCGATTTGGCAAATTGCGCCACACTGGCGGTCAGCAAAAACGCCAGTGCCCAGAAGATCATTTGAACCACGCCCAAAAATCTATGTTAGACAAAATTGCCAAAGTCGTAGCCCGATTCAACGAAATCGAAAAACAGATGGCCGACCCTGAGGTCATGGCCGATTACACCCGCTTCAACGAGCTGGCGCAAGAACGCGCCGACCTGGTTGACCTGGTAGAGGCGTATAACCAGCACCAAAAACTGAGCCAGGAATTGGCAGAAGCCAGGCAGCTTTCTGATCTGGAAGAAGACCCAGACCTTATCGCCCTGGCGGAAGAAGAAATTACGCGCCTGGAGACAGAGCTGAGCAACCTGGAGAAGCGCATGCGCTCCTTGCTGGTCCCCAAAGACCCGCGCGACGACAAAAATGTTTACATTGAAATTCGCGCCGGGGCAGGCGGCGACGAGGCCGGCATCTTTGCCGCTGACTTGCTGCGCATGTACACCCGCTACGCCGAAATGCGCAAATGGAAGACGCAAATCATTGACGAAAACAGCACCGGCGTCGGCGGCTATAAAGAAGTGATTATGTCTGTGAAGGGTAAAGGCGCCTACTCGCGCTTTAAGTATGAAAGCGGCGTACATCGCGTGCAGCGCGTGCCCCAGACCGAATCCCAGGGGCGCATTCACACCAGCACCGCCACCGTGGCCGTCATGCCCGAAGTCGAAGATGTGAATATCACCATTGACGAACGCGACCTGGAAATTACCCCCACCTTCTCTTCTGGTCCCGGTGGCCAGCACATGCAAAAAAATGCCACCGCCGCCCACATCGTTCACAAACCCACCGGTATTTCCGTTAAAATACAGAGTGAGCGCAGCCTCACCCAAAACAAACGGTTGGGTATCGCCATTATTCAGGCGCGCTTACAGGAGATGGAAGAGCAAAAACAGCAAGCCTCTGTCTCGGCAGAGCGTAAAGCGCAGGTGGGCAGCGGCGACCGCAGCGAGAAAATTCGCACCTACAACTATTCGCAAAGCCGTGTTACCGACCACCGCATTGGCTTTACAAGCTATAACCTGCAAGCGGTTATGGATGGCGACCTTGATCCCTTTATTGATGCGCTGACCATTGCCGATGAAGCAGAAAAGTTGGCAGCAGAATAGCAAGAGCTAGAGCTAGAGAAGTTTTTCCCCTGGCTGGCATAGCGCAAGTGATTTTTACCATTTGATCGCCGGCCACTGACCGCCGACCACGATTTTGCCCGTGAGGGGTGGTCTGCCAGTGGCCGTCTGTGGTCAGAGATTTGGCAAACACTGTTTCCAGAGAAGATGAAACATGCCTTTCTGGCTATGCGCCAGCTCTGGCTCACTCGCTCTGGCACAAAGGATAATTCGATGAGTGAACTGACCTACCAGCCACGCGGCCGTTATTTTGAGCAGTTTGCCGTGGGCGACCGCCTGATAACGGCTGCTCGCACCATTACCGAAGCGGACATTGTGAACTTTGCCGGGCTTTCCGGTGACTTTAACCAGATTCACACCGACGCGGAATTTGCCGCCAAAGATACTTTTGGCCAGCGCGTGGCACATGGGTTGCTGGTACAATCCATTGCCACTGGCCTGGCGGTGCAATCTGGCGTGGTTGAGGGCACGGTGCTGGCTTTTCGCGAGCTGGCGACCAGGTTCAGTCTGCCGGTGTTCATTGGCGATACGGTGCACGTGCAGCTAGAGATTGTGGAAAAGAAGGCGCTGCCGCGCCTGGGCGGCGGGAACATTACGATGAAGTTTGGCGTCTATAATCAAAATGGCCAGGTGGTGCAGCGTGGGGAGTGGGTGATGTTGGTGAAGAGCAAGCGTGAGTGAGTGGCGGGCAGCAAGGGGCAAGAATCAGGGCAGGAGACGTGAAGTATGAGTGACGAGCAACGCAAACGGCCGCAAACCGATGAACAGGCCACGCAACGGCTGTCAGCCAAACCCGCCACACATGAAGAAACGGGCACGATCTCCCTGTTTGATCTGATGGCGGAAACGGCCGCTTCCCCCGCACCACCTCCCGAATCTACCGCAACCACGCCCACACCCCTACTGGTTACGCCAGAGGATGAGACAGGCACGCTCACGGCGCTGCCGCAAGCGTCACCAGCAGCGCCGCCGCGCCCGCCCGCCGGTCTGCCCCTGATGCCGGACGCGCTAAATCCCCCTCCCACTGTGCCCCTGGAAAATGACGAAGAAGCAACGGCCGTACAGCCCCGCACTGCCTTTGCCAATGTTGAGCCAACCCTGCCGCAAAAGCCACCCCAGCGCGATCCGCGCTATGCGCCGCCCATCGAGCAGACCCGGCAGCCGTCGCCACCGCCACAGCCACCGCAACGACCGTTGCCCCAGCATCCCCCCCAGCGCGACCCCCGTTACGCCCAGCCGCCGCCCCAACAAGCTGTGCCCCAGCAGCAACTCCAGCGCCCACCTGCCCGCGTTGTCATGCCCCCGGCGCCGCAAACGCCCCCGCTCCCCAGGCCCCAAACCCGCCGCCAGCGCAATTGGGGCAGCTGCCTCATCCGCGCCATCGTCCTGACCATTGTGCTTGGCCTCATTGGCGTAGCCCTGGGCATTGCCGGCGCCGCCGTTGGCTACACCCTCATTGCCCGCGGCTTACCCTCTCCGCAGAATTTGCGCGCCGAAGCCAGCACCTTTGAGACAGCGCGCATCTACGACCGCAACGGCCGTTTGCTCTACGCTCTGGCCGACCCCAACATGGGCAACCGCACCTGGGTTCCCTTGCAGCGCATTTCCCCCCTGCTGATCAACGCCACCATCGCTACCGAGGATTCCCGCTTCTACACCAACCCGGGCTTCGACCCCATTGGCATTGCCCGCGCCATTGTTCAGGCTGCCCAGGAACGCGAATTCATCTCCGGGGCCAGCACCATCACGCAGCAGCTCGTGCGTGCCCTGCTCCTCAGCGATGACGAGCGCACCGAGCGCACCTTCCGCCGCAAAGTGCGCGAGATCATCCTCGCCGCCGAAATCTCCCGTACCTATTCCAAAGAAGAAATTCTAGAGCTGTACCTGAACGAAATTTACTACGGTAACCTGGCCTACGGCATCGAAGCTGCCGCGCAAACCTATTTCGGCAAATCGGCCGCCGACCTGAATCTGGCTGAAGCCAGCCTGCTGGCCGGCCTGCCGCAAGCCCCCGCCCTATGGGACCCCTACACCGCGCCCGACAAAGCCCTGGGCCGCCAGTGGGAAGTGCTGACACTGATGTTGCAAGAAGGGTACATCACCCTGAACGAGGCGCAAGACGCGCTGAACCAGACCAACCTCTTTGTCTACAACATGAAGCCGCCCGTCGTCACTGTGCGCTACCCCCACTTCACCTTTACCGTTTTGCAGCAGGCCGAAGACATCCTGGGTGCGCAAAACATCTATCGTGGCGGCCTGAACATCTACACCACCATTGACCCCGCGGCGCAAGACCTGGCCGAGCGCATCATGCGCGAAAGCCGTAGCAACGTCAATGCTGCCGGTGCCAATAATGCCGCCATGGTCGTCTTGCAGCCGGAAACGGGAGAGATTTTGGCCCTGGTAGGCAGCCTGGACTTTAACGATGAGAATATCAGCGGGCAGGTGAACATGACGCGCACGCCGCGCCAGCCCGGCTCTTCTATCAAGCCCTTTGTTTACCTGAGCGTGATGGAAAAGGGCTGGACCCCTGCAACCCTCATTTGGGACGTGCAAACGCAGTTCCCTGACGGCACAAATCCGCCCTACGTGCCGAAGAACTTTAACGACCGCTTTCACGGGCCACTGTTGTTGCGCCGCGCCCTGGGCAATTCCTACAACATCCCTGCCGTGAAGGCGCTGGAGTATGTGGGTGTTTGCAACTTCATTGCCAATGCGCAGCGGGTGGGGCTGACCAGCCTGCAAGATGCGGGCTGTGTCGAAGTGGGGCAGCCGCGCAATTATGGTCTGGCGCTGGCGCTGGGCGGTGGGGAGATTCCGCCGCTGCAAATGGCGGCGGCGTTTGGCGTGTTGGCAAACCAGGGGCGCTATATGCCCCCTTATGCCATCACGCGCATCGAGAATAACCAGGGGCAGCGTCTTTATGAATACGTGCTGCCGCAGCCGGCGCAGGTGGCACGCCCGGAACACGCTTTTTTGCTCAGCCACATCCTGGCAGACAATAACGCCCGCCAGCCGGAGTTTGGCCTGCAAAATACGCTGATTATTCCTGGCCATCAGGTGGCGGTGAAAACGGGCACCTCTGGCACTACGGCAAACGATGTGCGTGACGGCTGGACAGTGGGCTACACGCCGCAAGTGGTAACGGCCGTGTGGATTGGCAATACCGACAATCAGCCCATTGGTGCGGGGCAGTCTGGCTACCGCGTGGCCAGCCCCATCTGGAATCGCTTCATGAGCCAATACCTGGCGGACAAGCAGCCGGTTAATTTCGCCCGCCCGGCGAATGTGGTGGAAGTGGAAATTTGCGCCGACTCTGGCGTGCGCGCCAGCGCCGCCTGCGCCGAACGGCGCGTGGAGCTGTTTGCCGCTGACCAGTTGCCGCTAGATGAGAACAATCACTTTTTGCAGCAAACGCTGATTGACCTGTGGACGCTGCGCCGCGCGAACGCCGCCTGCCCGGAATCTCCCTATGAGGCGACGTTTATCAATTTGCTGGTGAGCGGGGATCAGTTGGTGCAGGCGCGTGAGCTGCAAAATGCGCGCAACTGGCTGGAAAATACCCCTGCCGGACAGGCTTGGGCCAATGCGCGCAACATTACTCTGCCCCTGCGCTTGCCGCCGGAGCAAGAGTGCCAGCCAGGAGAGGAACGGCCGTTTATTGCCATCACCTTCCCGCCAGAAAACAGCGACGCAACCGGCATCATTGAGCTGCGGGGCACGGTGCGTGGCCCCAACTATGGCGGCTACCAGGTGGAGTATGGCCTAGGCACTGACCCTGGTGGCTGGGGACTGGTGCAAGAGCGGCGCGGCAATCCCGTGGAAAACAATCTGCTGGCGCAGTGGGATACCAGCGGCCTGAGCAGCGGCGGCATAGTCACCCTGCGCGTGATCATTTTCGGCCCCGATAACCCCTACACGCCCGAAAATGACCCGGTGACGCTGGAGCGACGACTGCGCCTGAATGTGTTGCTGCCAACGCCCACACCCACACCGACGCCCACGCCGACACCCACTGCATCACCGACACCCACTGCATCGCCCACGCCTTCGGCTACACCCACGCCAACCAATACGCCCACGCCTACGCCCACGCTTTCGATCATTATCACCATCATTGCCGATACGTCCACGCCGACGCCCACCGAAACGCCGACCGAGACGCCTACGCCAGGCACGGGAGGGCGTTGATGGAGGCAACGGCCGTTATCCAGCTGTTGCTGCACGCCAATCAACTCAAGCGCGCCGCCCGTACCGGCTGGGTGCAGCGCGGCGTCCCCGATGCAGAAAACGTGGCCGCGCACAGCTACGGCGTGGTATTTACCGCGCTTACGCTGGCGCAGCTTGTGCCGCAGCCGCTAGACCTGGCGCGGCTGCTGGCCATGGCGGCGTTGCACGACCTGCCGGAAGGGTTGACCAGCGACATTCCCACGCCAGCCTGGCGCTTTTTGCCTGCCAACATCAAAACAGAGGTGGAGCGTGGTGCAATGGCAGAAATTCTGCGAGGGGTAACTTTTAGCGGCGAGTGGCTGGCGCTGTGGGAAGAGCTGCACGCGGCAGAAACGGCCGAATCCCGTCTCATTCACGACGCCGACAAGCTGGAGCTATTTTTACAGGCGTGGGTTTACCAGCAGCAAACGGGCAACCGCCAACTGGTGGAGTTCTGGCACAAGCCGTATACCTGCTACTTCCCCCAGGCGCAGGCCATTTATGATGAGCTGCGCCGGCGCGCCCTGGAGGGGTAGAGAATCGGGGACGGCGCGGTTCGCGCGATTTTTACAATTTGACCGCTGACTACCGACCGCCAACCGCGATTTTGCCTGTGATGGGCGGTTGGCTGTCGGCGGTCATTGTCGCAGGCGATGAATCGTGCCCTGGGGACTAATTCCGCACTCCGCACCCACTACTACTTATCCACCTCTTTTGGCCGCCATAGTTGTACCAGTTGGCCGCTTGTTTCTGCGTTCATGTCGCTCCAGTGTGATATTGCCAATTCTACCTGGGCTAAAGCGGCCGTTGGCATGTCTACTTCTTGCCCGGTTAGCTCTGTCAGCCAGAATTCTAGCCCCGGGTTATGGCCTACGACCAGAACACGGCCGTATTCATCCCCCAGCCCTTGTAACACGGCGCAATACGTTTCTGGATAGGCGTGATAGAGCTGATGCTCCACCCGCAGCTCTCCTTCGTAGTCAGACGCCAGCGCCACCGCTTCAGCCGTTGCCAGCGCCCGCTCTGCCGAGGAGGTGAGAATCAGGTCGGGCAGCAGCCCTTTGGCTTTGAGCAGTTGTCCCATGCGTGGGGCGTCTGTTTTGCCGCGCTCGTTTAGCGGGCGGTCGTGGTCGTTCAGGGTGGCGTTGTCCCAACTGGATTTGGCATGGCGCAGAATAAGTAGGGTTTTCATGGAGTGCTCCTTTGGGTAAGTGGGTAGTGAGTAGTAAGTAGTAAGTAGTGAGTAAGGATTAGGGGGTAGTGGATGGTGGGTAGATGATAGCTTTTTTTCTGCTGTTGACAAGGTGTGAGATTTACACTAAACTTTTAGTGTGTTAAATACACTAAATTGATGATGAATCACCTACCAACCATCCAACCAACCAACTCATCCCATGCCCGCGAAAACGATTTTCATACACAACCAACCGCTCATTTTGCAACCGTCCCAGCTCATTCAGTCTGGTGGGGAGGGAATGGTGTTTGGCGTGGGCGCAACGGCCGTTAAGCTCTATCATACCCCCTGGGTGCAGCACGCCGCCAAGCTGACTTACCTGTGCCAGAGCGGCATTGCCTGGCCGGACGGCGTGCTGGCTCCACAAGCGCTGGCGCACGACGCGCAGGGGCAGATTGTGGGCTTTGTCATGGCGCGTTTGCCGGCTGCGGCTGTGCCGCTGAAGCAGTTGAGCAGCCAGGCATTTTGCCAGAAGCAGGGGATTAATGTGGCGCAAATCGTGATGCTGCTGCGGCAAATGCACGACACGCTCAGTCAGCTGCATCGGGCAGGCGTAGTCGTAGGTGACCTGAATGAGCAAAATGTGCACGTTGCGCCGGATGATCTGCGCCAGAGCTACTGGCTGGACGTGGACAGCTATCAGGCAAGAGGTTACCCGTGCCCGGTGGCGACGCTGCCCTTTTTAGACCCCCTGCTTTATGGTGTGGCCGATTTTACCACACGGCCGTATTTCACCCCCCACACCGATTGGTACAGCTACTTTGTGCTGTTGCTCAAAATGTTGTTGGGCGCGCACCCGTATGGCGGCACACATCCGCAGCACAAATCATTAACGGCACGGGCGCAGGCGGGCATCACCCTGGCCGATAGGGGTGTCACCTATCCGCCCAATGCTCGCCCGCTGGAAAGCCTTTCTGACGAGCTGCTAGACGCGATGCAGCGCGTTTTTGCCCAGGAACAGCGCGGCGTTTTCCCCCTGCAACTGCTGGAAGCGTATGCCACCGATTTGACGACCTGTGTGCACTGTGGTCTGGCTTATCCGCGCCAGCGACGAAGCTGCCCGGCGTGCTCGCTAAAGCTGCCTGTGCCCCCCGTGGGCGAATGGCGCATGCTGCTGCAAGGGGAAAGGGTGTTGGAACTGGTGCGCGTGCTGGCCAACGGCCGTATTCTGGCAATTGCTCATCAAGCCAACCAATATATCCTCTTTCACCTGGGCGTAGGCGGCGTGCTGGCGCGACAGCCGCTTTTTGCCGGGCGCGCAGGTTACCGCTTTGCCCTCTGCCAGCCCCGGGCAGGGGTGCTGCTGCTGGTGGTGAATCCGCCAGGGAGCGTGCAATTGCTGTTGCTGGAGGTGGGGAACGCGCAGCCGCGCCAGGTGGCAATGCTGGAGACGGGGATGTTCCGCGAAACGGCCGTTTTTGCCGCCACCCCTGCTCACCTGTATCGCATTGCCGGAAGCTGGATTATGCGCGGCACGCTGCGCGGCGGACTGTACGTCGAAGATGCAATCGCTACGGTGCACAAAAATCAGACCTGGTTTACCGCCTCGCCCTATGACGAAACGCTGGCGGGCTACCATCGCATCTTTGCCGAAACGCGCCACTTCTTATGGCGTGCGGGAACCAGCTATGAGGTGGCGCTGCCGCCGCTGCAACCTGGGGAAGGCGTGCAGGAGATAGGGATGGGGTTTAGTCAAACGGCCGTTGCCTTCTGGCGTGTCACGCAGCAGGGCGGGCAGGCAAGCGGCCAGACCTTTGTCGTAGATGAACGGGGCCGCATGGCGCACACAATCAGCCAAGCCATGCCCTACTTTCCCTTTACCACCAATCCGGCGCTGGGGCAACGGCCGTTTCACCTGCTGCCGCCCGACATGACGCTGGATCGGGAAACGGCCGTGTACCATCACCCCCTCGGTCTGCTGCGGCACACGCCAGGGCAACTTCTCTTCCTGCCAGGCTGAGGAGAGCATAAAGTGCAGAATTAATCGCCAATCCCCCATTTCTCTCTACTTGACAAAGTGTAAGAAATACACTATTATACCAGCAATCAATTCGTGTGCCTGGCACACTAACCGCTTGGCACAAACCACAATTTCACAAAGGAGATCCCATGACCAGCTTTCCTTCCTTCTACAACCCTGCCCGCATAGGCACCCTGTTTTATCCAGACTATGCGGCCATTGCCGCCGCCGCTGCTGCCGCCAATCTACCCCCGGCGGCGCAAGACCAGCAAAATATCCACCTCGTCATCATAGACATGCAGGTAGATTTCTGTCACAGCGGCGGCAGCCTGCACGTGCCTGGCTCTGTGGGCGACATTCAGCGCCTGATCGAGTTCATCTATACCCACGCCGGGCGCATTACCAACATCACCTGCTCGCTCGATTCTCATCTGCCGCACCAGATTTTCCATCCTGCCTGGTGGGCCGACGCACAGGGCAACCCCCCCGCCCCCTTCACGCTGATTACCTATGCAGACATCGTCGCGGGTAAGTGGCGGCCGTTGGTAGACCCCGTCTGGTCCACCAAATATGTCAAGCAGCTCGAAGAGGGGGCAAAGAAGGTGCTCACTATCTGGCCTTACCACGTGATGATTGGCAGCGTAGGCAATGCACTAGACCCCGAACTGTTTACGGCCGTGTTGTGGCACAGCCTGGCGCGCAAAACCCAACCCACCTGGCTCACCAAGGGCACTGTGCCGCAAACCGAGCATTATTCCATCATCCAGCCAGAAATTCCCGTACCCAGTCACCCCCTAGGGGGCAAAAACAAAGCCTTCCTGGACACCCTGGCGGAAGCAAACATCATCCTCATTGCCGGAGAAGCAGAAAGCCACTGCGTGCTAGAAACTGTTGAAGACCTGGTAGAAGATTTTGCCAGCCAGCCGGAGCAATTGCGCAAAATCTACTTCCTGCGCGACTGCACCTCTCCTGTCCTGCATCCAGACATAGACTTTCACGCCATCGCGCAAAAGCAGTTTGCCACCTTTGCCCAACGCGGCGTCAACTTCATCAACAGTACAGACCCACTGCCTTTTTAGCGATTGGAGATTTATGCCGAGATGTTTGACCGCAGACGGCAAACGGTAGACCGCAGACGGCGGTCATTTTCCGAAGAGACTTCACCGGTTGCACCGACCAGCAGTAGCGCGGTTTTCAAACCGCGTATCACCGCGTATCGAACTGCAAGTTCGAGTTGTAGCGCAGTTTTCAAACTGCGTATCAACCTGCAAGTTCGAGTTACAAAGGAGTTCCCCATGAGCGGGGCACACCACGATAGATGAAAACAGAACGCAGGTTAGCCGTCAGCGGTCAGCCGTCCGCCGTCAGCGGTCATTTTCATACGAGCAAACTATGAACGGACTAAGCAACTTAGACGACTTATTCCAATCGGCCCAGGGCGATGGCCTGACGGCCGATACCCTGGGCCTGATCATTTCTAACCTGAACGGGCCAACCATGATGGGGCCAGTAGGCGCGCCGCTGGCGCAGCTAACCAGCAACGACGTCACCCTGGCAATGAACGTCATAGACGTGAGCGGTTCTATGGCTCCCTATGCCGCAGACCTGATACGCGCCTACAACGAAGATTACCTGGATGCCATGGCTGTCTCCCCGATGGCGGACGACATTTTGCTCAGTACAGTTCTGTTCAATGACAGCGTAAGCCTGCTGCACGGCTACGTCAATCTGGCCGACGCGCCGCGCCTGACCGCGCACAACTACGCGCCAGACGGCGCAACCGCGCTCTATGACGCGGTGGCCGGGGCATTGACCAACATGGTGCTATATGCCCAGCAGTTGCGCCAGAGCGGCATTAGCGCGCGCAGCGTGCTGGTGGTCTATTCCGATGGTGAGGACAACGCCTCTAAGCAGCGCGCCAAAGACGTTCGCCGCGCGGCACAGGAGCTGCTAAAGCAGGAGATTTACACGCTGGCTTTTGTGGGGTTTGTTTCTGGGGGGCAGCCAATTGGCTTTCACACGGGCAAGCAACCAGACCCGGTGCGCAAACTAGCGGATGAAATTGGCTTTACGGAAGCATTTCGCGCCGGTCTAAAGCCCGGCGACCTGCGGCGGTTGTTTCATATGGCTTCGTTCGCTACCATGCAGATGAGCCGCAGCGGCGCAGTTCCGGCAGGGGTGTTTGCCTAGAACGTAAAACGTGAAACGTGATCGAAAAGAGATCACGTTTCACGCTTTCACGCTTTACGCTTCGTTAGCGCTTGATTTGGGGGAAGGCGTTCCAGCCAGCGTAAACAGCCGTATCGCCCAAACTATCCTCAATGCGCAGCAGTTGGTTATACTTGGCCACGCGATCACTGCGCGCCGGCGCGCCCGTCTTAATCTGCCCGGCATTCAGCGCCACTACCAGGTCAGCGATCGTAGCGTCTTCCGTTTCGCCGCTGCGGTGGCTGACAACCGTCGTCCAGCCATGCCGCGTCACCAGGTCTACCGCCTTGATGGATTCGCTGAGCGTGCCAATCTGGTTCACCTTGCACAACAGGCTGTTCACCGCTTTGCGCTCAATCGCCATCTGGATACGCTTCACATTGGTTACCAGCAAATCATCCCCCACAATTTGAATTTTGTCCCCCAGCCGTTCCATCATCAATACCCAGGCATCCCAGTCATCCTCGGCCAGGCCATCTTCGATAGAAATAATGGGGTACTTGTTTACCAACTCGACATAAAACTCCACCATTTCGACGCCGGTGAGCTTTTTGCCTTCTACCTTCATGTTGTACAGGCCATCTTCATAGATTTCTGAAGCGGCCGGGTCCATGGCCAGCATAATCTGCTCACCCGGCTTATACCCCGCTTTTTCAATTGCTTCTAGCATCAGCTCGAACGGCTCTGCGTTTGACTTCACGCGCGGCGCGTAGCCCCCCTCGTCGCCGACGGTTGTGCCATAGCCTTTGCTGGCTAACACTTTCTTCAGGCTGTGATACACTTCCACGCCCCAGCGCAACCCCTCGCGGAAGCTCTCGGCGCCAACGGGCATAATCAGATACTCTTGCAGATCAGTTGCGCCAGCGGCATGCTTACCGCCATTCATGATATTGAGCATTGGCACGGGCAGCGTGCGCGCATACACCCCACCCAGGTAGCGATACAGGGGCAGTTCCAGGCTGGCGGCGGCCGCCTTGGCCACAGCTAAAGAGACGCCTAAGATGGCATTGGCTCCCAGGCGGCTTTTGTTTTCTGTTCCATCTAGCTCCACCAGCATCTCGTCTATGCCAAGCTGGTCGGTTGCATCCCAGCCAACGACAGCTTCGGCAATCTCTTCTTTCACGGCTTCGACTGCCTTCAGCACACCTTTGCCGCCATAGCGCCCTTTGTCGCCATCGCGCAGTTCGTGCGCTTCGTGTTCGCCAGTAGAAGCGCCAGAGGGCACGATTGCCGTGCCGACGGCACCATCGAGCAGTTGTACTTCCACTTCGATGGTCGGATTTCCGCGAGAGTCTAGCACTTCACGGCCGTATACAACTTCAATCACACTCATGGTTTTTTTTCTCCTTATGTTTATCGCGCCTGTTTTCCCTGCCTGGGCGGCGCGCCAGATGACTAACCACGTCAAATACCTGACGAGCAAACCTTCAAGACTATACTGGACTTATCCTACCCCCGCAACTGACAATGCTCACGCATTTTGTCGTCTCTTGTCATGCTCTTTTGCTCTTGCCTGTCTGCGCGGGCAAGGCTATAACTCTCCAAGGAGTGCGGAGTTAAGCGACAATCTCTAATCCCAATCTCCAGCCCCTTCCGGTGAGGTTCTTTAGATGGGTAACGAAGCGTCTGGTGTCCAATTGGCGCAACTTTATGAGCTTTGGCAACTGCTTGCCTACGAGCTAAGCAGCGTTTTCGATGCGCATGGCGTGTGCGCTACAGTTGCCTCTGCCGTTGGCGCCTACACGCGCACGAAGACAGTGGTCGGCATTCAGGACCCACAGCATCAATATTTTGATGTGTGGATTGCGGACGAAACAGGCGAAACGGTTCAGGCGCGTTGGCCAAGTGACAAAGCTGCTTTTGCGGCGCTGATTGCTGCGGGCAGGGCGCTGCGCACGGACAAATTTAGCCGCCCACCTGCAGAGCTCATTCACGGTGAGCTTTGGCAATTGGCTGACAGGGGGATTTACTCTGTTCCCTTGCCTTTTCCACAGCGGCAGGGGGCGCCGACCATTACACCTCAGGGTCTTTTGGGTTTGCTAGACCCACAGGCGGGTTGCTGCCTGGCTGTAGAGCAACTTGAGCCGCTGGCGACCAGCATTACCACGTTCTTAGATCGCGCCTATATGCGCCAACAGCTTGACCGCCAGATAATTGAGTTTGCCGTTGTGTCAGACATTAACTATGCCCTGGCCTCCAAGCTGAGCTTACAGAACATTTTTAAGCAGCTAACAGATCAGGTGCGGCGCACGCTGAACGTGGAAACCGTTTCCGTGGGGTTGATTGATCCTGTTACGGGAAACATTCAGTTCGAGCCGGCGTTAATGGGGCCGCTTTTTAAGGATTTGCCGCCTGTTACGCTCAAGCGGGGGCAGGGTATTGCCGGCTGGGTGGCCGAGCGTGGTGAAGTGGTAATTGTGAATGATGTATACGCGGATAAGCGTTTTTATGCGCGTGTAGACAGGCAGTCTGGTTTTCAAACGCGCTCGATGATTTGCCTGCCGCTAAAGGTGGAGGAGCGCACGATTGGCGTGCTGCAGGCAATTAACAAGCTGGAAGGGCAGTTTAGCCAGCATGATCTCTCTTTGCTGCAGGCGATTACCGGACCCTTGGCTGCGGCTATTGAAAATGCCAGTTTGCACGATGATGTGCTGGCAGAAAAGCGGCGTGTGGAGACGATTCTGGCAAGTATGGCCGAGGGGCTGCTGACGCTGACGGCGCAGGGGGTAATTACGCAGGCTAATGAGGCGTTGCTGGCGCTGCTGGCGCTGCCAGAAAGACGGCCGGAGGCGCTGGTGGGTCAGCCGGTTAGCCAGGTGATCCGCCTGCAGAAAGGAGAGCTACGGCCGTTTCTGGAAAGCGTGCTGGCCGATGAAGATGAGTATCCGCAATTGGCGGTAGACGTTTATCAGCATGATGGTAGCGGTCAGTTTGTGCCGGTGCTGCTGAGTGGGGCGCCGATTCGCGGCGAAAACGGCCGTGCAGATGAAATGGTGTTGATGCTGAGTGACTTGCGCCAGATTCGGGAAGTGGAGCGAATGCGCGATGATTTCTTTCACGGCATTGTGCATGAGCTGCGCACGCCGTTGGCGACCATTCTCATGTATGCGCGCATGTTGCGCAGTGGCAAGGCTGCCGAACAAGAGAAACGAGACCGCTTCCTGGGCGTGATTGAGCGCGAGAGCGACCGCCTGCAAAAAATGGTGCGCCAGATGCTACAACTGGCCAAACAAGAGGCGCGTGAACTTCAGCGCAGCCTGGAGCCGGTGGATTTGCTGCCAATTTTTGAGGAGATGCTGCCGCCACTGGCTGACCGCGCTCTGGAAAAGGGATTGGTGTTCCGCCAGAAAATTGACCCTGATCTGCCCCTGGTGATGGGCAATGCGGAGACGTTTTACCTGATTTTTAAGAATCTGGCGGATAATGCAATTAAGTTTGCGCTCTCTGGTACGGTGAGTGTGACAGCCGTTGTCGAAAACGGCCGTGTGGTGGTGCGCGTGAAGGATCAGGGGATTGGCATTCCCCGTCAGGCTTTGCCAAACTTGTTCAAACGCTTCTATCGCACGCAAACGGCCGTTGAGCGGGGCATTGCCGGCACGGGGCTGGGGCTGTACATGGTAAAGGAGGGCGTCGAAGCCTTCCAGGGGCAAATCAGCGTTGAAAGCGAAGAAGATATAGGCACGACGTTTACGGTTTCCTTTCCGGCGGTGGCGGGACCATGATTCGGGCGTGGTTCACCCTTTCTCGGAACGCCGCTTTACAAATTTCTGACCGCAGACGGCCGACGACAGATCGCTCATCGCTGGTAAAATTGCGGTCGGCGCCCGGTAGTCGGCGGTTAAATTGTAAAGATTGCGTGAACCATTCCTGGTTCCGCAATCGCGTTGATGAATGATGGAAAAGCGACTGATTTATCTTGACCATGGCGCAACGACGCCGGTTGATCCGCAAGTGGTAGCCGCCATGCAGCCCTATTGGAGCGAACTGTATGGCAACCCCGGCTCGGCGCACAGCTACGGCCGTCAGGCCAGTCACGCTCTGGAAACAGCACGCCGCACGGTGGCCGAATGCCTGTGCGCGCAGCCTGGGGAAGTTATCTTCACTGGCGCCGGATCAGAAAGTGACAACCTGGCGCTGCGCGGCGTGATGTTTGCCGCGCGCCAGAGCGGGCGCGGTAATCACCTGATTACTTGTGCCATTGAACATCCAGCGGTGTTGGAAACGGCCGTGCAGCTGCGCGACCTGTTTGGCTTCGAGGTGACCATTTTGCCGGTGGATGAATACGGCCGTGTGCGTCTGAGCGACCTGGAAGCCGCCATCCGCCCCGACACGGCGCTGATCAGCATCATGGCCGCCAACAACGAAGTAGGTACGCTGCAACCCATTTTCGAAATTGGCGCACTCGCCCGCCGGTGCGGCATCCTCTTTCACACAGACGCCATCCAGGCTATAGCCAGCACCGCCTGGGATATGGCCGCCATGCCCATTGACCTGCTCAGCGTGGCGCCGCACAAATTTTATGGCCCCAAAGGAGTGGGCATTCTGTTTGTGCGGCAGGGGGTGACGCTCGTGCCGGCTTTAACAGGGGGCTCACAGGAAAACGGCCGTCGGCCGGGAACCGTCAACGTTCCCCTGGCGGTTGGCGCCGCTACCGCGCTGCGCCTGGCCGTGGCACGCCGCGCACAAGACGTGGCTCATTACCAATCGCTGCGTGACCGCCTGCTTGATGGCCTGTGCCGCCTCTTCCCCCAGGTTTGCATTATCACCGGTCATCCCACGGCGCGGCTGCCGCACAACGCCAGCATCGCCTTTCGCCACCTGAACGCCAACGACCTGCTGATGCACCTGGATATGGCCGGTATTGCCGCCAGCAGCGGCTCCGCCTGCAAGACGGGCAACCCCAAGCCTTCGGCCGTGCTGCAAGCCATGGGGTTGGCAGAAGAATGGAATCGCGGCGGCCTGCGCTTTACTGTTGGTCAGCAAAATACCCTTGCCGACATTGACGCCACCTTAGACGCGCTTGCCCAAATCGTTCCTCGCCTGTACAAACTGGCGGAAATAAGTGGATAGTGGTGAGCGATTAGCCACTTACCACTCCCTAATCCTATGTCTCTGCTTTCCTCTTCCTCCCTTCATTCCAACCGCGTCGTCGTCGCCATGAGCGGCGGCGTAGATAGCTCTGTGGCCGCCGCGCTGCTGGTAGAGCAGGGGTATGAGGTCATCGGCATGATGATGCGCCTGTGGAGCGAGCCAACGGCGTGTGGCGCCGGCGGCGTCAATCGCTGTTGTACGCCCGACCAGATGGCTGATGCGCAGCGCATTGCTGACCAGTTGCGCATTCCTTTTTATGTGCTGGATGTGCAAGAGCCGTTCCGCCGCACAATTGTGGACTTTTTTGTGCGCGAACATGAACAGGGGCGCACGCCGAACCCGTGCATTGAGTGCAATCGCCAGATTCGCTTTACCTATTTGCTCAACCGCGCCTTGGCGCTGGATGCCTATTACCTGGCAACGGGCCATTATGCGCGCGTGGTGGCAGAAAACGGCCGTTTCCGTCTTCTAAAAGGGGTGGACCCGCACAAAGACCAATCCTACGTGCTGCACGTCCTGCGCCAGGAGCATCTGGCACACGTCTTGTTCCCCGTTGGCGGCTACACCAAAGAGCAGGTACGCGAATTGGCGCGCAAATTTCACCTGCCCGTTGCCAGCAAAGGTGACAGCCAGGACCTCTGCTTTTTGGGGGATGGCGACTATCGTCGCTTTTTGCGCGAATATGGCCAGCCTGCATCGCCTGGCCCCATTTTGACGCGGGAGGGCCGAGAGATTGGGCGACATGAGGGGTTACCCTTCTACACCATTGGACAGCGCAAAGGGTTGGGTATTTCCACGCCGGAGCCGGTGTATGTGTTGCGCAAGGATGTGGCGCAAAATGCCCTGATTGTGGGCACACGCGCGCAGCTAGGCCAGCAACAAATGACCGTGCGCGACGTGAACTGGGTGGTTGAGCTGCCCCCGGCAGCGCCGATTACGGCCCAGGTGAAGATCCGCTATAGGGCGGACGGGGTATGGGCGCAGGTTTCTCTGCAGGCGAACGGCCGTGTGCAAGTGCACTTTCGCGAGCCGGTGTTTGGCGTCACGGCCGGCCAGGGCGCCGTCTTTTACAATGGCGACGAATGCCTGGGGGGCGGCATCATTGCCGAAAGTGAATGAAAATGGGGCACAAGCAGCCTTGCCTGCCATGCGCGCACAAGCCTACCCGCGCTCCATTTTCAGGAAAACATGGTTGGCGGTCTGCCGTTGGTGGTCATTTTCAAGGGAGGGTAACATGGCAAATATCGCTTCGGCAATGGTCCTAGGCTTCTTGCTTGCCACCGCTTACGGCGCGGGTTTTCACCTGCTGCTGGGTGGCCCAGTGCGGCGCATTGTGTTGTATCTGCTGGCCGCTTGGATGGGCTTTGCCCTAGGTCATTTCTTGGGTGATTTGCTGAACATTGAGTGGCTGAAACTGGGTGTGCTGCATCTCTTTAGCGCCAGCCTGGGCGCCTGGATCGCCCTCATTACCAGTTGGTGGCTGGCTTCATTTGAAAATAAGCCTATAAACCAGGGGATAAGTGATTAGCCCTTTGCCATAATCTGGCATGGTTCATCTTTTCTGGAAACGGTGCTTCACCCATTTCTGGCCGCAGACGGCCGACAGCAGACCCCCCATCACTGGCAAAATTGCGGTCGGCTGTTCGCGGTCGGTGGTCAAATTTGTCAAGAACAACTGAAGGACACAGCGGTCTGCCGTCAATGCTCTGCGGTCAAAGCCAAATTGAAAATTGCTAAAAACCCTCCCAACGTTCATGTTGTGAGCCTCTGGCCATTACGGTATACTTGAGATGCTGAGGTGAAAACATGGGTATACAAGAGACAACAATCAGCACAACGGCCGTTGCCAAACCACATAAGCCCCTAATCTCTCGTGTAACTGTGGCCCTATCCGTCATAGGCGTGTTACTGCTCATGGGGTTGTTGCTCTGGGGCATCATTGCCCTGGCCAACAATTACGCCCCACAAATTGAAGCCGTGCGCGACATTTTGATCATTGCCCTGGGGCTGATGTCCTGTGTCTTTGCCATTGTGCTATTGCTGTTGCTGGTCATGGTCATTCGCCTGGTGAATATGTTGGAATTCGAAATTAAACCCATTTTAGAGAAAACCAACGAAACGATTAGCATGGTGCGCGGCACAACCACCTTTGTCAGCGAGAATGTGGTCAGGCCTGTGACCAAAGTGAATAGTTACGCTGCGGCTACACGCCGTGCCTTGAAGACCTTACTGGGCGACCCGCGCAAAAATTTGCCGTGAGCTTCCCATGAGCGGGGCGCACCACGATAAATGAAAATGGGGCGCAGATTACCAAACCTGTACCTGATAACGTGGGCTACATTTATAGCGGTCGGCAGTCAGCCGTCTGCGGTCATTCTCCGAGGAGTAAAAACAATGAGTGAAAATAACGGTGATTTTGGCGCTTTTCTGGCAGGTTTTGTCATTGGTGGGTTGGTAGGCGCCGCCACAGCTCTGATTTTAGCCCCCCGCTCTGGGGAGGAGATACGCGCACAAATCTCGGCACGCAGCCACGATTTGCGCCAGGCAAGCGAAGAACGCTTGCAGCAGGTACGGGAAACGGCCGTTACCTATGCCACCGACTACACCCACAAAGTGCAAGAAGCCTCGGCCGAAGCTCAAGAGCGTGTGCGCATCGTCCTGGATAGCGGCAAAGAGCAGGCTGACAGGCTGCGCCAACAGGTAAGCGCGCTTACCCACAGTCAGGAAAAAGACACCCCACCCCAAAACGACGAACCAGAAAACGCCTGATTGTCCGCACAATCAGCTCAACCATGATCAAAAACAGGCGCCCTCACCCTGGTGAGCGCCTGTTTTTTTCCCTGTCCAGATCAGAGATGACCAAGAGCCAACCGCACCTGACCGATCTGCTCAAAGTGCTACCAACAGGGCTGGAACAAGCTGCATCCGAGAAAATCCGTCGCGCCTACGATCTGGCCAGCAAAATTTTTCAGGAGCGTCGTTGCGAAACTGGTGAAAGCTACCTACGCCACAACCTGGCTGTCGGGCAAATTTTGCTCCAGCTAGATGTAGATGCCACTACCATTGCGGCCAGCCTGCTACAAAACAGCCTGCGTCCCCCCCTCACCCTGACAGTAGAAGAACTGCGCAAACAGCTCGATGCAGAAACGGCCGCGCTCGTGAACGACCTGCACGCCCTGCAAACCTACACCGATAACGAAAAGTACAAACAGCTGCAGGCCAATGCCGTCTTTACAGAGCAAAGCCGCCTGGAAAGCGTGCGCCGCGCCATTCTGGCCATTGTCAAAGGCGATATTCGCGTCATCCTCATTCGCATGGGAGATTGCCTGCAAACCATGCGCCAGGCAGAGGCATTACCCGTAGAACGACGCCACGAAGTGGCCAATGAGGCCATGCACATCTATGCCCCCCTTTCCAACCGCCTGGGCATCTGGCAGTTCAAGTGGGAGCTAGAAGATTTAGCCTTTCGTTACCTGGAGCCGCAGCGTTACCGGGAAATAGCCAGCAAATTGGCCGAGCGGCGCGCCGAGCGCGCGCGCAAAATCGAGGTAGCCGCCGCCGCCCTGCGTCGTCGCCTGAAAGAGATGAACTTCCAGGCCGAAGTGACCGGCCGCACCAAACACATCTACTCCATCTACCGCAAGATGCAGCGCAAAGGGGTAGACATTGACCACATCTACGACATTCAAGCACTACGTGTCGTTTTGCAGCCGCAGGAGCCGGAAAAGTACATGATGCTCAGCGGCCGCGAAAAAGATGAGGTAGACCGTGCCCTGTGCTATCAGGTTTTAGGGCTAGTACACAGCCTCTGGCAACCCATTCCGCGCGAGTTTGATGACTACATTGCCAACCCCAAGCCGAACGGGTATCGCTCTTTGCACACGGCCGTCATTGACACCAAAACTGGCCAGACCCTGGAAGTACAAATTCGTACCGTCCGTATGCACGAGGAGGCAGAAAAAGGCGTGGCGGCTCATTGGGCCTACAAAGAAGGTGGCACGCGCGTCAGCAGCTCAGCGCAGCGCCAGATTCAAAGCATGCGCGAACTGCTCGTGGCCATGCAAGAAGGCGATTGGGCGGATGACAGCAGCATCATCGAGGCAGAAAGCCAGGCCAGCCACATCTATGTCTTCACCCCCAAAGATGACGTCATCGAGTTACCCGCCGGCTCTACGCCCATAGATTTCGCTTACCAGATACACACCTCCGTTGGCCACCGCTGCGCCAGCGCGCGCGTCAACGGCAAAATGGTCAGCCTGGACTACAAGCTGCAATCTGGCGACAAAGTTGAAATTATCACGAACAAATACCCCAGCCCGCGCCGCGACTGGATGAATGCCAGTCTCGGCTACACCGGCAGCGCCCGCACACGCAGCAAAATTCGCCAATGGTTCCGCCAGCAAGAACGAGAAAAGAATGTCGAGCAGGGGCGCGAACTGGTGCTACGCGAACTGCGTCGCCTGGGCTTGCAAGAGACGTACAGCATCGAAGACATCGCCCTGGCGCTAAAGTACGACGACGAGGAAGAATTCCTGGCCAAAGTGGGTTTTGGCGACATTCAAACCCGACAAATCAGCGGTGCCATTGCCCTGATGCGCCGTGAGCTGAAGCCCGAAGACGAGGATCTGACCCCGCTGCTGGCACCACTGCAAGACAAGCCCAAAGGGCTTACGGTGCGCGGGTTGAGCGGTTTGCATACACGTATGGCAAAATGCTGCAACCCCATTCCGCCAGAACCCATCATTGGCTACATCACGCGCGGTCAGGGGGTCACCATTCACCGGCAGAATTGTGCCCAGGTTGCTGCCATCAAAGAACGAGAACGACTGATCGAAGTAGATTGGGGCGTGGAGACGGAAACCTATCCCATCCCAATCGTGGTTCATGCCTACCGCCGCGCCGGTCTCATAGACGAAATGAATGCTATTTTGCGCGGCCAAAACATCGGCGTACCCAAAACGAAACGCACGACGGATGACAGCACCATGACGGTCTATCTGGTAGTTGAGGTGACAGATCTGGCACAGCTAAACTGGCTGATGCAAAAGTTTGCTAATTTGCCAAACGTGATTGACGTGTACCGCCAGCGCTGGAGCTAGCGCACGGTTCCTAGTTTGTAATGACGACTTTAGCCGTTACTCAGTGCTAGAGCAGTTACAACAAACCTATGCAGCTCCCTTGAAAATGACCGCCGACCGCCGACGGCAGACCATGCTCCTTCAAAAATGTAGCCCAGCACTTCGACAAACTAACTGCACTGTTAACAAAATAACCAAAACTTTTCCATGTCATTCCCAGGAGTCTTCGACGAGGAATCCCTGCCACTTGTAAAGGAGAAGGACTCATCCCCATTCGACTTCGCTCAGGGCCGTAGGCTCCGCTCGGAATGACAGGTGAAGCGTTAAGTTTAAGAAGAGTTATTTAACGGTGTACTAACTTTTTGGGGTTCGTAGTAGCCGCTTTGGCCGGTTACCCGCTAAAGCGTTTACTACAAACTTAACCTGGTTGGTGTGCAGGTTTGGTAACCTGGGCTACAGTTTTATTTGTGGAGGTACGCCTCAGGCATGAACCCTCCTTGCGAAACCGGGCAGGAGATCAAAAAAGCCAGACTTTTTACAAAAACCTGGCTTTTCTTCTTCTTCTCTGGGAAAATTAGGAAAGCTAGTGGCAGCTACTGCAACCGCCGCTGCTGTTCTCGTAGCCCTGATCTTTGGTCTTGAAGGAGTGACCGCAGCCACAGGCAGAAACTGCGTTAGGGTTGTCAATTTTGAACCCACCACCCATCAAGCTGTCTTCATAATCAATGGTAGCCTGGTTCAGGTACATCATGCTGGTGGGGTCTACAAATAGTTTCACGCCACCTTGTTCAAAAACATTGTCGTATGGGCGCGCTTCTGGCTCCAAAGCCATGCCATATTGCAGGCCAGAGCAGCCGCCGCCAGAAACAAAAACACGCAGACCATAGTTGGGCACGTTTTTCTGCACAAGCAGATTTTTGATGACGCCAATCGCTGCATCTGTCAGGGTAATGCTTTCGGTCGCGGTTTCGATCTCTTTTAACATGGTTTGTTATCTCCAGGTACTTAGTGAACAAGTCACATATTGTTGACTAATTTATGCAACATTGTAGCAGTGATGTGGACTGATGTCAATTTTTATCAATTCTTTCTTAAAAACCGTTTTTGGCATGACCTGGGCAGCATGATAGAATTGATTTGAGAATTCTTTGACAAAGGCGCAGGCAGGAGATGCGCCTTTGTTGTTTGGCAACATTTGTTTATGGTTAAGGAAGCGTCGTGATGTTAAAAACACATGGTTGTGGTGAACTACGTGTAGAACATGTGGGGCAAGAGGTGACGTTGGCGGGCTGGGTGAGCCGCCGCCGCGACATGGGGGGTGTGGTTTTTGTAGATTTGCGCGACCGCAGCGGCAAAGTGCAGGTGGTAATTGATGCGGGCTATTTGCAGCAGCATTTTGACCTGGCGCAGCAAATCCGCGCTGAATATGTGCTGCAGGTGCGCGGTGAGGTGGTGCGCCGCCTGCCAGGACAGGAAAACCGGCAAATGGCAACAGGCGAGATTGAAGTGAAGGTGAAGGAACAGGTGGTGCTGAATCCGGCGAAGACGCCGCCGTTTCAGATTGACCGGGAAACGGCCGTTGACGAATCGTTGCGCCTGAAATTCCGCTATCTGGACCTGCGCCGCGAGCGCTTGCAGCGTAACCTGACGTTGCGCCACCGCGCCGTAAAATTTGTGCGCGACTTTCTAGACGCGCGTGGCTTTTTAGAAATCGAGACTCCCATCCTTTTCAAGAGTACCCCAGAAGGCGCACGTGACTACCTGGTTCCCAGCCGCGTGCATCCGGGTAAATTTTATGCCCTGCCGCAAAGCCCACAGCAGCTCAAACAATTGCTCATGGTAGCCGGTTACGAACGCTATTTTCAGATTGCGCGCTGCTTCCGTGATGAGGATTTGCGTGCCGACCGTCAGCCGGAATTCACGCAGCTAGACATGGAAATGAGCTTTGTCACACGCGACGATATCCTCGACCTGGTGGAAGAGATGATCATTGGCATGGTGAAACATGCCAGCCTGGTTCCCCTGGCGACAGAGCCTTTCCCGCGCCTGAGCTACCGCGAGGCGATGGAGCGATTTGGCACAGACCGGCCCGACCTGCGCTATGGGCTGGAGCTGGTAGACATTACGGATATTGCCGCACACAGCGCCTTCCGCGTGTTTGCCGAGAATGCGGCAGCCGGTAATCCGGTGAAGGCAATTTGTGTGCCGGGTTGCGGCAACTATGCGCGGCGCGAGATTGCCGAACTGGAAGAGATTGCTAAAGCCAATGGTGCGAAAGGGCTGGCAACGATGGCGCTGGACCCAGACACGGGGGAAATGAAGGGGTTCATTACCAAGTTCTTTACCGTAGAGCAGCTCGTGGCACTGACGGAGCGGTTGCAGGCGCAGCCGGGGGATTTGTTGCTGTTTGCCAGTGATAGCAGGTCGGTGGTGAATGCCGTGTTGGGGGCGCTGCGTGAGGAGATGGGACGCCGCCTGGGGTTAAAGGAGACAAAAGCGCTGTCGTTTTGTTGGGTGATTGATTTTCCCCTGTTTGAGGAAAAGCTGGAGGACGGGCATTACGCGCCCAGCCACCACATGTTTACGGCGCCGAAAAGAGAGCATATTCCATTGCTGGATACAGACCCGGCCGCAGTGCTGAGTGAGCAGTATGACCTGGTGTGCAATGGCTTTGAGGTGGCCGGAGGGAGTATTCGTATCCACGAACGGCCGTTGCAGCGCAAAATCATGGAACTGATCGGTTTCTCCTGGCAGCAGGCGGAGGAGCAGTTTGGCCACATGCTGGAGGCGTTTGAGTATGGCGCGCCCCCCCATGGCGGCATTGCCCCCGGCATTGACCGTCTGGTGGCGCTGATGGCAGGCGAACCAAACATTCGTGAGGTAATGGCCTTCCCCAAAACGGCGCAGGCTACAGACCTGATGTCTGACACGCCCTCTTACGTGATGCAAAAGCAGCTCGATGAGCTGCACCTGACGGTGCGGTTGCCGCAGGCAGAAAAGATGTAACCGGTGTCTCCTATGAACCCGCAAATCCGGCGTATTTTGGAACTGGTAGGGGTGCTGCCGTCGCAGCAGGAAGTGCTGCGGCGTAAGCTGGTTTTAGCCAGCCGCGCCCGGCCGCGCGGCGCGGTGAGCCTGCTGCTACGCCGTGTGGGTACGAAGCAGAGCAGTGTAGTCAGTCTGGTGCGCAATCTGACAGGGCTGGAGTTTGATGAGGCGGTGGCGCTGCTGAATCATTTGCCTATGCCCCTACTGGTGGATGTGAGCCTGGAAACGGCCGTTGACGCCAAAAATAAGCTGGAGCGACTGGGGGTAGAGGTGGAGCTGGTGGAGTCAGCCCAGGCTGTCCAGCCAACATCGTTGCCGCCGAAATTGTCATCTGCACCG
Organism: uncultured Anaerolineae bacterium; assembly: GCA_937943625.1. GTDB lineage: Bacteria > Chloroflexota > Anaerolineae > Promineifilales > Promineifilaceae > JACSRF01. The sequence goes on along the minus strand of CALEAD010000007.1, from coordinate 199,247 downwards.
TCCGTAGGTAAGCCTGAACCGCGCCGGAAAGCAGAATTTACCACGCACCCTGGGGCATATGTGGTCACGCTAACGGCCGTTGGCCTGTTGGGTGAGCGTGTTTTGGCTGCTGTGCAACAGGTGACGGGCAAGCGCTTTGCCAACGTGGCGGCGCTGGAGGCGGCGCTGCCGCTGCTGCTGCTGCGTCAGGTGGATGAGGAAACAGCCGTACGCGCGCAAATGCTGCTGCAAATGGTGGGCGCCGTGGTGGACATAGACCAGCTTCAGGAACCGGTTTTCGACCGCTGATAGCAGACCGCCGACTGTGATACCGGGGGGCATGGCGGTCTGCCGGCGGTGCTTGGCGGCCAAATGTGTCAGGATGCTTTGGACCAATGCCGCTAAGTTCTAACCGCTCACCTCATCTCGCTGCAGCGCCACGCTGATGCCCAGGGCGACGACAGCAACAACGGCCGAAACCCAAAAAGTCTCTGTCAGCACGCGCACCGTCACCTGCGTCAGCCCCTCTATAATTGCTTGCTGGTAGGCCGGGTCAGTAAAGGGCAGGTCGGGCAGCGTGATCTGCGTGCGCAAGATGCCAAAACGGTGTAGCCCCCAGGCAGTCAGCGCCGAAAGCCCTACGCTCATGCCGATTAAGCGCAGCACAATCACCAGGCTGGAAGCCACCCCTCGCTGTTGGTCAGGTGCGGCATTGATCACGGCCGTTCCCACCGGCGCAATCACCAGACCAAAGCCGCTGCCCAGCAGCGCCAACTGCCACCCCATTTCCAGGTAGGGCGTGCCCACCACCCAGCGGCCGCCCATCAGGCCAAACCCCAGTGCGCACAGCGCCAACCCCAGCAACGTCACCGGGCGGTAGCCCAGCCGCTCCGTCAGCTTGCCGCCCAGGTAGGCGGCGATGGCCATGGCCCCCGTCATGCCGCTGAGCAGATAGCCACTATAGAGAGCGGCCGTTTCCGGCACAAACTCCAGCACATTAATCACCAGCGGCACATTCACCATGGCAATAATCAGCACACTGCCCACCAAAAAATTCACTGCAACGGCCGGGCTAAAGTTACGCCGCCGGAACAGGGTCAGATCGATCAGGGGGGGCGCCTGCCAGAAGGGTCGCCCTAGCAGCGACGGCAGGGGCGAGCGGCGCTGTAGCAGCACAAAGAGGCCAAAAGCCACCGCCGCCACTCCATAGAGCCAAGCAGTATTGGTGTTGGCGTTGTTATCCAGGCTGGCAAAGCCGCCCGCCGCCTGCACGTCGCCGCTGCCCAGCAGGGCAATGTTCAGCGAGAGAAGAGCGAGCGTGAGCACGGCCGTGCCCGGCCAATCAATCCGTTCGCGCACAACAGGCTGGGGCAAGTCACGCAGCGCCCACCATGCTGCTGCCAGACCAAACAGGCTCAGCGGAATGTTCAGATAAAACTGCCAATGCCAGCTAAGAAAGCGAATCAACAGCGCTCCATACAGCGGTCCCCACACCCATCCCGCCGTATCAATCGCCCCTAACAGCCCCATGGCGCCGGCACGCTTCTGGCGCGGATACACATCGCCAATCACCGCCATGGCCACCGGAACCATCGCGCCGCCCCCCAGCGCCGTCAGCACGCGCCCTACGAGAAAACTGGGCAGGCTATCGGCAAAGGGAACCCACACCGAGCCAATCAGAAAGAGCAGCAGCGCCCCCATGTACACGGTGCGCCGCCCCCAAATGTCGCTCAAACGACCGATAAACGGCATCACCCCCACATAGGCAATCAGGTACGCATTCACAATCCAGGCGGCGCGATCCAGCCCTTCCGGCAGAGGAATCTCCAGATCAAAGATGATCTGTCGCAACATGGTAGAAACAACAGTCAGGTCATCGGCGGCCACAAACACGCCAAACGCAACCACGAAGAGAATGAGACGAGGGGAAGCGGGTTTAATAGTCATAAGAAGAAATCTTTAATGGCGGCGGAAACATCGGCAAAAATGGCGTGCCAGTCGGCGTCTGGCTCCTTGCGCAGGTGCAGGGCATTTGGCGTAATGACCAGTTGGGCAATGCCTGGGATGATCGCCAGGGCATGTGCCAGCGGCGACCCCTCTTCCATTTCTTCCTGGCTCGCGTACACTTCTTCTGCCTGGTGTGTCAGAGTAAGGTTGGTCAGGATGGTCATGAGCGCTTCGTCGTCGCTCAATTCGCTTTCAAGTTCAATGTATTCAGACATGGTACTGGTTAGTGAGAAGTGGTGATTGACCGTCGCTAATTTTCTAATCCCGCGTCTTCCATCGCTTCATTTGTGCCTTGGAGTATAATCAGGAAGACATTGTAATTCCAATGGTCAAACGGAGGCAGTTCTATGAACAAAATTTTCAGCTTTTTGGCAGGAGCAATGAGCGGGGCATTGGTAGGCGCGGTGACGGCGTTGCTGCTTACGCCGGCTTCTGGCGAGGAATTGCAGGCAGAGGTGAAAGCGCGTATTGCCGCGGCAAAAGCGGAGTTCCAAAAGGCGTATGAGGAGACGTACCAGGCCAAACAGGCGGAGTATGAGAAAATGAAAGGGGCGTAAGGCCATTGGTTACGAGTCAAGTTGATTTGGCACTTGACGAAAGGCAGACATCTGTAACTTGTAAGCGATGGGGTTGGTTATTGCCTCATTTTTCAATAGCCAGCCAGTAGTTGGCTATGTAGTCGGTGAAGGGAGTGAGGGGAATGACGACTAGGACGCCCCCTTCCTGGCCGGCATCTACTGTCCATTGCCCCTGGTTAAGGGAATTGAGGGGCAGAGGAATGACCTGGGGGGTAGGGGCGTTTTGGATAAAAAGTAGCTGCCACTGTTGCGGAAGCTGCCACGCGACGTTGACAAATCCTTCTGCCTGCCAGCCGGAAACGGTCGTTTCCAATGCCCGTGCTGCACTCATTTCCGGTACGTGCACGTCATCTAGGGCAAAGCCCTGCCCCACAATTGAAGAATCTGTCAGCACCTCAAAGCGCACCAAAATCTCTTGCCCGGCATAGCGGCGCAGCGAGATTGCTTCTTGTACCCAGTTGTTGGTGGCGCCGCGCGCATTGGCGGAACGGCCGCCAAACGCCGGCCCGTATTCCCCCGCCACCATGTTGTCTGGAGAGAGCAGTTCCCAGGTACGGCCGTTATCCATTGAGACTGCCACATAAGCAAAATCCCACTCTTCTTCCAGATCGTACCAGGCACGGAAGCGCAGCGTCGCGTCTGTCAGGTCGCGCAAATTCAGGCGCAGTGTCAGTGTGGCGCTGGTGTCATCCATGCCGGGGGCAAACCAGACTGGTTGCCCGCTGGGGGGTGGGGCGCTCATCAGGGTTGCCAGCGTGTCACCGGCAAAGCTGATGGTGGTTTTGCCCGTTTTGTTCAGCACATAGTAATGCACGCTATATTGCGGCAGCGCATCGCTGCGCGCATATGGGAACTGGCGAATGCGCATCTGCACATCTGGCGTGCCGGGGTCCAGGTTGCGGTAATAGTAAGCGTCGCCGGCGGCAGGGTCATCCAGGTAATTGGCGACGGCCCAATCAGCCACAAACGCCTCTAGCGTGCGCGTGTCGTAGCCAGCCAGCACCGAGCGCACAGCGCTCATGCCGTTGGCCGGGTGACGCGAAAGCTCTTGCACGGCCATTTCCCCAAGCTGCTCCCACAGATAGGTGACAAACAAAAAGGCAGCACTGTAATGTGCGTCTACCACATCCTCGTCATAATTCCAGCTATTCAGACGCACGTCGGGACGGCGCTCGTAGTAGTAGGTGCTGGCCGTTTCATACCCCAGGTAAATTTCCGCCAACTGGGATAGCCCTTCATTCAGCCAGGTCTCCTCGTTTGGGTCTACGTGCCACTGAATGAGGTGCTGGAGTTCGTGCACCAGCGTGCCATAGTAAAGCGCCTCGCCAATCTCCATGGCGGACATATTCAGGTAGATGATTTCTTGCTCGTTCGAGTCGTGGAAGAGGGTGCGTGGGTATTCATCCTGGCTGTCAAAGTAGCCCAATTCAGAAGCGTCTACGGGCAGGCGCAGATGCAGCACAGAGAAGCGTGGGTCGTTGTCTATGCCGGGCTGCCAGATCGGGCCAAAGAGATTGGTCAGGCGTGGGTAGTACAACTCTTCCAGGCGGTTGGCGGCAGCAATGACGTCCTCTTCGCGCAGATAGAGGCCATTTTCCACCCAAAAGTAGGCGTGTGTGGTCATGGCCGTTAGCGTGGCCTTGATGTCGCGTTCGTTGGCACGGAAGGTGCGCACGTCGCCAATAGCGTAGGCGGGGGCGCTGATGGTGCGCTGGGTCAGCCCTTTTTGCCCCAGGCGATTGGCGGCGTCAAAGTAATCGTGGGGTGGGTAATTGGCGCTAAATAGTTTTTCCAGGTCGCGGTAGGCGCGTGTGGGAATAGGAGACTGAACGATGTGCGCGGGCACGGGTAGCGCCAGGGCTGGCACGGTGGGCGTATTGTCGGGCGCAGGGGGAAGGGTGGGTTTGGCGGGGGGAGGTGTGACGGGGGGAACGGCCGTTGGTGGGCGCGTGGGCCGGCTGCTCTCTGGCGTGGCGGAAACGGCCGTTGGCCGGCGCGTGGGTGTGCTGGTTTCCAGTATGGTGGCAATTTGCGTGGCCAGACCGGTGCCATTTTCTTGCCAATAACTGTAGACGACAATGCCTGCGCCCAGTGCGCCGCAGAAAAAGAGCAGCGTCAGCGTTAGCAGACAGCCGCCACAGGCCAGCCAGACGTTGCGGTTGGCGCTGTTGCGAGGGGGGGTGTGGTAAGATTCCATAAGCGTTCTCGGATAGAATTCCCTTATCTTCGCACCGCATACGCATACACGGCCGTTTCCCGCGTAAAGGGTGTCAGGCCGGCAATTACAATCACTGCGGTGCGCGTTTGCGCCCCCAGGGGAATCAGCCAGCGCCCCTGCTGTGCCTGGTCAAGCGGCAGCCGCTCTACCTGGATGCCCCCATCCCCCAGCAAAATGGCCTGCACGAGGAACTGCTGCGGCAACACGGCCGTTAGCCGCGCAAATCCTTCTCCCTGCCAGCCATCGGCGTCTGTTTCGGCGTCGTGATAATAGCCTAGTTCAGGGATGGCAATGTCATCAATGGCCCAACCCGCCATGTGAATGGCGTCATCGGTGATGTACTGAAAGCGTAGCAGAATTTCGCGTCCGGCAAAAGGGGTGAGATCGGCCGTTTCTTGCTGCCAGGCCGCACTGCGTCCGGTGTAGCCAGGGCCAAAGCTGTTGCCGTGCGGGTCTTGCCGCGTTGTAGATTGCGTCTCCAGCAGCGTCCAGCTTGCGCCCCCATCTTCAGAGACAGCCACGTAGCCATAATCCCAGCCCTCTTCAATCTCATACCACGTCCAAAAGGTGAGCGTGGCGCTTGGCAGGCCGCGCAGGTCAAAGGCGCGCGTCAGGCGCATTTCTGACTCATCGGCGGGAAAGCTGAGCCAGTAAGCGCTGCCGCTGTAGGGCGCGGCGGCAATGGTGCTCACCTGCTGCGTGCCGGTGAAAATGAGCGTGACCGGTTCGCTGCCCGTCAGACGCAAATAATCGGCGCCATATTGGTGCACGGCCGTTTCCTTTTGCACAGCCGTTTCTACGGACAGCGCCGGCAGACGCACGTTTTGATAGACATAAACGCCTTCCTGGCGGCCGATGCTGTTCAAATAGTTGGCCACCAGCCAGTCGGCAAACAGGTCGTCAAAGGTCAACCCTGTGCCCAGCTTTGCCAGCACGGCGTTGAAGCCGGCGGCGCCATTTTCCGGCTGCTGCACCAATGCCTGCACGGCCGTTGCACCAAAGCGCTCGTAAAAATACGCCACGAAGAGGAAGGCGGCGGCATAATGGGCATCTACGACGCCGGGATCGTGTTGCAGCGTGGTCAACTGAATGTCGGGTCGCCGCGCATACGTTGCTTCGCGGCCAGTGGCGTAGCCATTCACGTGCACAGCCAGTTCCGAAAGCCCCTCGCTTAGCCAGGCATCTTCATTGCGGTCGGCGTGCCACAGGCTTATGTGTTGCAGCTCGTGGGCGATGGTGGCGTAGTAACGGCCGCTGCCCAGGCTGGTTGCCTGCAAGCTGACGTAGAGCATGGGGCGCTGGTTGGAGTAGGGGTTAACGGCCGTGCTGTACTGATCCGCTGCGGAAAAGTAGGCAATGCCGATGCCGGGCAGCTTCTTCAGGTGCAGCAGGTTGAGGCGCGTGCCCGGTGCAGGGTCAGGGCCTAGCTCTGGGCCAAACAGGGCACGATTGGTGGGCAGGATGGCATTTTCGATCACCTGCGCCGCGGCGGCCACGTCGCGCTCGCTCATGCGCGCCCCTTCTTCGACCCACATATTCAGCCTTGCGCTCTGATAAAGCAGGCGGGCGTTGGTCTGCTTGCTGCGGTTATTGGCAAAATCTTTGTACCAGAAGGTGTGCACGTCGCCTACGGTGTCATGCGCGGGTGACAGGGGGTCGGGCGGCGTGCCGCGCAGTGCCTGGTGCAGGCGGGGCAGGTCGCGGCTGGGGATGGGGTCAGGATTGACAACGGCCGTTAATGCGACTATGGCGGCGTCTGGCGGTGGCTGCACAACCAGCGGCGACACAGGCTGGCTGGCGCTGCGCGGTAAACGGCCGCAGCCCCCCAGCAGCGCCAACAGCAGGAGGAGGAGGAATGTTTGTTTCATGGGTATGGGGGTGTGGGTGAGCCATTGTCCGTAATCCATGAAGCGTGAGGCATAAGGCGTGAATTTCATGATCCTGCATCCTTCATCTCTGCCGCTTCCCACGCTGCCATTTCGGTCAGGGCTGCGTCCAGGTCCAGAGTAGCCAGGGCGGGGATAGACTTGCGACGGGCAGCCTGGCGCACGGCAATGAAACTGCGGTAGTCGGGAATGGCGCGGTTGACGGCAAACACAGCCTGAAGCGCCGGGGGGAGGGGCAGGGTCTGGCTGGCAATGCGCTGCTGAATGGCAACGGCCGTTTGCCCATGCTGCCGTTGTAAGGACAAAAGCGCCAGTTTCTCCACCTCTCTGGCTAATTCCCAGCGCGCATAGTCGCTTTTGCGCGCCTGCGCATACATTTCGGCCAGCTGTTGCAGGCGGCTGCGCGGCGTGTCGGCAACGGCCGTTGCCGTCGGGCGCGCCAGGCGCGGCCAGAGCAGGCGCAGCACCACCAGTGCCGCGTAGACGACCAGCCCACCCCATACCAGGTTTTGCGGCAAAATTTGGTATAGGCGGTAGTAATAGGCGAAGAATTGGATGACGGGCAGAAAGATGAAGCGCGTGAAAAAGCCTTCAACGAACAGCGACAGAAAGCCGCTGAGTAGCAGAATAATGAGCAAGGGCAGGTAGCGGCGGGGCAGCAACGGCCGTGTTTCTTCAGGCGGGGTCATCGCCACCTCCGACGAGGGGGAACGGCCGTTGCAGGCGGTGGCTTCATTTGCGCCGTCTCTGTCTCGGCCGCCAGCCGTGCACAGGTTTGCACAATCTCCGTCAGGCTGGCAATGGCCACCTGCTGGTCTTGGGGCCCCGGCTGGTAACCGCCATAGCGCACCTGCTCAAACAGGCGCGTCAGCCGCTGCACCGCCAGGGCAGGCAGCCCGGCGCGCAGCAGCGCAGGCTCAAATTCGCGCGGCGTGGCGCCCTTGGGGCGGCGTGCGCCGCGTTGGGCAGCGGCCGTTTCCACCATTTCCTGGTAGCAGCGCAAAATCACGTCATCCAGCTTCAGCCCGCGTCGCAGCTCATCAATGGCCAGTTCGGCGCGGCGCGAAAGCTCGTCCAGGGGCAACGGCCGTTTGGCGCGCTGCGCCCGTCGCCGCTTTTGCCATACGTACAGGCCAGTCCCCACCCCGGCCAAAAAGAGCGCCGCCAGAGGGCGTGTCAGCCAGGAGGGTGGCTCTATTGCCACCACCTCTTCTCCGGCTGCTTCTTCTAGCGGCACATCTTCCAGCGTAATTTCTACTGCCTCTACTGGCTCACCTGCATCTGCTGGCGCTTCTTCGGCTTGTGGCCGCGTGGCGGCGAACACAATCACCAGAGCAAAGAGCAGTACGTAGAGCAGTTGCAGCCCTGAACCGGCCAGCGAGCGTCTCAGGTAGCGACGGCCGTCGCGGGAAAAGAGCAAAATCAGCACCGAGATGAAAAAGCTGCCCCACAGCAGCAGCAAGAAAGCATCCAGCCAGCGTGGGTCAAGGCCTGGCGGCGGCGCAACCTCCAGACTGCCGTCCTGCACCACCGCCATCGGCAGCCCGGCGCGGAAGACGATCAGCGGCAAGGCGCGCGCCAGCACCAGCAGCAGCGCCACCGCGCCCAGCCCAACCACCACCTGGGTAATGAACGTTCTTTTTTGCCGCCACTGGTTCATCATTTTCATGCAGAAGTTGATTAGAGAGTAGAGACTGGTGCCTAATTCATGCTTTCTGGAAACGGCACTTTACCAATTTCTGACCGCAGACGACCGGCGGCAGACTGCCCATCACTGGCAAAATCGCGGTCGGTGGTCGGCGATTGGTGGTCGGTGGTCCAAGCGCTAACATTTGCTTCAGCCCTCGCGCACCACCGGCACGGGAACCTGGCTGCTTAGCGCCGCTATCACGTCCTGCGCAGCGTTGCGTTTCATCCACAGGTCGGGGTGCAAAATCAGGCGGTGAATGAGGGCCGGTTGGATGAAGCTCTTTACGTCGTCGGGCAGCACAAAGGAACGGCCGTTGAGCGCCGCCCACGCCCTTGCCAGCTTGAGCAACGCCAGGGAACCGCGCGGGCTGGCCCCCACGGCGACGCGCGGGTCTTTGCGCGTGGCGGTTACCAGTGCCACCATGTATTTTTCAATATCGGGGTCTACAAACACGCGCTCAATCGCGTAGCGCATCGCCAACAGCGTTTCGGCGTCTGTTACCTGCTTTAATGAAACCTGCTCCTGTCGCCGCTCGCGCCGCCGCCGCAGAATCTCCTGCTCTTCTTCGGGCGTGGGATAGCCCACGGAGAGCTTCATGAGGAAGCGGTCGAGCTGTGCTTCTGGCAGGGGGAAGGTGCCTTCGTACTCGATGGGGTTTTGCGTGGCCAGCACGATGAACGGCTGTGGCAGGGGCATTGTTTCTCCTTCCAGCGTCACCTGGTTTTCCTGCATCGCTTCCAGTAGCGCCGACTGGGTTTTGGGTGAGGCGCGATTGATTTCGTCGGCGAGGACGATGTTAGCGAAAACCGGCCCCTGGCGTAGCTCGAACTGGCTGGTGGCGCGGTTGAAGATGTAGCCGCCGGTAATGTCGCCGGGCAGCAGGTCTGGCGTGAACTGGATGCGTTTGAAGGAGATGCCCAGCGCCGTGGCAAAGCTGCTAGCTAGCAGGGTTTTGCCCAGGCCGGGGTAATCTTCCAGCAGCACGTGACCACCGGCGAGAACGGCCGTGAGCACCTGCTGCAACACAAACTGCTTGCCGACAATGGCTTTTCCCACTTCGGCAATGATGCGCTGGCCGTTGTGGGCGACTCCATTAATATCCATGCTTGTATGCCTTTACTGGAGCAATCGTTCAAGTTGCCTGCGGTTTTAGCGTAACGGACGCATTCGTCAACACCATCTCATCCCGCTCGGCCACTTTGCTTTGAAAGATGATTTCCGTCTCTGACGCCTGCCACATCTCGGTAAGGATGGTTTCGCCGGGGAAGACGTGGCGGGCAAAGCGCGCCTTGATGCTGTGGAAGCGGGTCGCATCGTCGTTGGCGAAGGTTTTTACCACAGCGCGTGCGGCAAAGCCAAAGGTGCACAGCCCGTGCAGAATGGGGCGCTCAAAGCCGGCCATGCGCCCAACTTGCGGGTCGGCGTGCAAGGGATTGGGATCGCTGCCGGTCAGACGGTAGAAGAGCGCCTGGTTGGGCGCGGTTTTGGCCGTGTAGACGGCGTCTGGGGCGCGGTCAGGGGGCTGGGCGCTGTCGCCGGATGGGCCGCGCTCGCCGCCAAAGCCGCCCAGCCCGCGAATGAACATGCTGGCCTGGTTGAAGGCGATTTCCGCGCCCTCGGGGTCGCGGCTGCTGATGTCAATGATTACCAGCGCGCCTTTGCCTTTGTCATAAATCTGGCTGATGTGGGCGTGTTGGGTGAGGGTGGCGTTCAGGGGCAACGGCCGTTTCACTTCCAGGTATTGTTCCCCGTGCAGCAGCATCACCGGGTTAAACTTCAGCCCCGGCACGTTCAGCAACTGGTCAAACACGGCAAACAAAAAGGTGGCGGCAAAGGTGGGGAACACCTGCTGCCCTTGGCGATGAAATTCATAAACGTAGCGCAGCGCTGCTTCGTCCAACGGGTCATCGGCTGCGCCAATGGAGAGGGCGTACAGCGCCGCGTCGCGCGCCGTGTAGCTGAACGGGCGCGGGGTAAAGGTGTGGCCCAGGGCCAGAGAAAGGTCTATGGTCATTGTCTACCTCCGAGGGGGGTGTTTTTTGGGCTTCCCGTGAGCATTGGCCAGGGGATGGCGACAATCTGGTCGTCTAGGCGGCGCACGGCCGTACCATTGTGAATGAGCACACCGCCTACCGCATCTGGGTGTGCCTGCAAAAAGGCGCGCAGCCCGTTTGCGTCACCATAACGGGGCTGTATGGTCTGTTTGATCTCTACGGCCAACAGGCGACGGCCGTGTTCCACAACAAAATCCACCTCGTCCCCTCTTTGCGTGCGCCAAAAGTAGAGACGCGCTGCAGGCGTGAGAAGGCCGCAGAGCACGCGCAGATGATGGTAAATAAACGTTTCAAAAAAGTTACCGCGCTCACGTGCCCGTTGTAGGTCATCCTGAGTATAGTAACCAGCCAAAAAAACGGCCAATCCGGGGTCTGCCCACATCACTTTAGGCGATTTTAACAAACGGCTGGTACGATTACGCAGGTAAGGGGGCAACCGCTCAAACAGGTGCGTGGTCTCTAGCAGGTTCAAGTAACGGTGTACAGTCGGTTGGGAGAGTCCGGCATTGCGGGCGATTTCTGATTGGTTGAGAAGCTGCGCGGTGCGCAGCGCCAGCAGCTCCATCACGCGCCGAAAGTCTATCAGGGCATCAACCTGCGAAATCTGACGCAAGTCACGCTCCAGATAAGTGCGCACGTAGCCATCCCACCAGCGCACCCATGCGTCTGGCTCGCTAAAGGGCAGCAGGGCAGGCATTAGCCCCTTGAGCAACCATGGCAAAACATCTGGGGGCACAGGTTGTGTGGTTTCATCTGGCCAGTTGCCGGTGAGCGCCCATTGTAGAAAATTGGGTGGGGGTTGTTCCCCCTGTTCGCCAAGGGTTAATGGGTGCAGCACAAAATAAACGGCGCGCCCGGCCAGGCTTTCGCTCACCTGCTGCATGAGCAGCAAATTGGCCGAGCCGGAGAGAATGAACCGGTAGCGTCCGGGTTGCGAATCTATGGCTTGCTTGATAGCGGGGAGTAGAGAGGGGGCTTTTTGTACTTCGTCTATAACCACGTTATCTGCGCCTGCCCAAAGCGCGCTGGGGTTTTGCTGCACCTGCCCTTGCACGTCAAAATCGTCCAGGGTGTGAAAGCGCCAGGAACGGAATGGTTCTGCCCGGCGAATGAGGGTACTCTTACCGACCTGGCGCGCCCCAGTTAGCACCACCGCCGGATGATGGTCAACGGCCGTTTGCAATAAAGGCGTTATCCAGCGTGAGTAAAAGTATTCACTGCTAGAATAAAAGTTATTCATAGCTTGAATAATAATTCAAATACAGGGCCTGATCAAGCACAAATCATGACCAGGGATTTTACGTTTCACGATATAATTTGGGGTTATTGGCGTGCCGCTCCTTGTCGCGGCTGGTTTTCTTGGCCATATTGCGCGCAAAAGCAGCCGTCAGGTCTACGCCGGTCTGGTTGGCAATGCAGGTGAGCACAAAGAGCACGTCGGCTAACTCGTCCCCCAGGTCATACGCCTCGTCGGACTTTTTGAAGCTCTGGTCACCATACAGCCGGGCCATCAACCGGGCCACCTCGCCCACTTCTTCCATGAGTACGGCCGTGTTGGTCAGCTCGGAATAGTAGCGCACGCCGACGGTGCGCACCCACTCGTCTACCTGCTGCTGCATTTCATGAATAGTAATTGACATAAACACCTCCAATTAAGGGTGAAGGAAGTTCCTCACGTTTTATATTTCACGTTTCACGTTTCACGTTTCACGCATCACGCTTCACGCTCCCCGGTGTGGCGCAGCAGGAATTCGTGCAGCAGGGTCAGCGCCAGCGCCGCGCCCAGGAAAACGGCCGCTATCATTTCTAAATTGATCACCCGCCCCAGTGTACCGGCAAAGCCGGGCAGCAGCGCCCCACCCAGGCTGGCGGCGCCAATTTACAGGCCAACGGCCGTTGTCGGGTTCCACCAGATCAGCAGCGACCCGATAACCATGCCGGCAAAGCTCAAGCGCAGGTAGCGCTTCTCCGCCAGGCGGCGCGCATGGTTTTTGTGTGCATTGTTTGGGTGGGGTAGGGGGGCGGGGGCAAGTTGCCAGGCAACGACTAAGGCTCTTTGGAAAAGTTTGTTGATTGGTCAGTTTGCTGGTGGGCTGGAAACCAGCCAGCGAACCACTAAACCAGCCAACGGCCTGGTAGTCACATTTTGCCGCCTGCCTCTTTCCTCTCTCATGCCAGGGGAAAACGCTCCCCGGCACGGGTGATGTCGTCGTGCAGGGCCACCAGTTTGGCCGTTGTGCCGTTGGCCCGGCCCCGGCCAACTGTCTCCAGGTAGCGACAGGTAGCGTAGGCGCCGGTAGTGCGTTCATATTGCCGCAGCCAGACTGTAAATGACCGTTGCTGCTCTTCTGTTTGGCGGGGGTGCTTGCCTGGTGGGTTGGGGCTGCCGCAGCGCCAGGGCTTGGGTGTCAGGCGGGCGCGAAAAGAGCGCTGTGCGCGGCACAGGCGCGCATAGGCGGGGTCTGTACCGGTGGCCAGCATCAGCGCCTGCGCTTCCTGGCCAGCCGGGTCAAATAACTGGTCCACGGCCAGAGCGCGAAAGCCGGCCGCAGTGCGGTACAGGCGAAAGGTTGCGCTGCTATGCTGCGACAGGGCGGCGTGCAGACGCGCCAGCGTGCCTTCTTCGCCGTGCTCTGTGCTTTGCCCTTTGCCCACCAGCTGTAGCAACCGCTGCCAGATGCCCGGCTGCGGAGGCTGGTAATCTATGTCTAAGAAGAGCAGATTGGCGCTGTTGAGAACCTGCGCACCGTAGCTGTTGCGTGTGACTATGGCTGCCGGTTCGCCCTCTTTGTCGGCAATGGTTTGCAAAATTTCTTCGCGCAACGGCCGTACTTCGCCGTAGCCATATTTAGCGGGGAAGGGGTCGCCGCGACTAAGGCGCTCTAACAGCCGCTGTAGCCGCTGCGCCGCCACGTCGGCTGCCGTCCACTCATCCTGACCCCACCCCCAGGCAGAAACGGAAATGGTGCGGCCGTCTATGGTACGGCCGTTGCCGCTGTGCTTGATCCAGACTGGCGGAATGTTCATGTAGCGCAAAACTCCTTTGTAGATTTTGGTGGCCCGGTGGCTGAAGATTGGGCAATTGCCAATTGCCAATCGCCAATTGCTAATCTCTCATTTTAGTGGGCAAGATGGGATAATGAACCGGCGGCCGTTTGCGCGTCACCAGCCTTTCCGCCACCGCCGCCACGCGCAGCAGCACGTGTTCTTGCCAATGCCGCCCCATGGCCTGCATGGCAATGGGCAGCCCATTGGCGGCGTAGCCAACCGGAAAGGAGATGGCCGGCAGGCCAATCAGGTTGCCGGGAATCACGTAGCGCATCAATTCGGTGACGGTGCTCAGGTCGGAAAGACCATCAGGGATGCCGTCGGCGGGGATTGGGGGTGCGGTGACGGCCGTTGCCGGGGTCACCACCACGTCCACTTGCTGATACACCTTTTGGAAAATTGCCATTGCCCGCGCGCGCACCTGCTGCGCCCGCAAATAATCGCTGGCGGTAAACTCGCGCCCCAGCACCAGATTAACGCGCGTCGCCGGGGCAAAATCTCTCTGGTGCTGCGGGAAATTGGCCAGGTTCGTGGCCATTTCTGCCAGGATGATGACGGCGTGGGCAATACGCATGGCATCCAGTTCCGGGATTTCAATCTCGCGGATGGCGGCGCCGGCGTTGGCCAGCTTTTGCAGCAATCCCTCGTTGGCCGCCACCACTTCTGGCGCGGCGTGGCGGAACCAGGGCCAATACACGCCCAGGGTCAGCCCGCGCAAATCGGGCGCGTCCCAGCCTGCCAGCGTTACCGGCGGCTGATGCTGCGAGTTGGGATCGCCTGCGTCCGGCCCGGCCATCAAGGCGTATGCCAGGGCCACATCCGCCACCGAAGCGCCAATTGGCCCCAGGTGGCCCATGCTCCAGGTGAGGGGGGCGGCGCCCTTCTCGCTGATGCGGCCAAAGGTGGCCTTTAGCCCCACTAGCCCGCACAGCGCTGCGGGAATGCGAATCGAGCCGCCGCCATCGGCGCCCAGGGCTACGGGGCAAAATCCGGCAGCAACGGCCGTTGCCGGGCCGCTGGAGCTGCCGCCGGTGTCAAAATCGGGGTTGTACGGGTTGCGCGTGTGGCCGTGATGGATGTTGTGGCCGGTGGGGTTGATGCCGATCTCGTGCATGTTGGCCTTGCCCAGCAGCAGCGCCCCCGCTGCGCGCAGCCGCGCCACCGCCGTGGCGTCTTGGGTGGCCGCCTCTTTGCCCAGGAAGCGGGTGCCCACCGTGGTCGGGTAAGGGACCATGTCCACTTCATCTTTAATGGCTACGGGCACGCCGTCCAGCCAGCTCAGCGGTTGGCCGTTTTGGATGCGCGCTGTGGCCGCCTGCGCCTGGGCCAGCACATCCTGGCGGTTGCTGGCGATGAAGGCGCGCAGCGGCTTGATCCCCTGGTCGCTGGCGGCTATGGCAGCGAGAATCTGTTCGGCTACGGCCAGCGGCGTCGTGCGCCCGTCGCGGTATGCCTGGGCGTAGTCGCTGATGGTGGCAAAGAGGAAGTTGGCGGGAGGCGCAACGGCCGTTGCCGTCAGTGCCTCCATTTCCAGCGCTCCGCCCGGCTCCGCCGCCGGCACAATGGGGTAGAAAAGCGGCAGCTCGTGCAGATGTAGCTGCCGCAGCTTGGTGATGCCGCCGCTTTCCAGCAAATTACCCAGCAGCAGCCCGCGCGTGGCCGAATTTTCCAGCGCCGTAGTAAAAGCGCGCAACGGCCGTCCGCTCAGGCGCGGCAGCTTTACCGATTTTAGGTCGTAATCAGCCATCATTTCCTCCATGTGAATTGAGCGCCGACCGCAGATGGCAGACTGCCGACGGCCGATCGCCGTGTGCCCGGTGTGGACCGTGGTCAACGGTCTGCGGTCAGTGGTTCGTCGTTAGCCAGGGCACGCGCCAGATTGGCATCAATATCTTCGACGATGGCATCAATGCCGGTTTGGGCAAAACGCATTGCCGCAGCCAGAGAACGGCCGTCGCCCTCATGCGTCAGCGACCATTGCGCGTGCTCCACCAGCAGCGCCAGCGCCAGCGCCCGCCCCAGGGTCAGGCCAAAGCGGCGCGCGCCTGCTTCCAGGGCAGGCACGCCTTGCGCCATGGCGGCCATCAACCAGCGCTCGGCGTGGGAGACGGCCATTTTTGCCAGAGACCCCATTGCCTGCAAACGGCCGTCTTGGGCCACCGCCACGCTGCGCTGAACCTGCTCTTTCAACGCCTCCAGGCTCTCATCCTTGCCAATGGCGCGCAGCGCATCCAGCGCCAGCACGTTAGTCGTGCCTTCCCAAATGGGCAGCACCTGGCTGTCGCGCAGCAGCACCGGCAGGCCGGTATCCTCCACGTAGCCCGCGCCGCCAAACGCTTCCAGCACCTCGCTGGCTACCACCACGCCCTGCTTGCCGGTGGTTAGCTTGGCCAGCGAGGTCAGCAGCCGTAGCAAATCCCCCTGCTCCGGCGGCAGGTCGCCGCTTTCCTCGCGCCCCATCAGCGCCACCAGGAAAAAGGTGAGGTGGAAAGCGGCCTCAAATTCTGCCTGCATCTGCGCCAGGGTGTCTACGTGCAGCGGCTTGTGTGCCAGCGCCGCGCCAAAGGCGTGCCGCCGCCGCGCATAATCGCGCGCCAGGGCCAGACCGCGACGCATGAAGGCCACGGCGCTGACGGCGTTCCAGGTGCGCGTCAGGTGCAGCATGGGCACAATGTTGCGCACCCCATTAGCCAGCTCTTGCACGGGGATGGCGGGCGTGCCGTTCATGGTCAGTTCGGCAGTGGGCACTTTGCGCGTGCCCAGCTTGTCTTTCAGGCGGTGCACGGTAATGCCTTGCAGATTTCCGGCGGCATCGCGTAGCTCGACATAAAATAGCGCCAACCCTTTGCCGCCGGGCGGGTTGCCCTCTGGCCGTGCCAGGGTAAGGGTCATGGGGCTGGTGGTGGCGGAGGTGAACCATTTACGGCCGTACAGTCGCCACACGCCATCCTCCAGCCGCGCCACCGTTTCAGAAAGCCCCACGTCTGAACCGCCGGTGGATTCTGTCATCCATTGGCCGCTGGTCCAAAAGCTGGCCGGGTCGCGGCTGGTGAGGCGGGGCACAGCGCGGTCAATCAGAGGCCGATTGCCGGAGTTGAGCAGGGTGCGCGTGGCGCCGTCGGTCATGGCCAGGGGGCAGGTGTAAACGTCGCTGGAGGGGTGGAAGAGATAGGCCAGGGCAAACTGGTGCGTGCGCGCGAAACGGCCGTACTGCCCCTCATATGCCGCCGCCACCAGGCCAAACTCTGCTGCCAGCCTTTCTGCCCGCTGCCACAGGGGAGAAACCTCAATCTGGTCAATGCGGTTGCCCCAGGCGTCCCAATTGGTGAGCACGGGTTCGTTCAGGCGGTCGGCCAGCTGCAGGCGGTACAGTTCGCCTCCGGCCAGCGCGCCCATCTGGCGCAACTCTGGCTCGATGGCTGCCAACACATCTGGCGGTAACGTGCGGCGCAAGTAGGAGCGCAGCACGCGATCTTCGTCATACTGATTACCGAGTTCAGGGGGGGATTGGTTAAAAGGGTTGATGTTCATTTCTTCAGCCTGTCAGTCGGTCAGTTGGTCATCCTTCATCCTTTCTACAAGTGTATCAGGCTTTGGCTAAATATGTAGGGGGGCATGGGACAGAAGAGAGGAGACGGTCATTTTAGGGTAGCAGCGGCAATGAATGGGAACGAATAAGTGAGTTGGCCGTCGGCGGTCGGCGGTCATTTTCAAGGGAGGCTCTTGAAATATATGCCTGTAGTGGTTAATATCCGCTTGTTGTTATAGACGTGATGAAACAACCGCTTCTCCCCCCCGCCACAATTGGTATTCTGGGCAGCGGCCAGCTTGGGCGCATGTTGGCGCTGGCCGCGCGTGCCATGGGCTATCGTGTTCATGTTTACTCGCCGGACCCCCAATCGCCCACTGGCCAGATTGCCGACTGCGAATTTGTGGCCGCCTATGACGACCTGGACGCGGTGCGGCAGTTTGCCCAGGGGGTAGACGTGGTAACGTATGAGTTTGAGAATGTGCCGGCGGCAACGGCCGTTGCTTGCCGCGAATTTGCCTCCTTGCATCCTGGCCCCCACGTTCTGCACGTGGCGCAAAACCGGCTGCGCGAAAAGCAGTTCTTCGTCAGCCAGGGGTTGCCTACTGCACCCTTTGTAGGGGTTAGTTCGTTGGATGATTTGCTGGCCGGTTTAGCCAAAATTGGCACGCCTGCTATCCTCAAGACCGCAAGCTCCGGCTATGATGGCAAAGGACAGGAAAAAATTGTCAATCGTCAATTGTCAATTGTCAATCGTCAATGGGAAGCCATCAACCGGCAACCCGCTATTTTGGAAGCGTTTGTCGAATTTGAGCGGGAGGTGTCCGTGGTGGCGGCACGGGGAATAGATGGCGCGTTTGCCCATTATGGCCTGATTCACAATGACCATGCCAACCATATCCTGGATGTTTCCCAGGCGCCGGCCGACGTGCCGCCAGAAGTGGCAGAAGAAGCGGTGGAAATGGCGCGCACGGTGCTAGAAGGGTTGAACGTGGTGGGGGTGTTGTGTGTGGAGTTCTTTTTGCTGGCAAACGGCCGTCTTCTGTTGAACGAAATTGCCCCACGCCCGCACAACTCTGGCCATCTGACGATAGAGGCGTGTATGACAAGCCAGTTTGAACAGCAGCTGCGCGCTGTGTGTGGCCTGCCCCTGGGCGATGCGCGTTACCACAGCCCTGCGGCCATGGCCAACCTGCTGGGCGACTTGTGGTTCCCCCATGCCGCACTCCGCGCGCCAGAATCTCCCAACTGGACGGCTGTGCTTGCCCATCACCCTACCATTAAACTTCACCTCTATGGCAAGACAGAAGCGCGCCCCGGCCGTAAAATGGGGCACATCACTGCCCTGGCAGAAACGGCAGCGGCAGCGGCCATTTTAGTGCGCCAGGCAAGGGGAAAGCTAGAGCGAGAAGAGGGCTAAAGCAAGAGCGAGAGGAAGATCGGTACTCTCACTCTCGCTCTCGCTAAATTTGTAGGAGATAGCATGATATCAGGCGATTTAACCGATGACAAGCCGCACGACGAATGTGGCGTGGTGGGCGTATATGGGCCGGGGCGCGACGTGGCGCGGCTGGCCTTTTTTGGTTTGTATGCTTTACAGCATCGTGGGCAGGAGAGTGCCGGCATCGCTTCTAGCGACGGCCGCACGGCGCACATTCACAAAGGCATGGGGCTGGTGGCACAGGTCTTCAACGAAGAGAACTTGCGCCCCCTGAAGGGGCATCTGGCCATCGGCCAGAACCGCTACTCTACCACCGGCTCTTCCAATTTGCGCAATGCCCAGCCCTACCTGATTGAAACGATTTACGGGCCGCTGGGTGTGGCGCACAACGGCAACCTGACCAATGCCCTGACTTTGCGCAAAAAGCTGCTTCAACGTGGGGTTGGCCTTTCCTCCACCTCGGACAGCGAGGTGATTACGCAGATGCTGGCTGCCCCGGCCGATGCCTGGAGCGATCTGCCGGAAAATGGCGCGGAAAGCGACCGCTGGGTGGCGCGCATTCGCAGCTTTATGCAGGCGGCCGAAGGGGCCTATTCGCTCACCATTCTCACGCGCCATGCGATTTACGGCGTGCGCGACCCTTTGGGGCTGCGCCCGCTTTGCCTGGGGCAGCTAGACACCGGTGGCCACATCCTCGCCTCAGAGTCCAGCGCGCTGCACACCATTGGCGCGCGCTATTTGCGCGAAATTGCCCCAGGGGAAATTGTGCGGCTGGATGGCAGCGGTCTGACCTCGTTTATAGGAAAACCGTCCGCCAAACAGGCGCTGTGCATTTTTGAGTATGTCTACTTTGCCCGGCCCGACTCTCACTTTGAGGGGCAACTGGTACACCTGGTGCGGCAGCAGATGGGGCGGCAACTGGCGCGCGAAACGGCCGTTCCTGCCGATATTGTCGTAGGTGTGCCCGACTCTGCCACGCCACACGCCATTGGCTACAGCCTGGAAACTGGCCTGCCGTTTACCGAAGGGTTGACCAAGAACCGCTATATCGGCCGTACCTTCATTCAGCCCGATGACCAGTTGCGCAAAATTGGCATCTCCCTGAAGTACAATCCGCTGACGACTAATTTGCAGGGCAAGCGCGTGGTATTGATTGACGATTCAATTGTGCGCGGCAACACCGCCGGGCCGCTGGTGCAACTGATCCGCGATGGGGGCGCCACGGAAGTTCACGTGCGCGTCGCCTCGCCGCCGGTGCGCCATCCTTGTTTCATGGGGGTGGACATGGCAACCTACAAACAGCTTATTGCGCACAAGCTGGATATTCAGGGAATTCGCCAGCGCATTGGCGCCGATAGCCTCGATTATTTGAGTCTGGCGGGTTTGGAAACGGCTGTGCGTGACGCCATTGGCCAGGAAAGCGGCCATTGCACGGCCTGCTTTAGCGGCAAATATCCCATCAATATACCTGACTGGCTCTTCGAGGAGGAGCGGGATAAGGTGATGTTCGAGGGGATGTGGGGGGATTAATGGTCAATGGTCAATTATTAATGGGGACGAGGGTTTGCAGCACGGCCGTCGGCGGTTAGAAAATTGGGCATGGTTCATGACGCGCTGGAGAGATGGTTACAATTTTTTTTGCCTGTCGACCGTGATACTGGAGAGGTATGGCGGTCGGCAGGCGGCGGTCGAATTTGTAAAGATGCTTTGAACCATGCCGAAACTTGTAACGTACTGTTTCCAGAAAACGTGAACCACGCCCATAACTGGTGTTGCTGCAAATGTTTGGGTGAAGCATGACGAAGCTGAGGGTATTAATCATTGGCTCTGGCGGGCGGGAACATGGGCTGGCATGGAAGCTGGCACAGTCGCCGCGCGTGGAGCAGATTTTTGTGGCGCCGGGCAATGCGGGCACGGCCGTTTTGGCGCAAAACCTGCCCATCGCCGCCGACGACATTGACCGATTGGCGCTGTGGGCCAGAGAGAAACGGATCAACTTAACCGTCGTGGGGCCGGAACTGCCGCTGGCGCTGGGTATTGTAGACAGCTTTCGCCTGGCCAGGTTGCCCATTTTTGGCCCCACGCAGGCTGCCGCGCAGTTAGAGGCGTCGAAAGCGTTTGCCAAGCGCTTTATGCAGGAGGTAGGCATCCCCACGGCCGTTTCCGCCACCTTCACCGAATATGACAAAGCCGCTGCTTTTCTGCCTGACGGCCCCAGCGTCATCAAGGCCAGCGGCCTGGCGGCGGGCAAAGGGGTCATTGTGTGCGATAACCGCGCCCAGGCCGAGGCGGCGCTGCGCCAGATGATGGTAGAGCGCGAATTTGGCGCGGCAGGGGATGAGGTGGTGATTGAAGAGCGGCTGACCGGCCCAGAAGTGTCGCTGCTGGCCTTTTGTGATGGCAAAACGGCCGTTGCCTTGCCCCCGGCCCGCGACCACAAACGCGCCTATGACGGCGACCAGGGGCCAAACACGGGCGGGATGGGCGTCTACGCCCCGCCGCCAGACGTGGATGCCGCATTGGTAGACGAGATCATGCGCACCGTCATCCAACCGGCAGTAGATGGCATGGCGCGGCGCGGCACGCCTTACGTGGGTGTGCTGTACGCCGGTCTCATGCTCACGCCCACCGGCCCTAAGGTGCTGGAATTCAACTGCCGCTTTGGCGACCCGGAAACGCAGGCCATTTTGCCCCTCCTTGACGGCGACCTGGCAGAAATTATGCTTGCCTGCATTGAAGGACGTCTGACGCCGGAGATGGTGCGTGTACGTCCTGGCGCCTGCGCCACGGTGGTGATGGCCGCGCCGGGCTACCCTGGCGCTTATGCCAAAGGGCTGTCCATCAGCGGGCTGGACGCTGTGCCACCAGACGTGCTTGTTTTTCACGCAGGGACTAAGAACCACAATGGACAGATTGTCAGCGACGGGGGGCGGGTGCTGTGCGTGAGTGGGCGCGGGGATGACCTGGCAACGGCCGTTGCCCGTGCCTATGCTGGGGTTGCCGCTCTCCACTTTGCGGGCGCACATTACCGGAAGGATATTGGCCGATAAATGGTGCAGGCTCCCTGTTACCTGTAACCTGACCACCTGTCACGGAGTGAGAAATGACAGAAAAACGCAGCGCCTATGCTGCCGCTGGCGTAGACATTGCCGCCGGGCAGAAAGCGACAGAACTGATGAAAACGGCCGTACATGCTACCTTCGGCCCCGAAGTACTTTCTGGCATGGGCAGCTTTGGCGGCTTATTTGACATCAGCAAGCTCAAGCAAATGGAAGCGCCCGTGCTCGTTGCCTCCACGGATGGCGTGGGCACCAAAACTATGGTCGCCGCGCACATGGAGCGTTGGGATACCATTGGCCAGGACCTGGTCAACCATTGCACCAATGACATTCTTGTGCAGGGCGCTGTGCCGCTGTTTTTCCTCGACTACGTCGCTTCCAGCAAGCTCAATCCCGTGCAAATTGTCACCATCGTCAGCGGCGTGGCCTGGGCGTGCCGCGCGCTGGGCTGTGCCCTGCTGGGCGGCGAAACGGCCGAAATGCCCGGCGTCTACCACCCCGGCGAAATTGATCTGGTCGGCACGATAGTCGGCGTTGTAGACCGCGCCAGGATCATTGATGGCGCACGCATTCAGGCCGGGGACATGATTTTAGGGCTGCCTTCCTCTGGTCTGCATACCAACGGCTATACCCTGGCGCGTTCCGTACTGTCTAACCTGGATTGGCGCGAACCCCGCGCCGAGCTAAACGAGCTTTCCATTGGCGAGGCGCTGCTGGCCGTGCACCGGCCGTATTTGCGCGAAGTTCAGGCCCTCTGGGCGGCGGGCGTAGACGTGCGCGGGCTGGCGCACATCACCGGCGGCGGGCTGATTGATAACCCGCCGCGCATCTTCCCGCCGGGGCTGGGCGCCATTTTGCGGTGCGGAAGCTGGCCAGTGCCCCCAATTTTTGGCCTGATTCAGCGGTTGGGCGATATTGACGAGGCGGAAATGGTGCACGTCTTCAACATGGGGTTGGGGATGCTGGTGATTGTGCCGCCGGCGGATGTGGCTGCCGCACAGCAGGCCGTGCCAGAGGCAATGGTTGTGGGTGAGATGGCTGCGGGCGTCATGGGCGTAGCGGTGAGAAATTAGGGTATGATTCATCTTTGTTGGCAGCGGTGCCTGATAAATTTCTGCCCGCAGACAGCCGATGGCAGACCGCCCATCACTAGCAAAATCGCCCTTGATGGTCAATGGTCGGCCGTCAGCGGTCGGCGGTCATTTGCAAAGGAGTCGTATGAAAGCCATTCTCGATAAGCTGAACCTGCAAGCCGTCAATCTCGGCACGTGTACCGGCATAGATGGCTGGATAGACAGTGGCGGTGAGGTGATTGTCTCGCTCAACCCCACAAGCAGCGCAGAAATCGCGCGCGTAATTGCTACCACGCCCGCTGCTTATGAACAGGTGGCGCAGCAGGCGCAGGCTGCTTTTGTCGCCTGGCGTGAATGGCCTGCCCCCAGGCGCGGCCTACTCATTCGCGATCTGGGTAATGCGCTGCGCGAACTTCGCGAACCGCTGGGTGAGCTGGTGACGCTGGAAATGGGCAAAATTCGCGCCGAGGGCATTGGTGAAGTGCAGGAGATGATTGACATTTGTGATTTTGCCGTCGGTCTCAGCCGCCAGCTATATGGGCTGACGATGCAGTCGGAACGGCCGTCTCACCGTATGTATGAGCAATGGCTGCCGCTTGGCCCAATTGGCATCATCACCACCTTCAACTTTCCCGTGGCCGTCTGGTCGTGGAATGCCGCCATTGCCGCCGTTTGTGGTGATACCATGATCTGGAAGCCATCTGAACTGACGCCGTTAACGGCCGTTGCCACCCAGCACATTGTCAACCGCGTCATGGCCGATTATGGCCTGCGCGCCATCTTCAACCTGACCACAGGCGGCCCTGCTATTGGCCAGTTGCTGAGTGAAGACGGCCGTTTGCCCCTCATCGCCTTTACTGGTTCCATTCCTGTTGGCCGCCGCGTCGCCGAAACCGTTGCCCGCCGCCTGGGGCGTTCCTTGCTAGAGCTAGGAGGGAACAACGCCATCATCGTAGACGAAACGGCCGGTCTCGACCTGGCCGTGCGTGCTATCCTCTTTGGCGCCGTGGGCACAGCCGGGCAGCGTTGCACCACCACCCGCCGACTGATCATGCACAAAGCCATCGCTCCGGCGCTGACGGCGCGCCTGGTGCAGGCGTATCGCCAATTGCCCCTGGGCGACCCACTGCAACCCGGCACGCTGGTCGGGCCGCTGGTTAACGAAAAGGCCGTGCAGGCCATGCAGCGCGCCATTGTCACGGCGCAGACGCAAGGGGGTGAACTGCTGGTGGGCGGCCAGCCACGCCCTGACCTCGGCCCAAACTTTGTGGAGCCAGCCATCCTGAAAATGCCTGCGCAAACGGAGATTGTGCAGACAGAAACGTTTGCCCCTATTCTTTACCTGCTGGAATACGAGACACTCGACGAGGCGATTGCGCTGCAAAATGGCGTGCCGCAGGGGCTTTCCAGTGCCATTTTTACCGACAGCGTGCGCGCCGCTGAGCGATTCCTCAGCGCCGCCGGTTCCGATTGTGGCATTGCCAACGTCAACATTGGCACCTCTGGGGCGGAGATTGGCGGCGCATTTGGCGGCGAAAAGGAGACAGGCGGTGGTCGCGAATCTGGCTCCGACGCCTGGAGGGCGTACATGCGTCGCCAGACCAATACCATCAACTGGGGGCGTGACCTGCCCCTGGCGCAAGGAATTCAGTTTGGCTGAGAGGATGGGTGTGAGCTACGTTCCACAAACCAACACTATGTTTCCCCCAGTCGAGATTGTGCAAATTCCCCCCACGCGCATCCGCACCGTAATGCGAGACCCGCTGGCCTTTTTGCTGCGCAGCGCGCAGCAGCATGGCAGCTTTATTCAGTACCCGCTGAAGGTGGCGACGGTTTATAACATCAGCCATCCGGCCGTGATCCAGCGCGTGCTGCAAACGAATAGCAAAAATTACAGCAAGAACACGGTGCAGTACAACACGCTGGCACAAATTACAGGGGAGGGGCTGCTGACCAGCGACGGCCGTTCCTGGTTCACCCATCGTCGTCTGATGCAGCCCGCCTTTCATCGCCAGCGGCTGGAGGAATACGCTACCATCGTTGGTGAGGCCACGGAAGCAATGCTGGTGCGGTGGCAGGCGCAGGCACAAGCCGGCTGCCCCATAGACATAGACGCGGAAATGATGCAGCTTGCGCTGGAGATCGTGGGCAAAACCCTGTTCAACCTGGATTTGCGCCAGGAAGCGCCAGAAATTACCCATGCTGTGCTGGAACTGCTGGAGTACGTGGTGTACCGCGCCACCAACCCGCTGGTGCTACCGCCAACGCTGCCCACGCCGCGCAATCGCCGCTTTACCGCTGCGCGCCGCATGTTGGATGAGATGATCTTGAGCACCATTGCCGCGCGCCGCGCCAGCGGGGAGGATCCGGGAGATATGCTCTCGATGTTGCTGCTGGCGCGGGATGAGGAGACTGGCGAGGGGCTAAGCGATGCTGAAATTCGCGATGAGATGGTGACGCTGCTGATTGCCGGGCACGAAACGGTGGCCAGTGCGCTCACCTGGAGCTGGTATTTGCTGTCGCAGCACGTGGCCGTGCGCCAACGGCTGGAAGAAGAGGTGCAGCAGGTGCTAAACGGCCGTTTCCCTACCATCGCCGACCTGGAGAAGCTGCCCTATGCGCGGCAAATTTTTGACGAAACGTTGCGCCTCTACCCACCCGCCTGGCTCATTACCCGCCGCGCTCTTGAAGATGACCCCATTGGCGACCACACCATTCCCGCGGGCAGCATCCTCATCCTCAGCCCCTACGTCACTCATCGCAACCCGGCGTTTTGGCCCAATCCCCTGGGCTTTGACCCGCAGCGTTTTACCCCAGAAGCAGCGTTGCAGCGCCCGCGCTATGCGTATATTCCTTTTGGCGGCGGGCCGCGCCTGTGCATTGGCGACCGTTTTGCCCTGATGGAAGCACCGTTGATTATGACGGCCGTTGCCCAACGCTTCCGTCTCAATTTGCTGCCCGGTCACCCGGTGATTATGGACCCGCTGGTAACGCTGCGCCCGCGACATGGCATCCTGATGAGCTTAGAAAGCATGGAAATGAAGCGCAAATTCCACTATAGTAGTAATGGATCGTAATCTGTGGTTAGCCAATGACTAGCCGCCAACCACTATTCACCAAGCACTTTCTTCTGGAGGACCCCCATGTACACCGATGAAGACCTGGCCGCCATGAGCGCGACCGAAATACAAGAAGGATTGGAATTGCTGTTTGGCGACTTTGACACGGCCGTTTTGCAAAAAGCGGCCGTTCTCATCAAAAGCGGCCAGCTCCCCTGGGCTGAGGTAGAAGAACTCATTGGCCTGGAACCAGGCGCAGGGCTGGACGTATTAGTCGCTAAATATGGCTGAAGAAGTGGATAGTGGAGAGAGGATGATGGGCAATGCCCTTTCATCCTTCATCCTTAGAGAGTGTCATGTCTTCAATTGTCAACAACCATCATACGCCTGCCATCCCAACGGCGCAGGGACGCCCGCTGTTTGGCCTGGCGCGCGAATTTCGGCAAAGCCCGCTCGATGAGATGATGCGCTTATGGCGCACCTATGGCGATGCGGTGCGCTTTCACTTTTTTGGCCCATTTTACGGCTATCTGTTTGTGCACCCGGAACACAACCGGCACGTGCTGCAAGACAACAATGCGAACTACACCAAGCAGCCCCACCCCTCGAATGCGCTATTACGCTTACTGGTGGGAGATGGCCTGCTGACAAATGACGGAGAATCCTGGCGCAGTCAGCGAAGGCTGGCGCAGCCGGCCTTTCACCGACGGCGCATTGCTGAGTTTGGCGACATCATGATCGGCGCAGCCAACAGCTTGCTGGCGCATTGGGATGAGGTAGCGGAACGAGAACGGCTGTTAGACATTGCCGAAGAGATGAGCCGCGTGACGCTGGAAGTGGTGGGTAAGTCCCTCTTCAGCCAGGATCTGACCCGCGAGGCGCAGCGCGTGGGCACGGCTTTTACCGCAGCCAACGAGACCTTTGCCGGGTTGAGCACGAATCCCTTCTCCGTATATACCATTCGCCTGCCCTGGTGGCCCAGCACGCGGCGCATGAATCGCAACGTTGCCATTTTAGATGAAGTGGTGAATGGCATAATCGCCCAGCGCCGCGCCAACCCCGGCAGTGAAGAGGACCTGCTGGGCATGCTCATGGCGGCGCGTGACGAAGAGAGCGGTGAAGGCATGAGCGACCACCAGTTGCGGGATGAGGTGATGACCATCATGCTGGCCGGCCACGAAACAACCGCCATTGCCCTCAGTTGGGCCTTTTATCTGTTGGCGCAACACCCGCAGGCACGGCACAAGCTAGAAGCAGAGCTGCAAATGGTGCTCAACGGCCGTACTCCCACCATCGCCGACCTTCCCCAGCTAACCTATACCGGCATGATCATAGATGAAACGTTGCGCCTCTATCCCCCCGCCTATGCCCTCGCGCGCTGGTGCAATGAGCCAGACATAGTAGGCGGCTACCCCCTGCCCGCCCAGGCTACCGTCACCCTCTGCCCCTACCTCACCCACCGCCATCCCGATTTCTGGCCCGAACCGGAACGTTTTGACCCAGAGCGCTTTACGCCAGAACGTAAGGCAGAACGGCCGCGCTACGCTTACCTGCCCTTTGGCGGCGGACCGCGCCAGTGCATTGGCAACAATTTTGCCCTCATGGAAGCGACCCTCATCCTGGCAACCATTGCCCAGCACTACCGCCTGCACTTGCAGCCAGGGCAGCGCGTGGGCATGCAGCCCCTGGTCACGCTGCGCCCACTGGGCGGCCTGCCCATGCTGCTGGAGAAGCGGTGACAAACATGGCAAAGGGTCGCCCTGGTTACCGACCTGGGTTACCTGTTCATTCATGCGACTGCACCCCGCGCACGCGGAACACCTTTTTGCTTGCTGCTCTGTTCCTCTTGCTGGCGCTGGTTAGCTGTGAACGCCCAGACCCACAAGTGACGGTCATTGCCACGCGCCTGACGCCGCTGGA
The DNA here is from genome assembly GCA_937943625.1 of uncultured Anaerolineae bacterium. Taxonomy (GTDB): domain Bacteria; phylum Chloroflexota; class Anaerolineae; order Promineifilales; family Promineifilaceae; genus JACSRF01. The sequence continues at coordinate 171,706 of CALEAD010000007.1, read as the reverse complement.
ATTGCCCCCCACGCCGCTCGTCACCCCCTTTGGTGGCCTGGCGCCGCCAGAAGCCGGGCCAACGGCCGTTGCCATGCCCACCCTGCCCACCTACTTTGGCACACCCACGCCAGACCCACCCCATCAGACGCTTCACGGCAGCGAACAGGTCGCCACCACCCACATCGTTAGCGCAGGCGAAACCCTGGGCTACATCGCCCAGCTTTACGGCAGCAGCGTGGCCGAGCTGCAAGCCCTGAACAACATGGGCACCTCTGACCTGCTTTATGCCGGGCAATCACTCCTGGTTTCCGGCCAATCGGCGCTCATCGGCCCAGAGTTTAAGCTCATTCCCGACAGCGAATTGGTCTTTGGCCCGGCGGCGGCCACCTTTGACGCGCGCGCTTTTGTCAGCCTTTACCAGGGGTATCTGTTGCGCCATCAAGAGGAGGTGGAAGGGCGGCTGCTGGCCGGGCCAGAACTGCTCATGCTGGTTGCGGAGCGGTACAGCGTCAACCCGCGCCTGCTGCTGGCGCTGCTGGAGTATCGCGCCGGTTGGGTCACGCGCCCGGCTGTGGAGAATGCGGCTTTTGCCCTGGGGTACATGCGCCCCAATCGCGGCAGCCTGTACTGGCAGCTGGCCTGGGCGGCCAACCGCCTGAACTGGGGCTATTACAGCCGCGCCGAAGCAGGCATTTCTAGCTTTTCCCTGGCCAGCGGCGAGCGCGTGACTTATGCGCCAGCGATCAATCATGGCACGGCAGGCGTGCAGGTTGTGCTGGGGTCACACGATGGCGCCACGCTGGATAGCTGGCTGCAGGATGTGGGGCCAACCGGCTTCTTTGCCACCTATAACCGCCTCTTTGGCAGCCCGTTTGCCTATACCGTAGACCCGCTGCTGCCACCCGGCTTGCAGCAGCCGACGTTGCGCCTGCCCTGGGGCAGTGACGAGACGTGGTATTTCACCGGCGGGCCGCACGGGGGCTGGGATAGCGGGTCGGCTTGGGCGGCGCTGGATTTTGTGCCTTCTGGAGAGCAGCTTGGCTGTGTGCAGTCTGATGCGTGGGTAACGGCCGTTGCCGATGGCATTGTCACGCGCAGCGACATGGGCGCCGTGGTGGTAGACCTGGATGGCGATGGTTCCGACAAAACGGGCTGGGCCATTCTCTACCTGCACATCGAGACGCGCGACCGCGTCCCGGTGGGCGCCTACGTGCAGGCCGGCGACCGCATTGGCCACCCTTCCTGCGAAGGGGGCTTTTCCAGCGGCACCCACCTGCACATTGCGCGGCTGTATAACGGCCGTTGGATTTCCGCCGACGGCACAATTCCTTTCGAGATGGGTGGCTGGGTCTCCCAGGGGCTGGGGCGGGAGTATGATGGGCTCCTGCTGCGCGGCGGCGTGCAAAAAGAAGCGTGCGAATGCCGCGCCGACTTTAACGCCATTCCGGGACAATAGCCTTACCTGGGATGGCAACCAGACTCAGCCGGGGTGTGAACCTGCCCTTGCCCACGCGGGCCGGTCGCAAGTGACAGGCTGTAAGGGGCGGCGACCAGAACAACCCGCCACTTCCCACTTATACTACACCCTTCACGCCCCACGTCTGACCACCATCGGGCCTAACGGCCGTCCGCCCAGCAGGTGCATGTGCAGGTGATACACCTCTTGACCACCCTCTTTGTTGCAGTTGATGATTAGCCGGTAGCCGCGCTCGGCAATTCCCTCCTGCTGCGCAATCTTCTGTGCCACCAGCACCATGTGCCCTACCAGCTGCTCATCCTCCGCCTGCAAGTCATTCACCGTCGGAATTACCCGGTTCGGCACAATCAAAATATGTGTTGGCGCTGCCGGATGAATATCTCGAAACGCCGTCACCTGCTCATCCTGATACACCATGTCTGATGGCAGCTCTCCGCGAACAATTTTGGCAAAAATCGTTGGCATTGGTACGCCTCCTGTGAAAATGACCGCCGACGGCCGACCGCAATTTTGTCAGTGATGGGCGGTCTACGGTCTGCGGTCCACCTTGTAAATAGAACCTGCGTTACGTTTTCATTCGTGGTGTTAAACCCATGCTCATGTTGTCTGTCTGGAAAAAGTCAAACGAGAGCCTTTGCAAGCTGCAAGCCTATTTAGCGAATTATACCAGAACAAACAGGGTGCACCCCCGCTGAAACCGGAAACAGCGGCGCTTTGAGCAGCAAATTTTGCCATAATTTTGTCATTGAACACTGGCCTTTTGCCGGCTGCCAAGGTAGCGCGATTTGCCAAATCGCATTACGGCGCCAGAGGTCAGGGCAGTTTCGCCAGACTCCGGTTGCGAATTGCTGCTTTGCCTGACTTGCAGAGACAATTTATCTGCGTCTTTGTTATAATGACCACTCTACATCTGTAAACGTAACCCAGGCTGTGACCTGGGCTATATTCTCAAAGGAGATTTCATGAGTGGGGCACACCACCACGAATGAAAACGTAACGCAGGTTACCAAACCTGCGCGCACCAGGTTAAGTTTGTAGTAACCGCTTTAGCGGGTAACCGGCTAAAGCCGTTACTACGAACCCCAAAAAGTTAGTTTGTTGAAATAACAGGCTATATTTTCAAGGGAGACAGAGCATGAGTGAGGTTCGGCCACCGCGCAGCGTAACGCCTACAATTGATATTTATGTCAAATTAGCGCAATACCCCATCCTGAGCGACTTGATTCGTGTGCGCATGCGCGAAGAGCTATTTCGACGTGGTATTATCTCCCAGGCTGATTTTGAAGCGGAGGTCAAGCACAAAGCCATCGAGTCCCAGCGACGGGAAGGGCTGGTTGACCCTTACAACCAGGAGGAAGCCAGTATCTGGAATAAGCGCAAGGAGCGCATCCGGGATTTTCAGACAGACGCCTACTTTGCCAATAACCTGGGAATTCCCGTGCTGGAAACAATTGTGCGAGAGGTGTTGCACTCTCGCCCTAGCGTCAGCCTGGGGCCAGAGATAGGCTTTAACCCAGAACTGGCTCCCTGGCAGCTTCTGTTCGAGCAGGGAAGAATTTATGAATCACTGCCCCCCAATGAGCTGGAAGCAGTGCGGCATCACCTTGAGGAGATAAAGGTGGTGCTGATCAAGCGCATGATCAGCGATCAGCTTCCGTTTATTGCCGTGGCCAAGAAGGTGTTCACCATTAATGACCTGCGCAGCATCTATCAGCGCCTGATTGGCACAGGGAAAATCGGTGGCAAGGCAGCGGGTATGTTGCTGGCGTGGCGTATTTTGCAGCAGCAAGACCCTCATTCTGGCTATGACCTGAGCCGGCAAGTGGAAATCCCCACTTCTTATTTTATCGGCAGTGAGGTAATCTATGAGTTTCGCCTGGCCAACAATCTGAATCATTTTATGAATCAGAAGTATCGCCCGGTGGATGAGATTCGTGTTTTGTACCCCCAGGTGGTAGAAGCGCATCTGGCAGGGCACTTTTCTGATGGCATTGTGGATCAACTGCGTGAGGTGTTGCTGCACATGGGCAATGACCCGCTGATTGTGCGCTCTTCTAGCTTGTTGGAAGATAATTTCGGTTTTTCGTTTGCCGGCAAGTACCAGAGTTACTTTTTGCCCAACCAGGGCACGCTGGAGGAAAATCTGGAAGCGTTGCTGGCCGCCATTAAGCGTGTCTATGCCAGTACGCTGAACCCGGATGCGTTGCTTTATCGGCAGCATCATGGGCTGATTGATTATGATGAGCGGATGGCAATTTTGCTGCAACGGGTGCGGGGGAAGCAGTACGGCCGTTACTTTTTTCCCTCTGTGGCTGGTGTTGCTTTTAGCCAGAATCCGTTCCGCTGGCACCCAAAAATTCGCCGCGAAGATGGCTTTTTGCGCATGGTGTGGGGACTGGGCACGCGCGCCGTCGACCGCGTAGAGAAAGATTTCCCGCGTATGATTGCCCTCAGCCACCCGCGCCTGCGCCCGGAAACGACGGCGCGCGCTATTCGCCAGTATTCTCAGTGGTACATAGACCTGATTGACCTGGAGGAAAATGCCTTTAAGACGCTCCCCGTGCGCCAAGTGCTGAAGCCAGATTACCCTGATTTGCGCTTCATTGCTTCGCTGGATAAGGGGGATTATCTGCAAGAGGTGATGGCGGCTGGTATGGTCAAGCCCTCTGACCAACTGGTGCTGACGTTTGATAAATTGCTCAAGGACGAGCGCTTTGTGAAGATGATGCGCACGGCGTTGCGGCATTTGGAGCGCACGTATAAGCGGCCGGTGGATATGGAGTTTACGGTGGAGATTGTGCCGAATTACCCGGACCCGGATTATATTTTGCATATTTTGCAGTGTCGTCCTCTGAGCCAGCGCGCGGAAGAGCAAACGGCCGTTGCCATTCCCACCGACGTCCCCCCAGAGAACGTCCTCTTCCGCACCCATGAACTGATTCCCGATGGGCAGGCAGAAGGTATCCGCTACATCATCTTTGTAGACCCGGAAAAGTATTACCAGATTCCCGATACCGGCACCCGCTCTGAACTGGGGCGCGCCATTGGTCGTCTAAACAAGCGGCTGGAGAAAGAACCATTCATCCTCATGGGGCCAGGGCGCTGGGGCAGCGTAAACCTGGAGTTGGGCGTGCCGGTGACTTATGCTGACATTTACAACACGCGTGTGCTTATTGAGATGGCCATTGTCAAAGACGGCCACTCCCCAGAGCTTTCTTATGGTACCCACTTCTTTCAGGATTTGGTGGAGTCGGGCATTCACGCCCTGGCTGTGCGCATTGGCGATGAGCGCGGCACGTTCAATTGGGAGTTCTTCCGCAATGCGCCCAATGCCCTGCCGGCGTTGCTGCCGGAGGAGGCGTGGTTGGCAGAGTACCTCAAGGTGATAGATGTCACTGCCGTTGCCGGTTACGAATATCGCGTAAACGTCATCATGAACGGCCGTAGCGACGAAGCCATTGCTTACCTGGCGCACGGCAATTGGACGTCAGTCGGGCAGATGCTGGGGCAGATCTCTACCTTTTAATTCAATGTGCCCCTCGTTGTCCCTCATGCTATACTTCAGCGCGTTCATACCTGGTTGTTAGTGGGTTTGACAGTTGGTTAGTTGGCTGCCAGCCAACTAACCAACCAACACCACTTCGCACCCGGCAAAATTGATATGAAAGACAAACTGAGTTTTCAAGAGATCATCTTACGCCTCTTGGCGTATTGGCAAGAGTGGGGCTGCGTGGTACAGCAGCCATACAACATCCAGGTAGGCGCGGGAACGATGAACCCGGCCACCTCCCTGCGCGTGCTGGGGCCAGAGCCGTGGAATGTGGTGTATGTGGAGCCGAGCATTCGCCCAGACGACGGCCGTTTTGGCGACAACCCCAATCGGATGCAGATGCACCACCAGCTTCAGGTCATCCTCAAGCCAGATCCCGGCAACCCGCAGGAGCTATTCCTGAAAAGCCTGGAAGCCATAGGCATCAACCCGCACGAGCACGACATTCGCTTTGTGGAAGATAACTGGGAAAGCCCAGCCCTGGGCGCCTGGGGATTGGGTTGGGAAGTATGGTTAGACGGCCAGGAAATCACCCAGTTCACCTACTTTCAGCAGGCTGGCGGGCAAAATCTGGACCCCGTTTCGGTAGAGATCACCTATGGGCTAGACCGCATTGCCCTGGCCCTACAGGGCGTAGATAGCGTATGGGAGCTGGAGTACGGCGCGGGTGTGCCCTACGGCGACATTCTGCTGCAAAGCGAAATTGAGCATTGCCGCTATTACTTTGAGGTAGCCGACGTAGACGCGATGCGTGCCGTCTACGATACCTATGAGCGTGAGGCGCTGCGCTGCCTGGAGGCCGGGCTGGTTGTGCCCGCGCACGATTACAACCTGAAATGCTCGCATCTGTTCAACATTTTGGATACGCGCGGTGCGGTCGGCGTCACGGAGCGCGCTAACTATTTCCGCCGCATGCGCCGCGTGGCGCGCCTGGTGGCTGAGCAGTATCTGGCGCAGCGGCAGCGCCTGAATTTCCCTCTGCTGCGCCAGGAGAGGTTCGTCGTGCCTGAGGAGGTGCCGCTGCAATTGGCGCAGGCAGAGATCGCGCAGACGCTGCTGTTGGAAATTGGCTGCGAAGAGCTCCCCGTCACCGATTTGCAGGGGGCGCTGCAGCAGTTGCAGACCCTGGTGCCGCAGATGTTGGCTGACTTGCGTCTGACTTACGGCCGTTACGAAATCCTGGGTACGCCGCGCCGCTTGGCTGTGCTGGTGCATCGTCTGGAAGGACGGCAGCGCGATCTGGAGACTGTTGTCAAAGGGCCGCCCGCCGACCGTGCCTTCGACGCGGCGGGCAACCCCACCCCTGCCGCCATTGGCTTTGCCCGCAGTAAAGGGGTGAACGTGGCCGATTTGCAGGTGATGGAAGAAGCGGGCAAGCGGTACGTAACGGCCGTGCAGCGGGAAGAAGGTCAACTGACAGCGGCCGTTTTGCGAGAGGCGCTGCCCACCCTCATTGCCAGCCTCAAATTTCCCAAGAGCATGCGCTGGAATCAAACCAACGTCAGCTTTAGCCGTCCCCTCCGCTGGATTGTTGCCCTGTACGGGCCAGACGTGATTCCCTTCAGCTACGCGGGCGTGAGCAGCAGCAACGTCAGCCGCGGCCTGCGCCCAGAGAGTTCGCCCCACATTACCCTGCCGGATGCGGCCGACTATAGCGCCCTCATGCGCAAGTATGGCATTGTGCTGGAAACGCATAAACGCGCAGAACGCATTGCCAGCATTGCCGCCAAACTGGCTGCAGAAAGGGGAGGCATCATCCCCGAAGACCCCGATCTCCTGGCCGAAGTGGCCAACCTGGTCGAACGCCCCACCCCCATGCGCGGCGAGTTCGAGTCGCGTTTCCTGACACTGCCCGGCGAGGTGCTGGTAGCCGTGATGCGCAAACACCAGCGCTACTTCCCCGTTTATGATCAGCTGGGCCGACTGCTGCCTTACTTTATTGCCGTGCGCAATGGGGATGATAAACATCTTGATATTGTGGTCAACGGCAACGAACATGTCATTCGCGCCCGCTTTGCCGATGCGGAGTTCTTTTACAAGAACGACGTGAAAAAACCCCTGGCCGATTTTGTGCCGGAGTTGGATACGCTGACGTTTCAGACGCAGCTTGGCTCGATGCTCGATAAGACGCGACGGCTGGAACAACTGACGCCCCAGATTGCCGCCATGCTGGGGTTGACGGAAAAAGAAACGGCCGTTGCCGCGCGCGCTGCCTCCCTGGCCAAAGCCGATCTGGCTACCAACATGGTGGTGGAAATGACCAGCCTGCAAGGCATCATGGGGGCGCACTACGCCCGCCTCAGCGGAGAGCTAGAAGCGGTAGCCGAGGCAATTGCGGAGCAGTATCAGGCCGTAAGCCGCACGCGCCCAGGTATGGCGCTGGCCCTGGCTGACCGCCTGGATAGCCTGACCGGGCTGTTTGCCGCCGGGCTGGCCCCCAAGGGGTCTAATGACCCATTTGCCCTGCGCCGCGCGGCCCTGCACCTGATCGAGAACCTGGTGCAGAATGCCACTCTCTTTGACCTGCGCGCCGCGCTGCGGGTGGCAGCCGCTTTGCTGCCCATTCCCGCCAGCGAGGAGGTTTTGGCCGAGGTGCTTGGCTTTGTCAACGGCCGTCTCGAAGGCGTTTTGCGTGACCAGGGCTACCCAACCTCTGTAGTTAAAGCAGTGCTGAACGAGCAGGGGCACAATCCCTATGCGGCGGCGCAAACGGCCGCTGCCCTGCACACCGCCGCGCAGCAGCCAGATTGGAGCCAGCTATTGGATGCCTATGCCCGCTGCGTGCGCATTACCCGCGCCCAGGGCGAGTTTTATCCCCTGCACCCAGACGCCTTTGCCCTGCCCGCCGAGCAGAGGCTCTACAACGCCTATGCCACGGCTGCGGCGCAGCAAGACGGCACGCTGGCCACCTTCGTGGCAACGCTGCGGCAAATGGTTCCAGCCATCAACCAATTCTTTGATGATGTGCTGGTGATGGATGAAGATACGGCCGTGCGTGCTAATCGCCTGGCACTGCTCCAGCGCATTGCTGCCCTTACCCAGGGATTGGCCGACCTTTCACAAATGGAAGGATTCTAGGCGTGAAAGGAGGAGCTTGAGGAACGTCTTCCCACGTTCCCCTTTTCACATCTCACCTGTCGCACCCAAAAATAACCTATTTACCTTTCCAGGCGTCTCATGAACGTAACGGAAGAGATTAAAAACCGGCTGGACATTGTGGATATTGTCTCGGAGACGGTGTCCCTGCGGAAATCAGGGCGCAGCTATGCTGGTTTTTGCCCATTTCATCTCAATACCCGCACCCCTGCTTTCTACGTTTTTCCCGAAACACAAACCTGGCGCTGCTTTGGCGCCTGCGCCGAGGGGGGCGACCTCTTTTCCTTTGTCATGAAGAAGGAGGGGTGGGAGTTCCACGAGGCGCTGCAATACCTGGCGCGGCGCGCAGGCGTCACCCTGGAATCACAGCAGCCGGCAGATAAAGTTCGGCAGGCGGCGGAACAGCGCTTGACAGAGCTGTTAGCGGCTGCCGCGGATTACTACCACATGCTGCTGCTCTATGCGCCAGAAGCGGAAGAGGCGCGGCGCTATGTGCAGGAGCGCCAGCTCACCCAGGAAACGCTGGAGACCTTCCGCATTGGCTTTGCCCTGGATGGCTGGGATAGGTGCCGCACCCACTTTAACGAGCAGGGGTATAGCGACGATGACCTGTTGGCAGCCGGGCTGCTGACGCAGAATGAGGAAAAAGGGACGCGCTATGACCGCTTCCGCAACCGGTTGATGATCCCCATTCGCAACGTAGACGGCCGTGTGGTGGGCTTTGGCGCGCGCACCCTGGAAAAAGAGGGCATTCCCAAGTATCTCAACTCGCCCCAAACGGCATTATTCAACAAAAGCCACCTGCTATATGGGCTGGACCTGGCACGGCGACATATCCGCGAGGCACGCCAGGTTGTCATTGTCGAAGGGTACATGGACGTGATGCAGGGTTGGCAACAGGGCTACCGCAACATGGTGGCGCAGATGGGCACGGCGCTGACAGAGCCGCAACTGCAACTGCTAAAACGCTTTACAAAGCGCTTTGTGCTGGCGCTAGACGCCGACGCGGCCGGGGCAAAGGCCACGCTGCGCGGCGTGCAGGTGGCACGCGAAACGCTCGACCACAAACTGGAGGTGCGCTTCGACGCGCGCGGACTGGTGCGGCACGAGGCGCGCCTGCAGGCAGATATTCGCGTGGTAACGCTGCCGCCGGGTAATGACCCGGATAAGCTGTTGCGCACGCAGCCGGAAACATGGCCACAGCTGCTGGCGGCGGCGCAGCCAGTGGTGGCCTACGTCATTCAGGTGCTGACACGGGATATGGACAAAGGGGACGCCAAGGCGAAAACGACCGTTGCTCGCCAAGTCATTCCCCTTATCAAAGAAATCAGCGATCCTGTGGAGCGCGACCACTATTGGCAACAGTTAGCACGCGCCCTGGGCACAGACGAGCGTTCCCTGCGCCAGGTACGGCTACTAGACCCACCGCGCCCGCAGCGCCCGCCTGTTGGCGCTCCTCTGGCAGAGAGCGTGTCGGGGCGAGCCACCATCGGCCAGCCACCCCCAGAGCCGGAAATGCCCGCCTGGTCGGGTGAAATGCAATGGGTGTCACAACCGCGTGTACGGCCGTCTCCGCAGCCCACGCGCCAAAGCAACTTTCTGCGCCAATGTCTAGCTTACCCCCAGGTGGTGCGTGCCATTAACCAGCGACTGCATCGCCTGGAACAGCCCGTTGTCTCTGCCGCCGATTTCACCTTGCCCGAAGATCGCGCCATCTGGATGCGCATTATGCAGATCGTCATCGAAGGGAGGTTTGTCAGCGACGCCGATTTGTGCGATAGTTTAGATGAGGACTATTTGCAGAGTCGTGTGCAGGGACTGCGCGCCATTACCCCTGTTCCGGCCGCCAGCCGGGATAAGTTGCCCGATACATTGGTTTTGTCCGTCTTGCAATGGCGCCAGGATCAGCTAAAAGCCCTCTCGCTTGAGCTAACCCAACTCGTGCAGGGAGGCGAAAGCCAACTGGACGCCGAAACGCTGAAATTTTACCAGGCGCGCGCCAATGAGCTAAGGGTGCAGAAGTTACAGATAGATAGAGCAATTGCCTCTATGTCTGCCATGCAGCAACGCCGTGAAGAGCGACCCGCTGGTTTGCGAAGATGAAGATAGGGAGATATGGACTTTGAACCAGAACTAGAAAACGGAGAACTGGAAGAAGAGTTTGAGGGGCTAGACATTGAAGCCCTGGTCAAAAAAGCCCGTCGCACGCGCGTCATCAGCGAAGCGGAGATGCAGGCTATCCTGGCTTCTGCTAGTGAAGAGCAGGCTGATCGGCTTTATGCGCAGTTGCAAAAGCTCAATGTGCAAATTGTCTCTGCCAGCGGCAAAACCATTGACGACTTTAGCGAAGGTACCGGCCTGATAAACGGTTTTGATGATGACCTGCTGGAAGAGGACGAAGAGACCTACGGGGGCCTGGAGGTAGAAGATGACCCCGTCCATACCTACCTGCGCGAAATTGGTCAGGTTCCCTTGTTGGCCGCCGAGCAGGAAATTTGGCTCTCGACACAGCTTTCGGCGGTGAACACGTTGGAGCGGCTAAAAGCCGAGGCCGGGGATTGGGGTGAAGATGAGCAAGCGCAAGAAGCGCGTCGGTTGCACGCCATGCTGACCAATTACAGCTCGCTGCGCCAAAGCTGGTACAATGTGTTGCAAGCCAGCCATGACCTGCAAGTAGAGCCAATCGAATTTTTGCCGTTGGTGGAAGAGGCGCAACAGTTACGCAAGGGGTGGGATGCAAATACCACTTCCTATTTGCGCCATTATTTGAATAACGGCAACTGGGGCCAGGATGAGGCATGGACAGAGCTGGCTAATAACTGCTTTGCTGTGTTTACGGCCGTTTACCTGTTGCCGCCACAGCTTGTGCAGCAGCTACGCGAATTCTACAAAGAATGGGGCCAACTACCCGATGAAGAAACCTTTCGTACCTGGATGAGCGACGCCAACATCGCCTTAAAGGTGAACGAGTTCCTCATCTACAACCTGGCCGAAGAAGCCAAAGTCAACCTGACGCGCGCCAATTTGCGTCTGGTTGTGAGCGTGGCCAAGCGTTACATGGGGCGCGGCATCCAGCTGCTAGACCTGGTGCAAGAGGGTAACGTCGGCCTGTTGCGCGCCGTAGAAAAGTTTGACCACACCAAGGGGTACAAATTCAGCACCTACGCCACCTGGTGGATTCGGCAGGCCGTCAGCCGCGCTATTGCCGACCAGGCACGCACCATTCGCATTCCCGTGCACATGTTCGAGACGATCAACAAGATTGTGCGCGTGCAGCGCGACCTGGTGCAAAAACTGGGGCACGAACCCTCCGTGGAGGAGCTGGCGCTGGAGTTGAGCTTCCTCACGCCCGAAGAGTCGGAGCAGATCAAAGCTTCGCTGGAGGCGCAGCATATTTTGGACCCGATACTGGGGCGCAAATGGCGGCAGGCTGTGAGCAAAGTGCGCGATATTTTGCGCATTTCCATGGATCCCATGTCCCTGGAAACGCCGGTAGGCAACAGCGATGACTCCACTGAGCTGGGTGACTTTATCGAAGATGAAAGTGTGGTAGAGCCGGTAGATGCGGCCTCGAAGGAGCTGTTGCGCGAGCAAATTCGCAATGTGCTCAGCTATCTCAGTGAGCGGGAGCGTGAGGTGCTGGAGATGCGCTTTGGCCTGAATGATGGCAAAGACCACACTCTGGAAGAAGTCGGCAAGAGTTTTGGCGTCACGCGCGAGCGCATTCGCCAGATTGAGGCCAAGGCGCTGCGTAAATTGCGCCACCCCAGCCGCAGTAAGTCGCTGCGGGACTATTTGACCTGAAAAGTATGGCGATAAATGATTCGACGCTTGTGGCTGATTGCTAACGGCTCACCCGCCTCATCCCGCTTTGCCCCTGTCGCCTGGCCTGTGATAAAATGCACAGGTGAATACTGCCTTGAGGTGAACGGTGCTTATGACGAACCCAATCTTGATTGATTACCTTCCCCTGGCGGTGCTGTTGGGCATTGCCGTTTTTTTTGCCATCTTGCTGCCCATTTTGTCGCTGAATTTAGGCCCGAAACGGCCGTCTGCGCGCCAGGCCCTTCCGTATGAATCTGGTATGGTTGCCATTGGCGAGGCGCAGCGCCGCCTGCCGGTGAAGTTTTACCGCATTGCCGTTCTCTTTATCCTCTTTGACGTAGACATTATTTTGCTGGTGCCCTGGGCAATGAGTTTTCGCCGTTTGGGTGTTTATGGCCTGGTGGTTATGCTGATCTTTATGGCGCTTTTTATCCTGGGCGATCTCTGGGTATGGAAAAAAGGAGTGCTTGAATGGGAATAGAACAAAAATTGGGCACGATGGGCATCGTCACCTATCGTCTGGAAGATGTGGTCAACTGGGGGCGCACCAACGCCATGTGGCCGCTGCTGTTTGGCCTGGCTTGCTGCGCCATTGAGATGATGTCGTCGCAGGCGTCTCATTATGATGCTTCGCGCTTTGGTATGGAGCTGAATCGGCCGTCGCCGCGCCAGTCTGACCTGATGATTGTTGCCGGGCGCGTGTCGCGCAAAATGGCACCGGTGGTGCGCCGCCTGTATGACCAGATGGCTGCGCCTAAATGGGTAATTGCCATGGGCGACTGCGCTTCTTGTGGTGGCATTTTTAACAACTATGCCATTGTGCAGGGCGTGGATGAAATTGTGCCGGTGGATGTGTATGTGGCTGGCTGTCCACCGCGCCCAGAAGCGTTGATCAATGGCATTATGGCGCTGCACGAGAAGGTGCGCGGCGAAAAACTAAAGGATTGGGCGTGATGCGCGATAAGCTGGTTGTAGAAAAGATTACGGCCGTTTTCCCCGACGCCATCGAGGAAGAGCTCGATTTTCGCGGCGAAAAAACGCTTTACATTCAGCCACAACAATTAACGGCCGTGTGTCGCCTGCTGCGCGACGACCCAGCGTTGCAATACAACTTCCTCTCAGACATTTGCGCCGACGACATGTTGCCCGAATTCCCCCGCTTTGCTGTCAACTACCACCTCTACTCCATCCCCTTCAACCACCGCTTGCGCCTGCGCGTCAACGTCGAAGACCCCGACGAAGGGCCAGAAACCGTCGGTACCGTCTGGCCGGTGGGCACGTGGCTGGAAATGGAAGTGTGGGACCTGATGGGCATCCGTTTTAAGGGCAACAACAGCCTACGCCGCCTCTTCTTGCCCGAAGATTGGCAGGGGCACCCCTTGCGCAAAGATTACCCCCTGGGCTACGAAGAAGTCCAGTTCTCCTTCAACTGGGAAGCCATTGACGCCAAAAAACCTTACGCCAGGGATTAGCCGTGAGCCGTAAGCTGTGAGCCGTAAACAAATAACGGATTATGGACAACCAATTACGGACAATGGGTGATGGACAATGGATAATAGATTATGTTAACTAGAAGTGATACCGTTCAAGAATTGACGATCGAAGAGCTGCGCGCCAAAGTGGGTACCGGCATGGAGATCATGGATGCCGAAGAGCACATGCTGCTCAGCATGGGGCCACAGCACCCCAGCACGCATGGCGTGTTGCGCTTGCTGGTAGAGCTAGATGGCGAAACCGTCGTCAATTTGGCGCCGGACATTGGCTTCTTGCACACCGGCATCGAAAAGAGCATGGAGTCCAAAACTTACACCAAGGCGCTGGTCATGACCGACCGCATGGACTACCTCTCCCCCATGTCCAACAACCTGGGCTACATCATGGCTGTAGAAAAGCTGCTCGGCATCGAGCCGCCCCCGCGCGCCCAGGCCATCCGCGTCATTCTCACCGAGCTGGCGCGCATCAGCAGCCACCTGGTCTGGCTGGGCACGCACGCCCTGGACCTGGCAGCCATGACCGTTTTCCTCTACTGCTTCCGCGAGCGCGAGTACATTCTCGACCTGTTCGAGATGGTTTCCGGTCAGCGCATGATGGTCAGCTATTTCCGTCCTGGCGGCGTGTGGCGCGATTTGCCAGAAGAGTTTGTGCCGGCTGTGCGCCACTTCCTGGATTTCTTTCCCGCGCGCCTGGCTGATTATGAGGCGCTGCTGACACACAACCCCATCTTCCTGCGCCGCACTAAAGGGATAGGTGTTATTTCCGCCGAAGATGCCATTGCCTGGGGGCTGACTGGCCCCAGTTTGCGCGCTTCTGGCGTCAACTGGGATATTCGCAAGGCGCAGCCTTATTCTGGCTATGAGCAGTATGAGTTTGACGTGCCGGTGATGACGGATGGCGATGTGTACACGCGCTACCTGGTGCGCCTGGAGGAGTTCCGCCAGAGTATGCGCATTTTGCATCAGGCGCTAGATAAACTTCCAGATGGTCCGGTGAACAGTGATGACCGCAAAATTGTGCCGCCCCCCCGCTCTGAGTTAGGCACCAGCATGGAGGCGGTGATTCACCACTTTAAGCTGTGGACGGAAGGATTCAAAGCGCCGAAAGGTTTTGTCTACCAGAGTGTGGAGTCGCCGCGGGGTGAGTTTGCCTGCTATTTGCGCGGCGATGGCGGCCCGAAACCGGCGCGTGTGCATTTTCGTGCCCCGTCTTATGTCAACCTGGCTTCGCTGCCTAAGATGGCGAAGAATCTTTTTGTCGCCGACCTGGTGGCGATTATTGGCTCGATTGATATTGTGTTGGGTGAGATAGATAGATAGAGGGGTTGTTTGCTGTTTGCCAACCAACTCAATTAGCTTTTCCAACGAGGTACACTTTGATCGCAGAAAAGTATGCTAAAGAGATTGAAGGAATTTTGGCGCGGTTCCCCACGAAAAAATCGGCCGTGTTGCCGCTGATGCACCTGGCACAGCATGAGTATGGCTATATGAGCCAGGAAGCAATGCGCGAGGTGGCGAGCATTTTGGGCTTAGACCCGACGCATGTGTTGTCGCTGGCTGGCTTTTATTCGCTGTACTATGAGGAGCCGGTCGGACGGTATGTGCTGGAAATTTGTAATGACTTAGCATGTGCGCTGCGCGGCGCCGATGAGTTTGTGGAGATGGCAACGCAAAAGCTGGGCATTCCTGTGGATGGCACAACGGCCGATGGCCTGTTTACGCTGAAAACGGTGATGTGCCTGGGGGCATGTGACCGCGCGCCAATGCTGCAATGTAACCTGAAGTTTGAAGAGCATCTGGACGAGGCAAAGTTTGAGGCGCTGCTGGCGCGGCTGCGTGCGGAGGCTGAGGCGGGTGAGCAGAAAACGGCCGTTGTCCCGCAAATGATTGCCCATGCCGCAAAATCGTAAAATCAGAGTTTAGAGCGTGGAGAGTAAGTAATCCTCACGCTCTACCTTACTACTCTCCCTAGAGGTCAGGAATGACACACATTCTTCTGCGTCACCGGGACATTCCCGGCATACACAAGCTAGACGTTTACCGTGCGCATGGTGGTTATCAGGCGCTACAAAAGGCGCTAAGCGAACACACCCCTGATGAGGTGATCCAAATTGTGCGCGATTCCAGCTTGCGCGGGCGCGGTGGTGCCGGCTTCCCTACCGGTGTTAAGTGGAGCTTCATCCCCAAAGCGCCGGGTGACAAATACGTCATCATCAATACCGATGAATCAGAAACCGGCACGTTCAAAGACCGCGAGTTGTGCGAATACAATCCGCATCAGGTTATTGAGGGGGCGCTCATTGCCGCCTATGCCATTGGCGCCAAAACGGTTTACAATTACTTTCGCGGTGAGTACATGGACGCTGCGCATGCCTTTGAAGAGGCGCTGCAAGAGGCTTACGCGGCTGGGTTGATTGGCCAGAACATTTTAGGCAGCGGCTTTAGCGTGGACTTTTACTGCCACTACGGTGCGGGCGCCTACATCTGTGGCGAAGAGACGGCGCTGATCAAGTCTCTGGAAGGAGAGCTGGGGCAACCTTGGTCAAAGCCCCCATTCCCGGCCATTGAAGGGCTGTACGGTAAGCCAACGGTGGTCAACAACACAGAAACGCTGGCAAACGTGCCGCCCATCATCATAAACGGCGCTGACTGGTATAAAAGCATGGGCACGCCGCAAAGCCCCGGCCCTAAAATTGTCTGCATGAGTGGCCATGTGGAAAAGCCGGGCAATTATGAAGTGGAAATGGGTGTTACCTACCGCCAGTTGATTGAGATGGCGGGCGGAATGCGCGGGGGCAAGAAGTTTAAGGCGCTGCTGCCCAGTGGGGGGTCTGGCCCGGTCATTACGGAGAAGGCGTTGGATGCGCCGCTGACCTATGAGGGACTAACCCCCTTTGGCTCGGTTATGGGGTCGGCCTCGGTGATTGTGATGGATGAGACGGTGGATATGGTGTGGGCGGCGCAGAAGATGACGCACTTCTTTAAGCATGAGTCGTGCGGCAAATGCACGCCTTGCCGCGAGGGCACGTTCTGGATGGAGAAGGTGTTGCATCGTATCTATGAGGGGCACGGTAGCCAGAAGGATGTGGACACGCTGCAAAGTGTGGCGCAGCAGATTAAGGGGAAGACGCTGTGCGCCCTGGGTGAGTTTGCCGTCAGTCCGGTCTTGTCTACGCTGGCGCATTTTCCGCAAGAATACCGCGCCAAACTGGCAAAGTGATGGGTGATTCAGGCATAGAAACGGCCGTTGGCTAACCCCATGGATAAAAGCGTAACGCAGGTTAGCTGGTCAGAGATCGGCCGTTTGCGCTTATTTTCAAGGGAGACCTCATGCGTGGGCGCACCACCACGAGTGAAAACGTAACGTAGGTTATCAAACCTGCGCATACCAACCAGGTTTGGCAACCTGGGCTACACTTACAGACGGCCGTCGGCGGTCGGCGGTCATTTTTAAGAGAGCAAACATGAGTGATCTGGTCACAATAACCATAGACGGCGTAGAAGTAAACGTCCCCAAGGGCACGCTGGTGGTAGACGCCGCCAAGCGCATTGGCAACGACATTCCCGTTTTTTGCTACCACCCCAAAATGACCCCCGTAGGCATGTGCCGCATGTGCCTGGTAGAAATTGGCCTGCCCGTGCGCGACCGCGCAACTGGTGAACTGTTGCGCAACCCCGACGGCACGCCGCAGATCAATTTCGGCCGTAACCTGCAAACCGCCTGCACGGTGCAGGTCAGCCCTGGCATGGTGGTGCGCACCAACACGCCTTTTGTCAGGGAGGGGCGCGAAGCCATCATCGAATTTATTCTCAGCAGCCACCCGTTGGATTGCCCCATTTGCGATAAGGGGGGCGAGTGCCCGCTGCAAAACCTGACCATGGCGCACGGCAAGGGCGACACGCGCATGGAATTTACGGACAAGATGAAGCTGGCCAAGCACGTGCCCCTGGGGGAACTGATTTACCTGGACCGCGAACGCTGCATTCAGTGCGGGCGCTGTGTGCGTTTTCAGGATGAGGTGGTAGATGACCCGGTGCTGCAATTCCACAATCGCGGGCGCAGCCTGGAAATTGTCACCATGTCTGACCCCGGCTTTGACAGCTATTGGAGTGGGAATACGACGGATATTTGCCCGGTAGGGGCGTTGACAACGGCCGATTTTCGCTTTGGCGCGCGCCCCTGGGAGCTGACGCCCGTGGCAACGCTCTCCCCACATGGGCCGGCGGGCAGCAACATGACCTTTAGCACGCGCATCGAGGCTGCCGCTGGTGGGCGCACGGTGATCAAGCGCATTATGCCGCGCCAGCACGAGCTGGTGAATGAAATCTGGATTTCTGATCGCGACCGCTTTGTGCACCATTTTGCCGATGCGCCAGAGCGCCTGACGCAGCCGCTGCTGCGCAAAAACGGCAGCCTAATTCCCGTTTCCTGGGATGAGGCGCTGGAATTTGTGGCGCAAAAGTTGAAGGGGTTCGACGGTACGGCCGTTGCTGGCCTGAGCGGCGACCGCATGAGCAATGAAGATTTCTTCCTCTTCCAAAAGCTGATCCGCCAAGGGTTGAAGAGCAATCACATAGACCTAGCCAACGGCCGTCTGGCTGGCGGCGACGTAGTGGCGCAGGTGGGCGTTGTCAATGACACCACCTATGACCTCCCGCAGCGCCTGGGCGTAGGGGACGCGGTGCTGGTGGTTGCCTGTGATTTGCACGAGGAAGAGCCCGTCTGGTGGCTGCGCGCGCGCCAGGCGGCCAAACGGGGCGCTACGCTGGTGACACTAAACGCGCGCCCCACGCGCCTGGACCGCGAAGCGGCCTTTGCCATTCATTACGCCCCAGGAACGGCCGTAGAGACGATACGCCGGCTGCTCAACGCTGCTAAAGTGGAGGTAGAGCAAAGTGATGATCCCATCGTCGCTGCGGCGCAGGCGCTGGTTAAGGCCAACAACCTTACCATTTTCTACGGCGCCGAGGGCATTACCTATGAAGAGAGTGACGCCATTGCTCGCCTGTTGGGCAACTTGCTGCTGGTAAAAAATGGCGGCAGCGGACACGTTGGCCGCGTCAACAATGGCCTCATTCCCGTCTGGCCGCACAACAACACGCAGGGCGCCTGGGATATGGGCATTCACCCCGCCTTTGAGCCGGGGTACAAGCCGGTGAAGACGCCCGGACGCAACGCAACGGCCGTGTACGCAGGCGTGGCCAACGGGGAAATTCGCGCCCTTTATCTCATGGGCGCCGACCCGGTGGGCGATGGCCTGATGGACGGGCGTGGTCAGCTGAAACTGCTGGTGGTGCAGGAGCTATTTCTCACGCAAACGGCCGCTTTGGCCGACGTCGTGCTGCCTGCACAAAGCTGGGCCGAACGGGAAGGCACCTTTACCAGTGGTGAACGCCGCGTGCAGCGCTACTACCCGGCCATCACCCCCGTGGGCGAATGCCGCCCAGACTGGCAAATTTTGGCGCAGATGGGCGAACGGTTGGGACTGGGTAAAGCGCCCTTTGCCGCCAGCCTGGTCTTTCGCGACCTAGCCAAAGTGGTTAAGCCCTACAAGGGCATGGATTACCGCAGCCTGGCGCAGGTGGCAAAGCAATGGCCAGACGTGGGCGGCGAAGACCTGTATTATGGCGGCACGGCTTACGAGAACCGTTCTGGGCTGGGGCAGCAGTGGCCAATTACACCGCCCAAGGAGCCATTTGCTGTGCCGGATGTGGAAGTGCCTGTGCCCCAGGGCCTGACGCTGATGCGGATAGCGGCGCTGTACACGCCGGGCACGCTCAACCGCCACACCAAACTGCTGGCGGCGCGCCTGGCGCAGCCGACGCTGCTGCTGCATCCTCAGGACGCTTACGCCCTCGCTTTGCAAGATGGCGAGCCGGTAACCGTCGCCGTCAACAGCGGCAACGTGCAGGCTACGCTGCGCATCAGCGAAGATGCGCCAGTGGGTTTGGCCCTTATTCGCGCCATTCCCTATCAGCCGGGAACGGCCGTTGCCCACATTACCAGAGTGGCAGAATTTGCATCGTCGTGAGGTAAGAGTTAGAGATTGGAGACCGTCTTGATACTGGGGTCTGGTGAAATTTGCCCTAACCCCTGCTGCCGTAACGCGATTTGGCCAATCGCGCCACATTGGCAGCCGGCAGAAACGCCGGTGGCCGAGTGATAGATAAACGTCAACACGAACGACCAATCACTAACCACTAACTACTAACCACTTTCTTGAGAGAAAAGACATGACTCCTGGTGAAATAGCCCTTCGCGCCCTGATTGTCGGCTTCATCGTCACCTTTGCCTTCATCACCGGCTTTGCCTACACCACCCTGCTAGAGCGCAAACTGTTGGCGCGCTTGCAGCACCGCGTTGGCCCCAACCGCGCCGGCTACATTCCCATTCCCACCCGCGACGGCAAAGAGCGCAAGCTCCTGGGCGGCTTTTTACAGCCCGCTGCCGATGCCGTGAAGCTCTTCTTTAAGGAAGACATCACCCCGGGCCGTGTAGACCTGATTATTTACAACCTCGCCCCGATGCTGGCCGTCATTCCTGCTATTCTCATCCTTGCCGTCATTCCCCTGGCGGGCAAAGTTCCCTGGCTTGTGCCCGACCCATACAACTACTTTGCCATCGTGCCGGGGCTGAACGTGGCCGTGTTGTTTGTGCTGGCCATCACTTCCGTTGGTGTCTATGGCATTGTGCTGGCTGGCTGGGCCTCAAACAGCAAATATGCCGTGCTTGGCGGCATTCGCGCTTCGGCGCAGATGATTAGCTACGAGCTGGCAATGGGGCTTTCGGTGCTGATCCCCGTTATGCTGGCAAACTCGATGAACCTGGGCGAGATCGTCGCCGCACAGAAAGGGGGCTGGTTTGTCTTTTTACAGCCGGTGGCGGCCATTGTCTTTTCCATTGCCGTGCTGGCGGAGCTGCAGCGCGCCCCTTTTGACCTGCTGGAAGCGGAACAAGAGCTGTCGGCCGGTTTCAACGTGGAGTATGGGGGCATGCGCTTTGGCATGTTCTTCATGGCCGAGTATATGAAGATGGCCTCGCTGAGCGCTATTGCTGCCACCCTCTTCTTTGGCGGCTATCGCGGCCCTTTTGTGGACCAGGTTCCGGCGCTCGGTTTTCTCTACATTAGCATCAAAATCATCATTGGCCTGGTGCTGATGATCTGGATTCGCGCCACCTTCCCGCGCTTGCGCTACGATCAGTTGATGAACTTTGGCTGGAAGGTGCTTCTGCCCATTTCTGTGATGAACTTTATCCTAGTGGGCGTGGGCATTGTGTTGTATGAAGAAGGCGTTTTTACCCCGCTAATCGAGATGATGCGCGCCTTTTTCTTCGGTTAGATTTAGGCGACTAGAGATTCAATCGTCAATTGGCAATTGTCAATTGCCAATCCCTATTTTGGAGTATTTTATGATCGGTCCATTGCTAAAAGGGATGTATACCACCTTGAAATATGCGCTGAAGCCACCAGTGACCATTCAGTACCCGGAGGTCAAACGGCCGGTTCGCTATCGCTTTAAGGGTCGGCACGAGCTGAAGCGGTACGATAACGGGCTGGAAAAGTGCATTGGCTGTTCTTTGTGCGCTGCGGCCTGTCCGGCGGATGCTATTTTTGTGGAAGCGGCGGAAAACACGGACGAAGAGCGTTACTCACCCGGCGAGCGGTATGCCAAAACCTATGAAATCAACATGCTGCGCTGCATTTTTTGTGGCTTTTGTGAGGATGCATGCCCGACGCAGGCCATTGTGCTGGAGCATAATTATGAGTTAAGCTTTTATGACCGCGCCAGCGCCATTTACACCAAAGATATGCTGATCGTAGACGTGCCAATTAACGGCCGTCCGACGCCGCAAAAGGTGGAGCCGGGCAGCTTTGATCGGGCAATCCCGGTGATGGAAGACCCGAAGTAATGACGTGAAGCGGAAACCTTAATCAGCTTACGGGTTACAAAAAACTGGCGACGAGAGAGAAATGGGAAATCCGATATTATTTTTGATTCTGGCGGTCATTGCCGTGGGGTCGGCGCTGGGCATGCTGCTGAGTCGCAACGCGATTTATAGTGCGCTGTTTCTGGTGCTGAACTTTGTCACAATTGCCGTCTTTTACCTGGTGCTGAACGCGCCTTTTATTGCCATGGTGCAGATTACGGTGTATGCCGGGGCGATCATGGTGCTGTTTTTGTTTGTGATCATGCTCTTGGGCGCGGAACGATTGGGGGGCGTGGGCGCTGTGCGCGACTGGGAATGGGCCACGGCCGCTTTGCTGGGCGCGGTGCTGGTGCTGGTGTTCATCTTGGAGATGGTGTTAGGTAAAGGGGTAGGGGGCACGGAAACGGCCGTGTTCGTTGACAGCAGCCCTACCGCCCTGGGTCTGCGCCTGTTCGAGGCTTACGTCTTCCCCTTTGAACTCACCGGCGTCCTGCTGCTGATCGCCATGATTGGCGTTGTTGTGTTAGGGCGCACAAAAAAGCGAGGGAAACATGTTCAGCACAGTAACAATTGATTGGTACGTGGCGCTGAGCGTCTTGCTATTCACCATTGGCGCTATGGGCGTGCTCATGCGCCGCAACGCCATCATCATCTTCATGTCCGTGGAAATGATGCTAAATTCCGCTAACCTGGCTTTTGTGGCCTTCGCCCGCCACTTAGGCGACCTGGACGGGCAGGTGTTGACCTTTTTTGTCATCACCGTGGCCGCAGCAGAGGTAGCGGTTGGTCTGGCGCTAATCGTCACCATCTTCCGCACCAAACACAGCATCAGCATTGACGAACTGAACGTGCTGAAAGGATAAGGAGGGGACTTGATGAATGCATTTGGCCTGGCTCCCTTACTCTTGATCTTTCCCGCGATAGGCGTGCTGTTCAATACGTTTGCCGGCCCCCGTCTGATCCGCGCAGAGCGCAAAACGGGAGAAATGTATGCGGGCTGGTTCGCCAGCCTGATGGCCATCCTTGCTTTTCTGGTGGCGGTAATGCTTTACTTCTCCCTGCGCGCCCACGATTACCACGCCGAAACGGTGCGCCTGTTTGATTGGATTGTGGTGCCGTCTGCCGGCTTTACCATTCCCTGGGCAATTCAGGTAGATACGCTTTCGGTGACGATGATGCTGGTTGTCACGGGCGTTGGCTCGCTGATTCACATTTACGCCATCGGCTACATGCACGGCGACCCCGGCTTTCACCGCTTCTTTGCCTACCTGAACCTGTTCCTTTTTTTTATGCTGATTCTGGTCAGCGGCAGCACCTACCTGATGCTCTTCGTGGGCTGGGAAGGAGTGGGGCTTTGCTCTTACCTGCTGATTGGCTTCTGGTTTGACCGCGTGAATGAGCAGGGCAAGGTGATGAATGCGGATGCCGGACGCAAGGCGTTTGTCGTCAACCGCGTGGGCGATTTTGCTATGGTGCTGGCGATGATTTTGCTCTTCTGGGCATTTGGGTCGCTGGACTTTGGCGCTGTGTTTGGTTCGGCTGTAGACCTGTTTGCGCATGGCGAAATGGTGACGCTGTTTGGCATGGAGATGACGGTGGGGGCGGTGTTAACGGCCGTTACCATCCTCTTCCTCCTCGGCGCTGCCGGCAAATCGGCACAAATCCCCTTTTATGTCTGGCTGCCCGACGCGATGGCTGGCCCGACGCCCGTTTCTGCCCTGATTCATGCGGCAACGATGGTCACTGCTGGCGTCTACCTGATGGTGCGCAGCAACGTGTTGCTGGAGATTGCACGCCAGAGCACGTTGGACGGCGTTGCCGGAGCCAGCTTGCTGGGTCTTTCCGGCCCTGATTGGATTGCGCTGACGGGGGCGGCAACGGCCGTGCTCGCCGGCCTCATCGCCTTCACCCAATTTGACATCAAAAAAGTGCTGGCTTACTCAACGATCAGCCAGCTTGGCTTCATGGTGGCCGCGGCGGGCATGGGCGCCTATGTGGCGGCCATGTTCCACCTGATCACCCACGCCTTCTTCAAGGCGCTGCTCTTCCTCGGTTCCGGCTCCGTCATTCACGGCATGGAGCATGGGCATCACCACGTGCACGAACACGATCACGAGCACGATGCCCACCACAAGGCAGAGAAATTCGACCCGCAAGACATGCGCACCATGGGCGGGCTGCGCCACAAAATGCCCATTACTTTTGCCGTATACATGGTGGGTACACTGGCGCTGGCAGGTATCTTCCCCTTTGCTGGCTTCTGGTCGAAAGATGAGATTCTGGCGCACGCCAGCACCAATCACGGCTCAATCTTTACGGCCGTTTACATTTTATTGACGGTAGCCGCCTTCTGCACTGCCTTCTACATGGGGCGGCAAATCAAGATGATCTTCTTCGGCAGCCCGCGCCACGAAGCGGCCGAACAAGCCAGCGAAAGCGCGCCAATCATGACCTACCCGTTGATTATCCTGGCCGCGCTCTCCCTGTTGGGCGGGTTACTGAACTTCCCCTTCTTCACAGAAAGCGCTTACAAAGCGGCGAAAGCGGCGCACAGCTTCGGTATCAACCTGGGGCTGGAGCATTGGTTGGAGCATTCCATTACGGCCTTTGCCCTGACAGAAGAGGGTATTGTGCATATGCCGCATACGCCGACCTGGATGCAGGTAGACGTGGCGCTGATTTCTACGATTCTGGCGCTGGCGGCGCTGGCGCTGGCGGTGGGTGTGGTCTACCGCAAACGGCCGCAAACAGCTACGGAGCGCGACCCGCTGCAAGGCACGCCCATCTGGTGGTTTGCCATTTTGCCTTTTGAGTGGTTCTACATGCACACGGTTGTGCCTGCCTTCAAATGGTCGGCGCGCTGGCTGGCAGAGGTGCTGGACGGCGCCTTCTGGCACGACTTTGTGCACGACAATATCATCCGCGACCTGTTTGTGGGCTTTGCCAAATTTTCGGCCAACGTACTGGACGCAAATGGGGTGGATGGACTGGTGAACGGCAGTGGTCGTTTGACCCACGCCGTTGGCGCCGTGCTGCGCAAGACACAAACCGGCTACGCGCGTAACTATGCCCTGGGCGTTTTTCTGGGTACGGTTATTTTGTTGGCGTACTTCATCTTTGCTAGTTAGCGAGGGGTCACATGCTTACTATCTTGACATTCTTCCCAGTAGTGGGGGCGCTGATTATTCTGGCGTTGAAGCTGTTTAAGAAAGAGACAGATTTGCTCATCAAGCAGCTTGCGGTGGGGTTTTCGGTGGCTACCTTTTTGCTTTCGCTGCTTGTGTTGGCGCAGTTCGACATGGCCGTTAGCGGCCTGCAAATGGTTAACCGCGCCGCGTGGATTCCCTCCTGGGGCATCAGCTACCTGATGGGCGTGGATGGTCTCAGCATTCTCATGGTGTTGCTGACCACCTTCATCTCCATGCTGGCCATCGCTTCCTCCTGGACGGCCATCACCACCCAGGTGAAGTCCTATTACGTCTTCATGCTGTTGCTAGAAGCGGGTATGTTGGGCGTCTTCCTGGCGCAAGATTTGTTCCTCTTCTACATCTTTTGGGAATTCACCCTCATCCCCATGTACTTCCTGATCGGCATTTGGGGAGGCAAGAATCGCATCTACGCCTCCATCAAGTTCTTCCTCTACACCATGGCTGGGTCGCTGTTGATGCTGCTGGCCATTTTGTACATGGGTATCACCAACGGCACCTTTGCCTTGCCTGACCTGATTGCCGGGCGCGAGGCGTTTGCTGCGGCGCAAAACTGGCTCTTCATCGGCTTTGCCATCGCCTTTGCCATCAAAGTGCCACTCTTTCCCTTCCACTCCTGGCTGCCCGATGCGCACACAGAGGCGCCGACGGCCGGTTCCATCATCCTGGCGGGTGTGCTGCTGAAGATGGGCACCTATGGCTTCATGCGCTTCAACCTGCCGCTCTTCCCGGAGGCTTCCTATCAGTTTGCGCCTACCATTGCCGTGCTGGCCATCATCGGCATCATCTACGGCGCGATTGTCTCCTTTGCGCAGAAGGACGTGAAGAAGCTGGTGGCTTACTCCAGCATCAGCCATCTCGGTTTTGTCATGCTGGGCATCTTTGCCCTGAACGAAGCGGGCTTGCAGGGGGCAATTCTGCAAGGGGTGAATCATGGCCTGAGCACGGGCGCCCTGTTTTTCCTGGTGGGCGTCATTTACGAGCAGCGCCATACGCGCATGATGGCGGACTTTGGCGGGCTGTGGAAGGTGATGCCGGTCTTTGCCGTCACCTCGCTCATTGTGACCCTCTCTAGCATGGGGCTGCCCGGCCTGAACGGCTTTGTGGGCGAGTTTACGATTTTGCTTGGCTCGATGGGGTCTACGGCGTTGGGCACGCGCCCCTGGATTTATACCGCTTTTGCCACCACGGGCGTGATTCTGGCGGCCGTTTACCTGCTGTGGATGTATCAGAACGTCTTTATGGGGCCGCTGGACAAGGAGGAGAACAAGAAGCTGCGCGATATGAACGGTGGCGAATTGGCGATCATGCTCTCTTTCCTGCTCTTTATTTTCTGGATTGGCATTGCGCCTTCGGCCTACTTCTTGCTGATGGATAGCACGGTAGCCAAACTGGTGGCGCACGTGATGGCTGCGGCTACAGTGGCGATGCCGTGATTTAGTCTTGTAGTCGGGTACTCTTGTGGTCGGTTAGTCTGACTACCTGACTACTCGACTACCCGACTACTCGACTACCTGACTACATGCCCATGTTCCCCACTGAAGCTGTTTACTTCGTCCACATCAGCGATACGCACTTTGGCCCCACGCGGGAGTATCAGCGGCATGGCTTTCGCCCGTATCCTTGCGCGGAGGCAATTGTAGAAACGATTAACCGCCTGCCGCAAAAGCCGGACTTTGTGGTGCACACGGGTGATGTGGCTACCGATCCCGATCCGGCAGCTTACCGGCTGGCGCGGGAGGTGTTGGGTCGCCTGGAAGTGCCGGTGTATTATGTGGCTGGGAATCATGATTCGGCCGTTTTGATTAAAAAACACCTCTCTTTTGGCCCTAAACAAGACCTCAGCGCCGATCCCAATGTGCTTAGCTATGCCTTTGCGGTGAAGGGATACCGTTTTGTGGTGCTGGATATGTGTGGCCCGGCTGAAATTGACCCACATGGCCAGCTTTCGCCGCAGCAGTTGGCCATAGCGCAGCAGGAAGCGCAGCCGGAAGGGCCGCCGCTAACGATTTTCATGCACTTTCCCTTGCACCCGCTCAACTCGCCCTGGATGGACGCCCACATGCTGGTGCTGGGCGGCGAGGCGCTGCACCAGGCGCTGCTACCGGCGCGGGCGCGGCTGCGCGGCGTCTTTTACGGCCACGTGCACCAGAGTATGCAAACCTGGCGCGACGGCATCCTTTACACGGCCGTTGCCAGTACCTTTGCCCAATTGACGGCCTGGCCGCAGGATATGGGCGTGATTACTGATGTGTTTTACCCACCCGCCTTCAACTTTGTCCATTTGCTGCCCCAGCAGACGATTGTGCATCAGCACGTGATAGCGCGACCAGCGATTGGCGCTTAACGATTGCGGGTTGGGGCAATTCCTCATTAGTAAGCTCTTTGTAGACCGATGACCAGGAAAGTTTACGGCGCCTGCCCCCACGACTGCCCAGACACCTGTGGTGTTATTACCGAGGTGGCAAACGGCCGTGCCGTCAAATTTTACGGCGACCCCAACCACCCCATTACCAAAAGCTGGCTATGCGCCAAAGTACGGCCGTATCTGGACCATGTTTACCATCCCAACCGCCTGCAATTTCCCCTGCGCCGCGTTGGCGCCAAAGGGAGCGGGCAGTGGCAGCGTATTAGCTGGGACGAGGCCTTGGGCGAAATTGGCCGGCGCTGGCGGGAGATTATTGCCCAATATGGTGCGGCAGCCATTTTGCCCTACAGCTACAGCGGCACGCTGGGCCTGGTGCAGATGAGCGCCGCCAGCAGCCGCTTCTGGAACCGCCTGGGCGCCAGCCAGCTAGAGCGCGCCATCTGCGGTGCAGCGGCCGAATTTGCCGTAGAAATGACCCTGGGGGCGCGCCACAGCCAGCCGTATGATCACGTGCAGCACAGCAAACTCGTCATCATCTGGGGGCACAATCCCGTCAGCACTGCGCCGCACTTCATGCCCTTTTTGCGTGCCGCGCAGCGCAACGGCACGCAGGTGGTGGTGATTGACCCGCGCCGCACGCGCACGGCCGTTGGCGCCGACTGGCACATTGCCCCCAAGCCGACCACCGACGGTGCGCTGGCCCTGGGGCTGGCGCACATCATTGTGCAGGAGGGGTTGCACGACGAGGAGTGGCTGCGCGCCTACACCGTTGGCTGGCCAGAGCTGCGCGCGCGCCTGGTGGAGTATCCGCCGCAGCGCGTGGCGCAAATCACCGGTGTGGCCGCAGAGGAGATTGTGAAGCTGGCGCGGCTGTACGCTACGACGCAGCCGGCGCTAATTAAAATCGCCGACGGCTTGCAGCGCAACCGCATGGGCGGGCAGACGGTGCGCGCCATTTGCGCCTTACCGGCGCTGACGGCCCAGTATGGGCAGCGCGGTGGCGGCCTGGCCTACAGCACCAGCGGCTACCTGAAGTGGGACGGCCGTTCGCTAAAGCATTGGCCGGATTGCCCGCCGCCGGGCCGCGTGGTGAACATGAACCGCCTGGGTGCGGCGCTGCTGGGTGAGGTGACCAACCCACCCATCATGAGCCTGTTTGTCTTTGGCAGCAACCCGGCAGCCATTGCGCCTCATGCGGGCAAAGTAGTGGCCGGGCTGCGGCGCGACGATTTATTTACGGTGGTGCACGAGCTATTTATGACGGATACGGCCGTTTATGCCGACATCGTCTTGCCGGCAACCTCCCAATTAGAGCAAACAGATTTACATAAAGCCTACGGCCACACCCTGCTCAGCTACAATGCCCCCGCCATTCCGCCCCTGGGTGAGGCGAAAAGCAACTGGGACCTGATGCGCCTGTTGGCCGCAGAGATGGGCTTTCGCGAACCCTGGCTGCAGCAGACGCCTGACGAGGTAATTGCCGAGGTTCTGGCCGGGACAGCGGCCATTAACCCGGCCTTAAAAGGGATTACCCTGGAACGGCTAAAAACAGAAGGGAGCGTGGCGCTGCATCTGGAAACGGCCGTGCCCTTTGCCGATTTGCGTTTTCCCACCGCCAGTGGCAAGGTGGAGCTATATTGCCAGCGGCTGGGCGCGCAAGAGCTGGACCCCCTGCCTGGGTACGAACCGGCCAGTGATGATGGCACAGATGATGGCCAGCCGCTCAACGGCCGATTCTCGCCCGACCTGGCGCTGACGCTGATCAGCGCTGCGGCGCACCATTTTGTCACCAGCACCTTTGCCAACAGCGTCGCCATGCTGCTTCACGAAGGAGAGCCGTTTATAGAGATTCATCCGCAGGATGCGGCCCGGCGCGGCGTTGCCCAGGGAGACAAAGTGGTGGTAGCAAACGGCCGTAGTGCCTGCGAGTTTGTGGCCAAAGTGACTGATGCCGTGCGCCCCGGCGTGGTGGCTGCGCCCAAAGGACGTTGGAGCCAGCATCAGGGCAACGGTCGTAACGTCAATTGGCTCACCTCCGATGCCCTGGGCGACATGGCCGGGCAGAGCACCTTTCATAGCAATACGGTGTGGGTGTGGAAGCGTGAAGCGTAAAGAAGGTGTATTTGGCATGGGTCATCTTCTCTGGAAACGGTACTTTACAAGTTTCTGACCGCAGACGGCTGACAGCAGACCGCCCATCACGGGCAAAGTCGCGGTCGGCGGTCGGTAGTTGGCGGCCAAATTGTAAAGGTCGCTTGAACCATGTCCTGCATTTACATTTCACCGATTCTAAGAATCTGGTAAACTTGTGAAACTGAGATCAAAGTAAGCAAAGAGGCCCGTATGGAATTTCAAGTTCCGGCAATTAATCTGGCGCTCCTTTCTCCTGTACTGATTGTTATGGTGACAGGTGCGCTCATTATGTTGTTGGAGTTTTTCATCCCCGAAACGCGCAAGGGGTGGTACACCTGGCTAAGTCTGGTGGGTATTGTGCTGGCATTTGCGCAAACCGCCACCATGTGGGGCAGCGAAGCGGGCACCTTCACGCCAGTGGGCGGCCAACCAATGGTGCTGTTAGATAACTATGCCACCTTCCTCAACCTCATTTTTCTCATTACCGGCGCGCTCACCATCTTGTTGGCCATCAGCTATTTGCGGCGCACGGGTCTAGACCGCGCCGAATTTTACATGCTGCTGCTCTTTTCCCTTAGCGGCATGATGCTCATGGGCATGGCCAATGACCTGATCCTGGTCTTTTTGGCGCTGGAAATCCTCTCCATTCCCCTTTACATCATGGCAGGTCTGGCCTGGCCGCGCGGCGAATCGGAAGAATCGGCGATGAAGTATTTTTTGCTGGGCGCCTTTTCTTCGGGTATTTTTGTCTTTGGCATTGCCCTCACGTATGGGGCTACCGGCTCCACGGCGCTGCCGCAGGTGCTGACAGGAATTGCCAATGGCGGGGCGCTAGGGTTGGCGGGCGCCGCCTTTTTGCTGGTGGGGCTGGGCTTTAAGGTGGCGGCGGCTCCCTTCCACATGTGGACGCCAGACGTGTACGAAGGCGCGCCGACGATTGTGACGGCGTTTATGTCGGTGGGAGCTAAAGTGGGCGGTTTTGCCGCCATGCTGCGCATCTTCCTGGCGGCGCTGCCGGAAATTGGCGATACCTGGGTAACGGCCGTTGCCGTCCTTTCCGCCCTCACCCTGATTATCGGCAACGTGGTGGCGATTACGCAGAGCAACATCAAGCGTATGCTGGCCTACTCCAGCATTGCCCATGCCGGTTATATCATGATTGCCGTGGCTGCCAGCGCCAATTCAGAGCGTGGCCTGAGTGCGGCGCTGTTTTACATGTTTGCCTACCTCTTCACCACCCTGGGCGCTTTTGCCATTGTCATGGCGCGCGAGCACCAACTGGGTGAGGGGCTGCAGCTGAACGATTACAAGGGGTTGGCCAGACGCCACCCGCTGCTGGCGCTGGTGATGGCTTATTTTATGCTGTCGCTGACAGGTGTGCCGCCCACAGGGGGCTTTTCTGGCAAGTTTTACCTCTTCCGCGCCGCCATCGAAGCCTCATCCGCTGGTCCTGACCTACTCTGGCTGGTGCTGATTGGCGTGGTGACCAGCGTTATTTCTGGCTACTACTACCTGCGCCTGGTCTACCTGATGTACATGACAGATGGTGACGGGACGTTGGTAGAGGAGCGGCATCCGGCGGTGGTAACGGCCGTTGCCGTCACCGTTGCCTTTACCCTGCTGTTGGGCTTTATGCCCGGGACCTGGTTTGACGTGACCCGCCAGGCGGTGCTGTGGGGCGGGCGTTTGCTCGCGGGCGGCTGACATCCGCTCCTGTTGACCGCCGACCGCCGACGGCCCATGACTGGCAAAATCGCGGTCGGCGGTCGGTGGTAGGCAGTCATTATAAAGATCGGTTGAACCATGCCCCAAAATGTCTAACCAGTCCAATGTGGCTGTCCAGCGTAAAGTAACGGTCACACTGCCGGATGAGTTACTCATGCGCCTGGATGCGCGCCTGTCATTGTGCCAGCGCAGCACTTCATTGCCCAGGCCATTGAAGCGCAGTTAGCATTGGCGGAACAGCAGGCCGCTATCGAGGAAACTGCCGGCGCCTAGAGCGAGGAAAATCACCCAGACATGATGAGCAAGGCTGATATAGATGCCTGGTTACAAGCGTTGCGCCACTCATGGGGCAGGACAACGGCCGTGTAGCATAACCTCACCCTGGTCACCTTGAACCAGAAAGATTTTGTCTTGTTTTCGGGACTAAGTTTATATCCCCTGGAAATGACGTAGAACCTTTGTGGGATGCTTAAAAGAGGTGCCCCTGGACCAACGACCGTATCTCCTCCCCGCCTAACCCCACAATTTGCCTGAACTTATTACACGTGGCTGGTGAATAGCCGGCGTAATCGTTGTTAAAGAAGGCATACACGGCCATTACCTCTTTCAGGTGTGGCTGAATTTGCGCGTACCACGCCTGTAGGTCGGCCGTTTTGTCCACCAATTCCCGGTCTTTGTTGGCAAACTGCCCGTGCGGGCCAATGAAGCGCAGATAGAGGAAATCGGTCGTGCGATGCAGCTTTTTGGGCATGTGAATGTAATCGGCGGCCACCCAGCAGAGGCGGTGCTGGGAGAGGAGAACGGCCGTTTCTGGCCGATACCAGGACAGATGGCGAAACTCCACCGCAAAGCGCAAATCTTTTGGCAGTTGCGGCAAAAACTCAACGAACGCGCCCACCTCGGCAAAGCTGAAATCGGGCGGAAATTGCAGCACAATTGGCCCCAGGTTCGACCCCAGCAGGCGCATGGTTTCAATAAAGTGGGCAAACGCCTCTGCCGCCTGGTGCAGGCGCAGTTCATGCGTGATGTGGCGCGGCACTTTCGGCGCAATCTGAAACTGGGGGGGCGTTACCTGCCGCCAGCGCTGCACAGCATCGGCCGTGGGCGTGGCGTAGAAGGTAGAATCCATCTCCACGGCGTTGAATCGCTCGCTGTAATAGCCCAGGAGCTGCTGCTGTGGCATTCCAGCGGGGTAGAAGACGCCATTGCGCCACTGTTCATATGCAAACCCCATGGTGCCAACATACCAGTTCATCGCATAGAGTGATTAGTGGCGAGTGGATGGTGGCTAGTTATGACTGGCCACTACCCACTTTACACTAGCCGCTGGTTTGGCGCTGCGCCAGCAGAGGAGCTTTGGCAGGAGCAGGCTGTGGCTGTGCTATCGCTTCTACGCTCAATAAGACAAGACCCAGCAGTACCAGGTTTGCCAGCAGCAGGTGCACAAGCTGCATCCACACGGGCGCCAGCAGCAACAAATTGAAAAAGCCAAAGACGAGCTGCACGCCAAAGATGATCTTGAGCAGGCGGGCATACGTGCGCGTTTCTGCAGAAGGGCGCTGTGTGGCAACGGCCGTTCCCATCACCGTCAGATACATGCCCAGGGCAATGGCAATCACCGGGTGCCAGACGCGCAGGCGAATGAGAAAGTGGGAAGTCGGATTAAAATCAGCCGCCAGCCCCGCCGCCAGCGATTCAGAGGGGAACACAGTATTGCCCAGCGCCGCGATAGCGCCGCTGGCGCTCAGCAGCAGATAGCCGACAAAGGCGATTCCCAGCATCCAGCCAACCCCTCCCTGATGACGCCAATGCAGCCGCCTGTCGCTCAGCTTCTCGCCGCGCACGGCGCTTTGTGCAGCCCATGCCGTCACAATCAGCAGGGTCATGAGAATGGACGTGTTGATGAGGTGGACGCCAGAGGCAATGACGCGACCAATGGATACGTTGTCCACCACCCATTCAAAGCGCACCAGCGCCGCGCCCAACAGACCCTCGATGATGATGAAGATGAGCGACAGCACCGCGCCGCGCCGCACCAGATACCCTTTTGGGAAGAGGCGAAACGCGCCCACGACCAGCGCAATCACCAAGACGCCATTCACGGCGCTGGTGATGCGATGGAAAAACTCAATGATCGTCTCGACTTGTTCAGGGCGGGGAATAATTTGCCCGTTGCAGGTGGGCCAATGGCTGCCACAACCAGCGCCAGAGCCGGTAGCGCGGACAAATGCGCCCCACAAAATGACAGCAATGGTGTAAGCCACCACAAACCAGGCAAAATTAATAAATTGCTTGCGCTGCAACATTATTTCTCTTCCCTCTCCATCTCTTTTGTGTTTGGTTGGTTGGTTTGCTGGTTTGTTTCGTGAGATTGAGGATTAGCCAGTAGAACGTCTCAGTCTCTAGTTTACCAGTCTCCCACTAACCCAACCAACCCAACCAACCCAAATTATATAGAGCGCGCTTTTGGTGCCGAAAAGGTTTTTAGTACACCGTAAACTAAATTTCCTTAAACTTTTCGTTGTCTGAATGAACCTTAACATAATGCGAGTTGAGCTTGCAACGAGCCGATTGCACTGAGAACTGCCAGGTGATCTTGACTTTATCTGCTTTGCGTTGAGCCACCAGGGAAAGAACTTCCCGTTCAAGTAGGTCTTGGCTTGGTATGCGGCGGTCTAAACAAAGCCTTGTCAGTGCAGAGAATTCGATCTCGATCATATTTAGCCAACTGGCGGACTTTGGTGTGAAGTGGAACTCAAAACGATTTGCCAAAGCCTGAGCTTCATCCGCAGGTAGGTTTTCGTAGAAAGCGCTGACATCGTGGGTGTTAAGGTTATCTTGCACTAACCGGATTTTGATAGCTTCCGGGAACTCGGCTGCCAAAGCCTGGCAAAACAGCGTGTACTCTTTCTTGGTGCGTTGCGGATGAACTTGCGCTAACCGAAATCCGCTCAAGGGTTCAATGGCTGCCAGCAAAGCACACGAACCATTCTTCTCGTAAGCGTAGTGTTCTTTACGCGCCTGCCCGGTTTGCATCGCGACAGGTTCGATCTGGTCACCAATCAGAAAGCATGGACGTTCATCGTAGCACACCACCGGACAAGCTGGGTCATAGGGCAAGGCATAGAGCGACAAAATCTGTTCCATCCGTGCCAAGAAGCGACTGTCCAGTTTGCCAATGCACCAGGTTCGCTTGAGATGCGGCTTTAGTTCGTTTTTTTGAGTATCGTTGCCACCTCCGTGTGAGAAATCTCTTCACAGTAGCCCAATTCGACGGCCTTATCCGCCAAAAGCCGCAAATTCCAACGAGCATACCCTTCAGGTGCTTCACTGCAAGCCAAAGCCGTGATTTTTGCCCGTTGGTCGCCAGTGATCTTGATTGGCCTGCCTGAACGTGGCTGATCTGCTAGCATCTTCAGCCCTTTTTCACGGTATTGAGCTGCCCAATAGGAAAGCGTAGGTAGTGTCACTCGTAACGTCTCAGACACCATTGTGTAGGTCTTTCCACGATCCAGTTCCAATAAGCCAAGCGCACGGCGGTAAGACCTGGCTCTCAATTCGCCCTTGCTGATCAGGGTTTCCAGAAAGTCTCGGTCGGTTTGTGTGAGTTGTACATGTTGTTTTTTCATTCTGCCATTTTCAACCACCTGGCTGATTTTGTCAAAATGTTCACCAATTTATTTTACGGAGTACTTAACCCCTCCTCTGTTTTATCCTGAACTTGACACAGATACTTTCCTGAGTGTATGCTAAGTATAGCTTTGGCAATTGTCAAGGCTTTTTTTCATGCGCCGTGTGGCCTAGTCAATTCTCAATCGTGCGGTGCATAAATTTTCCCCTCTTTAGGAAGGAGGTTTCTTATGGTACGGCGTAAACTTTTGCGATTGGTATTCCTTTTGCTCCCCCTTACCCTCCTTGTTTCTCTCACGTTTCTGGCCGCGGCGCAGCCTGCCCCGGCCGTGCTAGCGCCTGCCGGCATGATGACCAGCAATGGCATCTGGCTGCAGCCCGGTATGCTCCTGCCGGTGTATAAATTCTTGCCGCAAACGATCACAGGTGATGGTTCAGTGGCGGTAGCTTCGCTCTTCTCCTCTGTTGGACGCGAAATCGCTCCGCTAGAGGATGTGGTCAACGGCCGTCCACGTTTTACGATTGTCAACACCCAAACCAACTCGATCCTGGAGCGGTACGGTGCGACCGGTGGCTTCAATGCCTTTAACCCGGCAGAAGCCTTTAACGAAGAGTCGCGCGGTAGCATTGATCCGGCGCAGGCACAATATCAGGCGTGCCTATTCCTGCTTTTGAACCAGCTTTTCCCGGACAATAACGACATTGGCACGCCCAACGTGCAGTTCTGCGACTACAGCTTTGGGCAGTTCAACCCGTACCGCGTTTCGCTCATCAAAACGGCTGCAGCCGACAGCACAGGGCGCGCGCTGCAACAAGAAACGGTAATTGGCGCCGTAGTGCAAGTGCCCATGTTTGTGAAAACGGGGCGCTATTCGCAAACCCCCACTGTACCCCTGGGCGGCGCCGGCGGCCACATCTCCTTGCTCTTCAAAACAACCGACGTGACGGAAGGGGGGGGGTTCAGCCTGGATGACGCCGTGCCCGGCCTGGGTGCAGTAGCCATGCCTTTCTTTAGCCGCTCGTTGGAGTTTGTGGGCAATTTCCCCACGCGCGACCCTGAAGCGGTGCGCCAGCAGGTAGAGCAGGCCGTTTGGGATGCCTATCCCGATGCGGATGCCATCAACGTGCCTGTGCCCGCGCTGGTGTATGACGCGCCAGATATTTCGCAAACACAGGCGGGGCTGGAGCCGATGCTGGAGTTTGAAGATATTGAGGTGGAAGTAGATGGGGAGGTGATTGTCCTGCGCACCATCATGGTTCCCGCTTTGCAGCCGGGCAGCTATGGCCCTGATGTAGCCATTACCAGTCCGGCCGATGGCAGCACCTTTACCCCCGGTACGGCCGTTGCCCTCACCGGCTCCATTACGGGTGGCCAGGCTCCCTACACCTACACCTGGAGCAGCGGCGATGGCTCGCTCCTGGTTACCGGCACGCTGCCGGCGGCAGGGAATGTGAATGCCACCGCGACTGACCTGGAAGTGCTGTCGCACGCGGGTTTCCCCGCTGGCATTGTCGTACAGCTAGAGGTAGAGGATGCCAACGGCGCGGTGCGCCAGGCGGCCATTATGCTTTACCCCAGCGTGGCCCCGTCTGCCTTTTTGCCCGCCTTGTTGAATAACACCGGTCTGGCGGCGAATGCACCAGCGCCTGCTGGTGCGAGTGCGCCCGAAGCGATCACGGCCGTTTACCGCTTTGGCGTGCATGCCGGTTCCGATTACCCGCCCTATGGGCCTGGCGGTTCCGACCTGCCTGGCGTTGTGCCCGACGCGATCGGCTTCCGCACCAAGATGATCGCCTTTGGCTGGACTTCCACCTACAACTGGTGGAACGCCAACGCCTGGGAGAAAGATTGGCGCGATTGCAGCCTGGGCGGCATTGACTGTACCTCTGGTGTGGATCGCGTGGACTTCGCTTACTACGCCGGGCATGGCGGCCCTGGTGGTCTCAGCCTGCCCTCCAACAAAGACAGCACCTGGTTTGATGGCAGCAATGCGCGCTACTCGACCATGCGCTGGGCTGGCTTTGCCTCTTGCCAGACCCTGCGCGTGCAGGGGTACGCTGCCGGGTCGGAACCAATTCGCCGCTGGTTTGGCGCTTTCCAAGGAGCGCACATGCTGCTTGGCTATAACAGCGACATGGCAGACGTGGCGTTTGGTCCGCGCTTTGTAGATAATATGCGTCCCGTCACCTTCTTGGGCATTACGCTGTCCCAGCTTAGCATCCGCGAAGCATGGCTGAAGACAGTGTTCGATATGAATGCCGGCAAGCCAGCCTACATCTATGCAATTGGCACAAATGGCGTGAATCCGGTGAATAACAAGCTGCCACGCTCCGGCGATCCGGCGCTGCCACGGCCGTTCCCGGTTTCTTCTTATCACTGGGTATGGTGGACGTTTTAGCGCCTGACAGGGGGGAAACGTGACCTGTAACTGGTAATTGATGTAGGGAAAGGCCGGGTGTTCACATAGACCCCGGCCTTTTTTATGGCCGTATAGCAACCGGCAGGAACAAGAGAAAATCTGGCTCTATCACGGACGGCACGGGAAGCGTTACCGCCACATAGTTAAACTGCACGCGCGCCCCGGCAGAGGTGGTGTTGTCGCCAAATGCGACCACGTTGGGCGTCTCATACGGGTCTAACGTTCCCTCAAAGCCGGTATAGTCGCGGATGGGACCGCTGAGAATGGGTTGGCCGTCGGCAGAAAGACGGTAGGTGTCGGTGATGATGAAGAGGTCGTAGCGTACAACGGCCGTTGTCGTGTTAAAGCTCACTCCCTCCCCGTGTGTAAAATAGCCCCCCTGTGTGGCGTCATTTTGCGCCCAAACCTCATTTTGCCAGAAGGCCAGCTCCAGCCCTTTCACCGTTTCCGTGCCGTTGGCATCATCACTCAGCACCAGCAGGCTGAAGCCGGCGCGATCTGGGCTGCTGTGTATCTCGTTGAGCACCTGTAGCGCCAGCGTGACGGTATAGCCGGGCGTGCGTGCCAGCTGCGGCAGCAGCGCCGGGTCGGCGGCAAAGCCGGCCATGTGCGCCTGCCCCAGGGGTAAAACGAGCGTATTGAAGATGACTCCGCCAGGCACCAGCGTTTGCGTAGGGCCAGCCAGAAGCTCGCCATAAAAAAGGTGTTGCGCTTCTGGCAGTGTGCCCAGGCTGCCATCGTAAAATACCACTGTGGTTGTGTCTTGAAGTGGAACGGCCGTTTTGACCGCAACGGCCGTTGCCACTCCCACCGCCACCAACAACGCCACCATCAACCCGCTAATTGCCAATAATCTATTCATCGCCGTTTTCCCCGCACCGCCGCCCCAGAAATAAACATCGTGGCCGGCAATACAAACCCGTGCTGTCGCAACTTTGCTTCGCAATTCGGCCGTCCGCCCCCCGGCAAGAACTCCCCGATCACCTTCTCATCCTTTACCCCCGTCTCCTCAAAGCGGAAAATCTCTTGCATGACAACGGTCTCTCCCTCCATACCGGTCACTTCCGTGATGCTAATTACCTTGCGGCTGCCATCGCGCAGGCGCGCCTGTTGCACAATCAAATCTATTGCCGAGGCAATCTGCCTGCGCACCACCGAAAGCGGTAAATCCATCCCTGCCATCAGCACCAGCGTCTCCAGACGTGAGATAGTGTCGCGCGGGCTATTGGCGTGAATGGTCGTCAGGCTGCCATCATGCCCGGTATTCATCGCTTGCAGCATATCCAGCGCCTCGCCGCCGCGGCACTCCCCCACCACAATGCGTTCCGGGCGCATACGCAGCGAATTAATCACCAGGTCGCGAATCGTTACTTCGCTATCTCCCACCCGCGACGGCTTTTTCGTTTCCAGGCGCACCACGTGCGGTTGCAGCAGGCTCAGTTCAGCTGCATCTTCAATGGTCACAATGCGCTCACCTTCTGGAATGAAGCTCGAAAGCACATTTAGCAGCGTCGTTTTGCCAGACCCGGTGCCTCCAGAGACCACGATATTCAGCTTAGAAACCACAGCGGCCTGCAAAAAGAGCGCCATATCCTCATTCAGGCTGCCAAAGCGAATGAGATCCTTGACCCCAAATGGTTTTTTTGAGAACTTGCGAATGGTGATGTTCGGCCCATCAATTGCGCATGGGGGAACGACCGCATTCACGCGCGAGCCATCTGGCAGGCGTGCATCCACCAGTGGAGAGTCCCAATTGACAAAGCGCCCCAGGGGGGCGATGATTTTATTAATGACTCGCTGTACGTGATCATCATCCAAAAAGCGCACCTCGGTTGGCTGCACCTTTCCTTTGCGCTCCACGTAAACCTGATCAGCCCGATTCACCATCACTTCTGTGACGGTTTCATCTTGCAGCAATTTTTCCAGGGGGCCAAAGCCCAAAATTTCGTCCAGCAGGTCCGCAAAAAAAGATTCTTCCAGATGCGCGGGAATCTGAATTTTGGCGTGTTTACGGGCCAGTTGGAAACGATCTTGGATCATCGCTATTGTTTCCGGCTTGCGTGCCAGCACAGTTTTTTCCGGCAATGATGCTTCGATCTTTTGTGCCAGCCACAACAAGGCTTTGGTAAGCTCGGTGTCTTGCATGATTTTTTCCTGCAACTTGGGAGCACGGACGGGATATTTCTTCCATCAGGAGAGAAGTCTGTGCTCCAGGTTTTTTACGCGCTTCGTCACCTGATGGTACAAGGGCTATTATAACGGCGATTCGCAGAGAGCCTATGGGTAGAATTTACCACTCTTTGGTCACCGGTACTTGACTTGAATTTAGAGTTCAGAGGTGACTAGACGAACTTGCACTTTGCCTTTTGACCTGTCAAGCCCTTTGACACGGCTTCATTGGCCTACTGGACATTGGCGTTTTTGCTAGCGGCCAGTGTAGCGCAATTTGACCAAATCGCGTTACGGCGCCAGAGATCGGCACAAACTCGCCAGATGCCAGTTGCCATCAGCAGGTGGACTTCAACCAGGTTGGCCAGGTGTTTGGGCATGGTTCAGACGGATCCTTACAAATTTGACCGCCGGCCGCGGACAGCCGCCTGCAATTTGTCTCAAGCCCGGCGGTCTGCGGTCAGCCGTCGGCGGTCAGAAATTTATAAAGCACCGTTTCCTGATAAGATGAAGCTTGTCGGCTTTTGTTTATTGAGCCCCCGTGCCGTAACCGGCAGGCCTGCGCCGCCATTTAACTACTGCTTGCGCACGTGGCTCATAGCCAGCCAGGCCAGGGCCATAAAGACGGCGCTAAAGGCAAACAGCCAACGATATTCATCTCCTAACACGTCTACCACAATGCCGCCCATGGTCGGCCCCAGCACGGCTGCCGTCTGTGAGGAGAAGTAGTAAAGGCCGGTGTAGGCGCCAATTTTGCGTTCATCGCCATAATCGTAGACCATGGGCAGGCTGTTGACATTGACGCAAGCCCAAAAAATGCCCACCAGCACCAGGGCGATGATAAAGGTTACCACCTCTTGTATGGCTACAAACCCGACCAGTAGAATAAGTGTTAACCCGGTCAGCCCGACCATAATGGTGGAGCGACGGCCGAATTTGGTGCCGATCAGCCCTGCAGGCAGAGCAAAGGCGATGATGGTAATGGTGACCGCACCAGCATAGAGGGAAGCGTTGCCGGCGCCAATCCCCAGGGTGTACACGGCAAAAGAGGATAAGCCCGCTTCCAGCGCATTGAAGGCGATGAACCA
The DNA here is from genome assembly GCA_937943625.1 of uncultured Anaerolineae bacterium. GTDB lineage: Bacteria > Chloroflexota > Anaerolineae > Promineifilales > Promineifilaceae > JACSRF01. The sequence goes on along the minus strand of CALEAD010000007.1, from coordinate 131,614 downwards.
GAGCAGAATGGCCAGCAGGACGAAAACGCCGCTTTTGTCCGGATTGTGAAACACCTGGCGTAAATTCGCCAGCACCCCGCCATCCGGTTCGCTGTCGCCTTGGATTTTGGGCGGTTCCTGCACGCGCCAGACGGCCGTTAATGCCGCCACCACCAGCAAAACCGCCCCACCCACAAAAGGCGCACTCTTGCCAAAAGCGTTGTAGAGCAACCCGCCGCCAAAAAAGGCCAGCAGTCCCCCCACGCCACCCATCAGGTTGATGATGCCGTTGGCTTTGCTGCGGTCTTCAGCGGGAAACAGGTCGCCCAGCCAGGCTACAGTAGGCGAGCGGAAGAGGGCCATACCAAAATTGGTGATGAGAATGAAGGCGGCAATGGCTACGGCCGTTTGCGCAAAAGGCAGCAGCACAAAACCAAGCACCGCAATGGGCAGCCCCAATAAAATCCACGGCTTGCGCCGGCCAAAGCGATTCCAGGTAGCGTCACTCCTGGCCCCTACCCATGGCTGCATAAAGATATTGATCAGATTATCCCAGGTCATAATAAATAGTGCCAGGGCTGGCGTCAGCCCCAGGCCAACCACCCCTGCCTGCGGGTCTCCTGCCTGCAAGAATATCGGCACAAACTGGTTAAAAATTGGCCAGATAACACTGATGCCCAAGAAGCCAAAACCAACAATGAAAGTTTTGCGGTAATCGAACTTGTGGCTGCTTATGCTGCTGCTCATTTTTCCTCCTTAATAGGCCATGGTATTTTGCCTGTACCTGGCAGATTGCCGGAAAAGACCCTGTGGCACCCGCGCGGCAGGCATCAGCCAGGTGAAGATGCCTTCATAGCCAATGGGCTTTCCCGCCAATTTGCCAGAGGGCAGTTGCTGGGCAAAGTTTACCTGATTCTTACACGATGGGTGAACGAAAATTTAACATGTGGCAATTCTAAATTTGATGCGGGTGGGCGAGATGGTACGGAGAAGTCCGTATCGCTTGAACCATGCCTGTCCCCGCCATAATTTCGCCTTTTTGACTCAAGTTGTTATGTTGCTTGTTTTTTCTGCTTCAGGTACGGTAAACTCTGTATTATGGTAAAACGAGCAAACCTTCTCTTATTGCTATTGTGCCTGCTGATTGCCTGTCGTTCTGATGCGCCGCCGGAACCCACTGCGGCAGAGATTGTGAGCCGGGCAGCGGCAAAAATGGCCTCACTGCAAGGGTTTCGCTTTGTCATTGACCGCAGTGGCGCGCCGGCATACCTAGACGCCAGCAACACACTCTCCCTGCGCCGTGCCGAAGGAGAGTATGCCGCCCCTGATCGCGCACGCGCCATGGTGCGCGTGATTGTGCCGGGGTTGGTCACCAATATCGCCATCGTCAGCATTGGTGAGACACAGTGGCAGACAAACCCGCTGACGGGGCAGTGGGAAACGCTGCCCCCGAACTGGGGCTTTAATCCCTCTGTTCTCTTCCGTGAAGATGTAGGGTTGCCCGCCATTCTGGCTGCCGACCTGACCAACGTTGTTCTGGAGGGCCAGGAAAAGCTGGAGGGTGGGGCAAATGTCTCTTTGTACAAAATTACTGGTGAAGCAACCAGCAGCAAACTGTACGAAATGAGTGGCACACTGATTGGCCCGGAAACTGTGCAGGTAACAATGTGGGTAGAGCCAGGGAGCTTTCTCTTGCACCGCATTCTTGTCATCGAACCGGTGGCGGGTAGTGAAGAGCCAAGCATCTGGCAGGTGGACTTTAGCCAGTTTGATGAAGCCTTTGTGATTGAACCACCCATTCCCTGACAATCCCCTGTGATAAGGGTGCTGATTATTGTGTAAACTTACGGGGTGTCATTGTGTGTATCACACCACACCCTCTGCTCTTTTTCCTCTGTATATTGCGTTTCGAGAAGTTGCTGGCAAAGAAAAGCACCTTCCAGAGGTGGCGCATTGAAGTCTGCGCTACAGCGAGTAAAGGCCAATTACTGACCGCTTTTGCCAGCACACGAACCCAAAAATGGCATGGTTCATTTTTCGGGAAGCGGTGCTTTATGAATTTCTGACCGCAGACGGCTGACGGCACACCTCTCATCACCGGCAAAATCGCGGTCGGCGGTCAGCAGTCGGCGGTCAAATGGTAAAGATCGCTTGAATCATGCCCAAAAATTTACTCTTAATCTATTGGATTGTGCGAGGTAACTATACAGAGGGTATATATATTTCCAGGAGTTATGATGATGTTATCGCAAATTCAGCCAATAGAGCCGGGTCCAGGGCAAGAATCGGTGTGGGACTACCCGCGCCCGCCGCGCCTGGAGCCGACTTCTAAACATATTCAGGTGGTGTTTAATGGGGTGGTGATCGCTGACACGACGCGCGCTTATCGCGTGTTGGAGACGAGCCATCCGCCTGTCTATTACATTCCCCCGGCAGATATTTTGCAAACGTGCCTGGAGCCAACGGCCGGTTTTTCCTGGTGTGAGTGGAAGGGGCAGGCGGAGTATTACACGGTGGTGGTAGGCAGACGGCGCGCTGAAGCGGCAGCGTGGTATTATGCCAACCCAACGCCAGCGTTTGCGGCCATTAAAAATTATGTGGCGTTTTACGCCGGCCCAATGGATGCGTGCTATGTAGATGGAGAAAAGGTGAGGCCGCAACCAGGGGACTTTTACGGTGGCTGGATTACGCATGACATTGTGGGGCCGTTTAAGGGAGAACCCGGTACAAAAGGCTGGTAGGTCAGAGCAACCTGTAACTTGGGAACCCGTCGCCCGGTAAAGTGCAAATTTGTTGCCCTGTTGACTGTCGTTAAGCTGTTCGCCTTTTCACCCTCACTCTGTCAGGCATACAACGGCCGTTTCCTTTATTTATTTCTATGACATCTTATTCGTTTGCCTCTCTGCCACGGGCGCTACGTAGGCGCGCGGCAGGGGTAACGGCTGTCTGGCTGGCAACGTGGCTGGGCGGCTATCTGGTGTTGGCCCCGGTCTGGCAAGACGCCGGGCGTTGGGCGCTGCTGGCTGTGCCCTTGCTGCTGTACGGGCTGTGGCTGCTGTGGCGCGGGCTGCCGTTGAATTATCGCGAAGGGGAAGCAGCCGTTCTGCCTAGCCTGGGCTATGGCAACGGCCTGACCCTGGCGCGCGGCCTGGCGCTGGCGCTGATGAGCGGCTTTCTCTTTTCTCCCTGGCCTCCCGGCGCCCTGGCCTGGCTGCCGATGCTGTTGTACACCTGTGCCATTATCGCTGACTACCTGGATGGCTACGTGGCGCGCCGCACACGCCATGCGACGCTGCTAGGCGCGCGCCTGGACATGGAGTTCGACGGCCTGGGGATGCTGTTGGTGACGCTGTTAGCGGTGAACTATGGACAGTTGCCGCTGTGGTATTTGCCCCTGGGGCTGGCGCGCTACTTTTTTCTCCTGGGGCTGTGGTGGCGCAGGCGGCGCAGATTACCGATTTATGAGCTGCCCCCTAGCGTGCACCGGCGTATTTTTGCCGGTTTCCAGATGGGGTTTATGAGCGCGGTGCTGTGGCCAATTGTGCCCCCGCTGGGGGCGACGATTGCAGGCACGATTTTTGCCGCGGCAACGGCCGTTAGCTTTTTGCGCGATTGGCTGGTGGCGGCAGGACAACTGGACCCCGCGAGCCTGGCTTACGGCCGTTGGCAAAGGCGCATTGTCTGGCTGACGCGCCGCGCGTTGCCCCCCGTGCTGCGCAGTATATTGCTGGCAACGGCCGTTTTCCTCATGCACTCCCTCTCCTTTCCCCCGACTCCCTGGGCGGCGCTGTTGGCCGGCTGGCGGCTGCCCTGGGCAGAGGCGCTGGCCGGCGCGGCCCTGCTGCTCTTCGGCGTTGGCGCGGTGCTGATTGCCCTGGGGCTGCTGGGGCGGCTCTTTTCCGTGCTGTTGGTCTTTCCCATTGCCTTCGACTTCATCAGCCAGGGGGCAGGCGCACTAAACAGCGTGACGCTGGCGTGCGTGGTTACGCTGATGCTGCTGGGCACAGGGCCATTTTCGCTGTGGACGCAGCCGGAGGAGCATTTTCTCGCGCGGCGCTTTGGTGGAGCATGAGGCAGAAGGCAGCAGGCCAGGGGCAAGAAGCGTGGGGCAGGATACAAGCTACTCTGCGAGCAACGCTACTGCCGCTGCTGGCACTCCTGCTGTTGGGCTGGGTACTGGCGCAAATTCCCTTGCGCCAGGTAGGCCTGGTGCTGCGTCAGCTTTCCCTGGCGAACCTGTTGGTACTGTTGCTGCTGAATGGACTGGTGCTATTGGCGCTGAACGGCCGTTGGTGGCTGATTTTGCGCGGCATGGGCTACCGCCTTCCTTTTTTGTGCCTGTTGCTGCATCGCCTGGCGGCATTTGGCGTCAGTTACTTTACGCCGGGGCCGCACTTTGGCGGGGAGCCGCTGCAAGTGGCGTTGGTGGAGCGGGAACATGGCGTGGCGCGGGAAACGGCCGTTGCCGCCGTCACGCTTGATAAGCTGCTGGAGCTGTTGGTCAATTTTCTCTCTCTGGCGCTGGGGGTCGGGGTGCTGCTGTGGCAGGGCTTTTTGGGCGCGGTCATTGGCTGGCAAACGGCCGTTTTCCCCCTGGCGCTCGTTTCTGCCATCGCACTTTTCCTGCTGGCCACCTGGCGCGGACAATATCCCATAGGGCGGCTGCTGCGCCAGCTTGAGCGTTTGCCTTTCTGGGGGCCGCGCGCCCGCCGCGTGAGCGCCTTGCTGCAAGCCAGCGAACACCAGGCCACTGTTTTTTGCCAGAATGCCCCCCGCGCCATGCTGCTGGCGCTGCTCATTTCTCTGGCTGGCTGGCTGTTGATGGTGGCGGAGTACGCGCTGATGCTGCACTTTTTGGCTGCGCCACTGACCCTGGTGCAGACGCTGGCCATGCTCACGGCGGCGCGCCTGGCCTACCTGCTGCCCCTGCCCGGCGGCCTGGGGGCGCTGGAGGCCAGCCAGGTGCTGATGCTGAAACTGCTGGGAGTCAACCCATCCCTGGCTGTGGCAACGGCCGTTAGCGCCAGTCTGCTCATTCGCGCGCGCGACGTGCTGCTGGGGTTGATAGGCCTGGCCTGGGCCGGCGGCCGTTGGTGGCGTGCCCGCCGCCCCGATAAGGCGAATTTGTGGGTATAATAGCGGGGTAGTGGGTGAATTTTGGGCATGCTTCAAGTAATCTGTACTTTTTGACCGCCAACTGCTGACCGCAATTTTGCCAGTGATGGGTAATCTGCGGTCGGCGGTCATTTTCAAGGGAGACTGATACACCCTTCCGCATGACACACGCAGGTACTCCCCTCACAATTGCCAAGCCCTTTCTAAAGTGGGCTGGCGGTAAGCGTCAGCTCCTGGCGCAGATAGATGCGCGCCTGCCCGCAGAGCTGAAAAACGGCCGTATCCATCGCTACGTGGAGCCGTTCATTGGCGGTAGCGCTGTCTTCTTTCACGTGGCGCAAAGCTACCCCGCGCGCGAATACTACATTTCTGACCAAAACAGGGATTTAATTCTGGCCTACCAGACATTGCAGCACAGCGTGGAAGAGGTGATTGCGCTGCTCATGGAGATGCAGCGCCAATATCACGCGTTGGCCAAAGACGAGCAGGAGAAATTTTTTTACCAGGTGCGGGCAGAATTTAACCAGAGCGTGGGCAAAGCAACGGCCGTTGGCCTGCCTGACCCCGCTTGCGAGACAGCACCTTGCGAAACAGCGCAAATCCGCAAAACGGCACAGCTCATTTTTCTTAACCGCACCTGTTTCAACGGGCTGTTCCGCGTAAACACCAAAGGGGCGTTCAACGTACCCTTTGGCCGTTACGAACGCCCCACCATTTGTGATGCGCCCAACTTGCGCGCAGCAGCGGCCGTTTTACAGCGCGCCGAAATTCGCCACGCCGACTTTGAGGTATGCCGCTCCCTGGTAGACACGCACGCCTTTGTCTACTTTGACCCCCCCTACCGCCCCCTCAGCAAAAGCGCCAGCTTTACCGCCTATGCCAGCCACACCTTTGACGATGCCGAGCAGATGCGCCTGGCTGCGTTCTACCGTGAACTAGACGGCCGTTGCGCCAAGCTCATGCTCAGCAACTCCGATCCGCACAACACAAACCCCGACGACCACTTCTTCCAGCGTCTTTACCAGGGCTATCACATTCACAAGGTATATGCCAGCCGTGCCATCAACAGCAAGAGCGCGCAGCGCGGCAAAATCAGCGAGCTGCTCATCACCAACTACACCACTTTTTAGGCGCGTGAAAGACCAGAGAATGGATGCTCTCTTCCCATTCTCTCCTACTTTTGCATTGCTTCCAGCACTAGCTCTGCCACATCGCGCACCTGCATCGGTGCGCCCTCTTCACGGTTCGCGTCGTGCATCATCGTCGCACAGAAGGGGCAGCCTACCGCCAGCGTTTTTGCGCCCGTGCGCTTTGCCTCGTGGTAGCGGTTCATATTGACAGCCTGCGTGCCATGTTCCTCCTCCTTCCACATCTGCGCGCCGCCTGCACCACAGCAGAAAGAGTTTGTGCCGTGCCGCTTCATCTCCAGCAGTTGGAAGCCCGCCTTCGCCAGCGCCTCACGTGGTTCACTCACGACGCCATTGTGGCGACCCAGGTAGCACGGATCGTGGAAGGTCACCTTTTCCAGCCGTTGTCCATTCAGGCGCAGCTTGCCCCGCCCCACCAGGTCAGCTATCAACTGCGTGTGGTGGAACACCTGATAATGGCCGCCCAGTTCGCCATACTCTTTGCCCAGGGTGGTAAAGCAGTGCGGGCAGCTCGTCACAATTTTGCGCTCGTTTGCTTTAGCCGCGTTCAGCGTCTCAATGTTACCCAGCGCCATTTCATAAAACAGGTACTCGTTACCCGCGCGTCGCGCCGAGTCGCCCGTGCAAGATTCGTTATCGCCCAAAATGGCAAAGCTGACACCCGCTTCGTGCAAAATGGTGGCGACAGCGCGCGCCGTTTGCTGTGCCTCTGGGTTAAAGGCGCCGGCGCAGCCAACCCAAAACAGGTATTCATAATCCGGGTTTTCTGCTACGGTAGGCACGTCAAAGGGCAAAGGTTTGGTCCACTCCATGCGGCTCTCGGTAGATTGCCAGGGGTTGCCGTTGCGTTCCATGCCGCGAAACGCGCCCTGCAATTCGTTGGGGAACTCGCTTGCCATCAGCACCAGGTCACGGCGAATGTCCATGATGTCTAGCATAGGGGTGTTGCCGACGGGACACACGTCTATACACGCGCCGCAGGCTGTACATGCCCATACGGCGCTCTCGCTGATGGCAAATTGCAGCAGGGGTATCTCGCTGGGCGCGCCGGCAGCCAGGTCGCCCATATTTTCGCGCAGGTAGTACCGTTTGTTGATTTCTAACGCTGCTGGAGATAGCTCCTTACCGGTGTTGTAGGCGGGGCACGCTTCCTGGCAACGATTACACATGATGCAGGCGTAGGCATCTACCAGGCGGGTTTTTTCCAAGTCAAACAGATTTTTGGCACCAAACTGTTCAATGGATTCATCTGCAAAGTTGAGCGTTTTCATTTGCCCCAGGTAAGTGCGAGGTGGGGAAGTCATGAAGTTGAAGGGGCCAACAAAGAGGTGGGCGTGTTTAGTGTAGGGAAAGTAGGGCAGAAAGAGCAGGATAAGGCCAATGGCCACCCACCAGCCAATGTGCCAGGAGGCCGCCAGGGCAAAGTCGCTGGCATTGTTGAAGAACAGGCTGGCAAAAAGTGTGCCAAATGGCTGCCAGGGATCGCTGCCGCCATGTTGGGCAATGAGGGCGGATGCACCGAAGAGGCGGAAGCCGACGTGCAGCAAAATGAACAAGCCAACGACGAGTGAGTCCTGGCGCACGCCGCCGGCACGCACGCGCGGCATGAGGGTGATGTTTTCGCGGATGCTGAGGACGGGGTCTTTGGCGGCAAAGCGGCGCAGCAAAAAGTAGGCGACGCCAACGAGTACGGTCATGCTGAAAATGTCGGCTAGCAGGCGGAAGAGGTTGCCGATGAGATGGTCTGGCAAAAAGTGAAAGCCAGGAATGAGCCCCTCCATCACGTCTATGGCGTTGACGAGAAAGTAGAAGATGAAGCCCCAGGCGACGCCATAGTGAAAGATGGAGGAGAGTTTGCGGTGGCGAATGATGCGTCCCTGGCTGATGAAGGCAATGAAGCCGGTCCAGAGGCGCTGGAAGAAGTTGTCGAAGTAGAGCTGCCCCTGCCCGCGCTGCACGATGCGGAACATCTGGCCGAAGGTGTTGTAGGTGGCCATCAGGGAGATGGCCATAAGCAGGGCAAATAGGAGTTTTTCGGTGGTTGTTAACATGCGCTGTCCCTCTCTGAAGTGATCATGTGAGAACCGGTTGGCGTTTGTAGAAACTGGAGATGGGGAGTTGGCCGGTTGCTAATCTCTGATCGCCAGTTAACGCGCTTGCGGTTCGTTTTGCAAGCCTGTTGCGCTTCATTGTACAACAGATTTTGACGCAGTGCATTATAAGAATGCGCGATTTTTGCTGTTCGGGCGCGACGGCGTGGTGAAAAGGTGACTCGCTTCGGCACATTGTTGTCCTCGCCGTCGCGCCTGTATCGTCTCTCACCCTGCTGGCGTTCCTCCTCACTAAGATTGACACCGAGCGGGGGCGTGCGGTTTGCAGCCGGCCGTCTGCGGTCATTTTTAATGAAACCGTATGCCAGGCCGCGCGAATCTACAAATGGTTGCACGCCATAAGTTGTGTGGAATTATGCCAGGGGGAGTATAATCGCGCTATGAGACGATTGTGGCAGCTTGTAGTGACAACGGCCGTTTTTCTTTTTACCCTCTCGCTCTTCCCCCCCACGCTGTCTTTGTATGCGCTGACGGGAGAGAAGGCGTGGCAGGGGCAGCTTTTGGGCGTGGGGCATTGGCTGTATACGGCCGTGCGGCCCCAGCCCCAGTTGGGATTGCGTGACCTTGCGGGGAGTACGGCCGTTTCTCCCTTTGGCGTCAACACCTTCTTACAGCAAGAGGTAGAGCCAGAAAAGCGCGAACGCAGCCTGCAAATGATTCGCAACGCCGGTTTTCGCTTTCTACGTCAGGAATTCCCCTGGGAGGATATTGAAATTCATGGCAAGGGTGACTTTAGCGACCGGCGCAACGACCTGGATGGCGACGGTATTCCCGATGCCATAGACGCCTGGGCCAAGTACGACCAGATTGTGGCGCTGGCCAATGTTTACGACGTGCAGATTATTGCCCGCCTGGGCAACCCGCCCGCCTGGACACGCGCCCTCACCAACACTATTGGCGCCTATGCCCCGCCCGATGATTATAGTGACTTTGGCGACTTTGTGGAGACAGTGGCGCGCCGCTATCGCGGACAAATCACCTATTACCAGGTGTGGAATGAGCCAAACGGGAACGAGGAGTGGGGCAACCCGGCGCTCAGCCCGGTGAACCCAGAGCAATATACACAGTTGCTATGCCTGGCATACGGCCGTATCAAAGCCGCCAATCCCCAGGCTGTGGTGCTGGCCGGGGCCTTAACGCCCACGGTTGAGGTCAGCGGGCGCAACCTGAACGACCTGATTTTTCTGGAGCGCATGTACGCTGCCGGCGCCGGGGCCTGCTTCGACGTAATGTCGGCACAGGGGTATGGCCTGTTTTCTGGCCCTACCGACCGCCGTTTGCGGCCAACAGTCATTAACTACCCCCATCACCTGTTTATTCGCGACTTGATGGTGCGACATGGAGATGGTGCCAAGCCGCTGTGGATTAGCGAAATGGGCTGGAATGCCGCGCCGGAGCCGCTGCCTGCCATTTACGGCCGTGTGACAGAAGCACAGCAGGCGCGATACGCGGTAGAGGCGTATGAACGGGCACAGGCGGAATGGCCCTGGGTGGGAGTAATCAACTACTGGTTTTTCAAGCGCGCTGCCGACTGGGAGCGCGACCAATCCTGGTACTACTTCCGCCTGCTGGAGCCAGATTTTACCCCCTTGCCTGCCTGGGATGCGCTGGCCGCCTACGCGGGCGCACATGCTGCCCCCGCGCAGAGGTCGGATTGGCAACATACGTGGATGGGATTACGGCCGTTGCTCTTCTACCTCAGCAGCCCCATCTTGTTTTTGGCGCTGCTGCGCTGGTTGAGAGGGGGAGAAACTGGAAAGTAGAGACTGGAGACAAGAGGTCGGCGATTGGAGGTGGGGCGGGTGAAACATATTTTGTTCTTTGTACGATTGTGCCTGTGGTTGACGGTGCTGGGAGCGGCCTGCACGCCGCAGCCAACGGCAGAAACCTATTTGCGCGTGGCCCTGGAGGCGCAAATGCGCGGCGATTATCAGAACGCCATTGCCGCCTACAACCAGGCCATTACCCTGGCGCCTGACAATGCGGAGTTGTTTCTGGGGCGTGGGGTGGTCTATCTGGAACAGGGAGAATACGCAACGGCCGTTGCCGACTTTCGTCACGCCCTCACCCTCACCCCAGGTGACGCGGCGCTGTATGATTACCTGGGGCGCGCTTATCAGCTTAGCGGCGACCTGGCACAGGCCATTGCCCAATTTAGCCAGGCCATTACCCTGAACCCCAACCTGGCAGCGGCTTATGCCCATCGCGGCGCCGCTCACCGCGCCCTGGGCGACCTGACAGCTGCCCTGGCCGACCTGAATCAGGCGTTGGCGCTGGATGCCAACAACGCTCTGGCGTATGCCGAGCGCGGTGGGCTGTATGGCGAGCAGGGGCAGATCGAGCTGGCGCTGAGCGACCTGAACAAAGCATTAGCCATTGATCCACGCAATGCCCGCGCCTACAACAGCCGGGGCATGATATATCGCCTGAGCGGTGATGCGCAAAAGGCGCTGCAAGATTACACTCAGGCCATTACCCTGGCACCCACCTACGTGCATCCCTATCTCAATCGCGGCCTGCTGTACGTGCAGGCGGGGCAAATCGAGAACGGCATTGCGGATTATGACCGCGCCATTGCCCTGGAGCCACAAAATGCAGAGGCGTTCGTCAGTCGCGGCGTGGCCTATTTGCGCCTGAGCAACACAGCGCAGGCAATCGCCGACCTGAATCAGGCGATTACGCTAAACCCTGACCTGGCTGTAGCCTACGTAAACCGGGGGAATGCCTATGCGGCGGCAGGGCAAACGGCCGTTGCCCTGGATGACTTGCGCTATTTCCTCACCCTGGAACCTAACTCGCCGCTGGCGCCGCAGGTGCGGGAAAAAATTGCCGCGCTGGAGGCAGAACAGCCGTGAAAATGCGTGAAACGCGAAGCGTGATGACGCACTTTCACGTTTTTCACGCTTCACGTTTCACTTATGCCTCAGGCGTGCTGATTACGGCCGTTGCAGCCAGAAATTATAGCTTCCGGACCCACTATAAGAGTAAATGCGCCAGGTGTAGTAGCCAGCCGCGCCGTTGTACACAATGGATTCCGTAGAGGTGGTGCCGGTCGAGCTGGCCACCACGCGCCACTGATTGTTTTGCCAGCGCCACAGGTAGAGGTCAAAGTCGGCATTGCTGGGGCCTTGCAGCCAACCCCGGTGCGTGCCTGCGCCACTGTAGTAATAAGTGCCGTTGGGCTGGAACTGTTGCGCGCCTGTGCCGCTGAGAGAACCGGTGTAGAGCGTGCAGTTGGTGCAGGGCGCGCCGCCTGGTGTGGGCGTAGGCGTTGGCGGCACGGGCGTAGGCGTTGGCGGCACAGGCGTAGGCGTTGGCGGCACAGGCGTGGCCGTGGGGGATGGCGCGCCGCCAGTAATGAGCGAATAGAGCAGGCGATTGGGTGACCCCGAGCCGATGCCGGTCAGGACGCCAGTGGTGGCGCCGTTGATAATGGCATTGAAAACGGTTGCCGGCGAGGCATTGGGATTAGATTGCAGATACAGCGCCGCCACGCCCGCCACGTGCGGCGAAGCCATTGATGTGCCGCTGATGGTGTTTGTGGCTGTGTCCGATGTATACCAGGCAGAAGTAATGCTGGAGCCGGGGGCAAAGATGTTCACACACGTGCCGAAATTGGAGAAAGAGGAACGGGCGTCGGTTGAGGTGGTGGAGCCAACCGTCAGGGCGGCAGCGACGCGCGCTGGCGAGTAGTTACAGGCGTTGGCATTACTGTTGCCAGCGGCTACGGCGTAGCTGACGCCCGCATTGATAGAGTTGGTGACGGCATTGTCTACCGCCGTTGACGCGCCACCACCCAGGCTCATATTTGCCACGGCTGGTTTGACGTGGTTGCTTGTTACCCAATCTACACCAGCAATGACGCCCGCGTTGCTGCCAGACCCCTGGCAGTTCAGCACGCGTACGGCATACAGGCGCACTTGCTTGGCCACGCCATAGACGGAGCCACCAACCGTACCGGCTACGTGCGTGCCATGCCCGTTACAGTCGTCGCTGTTACGGCCGTCGCCAATGCTGTCGTACCCTACAAAGGCGCGCCCGCCAAACTCGTTGTGCGTGCGGCGGATGCCCGTGTCAATGATGTATGCGTTGACGCCAAAGCCAGTGTTGTTATACACATACGTGCTGTTTAACGGTAGATTGCGCTGGTCAATGCGGTCCAGCCCCCAGGTGGCGTTCGTTTGCGTTTCGCTCAGAGAAACGACCTGATCTACTTCGACGTAAGCCACGTTCGGGTCAGCCAGCAGCTTTGCCAGCGTCTCGTCTGAGAGGCGAGCGGCAAACCCATTGATAGCGGCCGTGTAGACGAAGTTTAGCTCGCTGCCTACTTCCGACATGGCCTGGTTAATGACACCGTTGGCGGCCTGACGGCTGGTGTTATCTTTAAAAACGACAATATATTGACCGGGAATGGCATCTGGGGAATCTGCGTACAGCAGCGGGGCGGCCGTATCGTCATCCGAACTTTGTCCCAAAATGGGTGCGACGGACATCGCCAGCACCATGATCAAGATCAAAAGCAACGCTGATTTGCTCCTTGAGAGTAACATTTGACCAGTCTCCTCCGTGAATAAATGAAAATTCTGAAACTAACGAGCCATCAGTTGGTTTGCTAGTTGCCTGGTTGGCAGGGAACCAACCAGCAAACTTTTCTAGATGGCCACATGCCTTGAACGAACTACCTGAAGTTAAGATGACGTCTTGCCGATAAAGGTTACCTCCTGATGCGCATTGTCAAAGTCGGGGCAAATAAAAAGGCAGACCGGCTCCCCTTGTTTGTGAGGGAGGGTCTGCCTGTTTTTACCTGTTTGGGGTACGGCGTGCTAACTTCCACTACCAGTCACCACATTCCCAGACCTTGTCTATTAAAGAAAAATAAGGTGGCGAAACTATAAACGATTTTTGTGAATGCGCAACAACAGATACGGCCGTTTCGTCATTCGTGCATGGTTCAAGCAAACTGCACACTTTACAAATTTTCCCGAATGTTGATCGCGAGCGGCTGACGGCAGACCGCTCATCACCGGCAAAATCGCGGTCGGCGGTCGGTCGTTGGCGGTCAAATTGTAAAGATCGCTTGAATCATGCTGAATTTATAAAGGAAAGCCTGCGCGAAATGAACGATGCCGTAGAAATATAGCAGGGAAGAATCAGTCTGCCAGCGTAGACAAATCACCCACGTCTTGCCCTAGCACGCGCGCTTTGAGAATGCGGCGCATAATTTTGCCAGAGCGCGTCTTAGGCAGGCTGTCTACAAACTCAATAGTGGCGGGTTTGGCAATGGGTCCCATTTCGTGCGCCACATGCTCTTTCAGCATCATTTCCAGCTTTTCACTGCCTTCCCAGCCCTGGCGCAAAATGCAGTAGGCTTTGATGATATTGCCGCGCAGCTCGTCAGGAACGCCGATACAGGCGGCTTCGGCGACTGCTTCGTGGCTGACCAGGGCACTTTCAATTTCGGCCGTGCCCAGGCGGTAGCCAGAGACCTTAATCACGTCATCTATACGGCCGATTATCCAGATATACCCATCTTCATCCTTGCGCGCGCTGTCACCGGGTAGGTACCATCCCTGCTCGGCAAAGCGGCTCCAATACTGCTGTACGTAGCGGTCAGGGTCACCAAAAACGGTGCGCAACATGCCTGGCCAGGGGCTCTTGATGACCAGGAACCCTTCTTCGTTGGCGGCAACCGGCTCGCCCTCCTCATCCACCACATCTACCTGCACGCCGGGAAAGGGCAGCGTGGCAGAACCCGGCTTGAGGGGGGTGATGGGCAGCGGCGTAATCATGAAGCCGCCTGTTTCTGTTTGCCACCAGGTGTCCATGATGGGGCATCTTTCTTTGCCAATGACGCGGTAGAACCAGCGCCACGCTTCTGGATTGATCGGTTCGCCGACGGAGCCGAGCAGGCGCAGGCTGGAGAGGTCATGACGGTTAGGCCAGCTTTCGCCAAAGCGCATCAGGCCGCGAATGGCCGTCGGCGCAGTGTAGAGGATGGTGACGCCATATTTGGCCACCAGTGCCCACCAGCGGTCGGGGTAGGGGTGATTGGGTGCCCCTTCGTACATGAAGCTGGTTGCACCCAAAATCAGTGGGGCGTAGACGATGTAGCTGTGGCCGGTAATCCAGCCGGGGTCGGCGGCACACCACCAGATGTCGTCGGGCTTCAGGTCAAAGACCCATTTGAGGGTGGTGCTGGTGTAGACCATATAGCCGCCATGCGTGTGCAAAATGGCCTTGGGTTTGCCGGTGGTGCCAGAGGTGTAGAGGATGAAGAGGGGGTCTTCGGCATCCATGACTTCGGTTTTGGCCTTGGGGTCGGCAATGGGCAGCGCCATCAGGTCGTGATACCAGTGATCGCGGCCGTGTACCATTTCTACCGGTTGGCCGGTGCGCTTGACGCAAATGACGGCCTGGATGGTGCCGGCGCGCTTGACTGCTTCGTTGGCGATCTCTTTCAGGGGCACAATGTCGCCGCGCAGCCAGGCGCCATCGCAGGTGACCAGCACTTTGGAGGCGCTGTCTTCGATACGGCCGTGCAGTGCTTCGGTCGAGAAGCCGCCATAGACCACCGAGTGCATGGCACCAATTTTGGCGCAGGCCAGCATGGCAATCATCAGTTCCGGGATGCGCCCCATGTAGATGGTGACGCGATCCCCTTTGTTTACGCCCATGGAGCGCAGCACGCTGGCAAATTTGCACACCTCGTAGTTGAGCTGTTGATAGGTGTAGACGCGGCTGTCGCCCGGTTCTCCTTCAAAAATGAGGGCGGCTTTGTTGCGCACGGCCGTACGCATGTGCCGGTCCAGGGCATTGTGGATAATGTTTACTTTGGCGCCGACAAACCATTTATAGAAAGGGGCATTGCTGTCGTCCAGCACCGTCTCCCAGGGCTTGAACCATTCGTAGTTTTCTGCGGCTATTTTGCCCCAGAATGCAGCGAGATTGGCCGTGGCTTCGGCGTGGACTTTCTCGTAGTTTTTGATGTGGGCGCTTTGCACGACTTCGGGCGCGGGGTAATAAACGTCGCCAACCATTTTCTTTTCGTTTGCCATTTGTCTCTCCTTTGATTAGCCTTGTAAACCAAGAAGTTCAACTTTTTGGCAAAAGTTGAACTTCCCTCATCAAGCTCAACACCAGCACATATCTTGCTTCGCGCGCATAAGTATAGTCAGGATTGGCGGATTCGTAAAACAGGGGAAAGGCAGACGTTGAGGTCAAATTTGCGTTTAATGAAGTTACGAACGGCGTTTTTTGTGGCAACGGCCGTTTTCGGGCTGCTATTGGTGTTTGTATCCTTGTGGTCTCAATTCAGCGAGGAAGTAAGCAGAGGGCCAACGGCCGTTCCTTCTGGTGAACTGCCTATTCCCACCCGCACCCCTACCCGGGCTGGGCAGTCAGCCAACGCGGTGCTCGTTACGCCGCTGCCAGCGCCAAACCTGCCGCCACCGTTACCCGCGTTAGCCTCTTTGCCTGACTACCGCGCTCGTTTTGGTGCTTCTGGGGGAAATCGCTGGCTGGAAACGGCCGTAGACGCCGGTCTTCCCCTGGGCATTTTTATGAACTGGCGCGTAGACCCCAGCCAGCCGCTGCGCCCTGGCGTGCAGTTCTGGCACACTGTGCGCCTGGGGTCAGACGGGGTGCGCACAAACTGGGCCGACATCACGCGCGTGGCTACCGAACAGCCCGGCGCGGTCTGGATTATTGGCAATGAACCGGACGTGATCGTGCAGGACAATCTGACGCCACCGCAGTATGCGCGCCTTTTTCATGAAGTGGTCACTTACGTCAAAGCGCGCGACCCTGGTGCGCAGATAGCCATTGCTGGCGTGGCGCAGCCCACTCCTTTGCGCATGGCTTATTTAGACGCAGTGCTGGACAGTTACCAGGCAGAATTTGGCGTCCCCATGCCCATAGACATCTGGACAGTTCATGCCTTCATTTTGCGTGAAGAGGCTGGTAGCTGGGGTGTGGGCATTCCTCCTGGCATGACGAGTGAAGGGGCACGCCTGTATGAAATTAGCGACCATGCCAACCTGGAAATGATGCAGCAAGATCTGGTGGCCTTTCGCGCCTGGATGGCGGAAAGAGGGTATCAGCAACGGCCGTTGGCCATTACGGAGTACGGCATTGTTATGCCACCTGATTACGGCTTCCCACCGGAATTGGTCGCCAACTTCATGCTCGGCAGCTTTGATTTCTTCACCACAGCCGCCAATCCCACCGGCTATCCGGCCGACGATTACCGGTTAGTGCAGTGGTGGTTTTGGTTCAGCCTGTACGAGGCAGAAGAGGGGTATGGAACGGGCAACCTGGTAGATGGGCCGCGTGGTCAGCTTACCCCGCTGGGGCAGTTGATGGCTGCGTATATCAACAACAGGCGCTGACGTGAAGCGTAAAGCGTCAGGCGTGAAGCCGTTGCTTGGCACTTCACGCCTTCTCCTAACCCCAGTTTTCGATGACCTGTTTGATTGTGCCCACAAAGTAATCTGCTTTGGCCCCATCCAGAATGCGGTGGTCAAAGGTAAAACCCACATAAGCCAGCGGGCGAATGGCAATCGCGTCGTTAATTACCTTTACGCGCTTTTCAATTGTGCCCACACTGAGAATGCCGCAGTTGGGCTGATTGATGATCGGCGTGGCAAAGAGGCTGCCAGAAACGCCATGATTGGTAATGGAAAAGGTGGAACCCTGCACGTCGGCCGGCTTCAGCTGCTTGCGGCGGGCGCGCTCGGCCAGGTCGTTCACGGCGCGGGCGATGCCCAGCAGGCTCAACGAATCGGCGTTTTTGATGACCGGCACAATCAGGCCATCGTCAACAGCCGTTGCCATGCCAATGTTGATCTCCTTCTTCAGCAAAATCCCCTCGTCCGTCCACACACTGTTTACCAGGGGATGCTGCTTCAGCGCCTCCGCTACGGCCGCTACCAGATAGGCAGTAAAGGTCAGGTTCACGCCATCCTGGGCAAAGCGCGCCTTGTGCGCGGCGCGGTGTGCGCTGACGGCCGTAAAGTCAAACTCGAAGAAGGTGCTGACGTGCGGGCTGGTGCGACGGCTGTGTACCATGTGTTCGGCAATGGCGCGGCGGATGTTGGTTAACGGTTCCAGCACATCACCAACGGCCGTTTTGGGGGCAGGTGCAGCGGGGGCAGCAACTGCAGCGGGGGCAGTAGGGACAGCAGGAGGAGTAGGTGCTGCGGGGGCAGCAGGGACAGCGGGCATGGGGGCGGACCCGGCTTCTGCGGCTGGCTGCTTGGCAAGCGCTTCCAGATAGGCCAGTACGTCGTTTTTGGTGATACGGCCGTCTTTGCCGGTGCCAGGGATGCGCGACAAATCCAGGTTGTGCTCGGCAGCCATGCGCCCCACTACCGGGCTGATGCGCCCGGTATAGGCTGTATCAGGGGGCTGGGATGGGGGAGTAGTGGGGGCAGTGGGGGCAACGGCCGTTGGCTGCGCCTGCTTGCCATTTTCCGGCTGACCCACCAGCCCAAGCACCGTGCCCACCGGCACGGTTTGCCCCTCGGCTACCAAGATTTCCAGCAAAATACCGCTCTCTTCGGCCGTTACTTCCGTCGTTACCTTGTCGGTCTCAATTTCCAGCACCGGTTCATATTTGGCTACCGCATCGCCCGGCCGTTTCAGCCAACGCGACACCGTGCCCTCAATCACGCCTTCGCCCATCTCGTGCAAAATAATTTTGGTTGTCATGGTTTCTCCCCTGAAAAAGAGCGCTGACGGCTGACGGCCGACCGCTGTAAATGTAGCCCAGGTTGCCAAACCTGGCACACCGTTCCCAAAATCTGTCGCAGGGTTGTGGTCACGACTTTTGGCGGCACTGCCCGTGAAGCGAGCAGTACCAGCCTGATACGAACGTTCCCCGCGCCAATAACCACCAACCGCTCTTCCAGTCTCCCTGGCCGCTGCGGTCTCATCTGTAAAACAATGGGTAACGCATCGGATTGGCTTCGTGCATCATCTCATACACGGCATCGAACACCTCTTCCACGTTCGGCTTGGAAAAATAGGCGCCATCCGAACCATAGGCCGGGCGGTGTGGCTTTGCCGCAAGCGTGCGCGGCGCGCTATCCAACCACCAGTACCCCCCTTGTGCTTCCAGCACCTGCTGCATCATGTACGCTGTCGTACCGCCAGGCACGTCCTCATCCAAAAAGAGGATGCGGCTTGTTTTTTGCAGTGATTGCAGAATACGGCCGTGTCTATCGAACGGCAGCAGCGACTGCACGTCAATCACCTCCACAGAAATACCCACCTGATGCAACTTTTCCGCCGCCGTCAGCCCGATCTGGCAGCAGGCGCCATACGTCACCAGCGTCACGTCTGTACCGGGGCGCAGCACCTCCGGCACGCCCAGCGGTACGGTAAACTCACCAATGTTATCCGGCAGCGTCTCCTTCAGGCGGTAGCCATTGAGTACCTCCACCACCAACCCCGGCTCATCCCCTAACAGCAGCGTGTTATAAAAGCCGGCCGCCTGCGTCATGTTGCGCGGAACCAGCACATGCACGCCCCGCACCAGATGAATGATGCCTGCCATGGGCGAGCCGGCGTGCCAGATACCCTCCAGGCGGTGGCCGCGCGTGCTGATGATGACCGGCGCTTTCTGCCCCCCGGCCGTGCGCCAGCGCAGCGTGGCCAGGTCATCGGAAATCAGCTGCAGCGCATATAGCAGATAATCCAGATACTGAATTTCGGCAATCGGGCGCAGACCGCGCATCGCCATGCCAATCGCCTGCCCCAAAATTGTCACCTCGCGAATGCCCGTGTCCGAGACGCGCAGCAGCCCATACTTCGCCTGCAAGCCAGCAAAGGTTTGATTCACGCCGCCTAGCTTGCCCACGTCTTCACCAAAAGCGACCACACGTGGGTCACGCGCCAGCATGGCATCGAAGCAGGCATTGAGCACCTCAAAGCCATTTACCTGCGGTGACTGTGGCGAATAAATCGGCTTCACTTCGGGCACGTTTAGCGCGGACTCGCTGGAACTGCTGTACAAATGTGTGGCGTAGGTGTGATGACCCTGCTGATGCAAACGGCCGTACCAGGCTGCCAGCTGCTGCCTCGCTGGCGAATCTTCGTGGTGGGTGGCAATCAAGACATCGTGCACGGCGCTGAGGATGTCACGGCGCAGAGGGGCGCGTTTGGCAATGAGCTGTTGTTTGGCCAGGCCCACCTCGTCAGGACAGGCACAATTGGCTTCAACGGCTTCGATCAGGCGAACGGCCGTTTGGCCATCCTCATAGTGCGATGCGACAAACGCTTCCCATGCCTCTGTTTTTGCCCGCTCCACTTTGGCGCGGGCTGCCTGCTCTAGCTCATCCAACTCCCCTGGCGTTGCCAGGTCTGTCTCAATCAGCCATTCGCGCATTTTGGCTATGCCGTCAAACGCCTCTTCCCATGCCAGCCGCTCCTTTGACTTGTACCGCTCATGGCTGCCAGAGGTAGAATGACCTTGCGGTTGCGTCATTTCGATCACGTGAATGATCGCGGGGATGTGTTCGCGGCGCGCAATGTCTGTTGCTTCCTGATATGCCTGCACCAACGCCACATAATCCCAGCCGCGCACTGTGTACAGGTTGAAGCCATCTTCTAAACCAGGCTGGCGCTGAAAGCCAGAGAGTAGCACCGAGAGGTCTTCTTTGGTAATCTGGTGCGCGTTGGGCACAGAAATGCCATAGCCATCATCCCAAATCGAGACAACGGCCGGCGCTTTAAGCACGCCAATGGCGTTAATTGCTTCCCAAAACATGCCTTCGGCGCAACTGGCATTGCCAATGGTGGCAAACGCCACCTCGTTGCCATGCCGCGAAAACTGCGTTAGGTGATGCAGCTCTTCCAGTTCGCGGTACAGGCGCGAGGCATAAGCCAGCCCAACTGCGCGCGGCATCTGCGACCCCGTGGGCGAAATGTCGGCGGAGCTGTTTTTCATGTCAGTCTGGCTGCGCCAGCTCCCATCAGGGTTGAGCAGACGTGTGGCAAAGTGGGCATTCATCTGGCGGCCGGCGGAGTGGGGATCGGCCGTTACGTCTGCGTGGGCATATAGCTGGGCAAAAAATTCGCGGATGCTCATCATGCCGGCGGCGAACATAAAGGTCTGGTCACGATAGTACCCAGAGCGGAAGTCGCCCTGGCGGAAGGCGCGCGCCATTGCCAACTGCGCGATCTCTTTGCCATCGCCAAAAATGCCAAATTTGGCGCGCCCGCTAAACACTTCGCGGCGGCCAATCAGGCTGGCAAAGCGGCTTTCCACGGCGATGCGATAGTCGCGCAAAACCTCTTTGGGGTTCAGGCGCAGGCGGACTTCCTCCTTGTTGCTGACTACCTCAATTGTTAAATCTGCCATTCTGATTCCTTCTTTCGTGGGGTGGGATTTTTCGCAGCACAATTTTAGCCGAAAGTGCGGTGCAGGGGGAAATGATTTAGCTATCTGTCAGATTTAGCAAACCCAACAGGTTTAGGCGGCTATTGGCGTGTTTTGGGCGTGACGAGAAAGTTGTCGAACTGCACGCGCACGCCGCCTGTGCCCATTGTTTCGACCACCAATCCTATATCCCCCTGGCTAAAGCTGTTGTCGGTTACGCGCCCCACTTCTTGATTGTTGACGTAGAAGATTAAATTGGCTCCTTCGGCGTCTACTTTTAAGACGTTGGTTTCGTTAAGCCCTTGTTTAATGGCGTTAGACTCAAACCACCAGTCGCCGATGATCGGGGTGATTTCGTCGTCACCGCCGTTCTTGTAACGGCCGATCCACACATACCCATCGCCGCTAATCTGAAACACATAAAAGTCATCACGCGTGTCATCTACGCGGAACAGCATACCATACCCGTTGTCCAGCGGCCCCTCCACCTGCGTGGCCTCTACCTCATACACCGCATCCCCAAAGCGCTTACCGGCCGTTGTCCAGGCAAACAGCACGTCTGCCCTGACGAGCAGGTCATACTTGCCATTGATGATTTGCCCTTCCACATCGCCATCTTTGCCGGTGCGCCAGCTTCCTGGCTCGTCGAAAGTCTCGCGGTAGGCGGTGGCGCTGCCCAGGCAACCTGCCAGCAGCGCCAGCAGCAGCGTCCCCCACAAGCTGATGTGTACCCATTGTTTCATGTTCAAACTCCCTTGAAAATGACCGCCGACGGCCGACTGCTGACCACCATTTGCGGTCTGCGGTCTACCTTGTAAATAGAACCTGCGCTGCATTTTCATTCGTGGTGGTGTGCCCCACTCATGAACTCTCCCTTGAAAAGATGCAAGCTGGAATCTTGCGTTCCAAACGAAGGGCGGGTCATCGAAACCCGCCCTGATCACGCAAATGTGGGCAAATAATGCCCTAACTTGGGCAAATCCGCAAAAATGCGTGGCTCATCACACAGTTCTGAAGGCGTGAAGCGTGAAGATGGGAAACGTGGAAAAGCGTTATTTTGCTTCAGGTTTCAGGCCAACAAAATCAAGCTGATGGGCGATATACACCAGTTCGCCAGCTTCAATTTGGGCGTGGCGCTGCGCGATCCAATCCGCCAGCTGTTGTGGGTCTAGCGCCGGGCTATGGGCCAGCGCACTGTGCATGGTGTCTATGATGACGTGTAAAAAGTACGCTTCATCTCCATAGTAGCTATTTGCATCGGCATAGACCACCCAATCAGAACTGCCGGCTGCCAAAATTTGCGCGCCAACCTGCCGCAGTTGGCCAAATAGATGCCGGCCAGTCTGGCTGTCGCCGGAGGGCTGTCCGTTTGTCAGGCGTTCGTTCATCGTTTGATGATACAGACGCTCTACCAGGGCATCAAAGGCGGGGTCAATGGTGGGCTGGAGAATGGTTGCACCATCAAAGTTGAGGGTGAAGTAAAAAAGTCCGCCAGGTCGCAGCAGGGTAAAGAGTTGTGGTAGCGTGTGCGGTATGTCCATCAAGTCGAGAAAGGCGTGGGCAATGAGTAAATCCCACTGCTGTTGTCCCTGCTCACGGTGAATGAAGTCAAACAGGTCAATAGCCTCTAGCTTGGGGGCAATGGGAAAGGGGATTGCTTGTAGGCGGCGCTGTGCCTCCTGAATGTTGGCGGGAAGGGCGTCTATGGCGGTGTAGGTGACTTGGCGCAGCAGGGTATGTTCGTGCAGGCGCTGAATCATGGTGCCGATGCCTGCACCGATTTCGAGAATGTGACACGGCCGTTCCTCAGTTCCACCAGGCCAATAAGCCAATAGCGTTTCCCACACGTACCGGTTCAGGGCACGGTCATCTACCGTTTTTTTTGCCGCCAGATAGTGGATAAAGTCGCTCGCATAAGTAGACATAAAAACTTGACCTCTTTAGTTATGTAAAAAGTATCCGAATTGGCGCAGATGTTACCTGAAATTTTAGGTATGGTTCCCGATCTGTTGTAAAAAGGTGCGAATTTGCGCAGCCGTTTGGCCCCAGGTGGGGTGGGCGCGGTAGCGCTGTTGCGCCGCCAGCCCCATGGTTGCCAGCCGCTGCCGCTGCTGCTGCAAGGTGTGAATGTGTTGCGCCAATTGTGCCGGCGCATCTGCCAGAAAGCCGTTGACTCCTTCGCGGATGATTTCCTGCGCGCCGCCGCCGGTGCCGGCAATGGCGGGCAGGCCAAAGGCCATCCCTTCCAGATAGACAATGCCGAAGCCCTCGTAGCTGGAAGGGACAACCAGCAGGTGGCTGTTGGCAAAGGCTTCGGCTAGTGGCTGGCTGAGCAGGGGGCCGCGCAGGGTCACGTTGGGCGTCAGGCGCAGGCGGGCGATCTGGCGCTGGATAGCACGGGTATAGGCCGGGTCAACGGCCGTATTCCCCACCACCGTCAGTCGCCAATCAGTCTGGGGCAAACGGGCCAGCGCTGTCAGCAACCGGTGCAGCCCCTTACGTGGAATCAGGTTGCCTACGAATAACAGGCGCAGTGGACCGGGTTCCTGGGCGCGCGCGACAATCTGTGCCGCATCGGGCAGGCTGGCAAAGCGGTCCCCAGCCGGGTAGGCTACCACGCAGGGGCGCGGCGGCGCCAGCGCTTCTACCACCTGCCGCGTGCTCTGGCTGTTAAAGACGAAGCCGTCTACTGTGCGCAAATAGTGCTGCTCCACCTGGCGGTAGAGCCAGTTTTGCCATGCTGGCCGCTGCTCGCTGCTGCGCAGGTGATGCACAATGCTGACAATGGGGCAGATCGGCCGTTGCCGAAGCCATTGATTGAGCCAGCAAAGCGAGGGATGGTTGAGTTCATCTTGTAGCAGCAGGTCAAAGTAGGGGGCTTGCAGGCGGTGGCGCAGCAGCGGTGAGAGGTTGTGCCCCAGGTGACGGCCGTAACTCTGCCAGGGCAACGAGATGATCTCCACCCGGTCCCCCTGCTGCCGCAAATGGGTCACCAATTGCCGGTCGTACAGATAACCGCCGGAGAGGGTATCGAGACGGCCGTAAATCACCAGGCCAATAAACATAGAAACGAAATGAGAGGGGAGCTTGGCACTCTAGCAATCCCTAATTGCCAATCGCCAGTTCATAACTCGCCCAGGCAATCTCATTCTCCCAAATTTTAAGCCGCAGGCGACTGAGGTTGGGGGCTTGAATGTGCTGCGCCAGCGCCTGGGCAAAGATACGCGCAAAGTGCTCGATGCTGGGGTTTCGTCCGGCAAACTCTGGCAAGTCATTGAGCGTTTTATCACGATAAAAAGCTACCAGCGCCTCCAGGTTTTTTTCAATATCCACAATATCCACCAGGTAGCCATGCTGGTCCAATGTTTGGCCGCAAAGCTGCACTTCAACAACATAGTGATGGGAGTGCCACTGATTCTCTGGCCCCCAATCCCCGCCAATTAAAAAATGCTGCGCCACAAAATCTCGTTTGACGGCAACTGTGTACATAGCGACCCCTTTGAAAATGACCGCTGACCGCAGACGGCCGTTTGTCAGTGTAGCCCAGGTTGCCAGACCTGGTTGGCAGGTGCAGGTTGGCAACCTGTGTGACGGTTTCATTCGTGCTGGAGTGCCGTGACCCATTTTTGAATTTCTTGAAAGATGAAGGGGGGACGGCATGTCAGGTTACAGGTGCGACTTGACGATCTCGAGCAGCCGTAGTGCGTTATATGGTTTTTGCAAAAATCCGGTTACTCCCAGGTCAGCGAAGAAGCCGTTAACTTCCTGGCGACTGTAGCCGGAAGAGAGCAGCACTTGAACGTCGGGATTGATTTCTTTTAGCCGCAGTAGCGTTTGTTGGCCACTCAGACCCGGCATGGATAGATCAAGAATAACGAGGCCTACTTCGTCATGATGTTGAGCGTACAATGCCACGCCTTCCTCGCCACTATTTGCCGCCAGCACTGGTAAATCTTCCAGGTCTAAGATATCTGTCACGGCTTCTCGCACAGCTTCTTCATCGTCTATGACTAAGATGTACTGCTTTTGCTTCATTGGGTATTTCCTTGTCACAACCGAGGCCACTATAGTTGGGGTGCTCGTTGGCCTGTTGATTGAAACTGAAATGAAGCTGAAACTAGACTTTGCGCAATTTGCTATAGTTGGGGTGCTCGTTGGCCTGTTGATTGAAACCCTACCACCGAACTAACCAACTATCAAGCCCGGCCAGAAAGACCTGTTAACACAGCACAGCCAATCTGTTTCGAGTTTGTTACAACTATTTTAGTGGGAAGACAGACTGGTAACCAACCAACAACCTTTTCAACTATCAAACTTATCCCGAAATAGTTACTGGAGTCTGGCGAATTTGCACTGACTTGTAGCGCTGTAACGTGATTTGCCAAATCGCGCTACTTTGACAGTTAGCAAAAACGCCAGTGTCCAGGCAGTTACCTGAGCTGAGTATAAAGCTAATGGCCTGTTGTGTAAATGGCAAAACGCTTTTGTCCGTTTTCCCACCAACTCTTCTGCGATGCTATATGTTTGCCTGTACTTTGTGACTGGATTTTGTTATAGTGCAGATATGACGCGCCAGATGGCTGGCGTCATCTTTTGGCATAATTTGGAGATTGAACCCATGCGCAAGCTATCCTCCTTCACCTATTCCTTACTGGTTTTGTTCATTTTGCTGACTGTTCCGGCCTGCCGCCGCCAGGAGCAGGCTGAGTTGCCAACGGCCGTTCCCACCACCGTGCTCCCCGATCGCAGCGCAACGGCCGTTCCCCAGCCCACAACTGCCACCACCCCGCCAACGGCTGTGCCGCAGCCCACTGCCTCCCCCCTCTTTGCTGTAGACCCGGCGGCCATAGATTGGCCGCCGCAGCTTGTCTTCAGCAGCCCCGCCGCCGGCGAGGAGACGTTACTTAACGGCGCGATCACGGTGCGCTTTGACCAGCCGATGAACAAAACGGCCGTAGAAGCCGCCTTTGCCGTGACCGATGAGGCCGGGCAGCGCGTGTCGGGCGAATTTACCTGGACGCGCGACGATACCCTGGTCTTTACGCCACGTGGGCTCAAGCGCCAGGCCAGCTACCGCGTACAAATCCAGGAGACAGCCAGCGGCACCAACGGCCGTACCCTCGACGCCCCCATCACCCTGCAACTGCAAACCGTTGGCTACCTGCAAGTGAGCCAGACCCTGCCTGCCGGCGACAGCCGCGACGTAGACAGCGACAGCGCCATTGCCGTCTTCTTCAACCGCCCGGTCGTGCCCCTGGTTAGCACCGCGCAGCAGGCTGGCCTGCCGCAACCACTCACCTTCGACCCACCCATCAGCGGCCAGGGGGAGTGGGTTTCCAGCAGCATATACCGCTTTGTGCCGGATGCGCCGCTGGATGCTGCTACCACCTATCAGGTTTCCGTAGCAGATGGCCTGACTGACGTAACTGGTGGTTTGCTAGAGGGGGGCTATAGCTGGCGTTTTAGCACACGTAGCCCGCAAGTTGTGTCCATTGAGCCACCGGCAAACAGTTATGACGTCAACCCCACGCTGCCCATCACCATCACCTTCAACACGCCCATGGATCGCGCCAGCACCGAAGCGAGCGTATTGCTACCAGGGGTGGGGGTGGGGAACACGGCCGTTTCCTACCAATGGCGCGACGACAACCGCGTCCTCGTGCTCAAGCCACAGCAGCCCCTGCGTCTGGAGACAGATTACCAGGTCACCATCAGCACCGGCGCGCGCGCTGCCAGAGGCCAGGCCAATTTGCCGCGCAACGTTGTCAGCCCCTTCCGCACCGTTTCCTTCCCCGCCATTCTCTACACCAGTCCTGCAAACAACGAGATGGCCCACCGCTACCAGTGGGGGTTCAACATCAACTTTGCTTCACTGATGGATATCAACACGCTGGAGGGTCGTCTGCGCATTGAGCCGGCGCCGCGCAATCCGCAATACTACTTTGAGACGTATAACAACTCACTCTACGTCAGTTTTCCGTTAGAGCGCAACACGACTTATCGCGTAACCGTACCTGGTGATGCCGCCGACCCCTATGGCAACACCCTGGGGCGCGACTATACCTGGCAATTTACCACGCCCGACTATGACTCCATTGCCAGCTTTAATCTGCCGCAGCAGATCAGCCAGCTCAGCACCAGCTTTCCCACGCAGGTAGAAGTGCAGCATCGCAACGTTTCACGCCTGGATCTGGCGCTGTATAACCTGGGGTTGCCGCTGAACCTGATTATCAACCGCTATGACCTGTATAACTACCGCCCCGCAATTGCGCCACAGCGCACCTGGAATATCTCGCCAGAGAACCGAAATGGCCTCGCGACGATTACGCTGGCAGACGGGGGTGTGCTGCCCACCGGCGTCTATTTGCTGACGTTGAGCGCGCCGGAAATTACCGAGGATGTGTTTTACTGGCAAAATCAGCGCAACCTGCTGGTTGTGGCAGACACAAACCTGGTGATAAAGGAGATGTTTGACGAGGTGCATGTGTGGGTAACCGATATTGCCAGCGGGCAACCCGTCGCCGGGCGCAGGCTGGCGCTGTATGATGCGCGCGGTGTGCCGTTGGGTACGGCCGTTTCCGACGCCAACGGGTTTGCCACCTTTGGCCGGGCGCCGCGCCCCGACTATCTGGATGGTGTGATTGTAACCAGTGGTGAAGTGGGCGCGCCGGGCTTTGGTGTGGCATCTAGCGCCTGGGCCGAAGGCATTTCTCCCTGGCAATTTGGCCTGAATATGGGGTACAGCCCGGCCGTTCCCACCTTTGCTTACCTCTATACAGACCGTCCCATCTATCGCCCTGGCGATACCGTTTACTTTAAGGGGATAGTACGCGATGCTGATTACGGCCGTTACCTGCCTCCCAGCACCCGCAGTTTGCGCATCGAGTTCAACCCCACCTTTTATGTGGAAGGGGGCTCCTTCAACCAGAGCTTCGAGGTTCTCGTTCAGCCCGATGGCAGCTTTGACGGTGAGTTTGTCCTGAGTAAGGATTTGCCCCTGGGCACGTATCAGTTTTATCTGCCAGGGTTAGACTATGACACGTCGCGCTCGTTCACCGTGGCCGAGTACCGCCGCCCCGAATTTTTAGTAGGGCTGACACCGGCGCGCCCGGAGGCGGTGCGCGGTGAAGTGGTTGAAGTGACGCTGGAGGCCAGCTACTTCTTTGGCGGCCCCGCCGCTGACCTGAGCGTTAACTGGAACGTCAGCGAAATGGCCTATTATCCTGACATCCCCGGCCCGTACTACAGCTACGGGGACAGCGCGCATTACTTCTATCGCGATTATGGGCCATTCTTATTCGGCAGTGAGCGTAGTAACTATCTGATCAGTGGCGAGGGGCGCACGGATGGCAACGGCCGTCTCGTGATTACCCTGCCCGCTGACCTGTTGCGCAACGCAGAGCCGGGCAGTCGCCGGGTGACGATTGAGGCAACAGTGCAAGACCTTTCTAATTTCCCCGTCAGTAGCCGCGCCACTGTCACCTTCCACGCGGCCAATGTGTACGTGGGCATTAAACCGGCGGCCTACATTACCAGGGCGGGGCAAGGAACGGCCGTTGACCTGAATACCGTTAACTGGGGCGGCCAAAGCGTGGGCAATCAGCCCGTCCAGGTAGTTTTCTATGAGCGACAATGGCGCTCGCAGCGCACGGCCGATTTTGGCTTCTATCGCACCACTTGGGAACCGGTAGACAGTGAAGTGGCGCGGGCGCAGGTAACAACCAACGCCCAGGGGCGCGCCACTGCCAGCTTTACGCCTGAAGTTGGCGGCTCTTACATTGCCGTTGCCACAGTCACCGACGCCACAGGCCGCCAGCAGGTCAGCAGCACCTTCTTGTGGGTCACCGACAACAACTTTGTGGGTTGGCGCACTGACCAGAAAGAGCGGCGCATGGAGCTGACACTTGATCAGCAAACGTACCAGCCAGGGGACACGGCGCGCGTGTTGGTACAATCTCCCTTTGCTGGTCCGGTGCGCGCCTGGCTAACAATTGAGCGCGGTCGCCTGATTGAGCAGCGGCTGGTGACGTTGCAAACCAACAGCGACGTGTTGGAGATTGCCATTCCCGATCTGTACGCGCCCAACGTGTACCTGACCCTAACGGCCGTTAAGCCCGTTACCCCCGGCACAAATTACCCCTACGCAGACATTCGCGTGGGCATGGCGGAGATCAAGGTCTCGACGCAGCGACTGACGCTGAACGTCGCACTGAATGCACGTTCAGCCCAGTTTGCCCCAGGGGAAACGGCCGTATACGACATTGCTGTCACCGATTACCTGGGCCGCCCCGTCCAGGCCACACTCTCCCTGGCGCTGGTTGACCTGGCCGTGCTCACGCTGAAGCCAGACAACGCCCCACCCATCCAGGAAGCATTCTACAAACCTCTGCCCATTTACAGCCAGGTTGGCAGCGGCCTGATTGTCTCCGGCGAAGGGCTGGAGCCGGAACTGCCCATCGAGGGGGGCGGCATGGGCGGCGGTGGCGGTGATATGGCTACCGAAGCCCTGAGCCGCGCCCTGGGAGATGAGGAGGAGCGCGTGCGCCGCGACTTCCCCGATACTGCTTACTGGCGCGCCTCTGTTGTCACCGATGCCAACGGCCGGGCACAGGTAGGAATCCCCCTGCCCGACAGCCTGACGACCTGGCGGCTGAGCAGCAAAGCCGTTACCAGTGACACGTTGGTTGGGCAAAGCAGCGTTGACGTTATCGTCAGCCTGCCGCTACTCCTGCGTCCCATCACGCCACGCTTCTTGACCGTAGGGGATGTGGTATACCTGGGTGCGCTTGTAAACAACAACACCAATAGCCCCATTGAGGCTACCGTCAGCCTGGCGACCACAGGGCTGAGCGGTGACCTGACCGACAAAACCGTAACCGTTCCCGCCAACGGCCGTACCCTGGTGCGCTGGCAGGTGACGGTCGAAGACGGCACCGAAGCCGACCTCACCTTCCGCGTCAGCGGCGGTGGCTTTAGCGATGCCACTAAACCCACTTTTGGCGTTGGTCCGAACAACGTCATTCCCATCTATCGCTACGACGCCGAAGATATCGTAGGCAGCGCTGGCGTGCTGGCGCAGGCGGGGCGACGGGTAGAGGCAGTTCTGGTTCCCTTCAACGCCGACCTACGGCGCGGCACGGTTAACATTAGCCTTAGCCCTTCCCTGGCAGCGGCCCTGATAGATACTCTCGAGGCGCTAGAGTTTGACTCCTATGATACCGCCTGCGCCCATGCCCTGGCCAGCCACCTGCTGCCCAACACCGCTACGGCGCGCGCCTTGCGCGACCTGAACCTGGAACCAAAGCTGCGTGACCAGCTAGACAGCCTGATTCCGCAGCAAATTGCCCAAATTGTGGCGCGGCGACTGCCCGATGGCGGCTGGGGCTGGTGCTATAGTGGCGAGCGAGATGATTACCTGACAGCTTATGTGCTCTTTGCCCTGGTGCAGGCGGCCAATGCTGGCTATGAGGTACCGCGCGAGGTGTTGGACGACGGCCGTTTCCTGCTCGGCTCGCTGGTCGAACAACAACCCGACCGCCTGAATGCCGCCTATGAGCTCAACCAACAAATTTTCTACCTGTACACCCTGTACCTGCTGGGGTCAGACTACCCTGACCTGTACGATGCCTACGTAGCCACGCGGCGCGACCTGCTCAGCCCGTATGCCAAAGCGATGCTGGCAGAAATTTACCACGGCACAGATTACACGCCGGCCAACCTGGACATTTTGCTCAATGACCTGAACGACAGCGCCATTTTCAGCGCTACCGGCACGCATTGGGAAGACGTTCAGCCGTACTGGGCCAACCTGGAAAGCAATGTGCGCAATACGGCCGTTGTCATCAACGCGCTGGCAGGCATAGACCCACAAAACCAGCTTCTGCCAGGTGCTATCCGCTGGCTGATGCAGGCGCGCCGCGCGCAACTTTGGGAAACGCCCTACGACACAGCCTGGAGCATTATGGCGTTGACAGGCTGGATGGCTAAAACGGGCGAGCTGGAGGCAAACTTCAGCTACACCCTGGCGCTAAACCTGAAGCCAGAGACACAGGGCACGTTTACGCCGCAAAACGTCACCGCCAATGAGCGCACCGCCATTCCCCTTGCTGATCTGGTTCCCAATGCGATCAACTACTTTGACTTCCAGCGCGGAGAGGGCAACGGCCGTCTTTACTACACCATGCACCTCAACAGCTTCTTGCTGGCCGAGAGCGTCAGCGCCGTCAGCCGCGGTATTACCGTCCAGCGCACCTATTACGACGCCACCTGCAACCCAGAAAACGAAACCTGCACCCCCATCACCCAGGTTGCTGCCGGGCAGCAGGTGCGCGTAGAGCTAACCATCATCGCCCCCAACGACCTGATCTACGCCCTGGTGCGCGATCCGCTACCTGCAGGCGCAGAGGCCATTGACCCGAACCTGGCAACCAGCGCCAGCAACGTTGGCCCTGGCGTGCAGCGGATGGATGCAGACGTGTATCGCTATGGTTATTGGGGCTGGTGGTTCTTTAACCGCGTCGAGTTTCGCGACGAGGAGGTGCGCTTCTATGCCCGCTATTTGCCTGCCGGTACGTACCAATACACCTACACGCTGCAAGCCAGCATCCCTGGTGCCTTCCAGGTAATGCCGGCAACTGCGCGGCAAGAGTTCTTCCCAGAAGTATTCGGCCGTTCGGATGGGCTGTTGTTTACAATTACAGGCGAGTAAGACACAACACATCTTTACAAGAAAACGTAACCCAGGTGACCAACCTGGGTTACGTCTTGGGGCATGGTTCGTAACGCCTTGGGAAAGGGCTTAACGATCGCACCATTGGCCAGGCGCGGCAGTTGGCTGTCAGCAGTCTGAGGTCAAATGTGCAAAGGCAACATCAACGTTGCCCGTTTTAATTTCCCCTATTTACCAAAACTATCCGATCAGGATAGTTGTCTCCGGGTACGTGAGCAGCCCAGACGGCACATTTCTGTTTGTTAGAAGAATAACAAGCGTTAATGCGCCTAACCGCCCCCAAAACATCATAATCATGATAACGACGCGGCCAAAGGTGTTTAGCTCTGTGGTGATGCCCAGGGAAAGCCCGCAGGTTGCAAAAGCGGAAATCACCTCAAACAGCGCCGCGTTGAAAGTGAAATCGTGCGTCATCAGCAGTAGCCAGGTTGCCACCAACACACCGCTGATGCTGATGGTGAACACGGCTGCTGCGCGGCGTACCGTGTTGGCAGCAATGGCATAACCGGACACGTGCGCCGTTGGCAGCCCGCGCGCATAGCTGAACAGCGCCAAAAAGAGCACGGCAAATGTGCCGGTTGTGATGCCTCCCCCCATGGAAGCTGGCGCACAGCCGACAAACATCAGTGCCATGACCAACAACTGTGCTGGGGGAGTCAGGTCGGTGAAATCACGAAAGCCAGGGAACCCGGCTGTGCGCGCCGAGACGGATTGGAACCATGAGTGGACAATACGCTCCTCCCAGCCCGCATAGTACAACACACCCCGGCTCTGTGTTTCTGCCAGGAGCAGGCCACCCCAACCCATGACCACTAAAACGGCCGCCACACTCAACGTCACGCGCGTGTTGGGGGTCAGGCGACGACGGGGCGACCAGTTGAATAAATCAGTCAGCACGGGAATGCCCAACCCACCGATAATAATGAGCAGCCCCATGATAATGAGCGACGGACTATCGGCGGGAATACCGCCAGGATAGGCGTTTAGACCGGCAAACAAGTCAAACCCGGCGTTGCAAAAAGCCGATACGGCATGAAAGAGGGCGTACAAAAATCCCTGTTCGGCAGGCACGATGCCGCTTGCCTGCCAGTGAATGAGCAACAGGAGCGCGCCAGCCCCTTCAATCAGCAAAATGCCAATCAGGGTGCGGCGCAGCACACGCAAAATCTCTGTCGGATGGTCTAATCCCAGGGAGCTGGAAAGCGCCAGGCGGTCTATAAGGGAAATGCGCCGGCCAATGAAGCGCATAATCACGGCGACGATGGTCATGTAGCCCACGCCGCCGATCTGAATGAGCAGCAAAATGAGCCACTGCCCTGCGGTTGTGAATTGGGTGCTGGTGGTGACAACCGTGAGGCCGGTCACGGTGAGGGCGGAAGTGGCGGTAAAGAGGGCTTCCATAGGGGTCAACGGCCGTTCGACCGTTACCCCCGGCAAGAGCAAGAGCCCGGCGCCGACGACGATGAGGAACGCCAGCCCCAGCACCAGGCGCACGTAGACTGGCAGCGGCTCATGGCTTGCGTCCATTATTCCAGCCTGGCAAAATGAGCAATATCTTCATTGCTGCCCAGCACAACCAGGATGTCTCCCTGCTGCAAGATGCAGTCTGCGGGCGGCGAAACCAGCAACTTGTCAGCCCGTTTAACCACCAGCACCGTCACGCCATAGCGATTGCGCAAGTCTGTTTGCGCCAGGGTTTGCCACACCAGCGACTTGGGTACACGCAGCTCCAGCACGCTGTGCTCGGCGCCCAGGTGCAGCTTTTCCAGCATGGCGGGCGCGCTCAATTCCTCGGCCAGCCGCTTGCCTGCATCAAACTCCGGGCGAATCACGCGGTCAGCGCCCACGCGCAGCAAGATTTCTTGCTGCCGCCGGTTTAGTGCTTTGGTAATTACGCGCTTGATGCCCAGGTTTTTCAGCGCCACGGTTGTCATCAGATTGCTTTCAAAATCGGTGCCGATGGCCACGATCACCGTGTCAAACGAGGTGATGTCCACCAGCTTGAGCGCCTCTTCGTTGGTGGCATCCAGCGCCACCGCTTTGGTGATGTGCGTGGAGAAGCTCTGCACGATTTGCGGCGAGAGGTCTATGCCCAGGACGGTGTAGCCGTTGGCTTCCAGATGTTCGGCCACGCTGCGGCCAAAACGGCCGAGTCCGATTACAGCAAACTCACGGGGGGCGCTCTTTTTGCCAAACATGGATTTCCTTATGGCGCAGGCAGCGCAGGGGCCTGCTGCTGGATGATGTAGATGCGGCCCCACTTGCCCAGGATGGCAATGGAGTAACCGGTCACGATGTGCAGGCTGGGCTGCTGGCGCACGCTTTCTTTCACCAATTCAAATTCGCTGCTGAGGACAACAGCACGGCCGTTTTTGTGCAGCACGCGCGCCAATTCTGCAAAAAAGCTGGCGTACAGGCCTGGCAGCTTTTCTGGCGTGCCAAGTTGATGGCCAAAAGGGAGATTGGTGACCAGCTTGTGTACGCTGCCTGCTGCCAGCGGCAGGCGTGTGGCATCCCACTGTGCAATTGCCAATGGCAGGGGGGGCGCTTCCTCCTGGCGCGTGCGCGGCTTGCGCTTTTGTCCCATCAGGTTCAGTCTGGCTGCCTGTGCGCGCTCTGCGCCCACGTCGCCGCCCAGCAGCTGGCGCACCGGGCCAAAGGCGCGCCGCTCCAGCAGAATGGTGCCACTGCCGCACATCGGATCCACAAACACCTCCTCTGGGGTGGGTTGGGTCAGATACACCATGGCGGCGGCCACAGACGGCCGTAATGAAACCGGCAGGTCTACCCGCTTCTGATACCGGTGACGCATTGTGCGGTCAGAGAGGCGCAGCCCCAGCAAAAGCTGCGACCCCAGCACATTCACCCATACCTCCACCTGACCCCCATCCGGCACGGGCAGCCAGCGTGGATACCGCTTGCGCAGCCCGTCAGCCACCGTTTCTGCCAGCTCTTCGCGGCGAAAGGGGTGCTTGCCATACAAACGGCCGATCACGCGATAAGTAGGGGGTTTGCTTAGCTTTAAGAAGCGCATCAGGCCATTCACCGCCCGACCCAGCGCTTCCCCTTTTGCCACCTCCTCGCCCAGCACGCGCAGGTCATAGCGACCGCGTGTTAGCTTGGGCAGGTGCAGCGCTTGCACAAACACATCTTCCACCGTGCGCAGTGCCAGCAAATCCTCCAGCGGCCCCTCATAGTTAAACCGCACAATGCCATTTTGCTCTTTGGCAAAAAGATAATCCACAAATTGCGCCTGGGGCAGGCGCTCACGAATTTCGAGCCAGGCAATTTTTTCTACCCCTGGCATGGTTTGGGCGTAGCAAAGTGTCATGATTTCTTCTCAGCGCTGCGCTTAAGTTTATCACAACCCGCAGGTAATATTCACAAATTTGACCGCCCACTGCGGATAGCTGACCGCGATTTTTCGGCGCAGTTCACGCCCATCTACGTTAATTTCTGCCCTGAATCGTTGCACCTTTTTCACAAAACAGGGCTTGACTTTGCCCCCTGGGCATGTTATGGTTTTCACAATTGTGCCCTGGCGCATAGGCGAACAGGCGCAAGAAGACACCAGGAATAGGTAAAAGGGCGAGATCATACCTCTCGCCTTTTTCTCTTTGCTGCTTTTGCCGGTACAATGTGGCCATGGCCAAAGTGCGCCCTGATAACCCGGATGATGCGCTATTTGCAGAAGACGGCCGTTGGATGCGGCTGGCTTTGGCTGAAGCGCAAAAGGCAATGGCGCTGGGCGAAGTCCCTGTTGGCGCCGTGGCCGTCTGGCGTGGGCAGGTGATTGGGCGTGGCTATAACCATAAAGAAGAGACGCATGATCCAACAGCGCACGCGGAAATGATTGCCCTACGACAGGCGGCCGCTTTTTTGCAAAACTGGCGACTGCTGGAGGTAACGCTCTACTGCACGCTGGAGCCGTGCCCCATGTGTGCCGGGGCCATGATTCAGGCCCGCCTGCCACGGCTGGTCTATGGCGGCAAAGATACCCGCTTTGGCGCAGATGGTTCCGTGGTGAGCATTATGCGAGAAGGGGCATTTAATCACCGCGTGGCTGTCACCGGCGGCGTGCTGGAAGAGGAATCGGTTGCACTTCTGCAAGAATTCTTTAAAATGTTGCGTGATCGGGAGAGGTGCCGGAGCGGTTGATCGGGGCGCTCTCGAAAAGCGTTGTGGCCGTGAGGTCACCGTGGGTTCGAATCCCACCCTCTCCGTAGAAAGGGCGCCTGCCGGGCGCCTTTTTTATTTGCCCAGTCAGAAAGCACACAGAGTGCCCAGAGGAGGATAAAATAGAGGCATGAATGACGAAAACCAGGAATTCGGTCGTGTGCTGCGCGCCAGTACCAGTGGCTTTGCCGTAGGCTGCCGCGTGGGGCAATTGCAAGCGCCCGCCTTTGGTAGCCTGGTCAAGGCGCAGCCGCTAGATGCGCGTGAAGCAGTCTATGGCCTCATCTATGATATGCACGTGGATGATGATCCGCTGGTACGACGGCTGGTGCTGGCAGAAACGCCAAGCGCTGAGTTGATCAACGACCAGCGCGAGAATCGCATGTTGCCGATTGAAATGAGCGTACTGGCGGTTGGCTACCGCATGGATGGCAGCATCCGACATGGGCTGCCGCCACGCCCCCCGCTGAATCTGGACCCGGTGGAGTTGGTGCGTGATGAGGCGGAAATCCGCGCCTTTAGCAATAATTTGGGCTATTTGCGTCTGGTTTTGCGCGCCAATAACAACGCCGTGCCCATTGACCAATTGCTGGTGGCGCACGTGCGCGATGTGTACCTGCTGCGTGGAGAAGATGTGGCCTGGGCAACGGCCGTTACCCAAGAAATCATCGAACTGTTGCGCAGCAACTACGACATGCTTGTGCCCACGCTGGAGGCATTGAGCAACGCCCTGGATTTGTCCAATTGACGCTTGAAACGCCTGATGACCGGAGCTATTGTTGAGCCTGGGCTGCTTGCGCAAGCGCGCTGGCAAAACTTGATGCAGTAAGTGGGTGCGCTGTTCCTTATGCCCATTGTTTCACTCAAACTGCTGCGCCATCAGTGGCAAAAGGCCAATCATCACTTGTAAATCCGCAACCCTATGGAAAACTTGGAAAAATCAATCGGTTATATCATCGGCGGTGGGCTGAAAGAGGGGTTCCGTGTGCGCCTGACGGTTAGTGCAGACACCGTGCAGGAGGGCAGCTTTGTCGTTTGCGACAGTGGCCGATGGCGCTTCTACGGGCTGGTAACTGATTTGCAGCTTGGCGCAACGGACCCGCGCTTTGCCGACGAAAAGAGCGAGCGGATGCAGCCGGCAATTAAACAGGCGCTCCTTGGCAAAACCCTCTATACCACGCTGGAAATGTACCCCACGCTGATGCTAGATCGGGGCCCGGAAGACGCTATCGCGCGGCTAGACTGGCTGGATGCGGTGGAACGAGGTGAAGCAGAACGGCCGTTGCCCAAACCCGTGCGCACCGTCCCCGCCCATCACGCCTCGGTG
Source organism: uncultured Anaerolineae bacterium (assembly GCA_937943625.1). Classification (GTDB taxonomy): domain Bacteria; phylum Chloroflexota; class Anaerolineae; order Promineifilales; family Promineifilaceae; genus JACSRF01. The sequence goes on along the minus strand of CALEAD010000007.1, from coordinate 94,650 downwards.
CGCCTGGCTGATGCGGGGGACGTGGCGGAAATCTTCCCCGGCTCTTTCGTCATCGGCACGACCACAACTGAACCGCATCATCCCGTTGGCCTCGATCTGGCCAAATTAGTCAAGCGCAGCAGCGGCATCTTTGGCGCCACCGGCACGGGCAAGAGCTTCCTCACGCGCATGGTGTTGGCCGGCGTGATGAAGGAACAGGTGGCAGCGGCGCTGGTCTTCGACATGCACAACGAGTACGCCTTTGACGACGCCGATACTGACCGTGGCACGCGCGTCTGGGGGTTGAAGTCGCTTTTTGGTCAGCAGGTGCAGGTGGCGGCGCTGGGGCGAGGGGTGCTGGTGCGCGGCCACACGCCAGATTTCACCCTGGAGCTGGCGCTCAGCGATTTTCAGACGAGCGACATCAATTTGCTTACCGAGGCGCTTGACCTGACTGACACGGCCGCTGTTACCCTGAATGCGCTGGAACATAGCTTTGATCGCAACTGGTTTGCCCAATTTATGAAGCTGGAGCCGGGCGCAACGGAAACTTACACGACGGAATCGGGCAAAACAGTGACCGAGCCGGCAGCCAACTCCGTGGCGGCGTGGGCGCGCCAGAACAATGTACACGAAAAGGCGGCCGAGGCGCTACACCGCAAGCTAAGGCAGATTTATGACAAGCCCTACGTGGTGGAAAATTCGGCCAGCGATGCGGTGTCGGCTATTGTGGATAAATTGGAAAACGGCCGTCATGTCATCCTCAGCTTTGGCGAATATGATCACGATCTGGACTACCTGCTGGTGAGCAACATCCTTACGCGGCGCATTCGCCAGCACTGGGTAAAGCAGACAGAAACGCACAAGACAATGGGCACTGCCGCACCACGCCCGCTGATGATTGCCATCGAAGAGGCGCACAAGCTGCTCAATCCCCACCTGGCCGCGCAGACAACCTTTGGCACCATTGCCCGCGAACTGCGCAAATACTTTGTCACGCTGCTGGTGGTAGATCAGCGGCCGTCGGGCATTGATGATGAAGTGATGTCCCAACTTGGCACGCGCATTACCGGCTGGCTGGGTGATGAGGACGACATCCGCGCCGTGCTTACCGGGTTAGCCGGGCGGGAGCAGTTGCGCGGTATGTTGGCGCGCCTGCAAGAGAAGGAAGAGGTGCTCCTGCTGGGTTGGGGGGTGAAGATGCCCATTCCCGTCCGGTCGCGCCGCTATGATCAGGCTTTTTATGATGACGTGCGCGGGCGCAAAACGGCCGTTGTGCAGACGATGAGCCTGGATGAGATCAACGCCGACCTGTTTGGTTAATCCCTGGTTCCAGGCAAGGGGCGAAAAACCTAAAAGTGCCGGGTAAGGGGCAAAGTCTCTTGCCTGCACCTGATTCCAGGATCGAAAAGGCTCATCTCGTAGAGATGAGCCTGATTATAAGTGAGAAGCTAGAGCCTGGCGAAATTTGTGCTGACTTCTGGCGCTGTGACGCTTTGGTAAATCGCGCTACATTGGCAGCCGGTAAAAACGCCAGTTTCCAGTGAGCAATTTACGGTAGACTTAATGAACGGCGACGCTGGCTACCACTGGGCGAAACTTGTAGCCATATACAATTGTTCCCTCATCTCCTTCGGCGTACAGCTTGCGCGTGACCATTTCTACAGGCATGCCAATTTCGATCTCATCCTTGTCCACGTCGGTAAGCTGCGCCGTTACCAGCGGGCCTTCTTCGAGCTTGATCAAGGCGACGGTGTAAGGCGCCTGATGCTCAAAGCCAGCCGGAGCGTCGTATACGGTGCTGTAGGAGTAGACCTCCCCCAGGCCAGAGAAGGTGTATAGCTCTTTGGCGGGCGCTTCGCACACCAGGCAGACATCGCGCGGTGGAAATAGTTTGACGCCGCAGTGGTCGCAAGTCTCCCCTACCAAGCTGTAACGTTGTTCTTTTAAGCGCCAGTGGCGTGATACTTCCATAACTTGTCTCCAATAGAGTTAAAATTTGCGCAGATAGTTTCTACGATATGCTGCAAATTATGCACGACATAACTCTCATAACCTGCCAGCGCCCATTTAGATGCTGTCAAAAGCTGTCAGAGCGCCATTTTATCGAGTTATGTTGACCTTTTTGCCTGTTTTCTCTGGTTATGTCAACTAAGTTTAGCTAATTGTGGGTTGGCCCACTTAGCTTTCATTCATCCAGGGTGAAGATGTGCGTCACGGCCGTTCCACCACTGCCGGCCAGATTTTGCGCCATACCCACGCGGGCTGAGAGGATTTGACAGTTCCCTGCCTCACCGCGCAGCTGCCGCGCCACTTCCACCGCCTGGTAGACGCCGGTCGCGCCGCCCGGATTGCCGCGCGCTTTCAGGCCGCCAAAAGTGCTGATGGGAATACGGCCGTTGCGCCCAATCTCGCCATCCTTTGCCAGCCGCCACCCCTGGCCGCGCGGCGCAAAACCCACCGCCTCCAGCGCAAGCGCCGCCAGAATGGTGTAAGAATCGTGCAGCTCAAACAGGTCAATCTCGTCCAGCGTCACCCCCGCCTGCGCCAATGCCTTCTGCGCGCTCTCCGCTGCTGCCTTCAGCCAGAGGGGATCGCGTCGGTCGTGCAGCGCCAACGTGTCTGTAGCCAGCGCCGAGCCGGCAATGCGCACCGGCTTAGGCACCATATCCATCGCCTGCTGGTGGCGCGCCAGAATCACGGCCGCTGCGCCATCGCCCATGGGCGCTTCATCAAAGAGGCTGACCGGCGTGGCTACCGGCGGCGCGGCGCTAAAGCGCTCCGCCTTCAGCCGGTTTTGGAACATCGCCAGGGGGTTATCGGCGCCATTGGTGTGTGCGTTCACGCTGAAGCCGGCAAAATCGGCCAGCTCCACGCCATATTCGCGCATGTAGCGACGCATCAGCAGCGCGGCAATGGCTGCTGGGGTAGCCCCTTGCGCCGCCTCGTAGTCAGCGTCCAGGATGGTAGAGAGCGCTGCGGTGACGGGTGTGCCGGTTTTGTCAGTCATCTTTTCTACGCCCACAACCAGCGCGGTGCTTACCAGACCGCTCTTCACCGCCAGCACCGCTTGGCGCAGCGCCGCTCCGCCAGAGGCGTCGCCCGCCTCCACGGTCACGGCCTCAATGCCGCGCATACCGGCAAAATCGGCAATGAGTGCGCCCAGGTGATTCTGGTTACTCAACTGCCCGGCAAGCATGTTACCCACGTACAGGGCGTCTACTTTGCTCACCTGGGCGTCGTCCAGCGCCGCCTCAATAGCGTACCAGGCCAGGTGGCGGATGGAGGTGTCCCAATGTTCGCGAACGTCGGTTTGGCCAATGCCAATGATGGATGCTGAGTTCATGTCATTCCCATAGAGGATTGACGATTGCGCGTTTTGGCATGGTTCAAGCGATCTTTGCAATTTGACCGCCAACGGCCGCCCAGCGACCGCGATTTTGCCAGTGATAGGCGGTCTGCTGTCGGCGGTCTGCGGTCAGAAATTGATAAAGCACCGTTTCCAGAGAAGATGAACCATGGCCGCGTTTTCAAATCGTCAATCGTAAAATTTTAGAGTTTCAGTTTGTCGCGGAATCGCGTGTAGGTGGCGTAATCAATCACCGTGCGGCGGCTGATGTAGGTTTCAGTCGAGATGGCGCGGTCGCGTACTTCCAGCAGCCGGTCGGTCACCTCAAAGTCAAAGGCGTCGGAGCCGGCGCCGGAGCCGTAGCTGACGATGAGAATGCGGTCACCGGGTTGGGCGATGTCGAGTACGGCCGTTAAGCCAATCATCGTCGAGCCGGCGTAGGTGTTGCCAATGCGCGGACTGAGCAGGCCGGGGGCAATTTGCGCCTTGGTAAAACCGAGCTGCTGTCCCACCCGTTCGGGGAACTTGGCATTGGGCTGGTGAAAGACCGCCCAGGCATAGTCGCTGGCCTGGCGGTTTAGTGCGCCCATAATCGCCTCAGCTGCGCCCATGATGTGGGCAAAGTAGGCGGGTTCGCCGGTGAAGCGGTCGCCGTGGGAGGGGTACTGTGCCTTCGCGCGCCGCCAGAAGTCGGGCGTGTCGGTGACGTAAGAGTAGGAGCCGTGAATGAGGGCGACTGCTTCGGCCGCCGGGCCGATGAGTATGGCGGCGCCGCCGGCAGCGGCCGTATACTCCAGCGCATCACCGGGGCGGCCCTGTGCCGTGTCCATGCCAATGCTCAGGGCATAGCGCGCCATGCCGGAGCCGACAAAGCCAATGGCCGCCTGCATCGCTTCCGTGCCCGCCTTGCAGGCAAATTCCCAGTCGGCGGCCTGGGTATTGGGCACGGCGCCGATAGCCTCGGCGACAATGGTGCTGGTGGGCTTGACGGCGTAGGGGTGGCTTTCGCTGCCCACCCACACGGCGCGAATTTCGCGAGGGTCAATGCCCGCGCGCAGCATGGCGTTGCGCGCGGCCTCGATAGACATGGTGACCACGTCCTCATCCAGCCCGTTGACCGACTTCTCTTTTACGGGCACGCCTCCCTCGCCCCCTTTCCACATTTTGGCAATTTCCGCCGCCGGGATGCGGTAGCGCGGCACGTATGCGCCATATCCCACAATGCCCACCGGGCGGTCTGGTTTCATGAGTCCGGTTGTGTCTGTCATAGGTTCCTCTTTTGGCGATTAGGGCACGGTTCAAGCGATCTTCTTCGAAAATGACCGCCGATGGCCGCCGCGATTTTGCCAGTAATGGGCGGTCTGCCGTCAGTGGTCTGCGGTCAGAAATTTGTAAAGCACCGTTTCCAGAGAAGATGAACCATGGCTAATCTCTTTTTAATTGTGCAGCAGCTCTCGCGCCCGCTCGATGTGAATCCGTTTTTCTGCCACCATCTGGTCGGCGATTTGCTGAATTTGCGCGCCAGAAGCGCCGGCGGCCATGGCTACCTGGCGGGCGTGCAGGCGCATGTGTCCTTTCTGAATGCCGGTGGTGGCCAGAGCCTTGATGGCCGCCAAATTTTGCGCCAGCCCTACGGCGGCCATGATTTGTCCCAGCTCGCTGGCGGATTGTACGCCCAGGATTTTCAGGGCTACTTTGGCCACGGGGTGGGCTTTGGTGGCGCCACCCACAATGCCTACGGCCATAGGCAGGGTGATTTCGCCATACAGGTCGCCATTTTCGTTGACGTGCCAGTCGGTGAGGGCGGTGTAACGGCCGTTTCTGGCCGCATACGCATGGGCCCCCGCCTCAATTGCCCGCCAATCGTTACCCGTAGCCAGGCAAACGGCGTCTATGCCGTTCATGATGCCCTTGTTGTGCGTGGTGGCGCGGTACGGGTCTATCACGGCGAAGGCGTTGGCTTCGGCAATCCATTGGGCTACTTCACGGCCGTTCATACCATCTTTCTCCAGAGCAGCGGCGGGCACAATGCCCCAGGCCGTTGCCGTGCGCCGGTCTGCCAGGTTAGAGAGGATGCGAAGATTGGTGCGCCCACCAGTCAGGTCGGCCACAATGGGCGCCAAGTCTTCGACGCAGGTGTTGATGGCGTTGGCGCCCATGGCATCGCGCACGTCAAACAGCAGGTGCACCACCAGCATGGGGCCAACGGGTGAGTTGGCAAACGGCCGAAACTCCAGATCGCGCGCGCCACCGCCCAACTTCACCATCAGCTTGTCGCAGCAGTTGGCGCGTTCCAGCAGCGCTTCTTTATGCGCGGCCAGGGCGTTTAGCGCTGCTGCCATGTCGGGCACATCCAGCACCTGAATCTGGCCGATCATAATCGGGTCGGTGGCGCTGGTGTGAAAGCCACCCCCGGCGCGGATGAGCCTGGCAGCGTTGCTGATGGCGGCCACGACGCTGGGTTCTTCCACCACCATGGGGATGAGGTAGTCACGGCCGTTGATCAAAAAATTCGCGGCAATCCCCAGGGGCAGCTCATAGGTGCCTACCACGTTTTCGATCATGGCGTTGGCCTGTTCATTGCGCAGCCCTTGTCCTGCCAGCAGCTCAATTTCCGCCGGTTCCAGCCCGGCCCATTCACCCACCAGGTTCGCTCGTTCTGCAAGTGACAGGCGATAAAAGCCCGGCAAACGCGAAGATTTTCCGCTCACGTTTTTTCCTCCCTTGAAAATGACCGCCGACCGCCGACGGCCGCCTGTGAGTGTAGCCCAGGTTGACAAACCTGGTTGGTACGTGCAGGTTTGGTAACCTGCGTTACATTTTCATTCGTGGTGGTATGCCCCGCGCGCAAAATTTCTGGTAAGGACGGGGATACGGAGAAATATACAGTTGGATTTCTACCAAAAGCTATCTAAAGAGAATTTTGGGGAAAAAATGAGGAGATTTTAAGGGAGACTTCGTGCGTGGGGCACACACCACGAATGAAAAGCGCAGACAACGAAGGGGGCAGATAAACGAATGAACTAGCCGTCGGCGGTCATTTTCACAGCAGCGAGAGGTAGCGGCAGGAAGTATTCTCTCACGCTAGCTTTCCGGCAGGTTGGCAGCAGCGAGGATCTCTTGCGCCAGGGTTTGCATGGCCTGGACTTCGCTTTCCTCCAGGCCAATGGTGCGCCAATAGGTGTCGAGCAGTTCGGCCGGGGTCAGGCTTTCCACGCTGAGGGTGTCTCCCAGGCGGGCGCGCTTTTCCGCCAGGCGGTGTTTTTGCAGTTGAATGCTGAACGTGCTCTGGAAATGATCGGTAATTGCCTTTTCATCCAGCAGCGACTCCCACTCACGCGGGTAGGTAAGCTGTACACGGCAGATGGCGTTCTGTACGGCCGTTTCTGGCGGTAGCCGTGCCAGAATGTCTGCCATAAAGGTGTCTGCATCGCGCGTTTCCAGCTTCAGGTCTATAAAAGGACGGGTGTGCACGGGCACGAATGTCCATTCGGTGTGCCCTTTGCTGACGTTGGTCAGCACAAATCCCTTGCGTTCGCTTGCTTCGCCAAAGTCAATGCGCTCGATGGAGCCGGAGTAAACGACTGGCGGATGTGCGCCTGGTGCGTGTAGGGATTGATATTTGTGGATGTGCCCCAGGGCGACGTAATCCAGCCGCCGGTCATGGATGATGCTGCCGCTGAGTACCAGCTCTTGGCCCAGCATGACGGCGCGCTCGCTGCCGTAGCTGGCGCCCTGCACGCTGGCGTGCGCAGTGAGAATGAGGGGGAGATTGGGATCGGCCGTTTCTACCAGACGGGCAATTGCGGTTGTGACCCGCTCTTCCATTTCTGCCAGCACCGCTTCTTGGGATTTACCGGCCAGCTCCTCGCGGGTCATGAGCTGGCTGCGCGAAACCCAGGGCACGGTGATGACTTGCAGCGGCACACCCAGCTCTTCCGGCTCCCAACGACGAATACGGTCGGCCACGTGCACGTGTGGCACGGCCAGGGTGTGAAACTCGTGTAGCGTGTGCGCGCGCCCAGACGCCGGGGAAATGTCGTGGTTACCTACCAGCAGCAGCGTGGGGATGCCTGCCTGAGAAAGGCGCATGATGCGCCTGCCCCATTCACGCTGGAAGGTAGGTTGGGGGTTGCGGTCTTTGTAGGCGTCGCCAGCGAACAAAACCAGGTCTACCGGTTCCTCCAGGGCGCGCTCGATGATTTGATCGAGCGCGTGCAGAAAGTCGAGCACGCGTACGGGCAGAGTGGTTTGCGGGTCATGACGGCCGTAATTGGCAATATCTATGTGTGCATCGGCAAAGTGCAAAATGCGTACCGGCTTGTTAGTAGACATAACGCTATGGAAGCTCTATCTGAATGCGATATGGGCTGGTATCCGGGTCGCCAGCCGGATAAATGCGCTTGACCAGCAGGTAGTAACGCCCGGCGCTCAGGTTGACGCTAATGGTTTCTGCCAGATTGCCGGGGTTTTGGCTGCTGCCGCGCAACACCTTGTTGCTGTCGTACAAAAAGAGATCGTAATTGCTTGGCGAATTACCGCTGACGGGAATATCAGAAAGGCGCGCAATAACGGTGCGATTTTCGCTCAGGTCGAAGAAATAGGTGTTGGCGTAATCGCTGCTATTGTCAAAGGTGTGGAATTGAGGCTGGTTGGGCCAGATGCGCACTGCGGTGGTCAGGGTGTCGTTTGGCAGCGGCGTGGGGGGCGTGATGACCAGAGGCAAGAAAAGAGTAGGCCTGGGTAAAAAGAGCTTTTCCACCATTGGCAGCACGGGGCCAACTGCGCCACCCATGTTGCCGCCCATTACCCACAGGTTGTTGCCCACAAAAGCGCCGCGCGGCCAGGCACGCGCCGGATTGGCAATGGTGCCGCCCAGGGAGAAGTTGATGGGCATGGCATGCCAGGTGTTGGTAGCCGGGTTGTACACTTCGGTCACGTCCACTGGCTCGCTGGCGCCGTTTAGACCGCCAAAGATGTACCAACGGCCGTCTGGGCCAATGGCGCTGCCAGCGTTATAGCGGGGCACATTGAGCGCGCCAATGGGTTGCCAGCCAATGCCAGAACGATAACATTCACCGTCGGTGAGCAGGATGTTGCTGGTTCCGGCGTCGTTGATGCCCAGGCCCCCCACCACACAGAGCCGGTTTCCCAACCAGGCAGCGGCATGGGCAAAGCGGCCAACGGTAAGTTCGGGAATGAGGGTGCCAGTCCACAGGTTGTTGGCGGTGTTGAAAAACAGCACGCTGCGGGAGGGCACGGCCACGGTGTTGGAATGGGCTTCGATGGGCGGCTGGTCGGGTGTGCCACCGACGTAGAAGTAGCCGGGGAAGGGAGGGAATGGGCCTTGCGGCGTAACGGCCGTTCCCCATGCCAGGGGACGGCCGTCTGGCCAGGGCGCGGTTGTGCTGGTAGACCAGAAATCGGTGGCAATGTCATAAACTCGGTGGGTGCCGTTATAGGCGCTGGTATTGCCGGTAAAGCCGCTGGGCAGATAAATTTTACCGCCCACAACTGTGGCGCTGCTGTTGGCATAGCCAATGCCCGGCATCGCCTGTAAATTGCTCCATTCCCCCGTTTCTGTGTCCAGCCGCTGTAAGCTGCTGGTGAGCGTGGGAGAGATGCCCATGTCTGTTTCGCCGCCAATGACGTACAGGTATTTGCCCACGGCGACCAGGGCATGGCGGCTGCGTAGCAGGGGCATGTTCCCCTGGAATTGCCAGCTAGAAACTATTGGTTCAATGAGCACAGACACGCTCAGACTGGTGCCATACACGTCAAAGTGCCAGTCGGCCACCTGAATGTAGTATGTTTCGCCCCTGCGCACGGGCACAGTCACGCGCGAGGTGAAGCCCTGGTGGTCGTCGTTGCAGGCCAACTGCGTCAGCGCGCCGCAGGAGCCGCTGTAGACGGCCACGACGGTATCATAAGTGCTGAAAAAGGTATCCACCGTGACCTTGGCGCCGTAAGGCGCCACGAAGCGATACCAGGCGGTGCGGTAGCCTTGTGGACGTGATGGGTTGCCCCACATGCAGCCTAGCACAGGGTCGGTGGGGGATTCGGTGAACTGGCCGGTGTTTAGCGTCTGGTCGCCCCAGGGCAAGGAGGGGATGAGGGTGGCTGATTCACAAGAGTCGGCGGCAGCATCAATGGCGAAGGGTATGTTTACAGCGGTTGTTGTGCGCGCGGTGGTTGGTCGGGCAACGACCGTTGCCACCCCCGCTACCATGATGAACAAGATAAACCATGTCAAACGCCGCATCATTTCCTCCGGGCTTCCCGCCAATCGCTTTGATTGTACAAAGAGATGGGAGATGCGCAAAAAAAAGCCGGTATGTGCAACGCACATACCGGCCCAACTCAGTGGGGCAGGCCTACGCCGCCAGGCGCAGCGCCAGCGTCACCGCTTGCGCGCCAATTTCGCTTGTTTGCTGGTAAAGGGGATCGGCCAGGGGAACGGCCGTTAGCCGCACTGCCAGCGTCTCCTGCTGAATATAGTCGGCAAATTTCACAAACGCCTCAGCCACATTGCCGGTGGCCAGATAAGCCAACTCAATGCGGTCAGAAATGTGCAGCCCTGCCTGCTTGCGCATCTCATTCACCAGCCGCACTGCGTCACGGGCATACCCTTCCTGCACCAATTCCGGTGTCAGCTGCGTGTCTACGGCCACCGTGACACCCCTTTCACTGGCAATGGCCAGGCCGCCTCGCGCTTCCGTTTGCACCAGCACGTCATCGGCCGTCAGGGCCACCTGCTCACCCGCCACCGTCAGCAGTACCGGTTCGCCGGCCAGAATCGTGCGCGCCACCTGCGCTGGGTCTAACGCCAGCAGCGCGCTGCGCACCTGTGGGAACAGCTTGCCAAAGCGCGGCCCCAGGCTGCGATTATTGGGTAACACCTTGTACTCCACCAGCTCGCCCACCTCGGTTACGATCTCGATCCCCTTCACATTAATCTCTTCGCGCAGCACGTCGGCCAACTCCGCCAGGTCAGCCTGCTCTTGCTGGCTGCCTACGTTGACGCGCGCCCTGGCCAGCGGCTGGCGCAGCTTCACGTCTGCCGATCCGCGCGCCGCCCGCCCTAAACCGGCCGTGACAATGGCCAGCCGCATCTTGGCCAGCAGTGCCTGATCCAGCCTGGCCGCGTCTGCCTGCGGGTACAGGCAGTGATGGACGCTCTTGGGCGCATCTTCATTGACGCTGCGCACCAGATTTTGATAGATGGCCTCCGTCACAAACGGCACAAAGGGAGCCAGCAGCTTCACAAATTCCACCAGCACGTGATAGAGGGTGGCGTAAGCGGCGTTTTTGTCTGCGTCGGCTTCGCTCTTCCAGAAGCGGCGGCGTGAGCGGCGCACGTACCAGTTGGACAAATCATCCAGGAACGCTTCCAAAGCCTGGGTCGCCTTTTCCGCGTCGTAGGCATCGAGTGCGGCGCGCGTGGCCAGGGTTGTCTCGTCTAGCCGTGCCACAATCCAGCGGTCCAACTGGGCGTGGGCGGGGATTGAGGATTGCGCGCTTGCATCTGGATGTGGTTGCCACTGGTCTAGCCGCGCATAGCTGACAAAAAAGGCGTACACATTCCACAGCGGGATGAGGAAACGGCGGCGGGTTTCGTCGCCGACGTGGTAGCCAAAGCGCAGGTTCTGCTCCGGCTTGCAGGAGGCGTAAAGCCAACGCATGGTGTCGGCGCCCATTTTGTCGGCAGCCTCATTGAATTCGATCATGTTGCCCCAGGATTTGTGCATTTCACGGCCGTCTTCGGCCAGCAACGTGGCGTACCCAAACAAATTCTTAAACGGCCCGACGCCATCGGCCATCAGCGTGCTTTGCGCCAGTAGACTGTAGAACCAGTTGCGGAACTGACCGGGGAAGCTCTCGCTGATCCAGTCAGCCGGGTACCACTTCTGCCAATAGGCGCGATCTGTGCTGTAATGCAGCGTACTGATGCCGACGATGCCGGCATCCAGCCAGGGATTGCCCACATCCTTGATGCGTTCCACCGTTGCGCCGCAGTTGGGGCAGGCAATTTTCACCGCATCAATGAAGGGGCGGTGAGGCGTATGGCCGTCAAACGTTTCCCAGCCTGCTACCGCGCGCTCTTTTAGCTCTTCGCGGCTGCCGACGACGTGAAAGTGGCCACATTCGCCGCATTCGTAGATGGGTAGCGCCAGGCCGTAGTACCGCTTCTTGCTGATCATCCAATCGTGCATGTTGCGCAGCCAGTCCATTTCCCGGTCATAGCCAAAGCTGGGATACCAGTTCGCCTGGTCTACAGAGTCCATGATCTGGTAGCGGAAGCTGGCCGCTTTCTCTTCCGGCGTTACTTCCTCGCGCGACTTGTCATAAAGCGGCCCCATGCTGATGAACCACTCATCCACCAGCCGATAGACCAGCTCGCTGCCGCAGCGCCAGCAGTGGGGGTAGCGGTGCAGGTAACGCTGTTTGCGGTAATACAGCCCCTTTTCTTGCAAGCTGGTAAAGATTGCTTCTGCTACGTCGTGCGCCGATTGGCCGGTAAGCCAGGCAAAGCCATCCTGGTAGATGCCGTTATCGTCCAGCGGCGCAATCACGGGTAGGCCAAACTCCTTGCCCAGCTCAAAGTCTTCGGCGCCGCAACCGGTAGCAATGTGAACGATGCCCGTGCCTTCGTCCTCGCCCACCTCTTTCCAGGGAATGATGCGATGGGTATACCCCTTTTCGGCAAAGGCGGATTGGGCGGCGGGTAGCTCGTCGAAGGGGCCGCGATATTCCCAGCCGAGCATTTCTTCGCCCTTGAGACGGCCGATCACTTCGCTGTTTTTGCCGATCAGGCTGTTTTTCATTGCGCCTTCGGCCAGGTAATAAATCCAGCCGTCCTCGGCCTGCACTTTGACGTAGGTGAGTTCTGGGCCAACGGCTGCTGCCACGTTGCTGGTAAGCGTCCAGGGGGTCGTGGTCCAGATGAGCAGGGCTTCGTTCTTGGAAACCTGACGGGTCTCTCCAGAGCTGTCAGCTTTGGCAGTGAGGGGGAAGCGGACGAAAACGGAGTCGTGGGTCACTTCCTGGTAGCCTTCGGTGACGATTTCGTGTTGGCTGATGCCTGTGCCGCAGCGGGCGCACCAGGGCATTACGTCTGTACCTTTGTAAATCCAGCCTTTGTCGAAGCATTTGCGCAGGAAAGCCCAAATCTGGTAGTTGTTTTCATCGCTAAAGGTGAAGTAGGAGCCACCTACCTGGGGCATACCCAACTGGCCAATGACTTGCTCAACTGTGCCGGTGACGGGGCCTTGCGTGCCTTGTATGGTGACTTGCTGGTAAGGGTCTTCGAGGAGCTTGTCGCGTAACATGCGCAGAACGGCCGTGTTATTCCAATCCATCCAGTAGCCCAGGCGCTGCGATTGTTCTGTCTGCACAGCGGCGTAGTTGAGCACCTGATGTTTGCACTCGTTGGTGAACTTGTCCAGGCCGAAGGTTTCGATTTCGCGCTTGCTGTTGAAGCCGAGCCGCTTTTCCACGTTGACCTCGACCCAAAGGCCCTGGCAGTCGAAGCCGTTTTGCCAACGCTGGTTTTTGCCCAGCATGGCTTGGTAGCGCTGGTAGAGGTCTTTGTAGGTGCGTCCCCAGGCGTGGTGCACGCCCATGGGGTTGTTGGCAGTGATGGGGCCGTCAATGAAGCTGAAGATGCCGTGCTCTTTTTCGGTCTGGGTGCGCAGGCGGCGCAGCTCGTTGAAGGCGTCGGTGTCGCGCCAGAACTGGAGGATGTCGCGTTCGAGCTGGACAAAGTCTGGTTTGTTGGATGTTTCTTGAAAACTCATGCCTTTCTCCACTTTGGTTTTGTTAATGACGGTTGACACGGATATTGATCTGCTTTGTGATCTAAGTGACCTCTACTTTGTAATTTGGGTTAGTTTGGGTCCTACAAAGGCTTCTACCGCTGAGCCAATGCTAATCAGCGGTTTTCACGTAATGCGTTGATTTTGTTCTTATATGGAGCGTTGCTGCGCTTCGATCCACAGACTGCCAGGTAAAACATATTTGCCACTTGCGGCAAAGGGGTTGGCGAAGTATTCCTGGCGGCTTTCGTCGCAATAAACTTCAAAATCCATGTTCTGAACCCTGGTTTACAGTTCTGTTTTCATAACGAATGTGCCAGACGCTAACGGCCGTTAACCCATCCCCCTCTCGCTCCATCCGCAGTGGCCAACCTTGCTCATCCAGCCACAGGGTGCGCGCCTGACCGGGCCAGCGCAGGGTGAGTGCCGCGCTGCGCGCCAGGGTCAGGTCGGCCAGCAGCAGCTGAAAGGCGCTTTCGGGTTGGTCTACGGTCGGGTCCAGGAAAACGGCCGTTCCCCACGCGCGTTCTCCCATTTGCCGTGCCAGCCAGCCCAGGCCGGTGACGGATGGAAAAGCGAAAACGTAATCGGCTGGTAAGGTGATGACTTCTTCATGCACACGGCCGTTTAACTGTCGCGTTGCCGTTACCCTTTCTGCTTCCAACAGCACGTTGCCGCTGATAGTCAGGCCATTGCCCCAGAAGCGGTATTGCAGCCGTTCGGCACGGCCGTTTTCTCCCAGCGTCAGGTGATAGAGGTAGCTGTTGCCAGAGGCGGAGCGGCCGTCCAGGTCTACACGCAGGAAGTGGTAAGGTTCAGCCACGGTTGTCAGCCGCCAATGCTCCAGTGCGCCGGTGGCACGGCCGTTTTGCTCATATCGGTACTGTCCGGCGGCCACAATTCGCTCAAACGGCTGTTCATGGATAATCAATCTCATAGCGAGAGCGAGAGCTGGAGAAGAGGCGTCGGCGAGAGAAAATCTCTCGCTTTTGCTCATGCCTCTAGCTCCACATAGATGCGCTTGTTGATTTTGCCTTTGCTCTTATAATCGGCAATGCGCATGTGGCCGACTTCGCGCGTGTTTGCCACGTGCGTGCCGCCATCCGCCTGTAAATCTAGCCCCACGATCTCCACCGTGCGTACTTCGTTGATGCCTTCGGGCAGCAAATTAATCTTGGTGCGGATCAGGTCAGGAATCTGGAAGGCTTCGGCGCGGGGCAAGATTTTCACGCGCACATCGCGCGCCGCCGCCACTTCACGGTTGACGGCTGCCTCAATTTCGGCCACCAATTCCTGGCGCATGGTCTCAAACTCAAAGTCCATACGGCCGTGCAGTGGGTCCATGTTGCCGCCCGTCACCTGCGCGCCGTAGTCGCGCCAGACCACGCCGCAGAGGATGTGCATGGCGGTGTGTGTGCGCATGAGTTGGTAGCGGCGAGTCCAGTCCAGGTGGCCGGTAACGGCCGTTCCCACTGCCAACCCATCCCCTGCCACAACGTGAATTACCTGGCCGCCCACCTTCTTAACGGCCGTTACCGGCCAACGCTGTTCGCCAGCCGCCAGCCAGCCTACGTCATTGGGCTGTCCGCCTCCGCCAGGGTAAAACGCGGTGCGGTCCAGCACCACGCCCCCCTCCACCAGCGCTACCACCTGGGCCGTGAACTCCTGAATATAGGCATCGGTCAGAAAAAGCAGATCAGTCATATAGTCCTTTAGTCGTTAGTCGAGTAGTCTGGTAGTCAAGGAGCTTGTAGCCAGACTCCCGACTACAAGACTACAAGACTAACGGCTACCCAACTAAAACAAAAAACGCCTTCCATCCCACATGGGACGAAGGCGCAAGCTCTCCGCGGTACCACCCAAGTTCCTGCACAACGTCAGGCGCTCAGTGCAGCAGCAGCCGATTCACGGCTCATTGCTGCAGTTCCGTTAACGGGGAACCATTCCGACTAAGTCTACTCCGCTTTGACTGGGGCAAAGCGTTTCGGTTAGCAGCTCCAGAGGGATTTTCAGCTTTTTGCGGACACCTGACTTGCACCCACTCAGGCTCGCTTGGTCCGTCAGTGAAAACCTACTCGTCTCTATCGTCGCTTTTGTGGCAAGTTTATTTGTGACAAGCTAGGGTGATTATGCCAGAGTGATGGCTTTGTGTCAAACCTGGGTGTTGGAGAATGGAGACTGGGAATTGGCGAGTGATCTTTACAGTTTGACCGCTGACCACCGACCGCGATTTTGCCAGTGGTGGGCCGCTTGTGATCAGAAAGATGGGCGGTCGGCCGTCTGCGGTCAGAAAGTTGTAGAACACCGCTCACCGCTAATCTCCTCTCCTAACCACACTTGCCAGGTAGCAGCCATTTCCTGGTCGCTGAGGTTTGCTTGTAGTAACCAGCCAACGGCCGTTCCGCAATCCAGGCAAAACTCATAGCTGCCCGTTGTTCTGATTTGCGTCGGGCGTGACCAGGAGGGAAAGGGGGCAGCAGTGGCCGGAGCCAGCACCAGAATCACGTCGTGCTTCAGGGCATTCTGATTGAGAATGTGACGTGAAGTCAGGTTCTCGGCGTGAACGACGTAACGGTTCACCAGCACAAAGCCAGCCTGCTTCAGTGCGCCCGTCAGCGCCACCCAGCCCTGCGGGTTCCAGTGGTGGAAGGTGAAAATGAGACGGCCGTCTGGCTTGAGCACGCGCCGGCATTCCGCAAAGATAGCGCGCAGCACGGCGCCGTATTGCCCATTTTCCAGGCGCTGATCTACGGCCGTTTCATCCAGCGCGTACTCCCAGGCAACGGCCGTTGGCAACAACTGCCGCAGCCAGACGCGAAAAAAAGCGGCCAGATCGCCATATTGCACACTGTCATAGTAGGGCGGGTCGGTGACAATGGCGTCTACGCTGGCATCGGGCAAATCGAGCGCCGCAGACGAACCCTGGCGCAGCAAAAAGCGGCGCGTACCGCTTTGTAGAGCGGCAAAATCATCATGCTCTGTGCCTGCGTCCACCTCACCGGGAATCGTTACTTTTTGCGCACGGCCGTTTTCTAGCCGCCGCTCGATGGGATTCGCTGCCCAAAGTCGCCCACGCAGGAGACGGCCGTGAAACAGATTTTGCAGGGTGCCCGAAGCGCGCCTGGGGTAAATGGGATTGTTTTCCGCCGCCGTATAGGGAAAGGAGTACGCATGATAGGCAAACACATGACGAATGGCGCCAGGTCGCCGCTGCTGTTCCCCCTTATAACTGCATAGCAGCGTATTGAACTCCAGCGACGTCGAGACCAGCAACGCCAGGTTCAGCTGCGCAATTGGCTCAACCCCTGTCAGCGCATCAATGGCAGCGCGCAGGTACAAAAGCTGGCGGCTAGAGAACAGGTCCAGGTAATGGGTGACGTTGCGCGCTAGCAGGCTGCTTGATTTTGGCCCCGGCTGCACGACAAACTGTACTGGCTCAAAGCCCAACTTCTGCCGCAGCGCGTCGGCCTGGGCAATGGCAGCATGATCGGTGGCACGGATGGGGGCAAAGAAACGGCCGTGTTTGGGGCACTTACCGGCAACAGCCACCGGTTCGTACCGACGAAAATAGGGCAGATTAACATCCTCGCGAAAGGGTTGCCCGCAATCGGGGCAATGGCTTTGCTGGCGCGTCAGCAGCGGCAGCGGCGTCGGATTCTCCGAGGCAAACAGCACCGTGCCGTCGCGCAAAATGGCATGGCTGTGCGGGTCCAGGGTCAGCGTAGAACTATCGCTGTTGTGGCGCAAACGCAGCGAATCCAGAAATAAGGCTGAGCGACAGCCACACTGCCGCCGCCAGCCATAGAGCACGTATTGCAACGGAACGGCCATATCGCAAATGGGGCAATGGGTCTGATAAAAAGGGCTAAGAACGGCCGTTAGCCGTGCATAAAAAGCAGCAAATGCGGCCTGCAACCCCTCCAGCGACGCCTCCGTCAGCGTCGCGCGTGCCTGCAAGACCGGGATGGGATCAATATCCACCCCTACCACATTGGCCCCCAGGCGAATCGCCTCGTGCAGCGTTGTGCCTCCGCCCATCATTGGGTCGAGCACAATTTTACCGGCCAACCCCCCGACGGCATAATAATCTTGTTGCGCTTCGTCCGCTACCAGGTGCTTGAGAATGGCGCGAAAGGTGCTGCCACAACGCCGCGCCCACCATTTGTGCAGGTAGGTATTCGGGCGGTACAGGTGCTTGTTATACGACTCCACCGCTGCCAGCGCATTGGCAAAAGCCACGTCGAATTCATGGTCAATACGCATTGTTCATCGGGTATCTGTAATCTGCAAACCGCAATCGCTGAGCTGCGCACGGGTCAGGGTTTACGCTGTGCGCTGCGCTGCTCTGCCAATTGCCGCTGAATCTCCTGGTAGCGTGCCCGGCTCAGGGGATAGCGCCACGCCACCGCTACCGCCATCACCAGCATAAATGCGGGCACAACGCTTACCAGCAGGCGCAGCATCAGCAGCGCGCTCTCCGGCTGCTCCACCAGGGTTCGTCCGCCGGTGCTGCTGACAAAACCGCTCAGCTCCAGCAGTTGCCCCACCAGATAGATAGCAAACGCAGAGGCCAGCTTGCGGAAAAAGGCCAGGTAGCCGGCATAAATTCCTTCACGTCGCTTGCCGCTTTTGAGCTCATCTGCTTCAACCACATCGGCGACGATGGCCCAGGGCACAGCATTGGCCGCGCCGTATCCCATGCCGGCAAACACGGCCGCTACCAGCATCCAATTTTGCCCGCCAGGGGGAACCAACCCCATGATCAATAAGACCACCGCCATAAAAGCCATGCTGCCCATGTAGGCATTGCGCTTGCCATAGCGGCGCATCAATTTTACCACCAACGGCATGCTGATGAAGGCCAGCCCCAGCACCAGCGCCAGCAGCAAATTGTCAAAACCGGGGGGCACGCGCACGTAGTCAATGAGAAAGCGCACAAAGACCACCAATATCATGTCTGTGGTGGCAAAGCTCAGCAGGTAAATGGTTGCCCCCAGGCGAAACGGCCGATTGCGGAACACCTCGCGGAATGTCTGCAACGGCCGTATTGGGTCAGGGTCGGGTTCTCGTTCCGGCTCACGCAGGTAGGCAAACAAAATCAGCAGGGGGATGGTCAGCGTCAGTCCCCACAACCCGGCCGTGAGAGCATAGCCAGCGCGGATAGCAGCCGTGTCTCCTCCCAGCCAGGCGCCAAACAGATCCTCCGCCAGCAGCGTAAATGTGCCGGCCGTCACCAGCGCTGCTAAAATGGAGACGCTGATACGCCAGCCCGCCAGATTGCTGCGCTCGTCGAAATCGGCCGTTAGCTCTGGCGTCAGGGCAATGTAGGGCACATTCACCAGCGTGTAGAGCGTGTCAAAAAGCAAAAAAGCCAGGCTGTAGTAGACGGCCAGGGCGATGTCGCTTTCAAAGGGGGGCACGTAAAAAATAAGAAAGAAAGAGAGGCCAAATGGAACCGCGCCAAAGAGGAGAAACGGCCGTCGGCGGCCCCAGCGTGTTCTTACCCGGTCAGTTAGCGTGCCAACTAGCGGGTCGTTGATGCTGTCCCAGATGCGGCCAACCAGTACCACCGTGCCTGCCAGCCCCGCGCTCAGCCCCACCACATTTGTAAGAAAGACAAACCAGAAGGTGTTGCGCGCCACTGTGGCAGACGAAGTGCCCCAGTCGCCCAAGCTGTAGATAAATTTTGTGCGGCGCGAAAGTGTTTGCAAGTGGGAAGTCTAAATGATTGACAAAGGGTATGAATTGAATTAGTGGGTGTGATTCAAGCGATCTGTACAATTTGTTAACTGCCGACCGTAGACCACCGACCGCGGTTTTAGCAGTGATGGAGAGTCGGCAGCGGCCGTCTGCGGTCAGGAATTTGTAACGTACCGCTCCAGAGACGATGAACTATGCCAGTTAACGCTTGATGCCCATCAAACCGAGGGCAAAACGGAGCAGTGCGCGGAAAATCCCGCCAAAGAAGCCAGCGCGCGGGTTTACCGCCAGGCTTTCCTCCATGTGCATCATCGCCTGTGCCAGCTTCCCCTGGCGCAGGCGCAGCAAGCTGAGGGCACGCAGCACCTGACTTTGCTTGTCGCGGTCGCCATCCGCGGCGAAGAGGGCGGCGGCGTCGCTATAGCAGCGTGCGGCTTCTTCTGGTTGCTTGCCAAAGCTATACAGATCGCCCAGGTTGCCCAGCGCCTGCGCCTGACGGTTTTTATCCCCCAGGCTGGCAAAGGCTTCGGCTGCCTGCGTCAGGGCCGGCAGGGCCAGGTCGCGCTGACCGCGCATGCGCTGAATAACGCCAATGTTGTTCCACATTTCTGCCTGTCCGGTCAGGTTATTGGCGGCGGCGTAAGCGGCAACGGCCGTTTCAAATTGCGCTAACGCCCCTTCATAATCCCCCGCACGAAACAGACGCAGTCCTTCGTCTTTCAATTGATCGGCCGTCATTGCCAACACTCCTTCGTAAATAACTGCAGACCGCCGACGGCTGACCACCGAGACCACCGACGGCCGACAACTAGCCCGCCAACCTGCCAATCTGCATTCCGTTTGCATTTATCGTAATATGCCCACGTACCAAGTCTCCCCCTCTTCCCCTTTCCCCAAAAGCTACCAGGTAATTTCCAGGATACTTTCCGCGATCTGGCGTAGTTGCGTCACGTCCATCTTGCTCAGGCGGTAAGCCGTTTCCAGGTAGATCACGCTTTGGGGGTTGGCCAGAAATGCCTGCATTTCTGGCGAAAGCTCGTTAAAGATACGTACCAGCCGCAGTTCAGCCTCATGCCGTCCCAGGGGGCCGCGCTCCACATCCATAAAGTGGCCAATCGTCACCTTCAGATAGCGCGCCATCGCTTCCAGGTGCAGATAGGGAACCGGCTTTTCGCCGCTTTCATAACCCTCTACCTCCGCAGGCGTCACGTTGATCACCTGCGCCACATCCTCCACAGAGCGCTTTTCCTTTAACCGCTGCTGCCGCAGCGTGACGCCGATAAGGCGATGGCGCAGCAGTACCAGGTTCATATAATCCACGTGCCGCTTTTCCTCCAACTTTTCGCTGCCCCAAAAGTAGCCCATAGGGATGCCCAGGTAAAGCGCCAGCACCTCCAGGTCTGGCAGGGAGATGGGCCATTCGCCCCTTTCTGCTGCCGCATATGCCTCTGGGGAAATTTGCAACACGGCGGCGCAATCGGCCGGCGAACGTCCGGCATATTCGCGCGCTTCCTGGATCAGTTTGCCTAATATCTGGGCACGGGGAGTTTGTTTGCTCATAGTTTTGCTCGTTTGGCAGAATATCTACCCGGACGGGTTGGTAAATAAACTGCCTGTATCTTCCCTGACGCTCTGTAATTTGGCCTATTATATTATGTACACCTCAGGATACGCAATGACTCTTGCTGCGGTTACTTGTTCTTCGCCGCTTAATGCTTACAATTGCGCCCATGATTCAGATTAATGGCTTAGTCAAAAATTATGGCCTCAACCCGGTGCTGCGCGGTGTAAATCTGTACGTGCGCCAGGGGGAGTTCATCACGCTGGTAGGGCCAAATGGCACAGGCAAAAGTACCCTGCTACGCATTGTGGCCACGCTGCTGACCAAAACGGCCGGTGAAGTAAAAATTGGCGGCTGGCCTCTGCCAGAACACGCGGAGAAGGTGCGGCGCTACATTGGCCTGGTCTCGCACCAGCCCTTGCTCTATGGCGACCTGACGGCCGCTGAAAATTTGCGTTTCTTTGCCCGGCTCTATCGGCTGGATAATCGCGAAGAGCGGGTGATGGCGGCGCTGAAGACGGTGGGGCTGCTGGCGCGCCAGCGCGACCCGGTGAGCACCTTTTCGCGGGGCATGGTGCAGCGGCTGACGATTGCTCGCGCCACCCTGCACGAACCGGATGTGCTGCTGCTGGATGAACCGTACACGGGGCTAGACCAGGATGCGGCGCGATTGCTAGATGATTTACTGCGCAAGGAACAGGAAAACGGCCGTACCATTTTCATGATCACCCACGATCTGGTGCACGGGCTAAACCTGTGCGATCGCGCGCTAATTCTCAATCGGGGCAAAATTGTGGCCGACCTGCCCAGCAGCCAGATTGCCCCGCACGACTTTTTAGACCTGTATGCCGAACATACCGGGCGACATGGCGGATAAGCTAAATTAGTTGCTATGTTGGTTGGTTTCTTAGTTTGCTGCCAACCAAATTACCAACTCGCTACTTACACCCTTATGACCTCTTTTAACCTCAACAACTCCCCCTTTTGGGCCGCCGTCTGGGCCATTGTTTGGAAAGACCTACAAATTGAAAAACAGACGCGCCAGACCATCAGCGTCATGAGTATGTTCTCCCTTGCCACCGTCATCATGTTTAACTTTGCCCTGGAAGCCAATTTGGCGGCGGCGCGCCAGGTTGCCACCGGCCTGCTCTGGTCAACCATCCTGCTGGCCGGCACGCTTGGCCTCAACCGCTCACTCGCCATTGAGCGCGAAAACCAGACGATGGAAGCCGTCTTAATGGCCCCCATCCAGCGCGGCGCCATTTACCTGGGCAAAGTGATTGGTATCACGCTTTTCACCCTGATTCTGGAACTGATTTTGATCTTCGTCTTCATCATTTTCTTTGATAAACCACTCTGGCGCCCTCCAGTACTGCTCGTTTTGTTCCTGGGCACAGTAGGGTACATTGCTGCTGGCGTCATTGTCACCTCTATGACTATCCAGACGCGCACGCGCGAGGTGCTGTTGCCGGTGCTGCTGTTGCCGCTTTCCTTGCCGCTGGTTCTGCCAGCAGCTATGGCCGTGGCCGCCTACATGTTTCCACAAACGCCCCCCTTTGCCGAGGTGCAAAGCCCAATCTCGATTGTGATCATCTATGATTTGCTGATGCTTAGTGCCGGTTTTTTGACCTATCATTACGTGGTAGAATCTTAAACGAGCATTGAAAACAGGAAACTGTATGAGTGGCGCACACCACCATGAATGAAAATGTAGCGCAGGTTCCACTTACAAGGTAGACGGCAGAGCGCAGACGGCCAGGAATAACCCTGTGGCATGGTCAGCGGTCGGTCGTCGGCGGTCCCTTCCACAGGAGACTGGAGATTGCACCAATTCTCAATGTCTGGCCTCCACGCTCTCGTCTCCAGACTCTTGATTTGTACGTTTAGGGGAGTTCTTGCTAACATGTGGCGCAAGAAGCGCTTAAAGGAGTAATAAGGAATGGAACTGACTCGCCTGAATCGTAATATCCGTATTTTGAACTGGGTAACGGCCGTTGCTCTGGTTATCGCCCTGGGCATGATTTTCTTCTACGCGCCGGTAGAGCGTACCATGGGCAATGTGCAGCGCATTTTCTACTTCCACGTTGCCTCAGCCTGGGTCGGTGCGGTTGCTTTTTTTGTGGCGCTGGCCGCTGGGCTGCTCTATCTGCGCAAACCAGACCGCAAATGGGACACCGTGGCCGTTGCTTCGGTAGAAATTGGCCTGGTCTTTCTCACCATGGCCACCGTAGCCGGTTCCGTGTGGGGCAAGCCTGCCTGGAACACCTGGTGGGAATGGAGCCCACGCCTGACGTTGATTACCATTGCCTGGCTCACTTATGCCGCCTACTTTATGCTGCGCGGGGCGATTGAAGATGAAGAGAAGCGCGCGCGATTTGCGGCCGTTTACGTCATTGTTGCCTTTGTCACCATCATCAGCACCTACATCAGTATTCGTATTCTGCGTGACATTCACCCCGTTATCTTTGGCGGCACGCTAGAATCGGCGCAAGGAGCCGAGCAAGGGCTGCAAGAGTTTGCCCCTGGGCTGGAATCTACCAGAATGGTCATCACCCTCAATGCCAGCGTGGCCGCTTTTAGCCTGCTCTATGTCGCCTGGCTGGCAAACCGCATTCGCCTGCAGCGGTTGATAGATCAGACCAATGCCCTGAAAATACGTCTGGTGGCACGCTTGCAAGGAGGTAACGCATGAGCGCAATGTCTTTTTTGGTGAATGTGTTGCTACAAGTAGACCCCAATCGCTTTAATGGCTACCTGGCACTAGGCTACTTTGCCATGTGGTTAACCGGCCTGATTTACGTGATCAGCCTGATTGTGCGGCAGCGCAACCTGCATCAGGATATTGCCCTGATGAAGCGGCTGCTGGAAGAAGATGAAGACAAGTAAGACCCTGGGGTCTGGCAAAATTTGCCCTAACCTCTGGCGCCATAACGCGATGTGGCAAATCGCGCTACTCTGGCAGCCAGCAAAAGTGCCAGTGTCCGGTAAGGTCTTGAATTTGTGGGCGCAGCGAGAAGCGCCCGGTGCGTTCGGCACATGACAACGTGGCAAACATGGGTGGCGCGCTTCCAGCAATTTTATTTTAAGGAAGCGCCAACATGTTTGCCATATTTACTTTGGCACGTTTGCGCTTGCTGTGAATCTAATAAGCTAGAGCAAAAGCGAAAAGGGGCGTCTCGCGCGCGAAAAGTAGCGCAAGTATAGAATAGGATGCCTGCAAAGGTTGCCCTGGTAAAGTTTGTCCTGGGCACATAAGCACATGGGTTGGCCAATGAAAATCCGTGAGCCATGATGGAGAAAAGTATGACAGATACCAACCTGGAAGCGCCAGAAGTTCAGCCCACGCACAAATGGCTGACGGGGCGCAATATGCTCATTGGTGTGGGGGTCTTGATAGCGGCCTTTTTGGTGATTGGCACGCTCAACGAGGCCAGCAGTGCGCCCCCAGAATTCGCCTTTGGCCTGCAAACACAGCCTTTTTTGGTGTTGGCTCTATTGTCTTTTGCCGCCGGGTTGCTTAGTTTTGTTTCCCCCTGTACCTTGCCGGTACTGACGGCCTATTTTGCCTTTGCTTTTCAGAGTAGCCGCTCCCAAATTGCCGCCAACACGCTTTCCTTTATGCTGGGGCTGGCGACGATGTTTAGCCTGTTGGGAGCGGCTGGCTTTGTGGTGGGGCAGCTAATCATCCAAAACCAGCGCCTGATTTTGTTGCTGGGTGGGGCGCTGGTGCTGGCGTTTGGCGTGATGAGCTTGCTGGGGCGCGGCTTTGGCGGGTTTAAGGAGAACAGCCAGGCGCGCAGCGCCACGGTGGGCGGCTCTTATCTGTTTGGTCTGACTTTTGCTGTAGGTTGGTCTAGCTGCCTGGGGCCGATTCTTGGCTCGGTGCTGACGCTGGCGGCGCAAACGACCTCGGTCTGGCGCGGGATGATGCTGCTGTTTATTTATACGATGGGGCTGGGGCTGCCGTTGATTGTGGTTTCGACGTTTTTCGGCCGTATGAGCCGCAGGAGCTTTTTCTGGCGTGTGCTGAAGGGTAAAGGCTGGGATTGGGATACACACGTGTTTGTAGTGGCGCTGGTGTGGGCGCTGGCAGTCTGGCGGATTTTGGTGGCTGCTGGAGAATATGCGTTCCGCCGTTTTGCCTTGTTTGGTGGCCAAGAGTTTACCCTGGGGCATGAGTTGGGCATTTTGGTGATTGCTATTGTGGGCGCGGCGTTGTGGACGTTTACCACCCCCGGTGAACGTAAAACGACGGTACACCTGCACACAACGCAGTTGCTGAGCGGCGCGCTGTTCATTTTGATGGGGCTGCTGATGCTAGAGGCGCGCCTGGGTATGTTTAACAACCTGATTCCCGTGGGGCTGGCTGACTGGCTGGCGCTGCAAGAGGAGCGGTTGATCGGTCTGTTTAGCCGATGATCTAGACTTGCAGGTCCGCTTGGAGGGGTAGTTTTTATGGCGCAGAAAAGGCATATTGCGCATAAAAAGCAGGCAAAACAAGGGGGTTTTTCCCCCCTGTTTCTAATGGCCGGGTTTGGTGTTTTGGGGCTGACGCTGGCGTTTTTGCTCTTTGGCAACAACCTGTCTGCGCCCCCGCCTGCAAGATCGAGTGGGCCGGTCTTGCCGCAAGTGCCTAATCTGGAAAACCAGCAGGTGTCTGTGGCAGGGGACGGACGGCCGATTCAGGTAGGGCAAATGGCGTATGATTTTGCCGCCAAAGACCTGGATGGCAACACAGTGCGCCTGAGCGATTTGCGCGGCAAGACGGTGATGGTGAACTTTTGGGCCACGTGGTGCCCCCCCTGTCGCGTGGAGCTGCCGGACTTTGAGGCGGCTTACCAAAAGTATGCAGATGACGGGCTGGTGATTCTGGCCTTAAACCAGGATGAGCCGGCGAGCATGGTGGCCTCATTTTTTTATGACTTGCATGGGTTTACCTTTACGCCACTGCTAGATGTGGGCAGCACCATTTCGCGCGGATATGGGGTGAACAGTTACCCGACGACGATTTTTATTGATGAGGCAGGAATAGTAACGGCCGTACACCGCGGCCTGCTCTTGCCAGAACAGCTAGAAACCTACCTGGCGCAAACCCTACCCAAGAGCTAACCTTGCCCATGAGCACACCGCCACAAAAACAACCCCTCACCGGCTGGCAACGCGACCTGGTCATTGGTATAGACAAAGGGGCATACTGGTTTAGCAAACATTGGTTGGCCTTCTTCAACGTCGTCATGGCCCTGTACGTAGGGCTACCCATCCTGGCACCCACGCTGATGTTTTTGGGCGCCCCTGGCCCGGCCAACCTCATCTACACCCTCTACAAGCCCATGTGCCATCAGATGGCCACCCGCTCCTTCTTTCTCTTTGGCGAACAGTATGCCTACCCTCGTGACATTGCCGGCGCTGATCTGAAACCAATAGAGGCCTATGCCCCCAATTTGCCAGAGTATGCCGGCCTAAACCCGGACAATTGGGTGGAGTATTACCTGCTGGCGGGGCGCGCCTTTGTCGGCAATGAGCAGATGGGGTACAAGATGGCGCTTTGCGCGCGCGATATGGGTATTTATAGCTTTGTGCTGGTAGGGGGGGTGCTCTACGCCATGCTGCGGCGGCGCGTGACTATTCGTCCGCTGCCCTTCTGGCTCTTCATCCTGGTTGGCCTGATGCCCATTGCCCTGGATGGTTTTACACAGCTTTTTGGCTATTACCTGACGCCTATAGACGGCTCAGAAGCCACCGGTTTTCTCGCGCAAATGCAGCGCATTTTCCCCTTGCGCGAAAGTAGCCCCTTCTTGCGCACGGCTACCGGCGCGCTCTTCGGCTTAACGCTGGCCTGGCTGGCTTACCCGCACGTAGACAACGGTATGCGCATCACGGAGAAAGATTTGGAAGTGAAGCTGCGCCGTATTGGCGAGTTAAAAGAGTAAGAACGACAAACCTGCTTTGCAAAACCCATCCTCTGCTTGCAGGGGGGCAGGGCGCCTTTGTTGACTGTTCAAGGTATCAACTCGTACATTTAGAATCAGTGGTAACCTGGACTACAAATATAACTATCTGCGGTTGGTCGTCTACAGTCGGTCGTCTGCGGTTAGCGGTCTATTTTTAGGAGAGAACTTGCCCAGAATGAGGGTGGCGTTGTGGCCGCCCAGGCCAAATCCGTTTGACATGATCACGCGCAGGTTGGCTGGTCGTGCCGTGTTGGGCACGTAATCCAGGTCGCAGTTGGGATCGGGCGTCTCATAATTGATGGTGGGGGGGATGAGGCAGTGGCGCAATGCCTGGATGCAGATGATGGCCTCTAGCGCGCCGGCGGCGCCCAGCAGGTGGCCGTGCATGGATTTGGTGGAGCTGACCGGAAGCTGGTAGGCGCGATCGCCAAAGAGGGTTTTGATCGCGGCCGTTTCTGCTTTGTCGTTGAGTTGGGTGCCGGTGCCATGGGCGTTGACATAGTCTACGGCGGCTGGGGTTAGGCCAGCGTCATCCAGGGCGTGGCGCATGGCCTTGACCGCGCCTGCGCCATTTTCCGCGGGCATGGAGATGTGGTAAGCGTCGGCGCTGCTGCCGTAGCCGAGCAGTTCGGCGTAGATGGTTGCTGCGCGCGCCTGGGCGTGTGCCAGGGACTCTAGCACCAAAATGGCGGCCCCTTCGCCCGTGACAAAGCCATCGCGCGTTTTATCAAACGGCCGTGATGCCCGCTGCGGCTCCTCATTACGCATGGACATGGCGCCAATGACGCCAAACCCGGCAAACGCCAGGGGTAAGATGCATGCCTCTGTGCCGCCTGCCAGCATCACGTCGGCTGTGCCGCGACGGATGATGCTGGCCGCTTCGCCAATGGCGTTGTTGCCGGTGGCGCAGGCGGTGTAGACGGCCAGGTTGGGGCCGCACAGCCCATGAGCAATGGAGATTTGCGCTGCCGGAGTGTCGGCCAGCATCATGGGCACGAAAAAGGGGCTAACCCGCTGCGGGCCGCGCGTTTGCAGCGTTTCCAGCGCATCTACAATTGGGTCCAGGCTGCCCATGCCGCTGCCAACAACGACGCCGATGCGATCCTGGTTAGCCGGAGTGATCGTCAGGGCGGCATCGGCCAGGGCCTGGGTCGCGGCCGCCAGGGCCAATTGAGTGGCGCGGGACATGCGCCGCGCCTCTTTGCGGCCAAAGAGGGCTTCGGCATCGAAATCCTTCACCTCGGCAGCAATGCGCGTCTTGTAGTCACGGGCGTCGAAGTGGGTGATGGGGCCAACACCACTACGGCCGTTTACCACATTTTCCCAGGTTGTTTGCGCGTTGTGCCCCAGGGGGTTGTAAGTGCCCATCCCAGTGACCACAATGCGTGGCGTTGCTTGTGTCATGCGGTTCCCCTTGCAATTATTTGCGAGCAGTCTAACGGCGGTTGTCGTCACATTATAACCCGATGAGATTGTTGGGGGTGCGTGAGTGGGGAAAAGTGTAACCTACTTGACACAATCTTGTATAATCAAACTACAGCGTGGCTTACACTTTCTGAAAACAACATCTTACGATTGCTTGACCGCAGACGACCGACCGCAGACCGCAGGCTGGAGACAGATCGCAGTCGGCGGTCCACGGTCAAATTTGTGAGCATCTAAACTATCCCTGGATTACGAATCATTTCATTTGCAAAGGAGCTAAAGATGACCACACTCTTAAAAAAAGCTTTTGCGCAAGCGGAACAATTGCCCCCGTGGGAACAAGACGCCCTGGCCGCCTTTATCTTGGAGGAAATTGCTGCCAGTCAACAGTGGAATGAGGTCAGCCGGCAGCCCGACAAAGCGGCCAATGCTGACCATCTGCGTGCGGCGCTGTTGCCCGATTTTGCGCATACCTTCTCCCGGCAGTAAAGCTACCACTTCCTTTCTACACATGGCATACCGCCTCGTTTGTCTGTCTTTGTAGCCAGCACAACGAGGCGGTATTTTTGTGCCACTGGATAACCACCAGGGCGGTCGGCTATGCTGGGGTCAACGCAGCCTTATGCACGATGCCCAAATTGAGAATAGCTGGCCATCAAACCAACCAATGGCTTGTAGTGACGCCGCCTAGTACAATTTGTAAACATGAGAGGAAAACAATCACCCCAGAAAAAAGAGTGGCGCAAAGCGGTGCAAAAAGCAATGCTGGAGGCCACAGAGAGAGAACTGGCTGACCGCCACGGCAAGGTAGATCTCTCCTTTAACTACCGTTGGGAGCATGTAACGGCCGTTGTCACCCTGGCGATCAAGCTGGCGCAATTAACCCATGCAGACCTGGAAGTGGTTGAGGCGGCTGCCTGGCTGCACGATGTGCGCAAAGTAGTTGGCGATAATCATCCGGCCGAGGGCGCGCGCTTTGCGCGCCAATTTTTGCCCAAAACAGACTTCCCCCCGGAAAAAATAGAGCTGGTTGCCCGCGCCATCGAAGAGCATATGGGCCTTTGGCGGGAGGAGCCGCTGCAAATGCTGGAATCGCAGGTGCTCTGGGACGCAGACAAGCTGGCCAAAATTGGCCTAACGGCCGCTTTTCACTGGACGGCTGGCTCGCTGGCAGGGGCAAAGATGCGCACGCTGCAAGACCTGATTGCGCGCGGGCGCACTGCCGACTGGCAGGCCAAAACTGTGGCCAGCATGCACACCGAGCCGGCGCGCCGCGCCGCCCAGGTCCGTTTCGCTGCCTACAACTGGCTGTGGCAAGAGCTAGAGCGGGAATTGAACGGGGACGATTTGACGTAAGGGGCAAAACGTGAGGCGCGTCATCACATTTTACGCTTCACGCTCGCATTCCCCAAGCCCCTCGCTTTATTGCCCATTGCGATAGAAAAACTCCGTCACAATCGGGTGCACAAAGCCAGGGCGGAAAAGTGCCTGCCACTCCCAGGCCATATCGGTGCTGCCTCCCTCACGATTGGCCAGCAGCCAATGGCTGTAGGCCAGGAAATAGGGCTCGCGCTGGTCGCGCATGTAGCTGTATTGCCAGGCCAGGTACGCCTTTTCTACTTGTGGGTCAGGGTGGTAGGAGCCGCCTTCTGTGCCGATCATGGGCAATGAGCGCCCTAGCTGGGCGCGCACAATATCGTCGTAGCGACGATAAAGCCAAAAGCCGCCTGGGTCGTCATACGGCCGTAAGCCGTGATAGTTATGCACCGAGAGCCAGGCGCGGTTTAGCAGAGCCAGGTCGCCATTGTAGGCCAGCGCGCGCAGCGTGCGCTCCAAAAAATCGTAGTGATTGTACTCTCCCCCCGGACTGAGCGCGCCAATGCCCGGTAATCCACCGTTGTTGATCACCTGCCGCGCCGCAATAGCCCAGGCCAGGGCATAGCGGTTCGGGTTGGCAAAGCCTTGCAGATTTTCCACGTTTGTATTTGGCTCGTTGTAAATCTGGTAGTAATAGACCCCCCTGGCGCGATAGCGGCGCACAATTTCGCCCACATTGTGGTAAGCCTCTACCGTCGGCAGGTACAGCCGCATCACCGGCATGATGCCATTGGCCACCAGGCGATCTACCAGGTATTCGTTGCTGTGCAAATCGCCATTGTCGTTGAGAAAAACGACCCATTTAATGTGCATACGCACCATCTCGCCCACAAAGCGGTCTACGGTGGCGCGATCCTGGCTGGTGGTGGGAATCCAGTGCATGCCCCAGCCGTTGTTGTTGGCCGGCACGGGGAACGCCTCGATGGGAATAATTTCGCCATAGGCGTACTGGTCTATGGGCTTGATGACGGGAGTGGCAGTTGCGTCAGCGTTGGGGTCTGGCGTGGGGCTAGGCGTGGGCGTGTGGGTAGGGGGGATGGGGGTGTTGGTAGGAATGGGCAGGGGGGTACGGCTGGGCAATGGAGTGGGCAAGGGAGCAACGGCCGTTGCCAGACCATCACCGGAATCAGCAGTGGGCACAGGGGTAAAGGTGGGAGGCAAAATGGCTGGCAGTTGGGCAACGGCCGCGCGCGTGGGCAGCGGCACGGCCGTTGCTTGTGCACACCCTATCAGCCAGAACAACCCCAGCAGCAAAGCAACGCTGCGCGCCCACCGCGCCATTTGGTGCGCCTGGTTTCTGTCCATCAGCGGTATAGGTCAAGCTCCTTTGGCCGCACCAGATCGGCCGCTTTGCCCACCGGGGCGCTAAAACGCAGGCCGCGAATAAGCACGACGGGCGCGCCTTCGGCGGCCTGCCCCATTACCAGACCAGCGGCAGCGGCAATTTCGTCCGCCACGCCCACGTCTGTGTGCTCCAGGGTGTAGCCATACAAATCCTGCTCACCGCGCCGATCCCACAGGGCAGGGATGCCGGCTACGCCAATTGCTACGCCCACGGTGCCCAGGCGAAACGGCCGTCCGTGACTGTCTGTAATCACGACGCCTACTGCCGCACCGCTCTGCGCCAGAAATTCGGCGCGCAGGCGCGCGGCCGAGGCATCCGGGTCTTCTGGCAGCAACAGCACCCATTCTCCCGCGGCTGGCGGCCCCACGTTAGAGCGGTCTATGCCGGCGTTGGCGCTGGTAAAGCCCAGGCGATGGCGCACCACCAACACGCCCTTCTTCAGGCGCGAAATCTCGCTGCTTTCGCGCAAAATCAGCTCGACCAGGCGCGGGTCTTTAGCTGTTTGCGCTGCTACCGCTTGCGCCCGCGCCGAGGGGGTGACGGTAGCCAGGTCAACAAATCGCCCCTCGGCTTTGGAGACAATCTTTTGCGCAATGGCTAGCACGTCTCCGTTTTGCAGTGTCAGCCCGCTCTGGTGCAGGGCGCGCAAGATCAGCGCCGCCAGGTCGTCTTGGGGTTGAATGTGGGGTAAATTGGCAACGGCCGTAAGCGTCAGTTGCGTAATCATGGTTTGAAAGAAGGAAGCTGGAGACGAGAGATTGGAAATTGGGCCTGGTGTAGATGATCTTGACAAATTTGACCGCGGACCGTGGACCGCCATCTACCATCTGTGATCTGCAGTCAAGTAGCCAATTGCTAACCGCCAATGACTTCAATCGCCTGTGCCAGCCGCGCCAACACGCGCGCGCGCCCTAGCGCCAACATAGACTCAAACAGAGGGGGCGAAACCTGTTGCCCGGTGACAGCATAGCGCATGGCTCCCAGGAAGGGGCCGGCCTTGCTGTTTAGCGTATACCGTTCGCCAATGGCCGTTAGCCCCGCGCTGAGCGTTTCCAGGTTATACGGTTCCACACTGGCAACGAACTCTCGCGCCTGCTGAAAGGCCAGCCTGGCCTGTTCTAGAGGGAGCTGCTTGTGCGTCAGGTCAACGGCCGTTGTTTGCAGTGGCGCGTCATCAGATAAAAAGCGCAAAAATTCAATCGCGTCCGTCAGCCGCTTTAGCCGCTTACTCAGTGCCGGCATCAACAGTAGCAGCACCCCCACATCTACTTCCAACCCCTGTGCGTCCAGGAATGGCTTCACCGCCTGCGCCAGCGCCAGCGGCTCCATCTCCTGAATATACTGCCCATTCAGCCAGTCTAGCTTGCTATAGGGCAGGCGTGAAGGGGCCGGGTTGATGTTTTCCAGCTTGAATCCCGCAATTGCTTCCTGAACGCTAAACTTTTCACGGTCATCTCCGGTGGAGTACCCCACATTTGCCAGAAAGTTTACCATCGCCTGCGGCAGATAGCCGGCAGCCTGAAACTCCTCCACTTTCACCAGCACCTGTTGCCCCTCGTCGTCAAACGCCTGCGTGCGCTTGCTCAGCTTGCCCTTGCCGCTGGGGTTTAGCACCAGGGAAAGGTGGGCATAAACCGGCACGTCCCAGCCAAATGCGCCATACAGGTTAATGTGCAGCGGGGCGGTGTTAATCCACTCATCGGCGCGCAAGATGTGCGTGATGCCCATGAAGTGGTCGTCCACGACGTTAGCCAGATGATAGGTGGGCAGGCCGTCTGATTTTAGCAGCACGGCGTCGGCGATTTGGCCGTTCTGGTAGGTGATGGGGCCGCGCACCACGTCCTGGATGGTGGTTTCACCTTCGCGCGGCATTTTGAAGCGGATGACGTACTCCAACCCGGCAGCTTCTCTGGCAGCGATTTGCTCGGGGGTCAGATAACGGCAACGGCCGTTGTACCCCAGCGGCTGTTTCTGCGCCAGTTGCTCCGTGCGCATCGCTTCCAGTTCTTCCGGCGTGCAAAAACAGCGATAGGCATGCCTTTGCGCCACCAGCCAATGCGCCCATTCCTGATAAAGCGGCGCGCGCTCAGTCTGAATGTAAGGC
This sequence comes from uncultured Anaerolineae bacterium, assembly GCA_937943625.1. Classification (GTDB taxonomy): domain Bacteria; phylum Chloroflexota; class Anaerolineae; order Promineifilales; family Promineifilaceae; genus JACSRF01. The sequence goes on along the minus strand of CALEAD010000007.1, from coordinate 62,044 downwards.
GCACAGGGGCCACCCACATCTGGCCCTTCGTCCCAATCCAGTCCCAGCCAGCGTAACCCATCCATAATGGCCGCCAGCGCACCGGGAACGGTACGCTTCTGATCGGTATCTTCGATGCGCAAAATGAACTGCCCGCCATGCTTGCGCGCAAACAGCCAGTTAAATAGCGCCGTGCGCGCGCCGCCAATGTGCAAATACCCCGTTGGGCTGGGGGCAAATCGAACTCGTACAGTCATAATCTCCCCGAAAGCAAGGATGAGGAAAGTGATTTGCTGGTTGGTTTCAGCTAACTAATCAGCAAACCAACGTATCATTGCTGGCGCCGCTTTTAGCCAAAGTCTTGTTTGCGGTGCCGCATGAGGATGGATTGTACCACACCAATGGCCATAAACAGGGTGATGAGTGAGCTACCCCCATAACTGACAAATGGCAGCGTCAGGCCGGTAACAGGCACAATGCGCACGTTCATACCTACGCTCACAACGGTTTGGAAGAACAGAATGGCGGCAATGCCGGTGCAGGCCAGCTTGCCAACCGGGTCTGGGGTGATATTGGCCACGCGAATAATGCGCCAGAGAATGAACCCCATCAGTCCCAGCACCACAAAAGCGCCAAAAACCAGCCCCATCTCTTCAGTAATTACGGAAAAAATGAAGTCAGTATGCTGCACACGCAAGAACCCTAGCTGGCTTTGTGTGCCTTGCAAATACCCTTTGCCAAAAAGGCCACCGGTTCCCACACTGATGACCGCCTGGTCTACGTTGAACACATCCTCTGGGCTGGCCGCTTCTGGGTTCAAGAAGGTGGTAATGCGCGCTTTCTGGTAGTCGGCCAGGTTGGGGTAGATGAGGACGCCACCAAGAATGCCCAGGGCGGCCAGGATGAGAAAGTGAGAAAGAGGTAATCCGGCCAGCCAGATGATGACAAACCAGAGCACGATGAACAGGAGCGACATGCCCAGGTCTGGCTGCAAAAAGATGAGGCCAATGGGTAGGCCGACGTAAATGAGGCTAACGATGGTATTGGAAAATCGGTTAATGCGGTCGCGCCGTGAGGCGAGAAATTGTGAGAAGGTGAGGGCAATGAAAACACGACCGAATTCTGAGGGCTGAATTTCGATAAAGCCGAGGCTGATCCAGCGCCGCGCATCGTTGTTGATTTGCCCGGCAACCACCACAAAAATGAGGGCAAGCACCAGCAGGCCGTAGATGTACCAGTGCGCAGAAGCAAGATAGCGATAATCAATGGCGGCGAAGACGAGCATGACGACCAGGCCGGCGGCGGCCCAGTAGAGTTGGCGGACGGGGTGACCTTCCAGGGCGGGTGCGCCGGTGACGGCGCTGCGAATCATGAGGATGCCATAGGCGGTAAGCAGCAGCACGGCTGCTGCCAGCCAGATGTCAAAATAGCGCCAGACAGAAGTTCTTTCGGTCATTGCGCCCTCAATTTTATGCGTTGAAGGGGTTTTGACGAGGGAAAACGGCCGTTTCCTACTGAACCCTCATGCTATCTACTACTATTGCCGGGCAGGGGAATCTCTGCCACCAAAAAGCTGTTCGGGCCATCCTGATTCAGGTTAACCACCACCGAAGTAGGATCAATAGCCAGGTGCCGGACAATTACCTGAATAATATCATCCTTGATTAGCTCCAGCAGCCCCGGCGAAATATCGTTCCGATCGTGCACCAACACCATTTGCAGCCGCTTTTTCGCCACGCTGCTGCTCGTCTCTTTTTTGCCGAAAAATTGTCCCAGCCAGCTCATCGTTCTTCTACCTCCTCCCTAGCGCCCACCAATCAGGTTCTTTAGCCAGCCGCGCAGCCCTGGCTTTTGCGAGAAGTCCATGAAAGGGACATCCTGCCCGGTTAGCCGCAGCGCCACATTGCGAAACGCCTGGCTAGCGCTAACGCCGTTGGTGCTAGACATCACAAGGGGCATGCCCTGGTTGGTGGAGACAAGAATGTTCTCATCTTCGGGAATGATGCCAATAAGCGGAATAGCGAGAATGTCTAGCACGTCGGCAATCGAGAGCATATCGCCCCGCGCCACCATTTCCGGTTTGAGCCGGTTGATGATGAGATGGGCAGGGCCTTTTTCTTCGGCTTCTATCAGGCCAATGATGCGATCCGCGTCGCGCACGGAGGAGACCTCTGGGTTGGTGACAACCAATACCTGATCGGCCGGGGCAATGGCATTGCGAAAGCCGCGCTCAATGCCGGCAGGGGAATCTATGAGAATGTAATCTATTTCTGGGCGCAGTTGGTCACACACCAGAATCATGTCTGAGGGGCTGACAGCCATTTTGTCGCGCGTTTGCGCCGCAGGAATGAGGTAGAGCTCCGGTTGGCGCTTGTCTTTGATCATGGCCTGGCGCAGGCGACAGCGCCCTTCGACTACGTCTACCAGGTCGTAAACGATGCGGTTTTCTAGCCCCATGACGACGTCGAGGTTGCGCAGGCCAATGTCGGCATCAATGGCGACAACCCGCTTGCCCAACATGGCCAGGGCGGTGGCCAGGTTGGCGGAAATAGTGGTCTTGCCAACCCCTCCTTTGCCGGATGTTACGGTAATTACTTTCGCACTCATATCTTTCTCCTGTCTCAATGACTGTCGCCCGCTCTTCCCATTCTTCCGTTTTGTTCTGAAAATAGACCGCCGACGGCTGACCGCCGACCGCTGCAGCCCGGGTTGCTAAACCCGGTGGGCGCAGATTTTGGTAACCTGCGTGATATGTTCATTCGTGGGGTGTGCCCATGCATGAAGGTAAAACGGCCGTTTCCTACCTGCTGTGCCACGCTTCGGCCGTGATTTGCCCGTCACGAATGACGGCCTGCTCTGGTTCAGACTTGCGCCGACGTGTTTCTGGCGGAATGGCAATCTGATCGGCAATGCGTAACTGCGTGGGGTTGAGATCGAGGGCGCAGATCACGGCTGTTTCATCCCCCAGCGCGCCGGCATGAACCAGGCCACGCAGCCGCCCCCAGACAATCACGTCGCCAGCGGCAATCACCTCGGCGCCTGGGTTCACGTCGCCCAGGATGATAATGGCCCCTTCGTGATACACGGCACGACCAGAGCGCAGTGTCTCTTTGAGCAGCAGTGCGCCTGTGCCGATGGGTGTGGGCGCTGGCTGCCTGTCTGGTAAGGGTGTTTGCAGTTGCTTACCGTCCAGGTCTGTCTGGCTGCCGGGCAGGCGCGTGGCCAGCTCTAACTCGCGTGCGGCCGTTTTGGTGTCGTCGGCGTCTGCCAGCACAGTCCATAGTAACAGGCGGTGCCGCGCAAAGAGTTGCTGGATTTCGCTGAGTTGCTGGCGCTGCAACGGCCGTTGGCCGACGGCCAGGGCAATGCGGCTGCCTTGCAAGAATTCTTGCTTTTCTGCCAGTTCAGCGTCAAGGCGCACCAACACGTCGGCATACTCACCATCTCCCAGGGTAACGAGCAGCCCGTCGCGTATGCCTTTGATGCTGATGCCTGTCTCAGTTCGGTGTGTCATGCCAGATTGATGAGGCTGGTTGGGAAGCCAGTGTGCGAAGGTGCCAGCCGGGCAAGCCAGAATTGTTGAAATAATACAACAAAACCGGATGGCTGGCAAGTGGCAAGCGTGAAAATGGCGCAAACTCAGGGGCGCAGGTCAGGCGTGCAGGCGCACGGGCAGGCGTCTGGCCCCCCAGTGGCCGGGGGTGGGTTCAAAAACGCCGGCGCAGGGGGTGTGGCAAAGCTGGCAACGGCCGTTTTCATCCAGCCCCCACTCATCCAGCACATACCAGTTACGGCCGATGAGCAGATGGCCGCACGCATGGCAATACGTAGACTGGCCGCGCCTGTCGGAGACGTTGCCGGTGTAGACATAGCGCACGCCATTTTCCAGGGCAATGCGCCGCGCGTTGTGTAGCGTGGCTGCTGGCGTTGGCGGGACATTGCGCAGTTTGTAGTCGGGATGGAAAGCGGTGAAGTGCATTGGCACATCCGGCCCTAGCTCTGTTACCACCCACTGCGTCATCGCGTGCAGTTCCTCCTCGCCATCATTCCAGCCGGGAATGAGCAGGTTGGTGACCTCCAGCCAGACATTGGTTTCGTGCTTCAGGTAGCGCAGGGTGTCTAGCACTGGCTGCAAGGAGCCAGCGCACAGCTTTTGGTAGAATGCCTCGCTAAACCCTTTCAGGTCTACGTTGGCGGCATCCATGTGGCGAAAGAATTCAAGACGCGGCTGCTCATTGATATAGCCGGCGGTGACGGCCACAGAGCGAATGCCCACTTCGCGGCACGCCTGCGCCACATCTATGGCGTACTCCATAAAGATCACCGGGTCATTGTAGGTGTAGGCAACACTGCGGCAGCCCAGGCGCCGCGCTGCCTGGGCAATGGTTTCGGCACTGGCGGCGTCGGCCAGGGTGTCCATCTCGCGCGATTTGCTGATGTCCCAGTTCTGGCAAAATTTGCAGGCCAGGTTGCAGCCAGCCGTGCCAAAGGAGAACACGGCCGTACCGGGCAAAAAGTGGTTGAGTGGCTTTTTTTCGATGGGGTCTACGCAAAAGCCGCTGGAACGGCCGTAAGTAGTCAGCACAATGGCGTCATCTTGCGCCATGCGCACAAAGCAAAGGCCCCGCTGCCCATTGTGCAAGGCGCAGGCGCGCGGGCACAGATCACACTGAATACGGCCGTCTGCCAGTTTGTGCCAATAGCGAGTTGGAAAATAGGTTTCGTTTCCCATGACTACCCTTGCAGTTTCTTAGAAGTGGCACCCAGGTTTTCACAAATTCAACGGATCGGCGCGAAGCGTTTGGTAATTGCTTGTCAGTTTCCAGCCAACGAGCCAATCATCAAACCAACCAACGTCACATTCATTATACAACCAATCTGAGAAAAAGAGTGCGGCTCCTGAAAAAAGGCGGGGTATCGGTAATTCTAAATTTGAAACAATGCGAGCGGGATGGCACAGAGAAGTCTGTAGTGACCACTCTGGCGGGCAATTGACCAAAGTTGGCACTACAAACGGCCGTTGGCAGACCGCCTATCACTACCAAAATTGCGGTCTGCTGTTGGTGGGGTATTGACGTTTTAGAACACACGTGCTATTATCTCTTTGGCAGCAACCCTTTCCCCTCCCTCTCCCTCTTTCTTCAGGCATGGGGTAGACAATCAGCAAACCCTGTCTACCCCATGCCTCCCCTCTCTTAAAAATGACCGCCGGCGACCGATTGCTGACCGCCGTCTGTAAATGTAGCCCAGGTTGCCAAACCTGGTTGGCAGGCTCAGGTTTGGTAACCTGCGTTACGGTTTCATTCGTGATAGTGCGCACGTTTCCCCCAAACTAAGTAATTTGTGGCGCAGGAAGCCATCCTGCGTTACAGTTTTTAGCCAGAAGCACACATGTCGTAACCATAACCCGCTTTTAACACCTGCCCATGAGGGGGTGCTTATTTTGGTTGAAAATAAGCTCTGTAGCAGGCATAATGCACAGATGGTACGCTATTTATTTCTGGGCATGGTTCATCTTCTTTGCACACGATGCTTTATAAATTTCTGACCGCAAATGGCTGACGGCAAACCGCTTATCACTGACAAAATCGCGGTCAGCGGTCGGCACGCAAATCAAACAAGAAATACCTGAATCATGCCTGTTTTTATTTATCTCGGTCAGTTTTTTTCTGGAAATCAGGTTAACAAAAGCTATGGCACTGAGTGTTGATTTTTTCTTTCGTTTATTGGGCGCTGTTGGCCTGGGCATTGCCGGCGGCTACCTGGGAAACAGTATTGCCAACTTCTTTGGCGATTTGCCTGAGGTTTATGTCATCATTTTTTCTCTTTTAGGGGTACTGACTGGCCTGGTGTTAACTCCTTACTTTACCGTGGTGCCAATGCGGCATATGCGCCAAAGGTTGGTCAGTATGCCGGCGGAACGGCTGGTGGCAATTATTGCCGGCTTATTTTTGGGGCTGGTGGGGGCGGCGCTTTTTTCGCTTCCCCTATCTTTGCTGCCGCCCCCTTTTCGCCACATTTTGCCCCTGGTCTCGGCGGTTGTGTTCTGCTACTTAAGCGTCGTGATCCTGACCATGCGCCAGCAGGATTTCCGGTCTCTGATGCAAAATCTCCGGCCGGTATCCCAGGGTGTAGGGGTGTTAGAAGCGCCAGAGAGCTTTATTTTGCTGGATACAAGCGTGATCATAGACGGCCGTATTCACGACATCAGCCAGACTGGTTTTCTGCGCGATGTGCTGCTGGTGCCAAACTTTGTGCTGCGTGAATTGCAATACATCGCCGACAGCCCGGACATGATACGCCGCAATCGCGGGCGGCGGGGGCTAGAAGTGTTGCGCATGTTGCAAGAAGAGCAAAGAATCATCACCCGCATTACGGATATGGACGTGAGCGAGGTGCGTGAAGTAGATAGCAAGCTGGTCTCCCTGGCGCGTCACCTGCGCTGCCCCATTATGACCACCGACTACAACCTGAATCGCGTGGCGGAAATTCAGGGGGTTACGGTATTGAACATCAATGACCTGGCCAACGCGGTAAAGGCTGCTTTTTTGCCTGGCGAGGAACTGCGCGTGAGGATCATTCAGGAAGGACGCGAGCCAGGCCAGGGGGTTGGTTACCTGGAAGATGGCACGATGGTTGTGGTGGAGGATGCGCAGCGCCTGATGGATAAGACGCTGAATGTGACGGTGACGAAGGTGCTGCAAACCTCGGCCGGGCGCATGATTTTTGCCAAACCGTAAGCGGCATGTTCCCCCGCGTTTCTTTTGCATTGGATTATTCGGCTGTGCCGCACGTGGGCAATTTGCACACGGCCGTGCATGCCTGGGCCTTGGCGCGCAGCCTGGGCGGCGATTTTGTTGCCCCTCTCTTACCGCAGCAGATGCTGGCGGCGCTAGACTGGCTGGGGCTGGGCTGGGACGAAGGGCCCGGCGCGGATGAGGGGGCGCCTGCCTGGCAGCCCGGCGGCGAGAAGGCCTACGGCCGTTTCCTGACGCAGCTTTTGTCCCAGGGGGACGTGGTGGAATCGGCCACAGGCGTTTTTTTGCGCCTACCTCAGGCAGATCAGACCGTGTTGCGCGATGACAACGGCCGTTTCCATCCTCTGTTTACGGCCGTTGTGGACGAACACGAGTTGGCCATCACCCACGCCGTGCGCTCAGCCGCCTGGCTGCCCAACGCGCCCATTGCCCAACATCTGTGCCACCTGCTCGGCTGGCAGCCACCCATGTACATTCACCTACCCCTCTTGCGCAACGAGCAAGGGCAGCCCTTGCATAACCCTGTGGCGCAAAAAGGGCATAGCCTGGCAGAGTTGCAGGCGGAAGGGTACTTGCCCCAGGCGGTGTGGCACTATTTGCTGCTGCTGGGCTGGACGCCGCCCGGCGACCCCGACCACATAGACCGCTGGATGGTGCGCCAGCAATATCGCCTGGAGCGCGTCACGCCAGAACCGGTGACTTTTTCCTGGGAGAGCTTGCGTCAGGTGAACCGGTTATACGTGCAGCGGCTGTCTGATGAGGAGGTGATGGTGGGAATACGGCCGTTTCTCGCAGACGCTTACGAGTTTCTGCCCACCGATCCCAAGTGGCTGCTCGCCCTCACGCGCGCCATTCGCCCCGGCCTCTTCGTGTATGCCGACGCCGTCACACAGGCCGCCTGGGCCTTCGATGACGGCATGGCGCTGACGCCAGAGGGAGCGGCGGCGCTGGCCCAGCCCCACGCCCGCGCCATCCTCACCCGCTTGATTGCCGAACTGGCCGTCATTGTTTTGCTCGACGCGCCAACTGCCCAGGTCATTCTCACGGCTCTGCGCAACGCCTTCCCGCCGCCAGCTGACGTGGAAACGGCCGTTTGCGCCGCCCTTATTGGCCACGCCGCCGGTCCGCCCCTGCCCGCTGTCCCTGCCCTCCTGGGCAAACAGCGCGCCATGCAGCGCCTGGCCCATGTCCTGAAGCGTGAAGCGGAGAGCGAGGAGCGTGAAACGTGAAACGAATTGCGTAATCAGCTACAATATCCCCAAAATCAGCCAAAAGGGCATGGTTCACGCCTGCCTTACCAATTTGACTACAACCGCGGACCGCCGACCGCGATCTGGCTCCAGTCTGCTGTCTGCCATCCGCCGTCTGCGGGCTGCCATCTGTCGTCCGCCGTCAAAATTGTAAAGCGCTGTTTTCAGCCCTCAGTGAACCTTGCCGCCAAAGGCTAACAGCTATCAACCGGAGAACCCATGACGCTGAAAATCTACAACGTCCTCACCCGCCAAAAAGAAGAATTTGTGCCGCTGCAGCCGGGCAAAGTCAACATCTACGTCTGCGGCCCAACGGTTTACGACTACGCCCATATTGGCCACGCCAAAACCTACGTCAGCTTTGACGTGATCGTGCGCTACTTGCGCTACCTGGGCTACGACGTGCTCTACGTGCAAAATATCACCGACGTCGGCCACATGCTGGACACCGGCGAAGACCGCATCCTCAAAAAGGCGCGCCAGCTTTCTGCGCTTCCCATGCAGGTAGTAGAAACCTATATGCGCGCATACTTTGCCGACATGGACGCCCTCGGCGTGCAGCGTCCCGACATCAGCCCCCGCGCCAGCGGCCACATTCCCGAACAGATCGCCATGGTGCAAACCCTCATTGAGAAAGGGCACGCGTACGAGTCAGACGGTTCCGTTTACTTTGACGTGACCTCTTTTCCCGAATATGGCAAGCTGAGCGGGCGGGTGCTGGAAGAGCAGGAAGAGGGCACACGCGAGGTGGTGCGCACAGAAAAGCGCCATCCCGCCGACTTTGCCCTGTGGAAGAAAGCCGACCCGGAGCACATCCTGCGCTGGCCCAGCCCCTGGGGTGAAGGCTTCCCTGGCTGGCACGTGGAATGCTCCGCCATGGCGAACAAATACCTGGGCGTCACCTTCGACATTCACGGCGGCGGCATTGACAACATCTTTCCGCACAACGAGTGCGAAATTGCCCAGAGCGAAGCCGCGCACGGCGAGCCCTTTGCCCGCTACTGGATGCTCACCGGCTCCTTGACGCTGGACGGCGTAAAAATGAGCAAGAGCCTGGGCAACTCGCTCACCATTCAGGAAGCGCTGAGGCGCTGGCGCCCTGAAGCCATTCGCACCTTTATCCTTTCCAGCCATTACGCCAGCCCCATTGACTTTTCCGATGAGGCCGTCGAGGCAGCCTATAAAGGGTGGCAACGCATTTGGGGCGCCGTGACCCTGGCGCGTCAGCAGCTGCGCACCGCCGCGGAGGGGGAGGCGGACCCTGGCGTGCTGACTTTGCTGGCAGAGACCAAAGCGCAGTTTTTGGAAAAGATGAACGACGACTTTAACGCGCCGGCAGCGCTGGCGGGGCTGCACGAGCTGACGCGCCAGGTGAACATTTTGCTGAACGAGCATGGCCCGCACAGCAAAGGCACATTGCAAGCCATTGATGCCCTCTACCGTGAGCTGGGCGGGCAGGTGCTGGGGATTGTGCCCGACGAGACTGACAGCGGCAGCCGCGCCAGTGCCGAGCGCGAAGAGGGGCTGGTGAAACTGCTGATCGAGCTGCGCGCCCAGGCTCGCGCCAACCGTGACTGGGCCACGGCCGATTCTATCCGCAACCGCCTGAAAGCCCTGGGTATTATTCTGGAAGACCGCCCCGACGGGACGATCTGGAAGCTGGAGTGAGAGAGCTTAGAGGTTGAAGACCAGTATACCTGGTCCATCTCTAAGCTCCAGGCTCCAGTCTCTAGTTTTACCCATGCCCGAATATCTCATCCGCCGCAACCCTGTGTTGGAGGCGCTGCGCGGCAGCCGTCGTGAGCTGATTGCCCTCTGGCTGCAAGAAGGGCTGGAGCCGAAGCTGGCAGCCCCGCTGCTGGCGGCGGCCAAAGCGCGGCGCGTGCCGGTGAAGCAAGTCACGAAACAAAAGTTGGGGCAAATGGCGCAGGATAGCAGCCATCAGGGGGTGCTGCTGGAGGTGGGGCCATACCCCTATGCCGAAGTGGGGGAGATGTTGGCGCTGGCGGCGCAGAAGGGCGAACGGCCGTTGCTACTCTTGCTCGATCTCCTGCACGGGCCACAAAATATTGGTCAACTGCTGCGCACGGCGGAAATTGTGGGCATACACGGCGTGATCATGCAGGATCGCCGTGCCCCGGAAATTACGCCCGCGGTGGTGCAGTTTTCCGCCGGTGCAACGGAGCATCTGCTCATCGCCCAGGTGACGAACCTGGTGCAAACCATCAAGCAGCTTCAGGCCGCAGGCGTGTGGGTGGCAGGCATGGACATGGGCGCCGACGCGCGCAAACCCGGGGAGATTGACCTGAATCGGCCGTTGGCCATTGTCGTCGGCCACGAAGGGGAGGGGTTACGCCGCCTGGTGCGCCAAAGTTGCGATTTTATCGTGGAGCTGCCCATGCGCGGCCATGTGGAGTCGCTAAATGCGGCCGTGGCGGGGTCGGTGCTGCTCTACCTGGCCTGGCAGGCGCGCGGGTTTGGATAAAAGAGACTGGGGATTAGAGACTGGTGCGTTACTCTGGCTGTTCGCGTGTTTCCATGAAGTCGGGCGTAAACATCTCCAGGCTGGCAAAGAGCGTTTGCCAGGACTCCTGCGCAGGCAGTAAGACAACCGCATTGCCCAGTTACTTGATGTACACTTCCTTCCCTGCGAAGCGAAACTCTTGGGGCAAACGTACAGCCTGGCTACGGCCGTTTTGGAATAATTTTGCTCTTTGCATCTCAACCTCCGCCAGTCAGTAATCGTTTAGAACAAGCCCCTGGCGTGGAGGCTTTAGCCAGAGAGTCCCCTGTTGAAGCCTCCACGCCAATTAGAAGTTAGCTAATCTCCAATCTCCAGTCTCTGATCCCTACTTCTGCATCTTCGCCCAGGTATCCTTTAACCCCACCGTCAGGTTAAAGACGGGGTGGTCAGGGGTGGACTCTTTGTCCTTCACGTAGTAGCCCTGGCGCATGAACTGGAAGCTGTCGCCCACCTGGGCGCTTGCCAGGTTGGGTTCCAGCTTGCAGTGGGTCAGCACCTCCAGCGAATTGGGGTTGAGGTTGGCGGTAAAATCCTCATCCTCGGCCACGTCGTCGGGATTGGGCTGGGTGAAGAGGCGGTCGTAGAGGCGCACCTCGCCGTCCAGGGCGTGCCGTGCGGAAACCCAGTGAATGGTGCCTTTTACTTTACGGCCGTCTGGCGTTTGCCCGCCGCGCGAGGCCGGATCATAAGTGCAGTGAATTTCCACCACCTTGCCCGCTGCATCCCTGGCCACGCCGGTGCAGGTGACGTAGTAAGCGCCCAGCAGCCGCACCTCCTGGCCAGGCGCCAGGCGATGATAGCTGGCGGGCGGATTTTCCATGAAGTCATCCTGCTCAATGAACAGCTCGCGACAAAAGGGGACCACGCGCGTTTCCGGGTTGCCCTTATCCTGTGGATGGGTGGGAACGGCAAACTCTTCCACCCTATCGGCGGGGTAATTGGTGACCACCAGCTTGAGGGGGCGCAAGACCGCCATCGCCCGCGGCGCGTGCGCGTTCAAATCATCGCGCAGCACGTGCTCCAGTAGCTCAATGTCCACAATGCTGTTGGCCTTAGAGACACCAATGAGTTCGGCAAAGGCGCGCATCGCCTCTGGCGTATAGCCGCGCCGCCGCAGCCCGCGAATGGTAGGCATGCGCGGGTCATCCCAGCCGCTGACGTAGCCTTCCTCCACCAGGCGGCGCAGGCGGCGCTTGCTCATCACCGTATAGGTCAGGTTCAGGCGGGCAAACTCAATTTGCTGTGGCGCGTAGATGCCCAGGCTTTCGATAAACCAGTCGTAGAGGGGGCGATGGTCTTCAAACTCCAGGGTACAGATGGAGTGGGTGATGCCTTCGATGGAGTCGGACTGGCCGTGCGCCCAGTCGTACATGGGGTAAATGCACCAGGCGCGCCCGGTGCGCGGGTGCTCGGCGTGCAGAATGCGGTACATGACGGGGTCGCGCAGGTTCATGTTAGGCGAGGCCATGTCAATTTTGGCGCGCAGCACGCGCGAGCCGTCGGGAAATTCCCCTTCCTTCATGCGGCGAAAGAGGTCTAGATTTTCGGCGACAGAGCGGTCGCGGTAAGGGCTGTTTTGCCCCGGCGCCGTGAGCGTGCCGCGATACTGGCGAATCTCTTCGGCGCTCAGGTCGTCTACGTAAGCCTTGCCATCTTTAATGAGCTGGATGGCCCACTCATAAAGCTGCTGGAAGTAGTCAGAGGCGTAAAAAAGGCGGTCTTCCCAGTCGGCGCCCAGCCAGCGCACGTCTTCGATGATCGCATCAATAAACTCCTGCTCTTCTTTGAGGGGGTTGGTGTCGTCGAAGCGCAGGTTGAATTTGCCGTTGTAGGCCTGCGCCAGGCCGTAGTTGAGCAGAACGGATTTGGCGTGGCCGATGTGCAGGTAGCCGTTGGGTTCAGGGGGAAAGCGGGTGTGAACACGGTCGTAACGGCCGTTCTGCAAATGTTCGTTGATGATGGTGCGAATAAAGTTCGACGGGGCAGTCGTGTCGCTCATAAAAAACTCCTATGGTTGCATGGTCAACGGCTAAGTTTACTGTGTTCTCGTGGTGCGGCAAGGTTTTGAAAATGGGGTAAGCGATTCTCAATCTGGCGCATTGATTTGACCGCCGACTACCGACCGCCGACCGCGATTTTGCCAGTGATGGGAGGTTTGCCGTCGGCCGTCTGTGGTCAGAAATTTGTAAAGCACCTTTCCAGAGAAGATGAACCGTGCCGAAAATTGTAAACGGGCGACACGGGGGCTACATCAGCTAAGCGGGCTTAAAGCTCTGTTTATGGCCTGTAATGTCAGGCGCAGTAACCGGTACGTTTATACCCTGTGCCCGGCGCTGTCCGAAAACCGCCAGAGCGACACCGTCTCCACGTGGTAGGTTTGTGGGCGGGCGTCTATGGGCTGGATGGTGAGCGGCTGGTAGCCGGCGCGGGTCAGGAATTTGGCGTCGCGGGCCAGGGTGGCCACGTCGGAGCTGACGTAGATGAGGCGAGGGGCGCGCAGGTTGGTCACGGCCGTTAACGCATCGCGGGTCAAGCCTTTGGCCGGGGGGTTCATGACCACCAGGTCGGGCTGCACGTCCAGGGCGGGCAGGATGTCCTCGACCCAGCCGTTGTAGAGGGTGACGTTGTCGGCGTCGGGCAGGTTAACGGCCGTATCCGCCACCGCATCCTCATTTAGCTCAATAGCCACCAGATCGGCCGCCCCTGGGGCCAAAAAGGTGGTGAGCAGTCCCACGCCGCTGTACAGCTCCAGCACCCTTTCTGCGCCGGTCAGCGCGGCAAAAGCCAGCACCTGCTCCACGACCAGGGCGGCCGCCGCCGGGCTGGGCGGGAAGGCGCAGCCGGCGGAGACGCGAAAGTCGCGCCCTTTGACGGCTTGAATGGTGTAGCTGTCGCCGATGAGGGAAACGGCCGTTTCGTCCGGCAAAATCAGCGCCACCGAAAGCGGGAAATCCACCGTCAGTTCTGGCGGCTCCACGTCTTCCACCTCCAGCGCCGCCAGCAGTGCTGCGTCGTCGCCAATACGCAGCGTCAGGCGGCGCAGCGTGGGCAGCTCCAGGTCAATGTCGGCCAGCAGCGCCACCAGGTCGGGGTGGGTTATGGGGCATTCGCTGATGGCGGCCACCCGCTTTTCCGTGGGAAACCAGAGGCCAAACCCCCCTGATGCTGCCGGGCTGAGAACCAGCTCGCTGCTGTAGGCCCAGGACGTGGGGTTGGGCAGGGTGGGCGGCACGGCAATCTGGCTGAAGCCGCCAATGCGCTGCATCTGGTCGCGCACAATTTCCTGCTTCAGGCGCAGTTGCGCTTCGTAGCGGGCGTGCTGGAAGTGGCAGCCGCCGCAGGCGCCAAAGTGGGGGCAGCGCGGCGTTACCCGGTCTGCTGCGGGGATGAGCAGCTCCTCCAGCCGGGCGAAGGCGTGATGCGCTTTCTCTTCTACCAGCACGGCGCGCACGGTTTCGCCGGGTAGGGTGTAGGGCACAAAGATGGTGCGCCCATTTTCGTCTTGGGCAATGCCGGCGCCTCCGTTGGCAACGGCCGTAATTTGCAAGGTGAGTGTTTTCATAAATGTGGTTGAAGATCGGGGCATGGTTCAAGCGATCTTTACAATTTGACCGCCGACCACCGACCGCCGACCGCGATTTTGCCAGTCATGGGCGGTCTGCCGTCTGCCGTCTGCGGTCAGAAATTTGTGAAGCACCGTTTCCAGAGAAGACGAATCATGCCTTAAATTCTGCCGCTGGCAATAAGCATCGTCAAAGTAACCATGAACCAGTGGATGGCAAAGGGATAGACAAAAGAGCCGGTGCGCCAGGCTACGAAGCCAAAAGCCGCGCCGCCAAAGATGGTGCTCAGCGTTTCCAGCTCCGGCTTGCCCAGGTGCATGAAGGCAAAGGGCACAGCCTGCAAAAAAATGGCCGGGCCAGGGCCAAAGGCGCGGGCAAAGGCAAAGAGCAAAAAGCCGCGCCAGATAAACTCCCAGCCCAGCATCTCCACGCCATTTAGCCACAATATCTGGCCAACCTGGGCGTAGCTGCGCTTTTCGTAATAGCTCTGCATTTCCGGCGTGCGCGCCAGGAACCAGAGAATGACGCCCATGCCCACTACGGCAACTGCCGTCCACAGCAGCCCCTCGTGCCAGTTGCCCAGGCGGAAGCCATACTCTACCGGAGACTCGCGGAACAGCAGCATAATGGCCGCCATGGGGATGACAAAGTAGAAAATGAAGCGATCATATGCCTTGACGCCGGTAATTTCGTGGTTGTACCGGTCGAGCAGGGGCACGATGGTCGTGAGCACAATGATAAAGGTCAGTTTCAGGTCAAAGGTGACGCCGCCGATGGTCATGAGTGATTCTTGTTTGGATTTTCAAGCGGGCACGGTTCCTGATGCCCTGGGAAATGGATAATAATTTTTTGACCGCTGACCGCCGCCTGCCGTCAAAGTTTACACCACGCCTTTGTTTGTTATGGTGCAGGGGCAATGCCAACGAGCAAGACCAGCCGGGTGTCGCTTTGGTTTTCCACGCCGTGCACAAGGCCTGCGGGCGCCCAAACGAGCTGATTGGCAACGGCCGTTACCCGTTCCTCACCCAGCCAAAACAACCCTTCGCCTGCAATCACGTAATAAAACTTATCCTGATTGGCGTGATCGTGGGGCGCCTGCACCTGCCCTGGCTCCAGGCAGTTTAGCCCTAACATCAGCGCCTCGCCGCGAAACAGCGTCGTCTTATAAAACTTGCCTTCCTGTGCCCCCACAAAATCAGGCACGTGCTTGATGTATGTCATGTTTGCTCTCCCTTGAAAATGACCGCCGACCGCCGTTTACCGTCTGCCGTCTGCTGTCAGGAAGTTGTAAAGGATTGCTCCCAGAGAAGATGAACTGCGCCGATTTTTTCCTAAGTTTAGCCTGACCAGGCGAAATATGCAGATAAAAAGAACGCGCCTGACTGTTAGCCGGGCGCGTTCCAGGTATAAGGTTGGGTGGGGCTGAATCAGGCTAACTTGACCATATTTGCCAGCACACGTTCCAATGCCATGATGTGGGTGCAGACCTCATGGCGTGTCTGGTTGTAATTGCAGTCGCACTGCCAACGGCCGTTGTCGTACTGTACCAGGTGGTTGCCGGTGTTATCACCTTTGACCGTTGCCGCCAAAGAGAGGAACGAAATGCGCTCGTTGCGTTCCTCGGCATAAATCTTGGACTTCTCAATCTGGCTGATCCTTGTATAGTCCATCTGTTTAGGTTCTCCTCTCTGCGGATATATCCCTGCCTGCCTTGCGCCGCAGGGCGAAAAACAAAAACGCACGCCAGGCAGCGTGCGCGTAAACTCACTCATATGTAGGGAAGACGATGTCGTTTAACCCATTCATAGCTTAAGTATAACGCAGCAAACAGCTAAGTCAACCTTTGGCGAACGTGAGAATGAAAACGTAACGCAGGTTCCATATTACAAGTTAGACCGTAGACGGCGGTCGGCGGTCTGTGGTCTGCCGTCGGCGGTCATTTTCAAGGGAGGCGAGACGATGACTCAATCCGCCTGCGGGACGGCAAAGAAGAAGGTTGTGCCCACTCCGTGCTGGCTCTCGACCCAGATGTGTCCCCCGTGCAGGTCAATAATGCCTTTTGTGATGGAAAGGCCCAAGCCGGTTCCTGCTGCCTTGCGAATCTGGGGATCATCGGCGCGGAAAAACTTGGTAAACAGGCGTTTTTGGTCTGCTTCAGAAATGCCGTAGCCCTGGTCGCGAATGGCGCAAACCACTACCTGCTTTGCCACTTCGCTGCCTGGCAGCATCATCCGGTCTGCGTGCAGACTGATTTGTACCTGTGTGCCTTCGGGGGAGTATTTGCAGGCATTGCTTAACAGGTTGGTGAGCACCTGCACCATGCGCTCGTGGTCTACCATCACCGCGGGTAGATCCGGCGGCAAATCCAGATTTAGCTGAATTTTCTTGGCGTCGGCCAGTGTCTGTATACTAGGTAGGGTTTCGCTGATAATGTTGGCAAAATGGGCAGGAGCCAGGGTAATTAACATGCGGCCGGTCTCGATGCGGGAGATGTCGGTGAGGTCGCGAATCTGCCGCCCCATGCGGTCTATGTTTGTAATGATCTTTTCCAGAAATCCTTGCTGCTGTGGCGTTAAGGCGCCGGTCATGCCGGAAAGCATCAGTTCAGTGTAGCCACGCACGGCCGTCATCGGCGTCTTTAGTTCGTGTGAAACCATCGAAACAAATTCTGACTTGGCCAGATTGGCAGCATGGACTTGCTGGTAAAGCTGAGCATTGGCTATGGCGGTGGCGGCGTGAGTTACCAGGCGCACGGCCGTTTCCTGTATCACCGGGTTAAAGGCGTTAAATTGATCGCTCTCAATGGCGAGAATGCCCATCAGCTTTTCCTGGTAGAGAATGGGCAGCGTGAGTTGGGAATGAGTGCTGCTGGCTCCGGTGACATATTCTGCCTCTGCATGGACGTTGCCAGAAACGTGCGGCTTGCCTGTACGGCTTACCAGGCCAACCAGCCCCCTTGTGAGCCGCTTTTGCATCACCTGGTCAAAGTCAAAGTCTGGGTCATAGCCGTATGCGGCATAGGTGAGCACGTTGCGCTGTTCATCGAGCAGCAGCACAATGCCGGCCGTGCCGCGGCAAACGCGCAGTGCCCAGTCCAGCGTTAGACCAAGAACGCGATTGAGTTCCAGCGTGGTGTTCAGGTCGCGGTCGAGCTGTTGCAGCAGGAAAAGCTCATTCACGCGCTCTTGCAGCGCCTGGTCTGTTTGTTGCAGCAGGCGCGCATTTTCCATCACCACAACGGCCTGGCCGGCAAAGGCCATGAGCAACTGCTGGTCCTCTTCCGTGAAAGGGGCGCCGTTGCGTTTGTTGATCACTTGCAAAACGCCTGGCACGCTGCTTTCGCGAATGAGGGGCACCGTGAGAATCGCATTGCTCTGAAAGGAAGTGACGGCATCTACCTGGGAAAACCAACGCTGATCGTCCTGCACACGGTTAACAATGACAGGGCGCCCGGATTGGGCCACGCGACCGGCTAACCCGGTGCCCACGGGCAACCGTTTGCCGGTGAGTTCCTGGCTGGCCGGGCCGCGCACCACGCGGAACTCTAGCTCACCGCTGTCTTCGTGGCTGAGCATGATTGTGCCCGCTTCGGTGTCGAGCAGTTCAATCGCTTTGTCCAGGATGAGGTTGAGCAGCGGGTTTAGCTCGCGGGTGGTGGCCAGGGAAAGGGTGACCTGATTCAGGATTTCTAGCTGTTGCGCGCGCTTTTGTAGCTGTTGGTTGGCGTACAGGCGGTCCAGGGCAACGGCCGTTCTGTCGGCAAAGACCATGAAAAGCTGCCGGTCTGCTTCTTGCAGCGCATAGGGGACTTCTGCCTGCAAAATGCCCAATGTATCTGGGCCGGCATTGAGCGGAGCCATGACCCAAGAGCGGTTGTCGGCTACTTCCAGCCACATTTGTCCCGTGTGCAGCGTTTGCCACAGCCGCTCATCTTGCACCACCTGCTGTAGCCCTTCGCGCTGCGTATAGCGCTCATCCCCTTCCACATAGAATGCGGTATACAGGGCGCCGGTTTCACGATTGCGCAAGTGAACGTACAGGCTGGCCACCTCAAACATGCGCTGGTAATTGGTATACACCAGCTCCAGTAAATCATCGAAGTCAAGGGTGAAATTGAGCGCCTGCGAAAACTGGCTGAGGCGGTCTTGTTCTACCAGACGCATTTCCAAACGGCGGACGACGTTTGCGCGTTCCAGAGCGATGAGCGACTGATTGGCCAGAGCAGTGAGAAAGGTTAGCTCGCTGCCGCGAAACGGCCGTCCGTCTTGCCTGGGTGGCAGCGCCAGCCAACCTAGCAGGTCTTGACCATTGTTAATCGGCGCCAGGGTAGAAATCTTCATAGCCAAAATCTGCTCACGGCACGACAAAACCTCTTTTGGCCAGGTGCGTTCTTCAACCAGATCAACCACACCAGATTCATGGCGCAGATAGCTTACCAGGGGGGAGCTAAAGGGGATTTGCGCACCGGCGCCGTTGCTCACTTCGCGGTAACAGGCGGTACGGTCATCGGGTAGATACAGGTATGTGGTGCAGTCTGGAATGGCCTTGTTGGCATAGTTCAGCGCTGTCTGGGTGACCTGCTCGATGGTGACGGCCGTTGTCAAATCCCGGCTGTAATCACGCAGCAGACCGTCTAACGCCACCGGCTGGCGGAAAAGAAGCTGGTCCAGCTCTTGCTGGAACCAGGTGCGCAGCGGGTTGAACAGCAACAGGAGGAGAATCATCAAAACGGCCGTGAACAGCGGATTATTCAACGGCCCCATTTCTGCGCCAAAGGCAATGCTCAACCCGTTGAACAGAAGCGCCAGAGCGCCTACCAGCAGCGCCAGCACCACCACTGCCGGAATGCCGCGCCGCAACACCAGGTCTATTTCCAGCAGCCGGTAACGAATTATGGTGTAGCCAATAGTCAGTGGGTAAAGCACAATAGGCGGCACGTACAGCGCCTGCGTTAGCCAGCTCAACTGTAACGTAAACGCCATGCTTAAGAAAAGAATAATGAGGGGTAAGAAGGCGAGGAGACTGCCCACAAGAATAATTTGCGCCTGCTGCCGTGCCAGCGCCGAAGGAGAAGCGATGCTGCGGTAGGCGGTGACGCCAATGGCCAGCAGAAGCGCCAGGGCGTTCAACAGGTAGGTGTAGCGCCAGGGGATGGCGTAAGCCCAGGGATCAGACCCTGGGTTGAGCCAGAGCTGGCCCCACAGGGTCAGCAAAACGGCCGGTAATATCACCAGCCACTTAAGCCAGGGGTATTGCATCAACAGGCGAGGCTGGTGAGGAAATATGAGTGAGAGTAACAGCGCGGCGCTGCCCACGAGCGAAATAGCAGCTATCCAGATGCGCACGAACTGCTGCGTGCTGTTCATGTCAAACAGGCAACCGGCCGTTAGCGCCGCCAGCGCCGTGAACACGGCAAATGTTTGCGCTGCTTCTGCCTGGGGGCGCACGGCAAAAGTCCATGCGCCTACCACAAAGAAGAAAAGCCCAACCAGATATACCAGCCAGAATTGATTCCACAAGTCAGTGTTGCTCAGGTGGAACAGTTCAATTGTAAGCTGGCGTGTGGGGCGTTCTGGCGTTCGCGGCGGAATGATGGAGCTGTCTGGCGGCTGCGCCAGGGTGAAGGTGACGCGGTCGCCCACCTGGTAGGTGGCCAGTAGCTGGTTGTAGCTGGCCTGGTCTGGCACAGGAATGCCGTCAACGGCCGTAACCCGTTCTGGATAGGCGGGTGGTTCGGCCAACAGTTTGGTCGGCCAGCTTTTTTCCCCCCCGTCACTGATCACCAGGTTGGGGTCGAGCAGAAAACCGGGGAAGGGTTGTTGCGCCCAGCGCAGGGCGTTGAGCGGCAGCAGTACGTAGATCACGGCCGTTGCTGCTAATAGCAAACTCACCAAAATGACCTGAAGCTGCGTAACTCGTTCCTTACTCACGATACTCACCAGAAATTATTTTCACCCTGGCCAAAAGCAGATGGTCGTCAATCCAGTAGCCACCTTCGCCTACGATATTTTGCGCTTTTCTGCTTGCCGCGTCAACAAGTGCAACGTGCACCAGGTAATCGCCGGGGGCAACGGCCGTTTCCAGCATGTGCTCTGTCACAACAAACTCACCGGCGCGCCACTGGGAGGTAGGGCGGGGTGGACGCGCCGCCATGCCCCACACCTGATGCCACGCTTCTCCTGGCGGCTGGCGCAGCGCCACCTCAATGTCATAATCAGGCGGGCTATCCATCAACGCTTGCCAATACAGCCGCAGCCGCAGCGGCTCACCTGCGGCCAGAATGCGCCGGTCATACTCGTACCCCACCAGGCGAATTTCGTTGTTGAAGTTCTGATTTTGCGTGTTGGCATAATCACCCGGCAGCGGCAAAATGGCCACCTGCTCCAGTTCAAAGGCGTCGCCAAGCCCCGCGCCGTCGGCGGCGGTGATGCCCAGGCGGTAGCCCTCGACCGGCGCGTACAGCCCCATGCGGAGTGTGGCCTGAGCGGGTGCGTAGGCCGTTTCCGGCAAATAGAGGCGAATAGATTCCACAAAGCGGTCGCCGGGCTGCCACAGGCTGCTGGGAAAGTTACCCAAACCGGGGTGGGTGTCGCGCTGCGCCACCATGCCCACGTTGTCTTGCAGGTGGATGAAGAGCAAAAAGTTGCCGGGCGGACGGCCGTTCACTTCCCAGTACAATTTTATGTCAATGTAACCGCCAGGGGAAACGGCCGTTGGCGCCACCGCATACCCCCGCAGCCGCACAAAGCCATCAAACTGCGCGTCCACGCGGTTAGGCAGCTCCGCATCGCTAAAGGCGGGCGGGCGCGCATAGGCTGGCGCCAGATAGCCAAACAGCGCCACTAGCGAGAGCGCAAGCATGGCGAGATTAGCTAAAACGGCCAGGAGAAGTTGACGCTTGACCATTGGCACTTGGTTACCAATTAATTCTCCCCACTGGCTGAGGCCAAAGAAAAGCAAAATGGCCAGCGAGGGCTGGGCGGGGAAGAAGAAGCGCCCCATTGGCCCGGCGGGGCTGATAAGCAAATAGTTGAAGATGACGGCGAAAAAAAGCGCCACGTTGAGCGCCAGCAGCGCCAGGGGAAACCCCGCCTCTTGCAGCTCGCGGCGGCGGCGCAGCAGGGGCAGCGCCAGCCCGGCCAGGGCAAACAGGCTAAACCACCACAGCCCATCATAGATGACCTGGGGCAGGGGAATCTGGCCATAGCCAAAGCGCCCCCACAGGCTGGTCCAGACGTAGGGTAGCTCAAAAATGGCCACGCCCCAACTTTCGGTGGGGTTGCGCACGCCCCACAGCTCTGTCAGCCGCTCCACGCCGGTTGGTTCACCGTAGAGCAGCAGATTGCGCACGAACCACCAGCCAGACACGGCCGTTGCCGCCAGCGCCAGGGCAATGTTTGTTTCCCACCACCGTCGCCATTGCTTTTTGCGCCAGGCTACCCAGGTAACGGCCGTTTCCAGTGTCAGCGCCATCGCCAGCAAATTAAACTTGCTCAGCAGCGCCAGACCTAGCAGCGCGCCCAGAATCAGACCCCAGCGGCGGCTCAGGCCGCGCTCGTCGCGCAGCAGGCGCACACAGCCCAGGGTGATAGCGGCGCCGCTAAAGGCGGCAATAATGTCGTTGTTAATCGCCCCCGCCATGTAGGCAAACATCGGGTTAAACGCCACAAACGCAGCCGACCCCACCGCCAGAAACGGCCGTTTTGGCCAGATGGCGCGCGCAATCGCCCAGGTCAGCCACACCACCCCCGCGCCAATCAGCACATTTAGCGCCCGCGCCAGATGCGCTGCCAGCGCCTCACCGTGCCAGGGCCACGCCTCGTCAGCGCCGTGCAGGTATTGGTTTTTGTTGTCTACGCCCACTTCCCAATAGCGATACGCCCAAAAAGGGTTTTGCGGCGGCGCGTAGCAGACCGGGCGGCCTGTATCAATCCAGGCCGTCAGCAGTGCCGCGCCCACGTAGTAAAGCGGCGGGTGATGTGCCTGCGTGCGGCAGCCTTCCACCGTTTGCACCGGCAAGGCGCGCTCGGTGGCCACGTAACGCACAAAGCGGTAATGGCGTAGCTCGTCCGTGGCCTCGTGCAGTGGGTTCACCACGCTATAGGCAAAGCTGACGGCCACAAAGAGGGCCAGTATCAGGCTGATGGCGATGCGTGCCAGGCGTTCTTGCTGCATGGGTCAATCTTGATTAGCGATTGGCGATTGGCAATTAGCAATGAGCTAATGGCTAATCGCTAATTGCTATTTCCACAAATTCGCGTCCATCTTCTGTCAAAATGCGCGCGCCGGTGAATGGGTCGTACAGGCCAATGACAATGGTTGTGGGCTGGCTGCCCTGGGGCGGAAGCAGCCAGTGGCGCTGCATAAAGCGGTCGCCAGGGTGCAGGGTGTACGGGTCTACCCACAAGCCATCGTCGCCAGTGAGAAAACGGCCGTCGCCATCCCACAACTGCGCAAAGACGGCCAGGCGCGGTCCATTATACACCCCCGGCGGCGGTGGGTTGCTGATAAGTACAAAGGGAGGCAGGGTTAGCTCGCGGCCCACGCGCCAGGTCAGGTCGAGGGCATGGGTGGCGGCGTCGTATACGGCCGTTTGCCAGCACAGCCCATTGGCAAAGCAAACCGCTTCTGCGGCTGCTTCTGGCGCGCTCTGCACGCGGCTGAGGACATAGCCGCCTGCCTGTGCACCCGTGGGAACCAGCATGTCGGCATAAACGGCCGTTACGTTGGGGTATCCGGCAAAGCTCAAGGCGGGTTCCAGGATGATTGCTCTTTCGGGGTGGTACCAGCGGAGGGAAACGGCCGTTGGCTGTTCCAGGTCCAGCGCCAGCGCCAGCCGCGCCCATGGTCCTGCCAGCAGCCACGCGATGCCAAAATCTTGTAGCGCCGGGTTTTCATTGAGATAAAGCGCCACGTCGCGAATATCGGCGTGGTACAAAAAGCGCACCATCCCCCGCTGCGGCCAATTCACAAAATAATCGGGCAGATCGCGCCAGGCAATGCCCCCCACCAGCAGCAGCGCCAGAAGAACAGCGCTGAACGATTGGCGCTGAGCGATTGGTTTCCAGCGCCAATTGCTACTCGCTAAGCGCCATACCGGCAGCGCCGCCATCAGGTACGTAGCCGGCTGCGCCAGCAGCGTATGCCCCAGGCTGGCCGGCGGCACGCTGATGAAGGCTGGCGAAATGCCCGCCAGCCACCAGATGAACAGGAAGGCGGCGGGGAGTTGGTTGTCCCTGAGGCGGGAAGCGGGAAAGGTGAAACGTGAAACGCGAGGCGTGAAACGTGAAGCAATCCGCAATCCCAAATCCCAAAGCAAAAATCCACCTGCCTGCCACGCCGTCCACAGCACGCCTGCCCACAAAAAGAGCGCGCCAATGGGGCTGAAGAGCGGGCGGTTGGGAATATTGTACAGCCACTCCTCGTCGCCGGTGCTGTGGAACATGCTGAGGGTGATGCGCGTGTACTCGATAAGCGGCGCAAAATTGCCCTGGCGCGCCTCGACCAGCGGCAGGGCCAGTTCGGCCACGCGCCCCTCGGCCTCTGGCTGCTGCCGCAGGGTGAGGGCCAGCGGCAGGGCCAGCAGGAAAGTGACGCCCAGGAACAGCGCCCAAAGCCGCCACTGCTGGCGGAACAGCTCGCGCCACGCCAGCCAGACGTAGCCCATAAAGGCGAGCAAAATCAGCGGCACGCCCCGCCCGGCAAAGTAGGTGTAGAAGCCCAGCGCCACGAAGAGAGCGGAAAGGAGGAGGTAGGGGATTGGGGATTGGGGATTGGGGATTGACGATTGACGATTGCCTGCTTCAGCGTTTCTCCGCTGCTCCGCTGCCTTGCTGCCGTTAATGACACTTTGCCAGAAGAAGAGAAACGCCGCCAGCACCAGCGTGGGCAGCAGCACGTGGCGCAGACCGAAGCGGCTATACATCAGCCCCCAAAAGCTCAAGGCCAGCCCCAGCGCCGCCACCCAGCCCACCGTGGGGTGAAACAGCCGCTTGCCCACCAGGTAGGTGAGGGGCACGGCCAGCGTGCCTGCCAGCACCGACACCCCACGAATGCCAAATGCGGTAGGGCCGGCCACAGCCAGCAGCAGGGCGTGCAGCACGTGGTACAGCGCCTCGTGACCAGAGGCATCGGGGTAAAAGAAGGCCAGTTCGCCGTTGAGCACTTTTTGCGAGATGACCAGCGCCTCAATCAGTTCATCATCGCGCCAGCCTGGGGGCACGCGCTCTAGCCGCCACAGTCGCAGCGCCAGGGCCAGCAGCGTCAGCAGCAGGAGCAGCACTTTCTCGCTGCGTAGGCGTTGGCTTAACCACAAAGGCGCAAAGCGCGCAGCGCGATTGGCTGATAGCTGTGCTGCATCTTTGGCGGGGGTGTGGGATGGGTTGTTTGCTGTCTGGCTCATGGTTCCAAGATGATGGGTTGCAGCATAATGGCGTCGCCGGCAGGCTGGCCTCCTTGCGTGACGGGGAAGCGCGTGCCGCTGACGGGATCGTAGCCGCCGATGAGGAGCTGATAAGGGACGGCAACGGCCGTTTCTGGCACAATAAACTCGTGTAGCTGAATCAATAAATCGCCCGCGCGCCAGTTTGCCGCTGGCGCGCTCAACAAATCCTGTTGCGCCATCGGCTGGCCGCTACCCGGCCACAGGTGGGTGAATAACTGTGCCTGCGGCAGCGAGCGCCGCACCTGCCAGAGCGTGGCCAGGCGCAGTAGGTCGCCCGGGTGCGGTGCGGACATTTGCAGATCATAGCCCAAAAATTGCAGCGCGTCGCCCAGGAAGGTGGGCGCAGGTGGAGGCGTAAATTGGGTTTGCCACTGCGCCAGCGCCGCGGAGGTATCTATCTGGTATACGGTTACGGGACGATCCGGGTCGGTGGGGCGCATGGGCAGGGTGTCGCTGAGTACGGCCGTTGCCCAATACCGCATGATCCCCTCTGGCAGCGGGGCAAAGTCGGGGACGAGCACCGTCGTTTGCGCCTGGGGGGGCAGCAGCAGGCTGGAACGGCCGTCGAACCAGCGAATTTGTTCTGCGTGGGGCAGCACCATGCGCGCCACCGCCGGGCTGTGCTCTGGCGCGGGGGCAATGGTGGAAATAGCTACGCCCTCGGCCGGGCGCAGCGCCAGATATTGCAGCGCCGTCACCAGCGTCGTCTCGTACTGTACGCGCACCTCCGGCGCGTTGGCCCAGGTAAAGAAGTAGGCGCGCGCGCTGAAAACGGCCGTGCTGCTAAACAGCAAAAAAGCGATTAGCCATTGGCGATGGGCGATGAACGATTTTTTGCCAATTCTCAACCCCCAATCTCCTAACTTGGCCAGCGCCAGCGCCGGAAAGAGGTAGAGCACTGGCTGCGCGCCAATCGCCTGGGTGGTGGCCAGCTCCGGGCCGGTGACTAGGACGGGCGCCATGCCCAGCAGCAGCCAGGCCAGGGCGAAAAAGGCAGGGGGGCGGCGTGACTTCCCGACCCCGTGGCCGCCAGGCGTGCGAAAGAGGGGATAAAGCGCCAGCAAGATGCCGGCATAAAACAATGCCCCCCAAAGCGGGTCGAAAAATGGGCGTGTGGGGATGTTATACCGCCAGGCCGTATCGCCGCTGAAGGTGAAGAGATGCAGGCTGGCCAGGCTGTTGTGCAGCAGGGGTTGGAAGTTGCCCTGGGCAGCGGCGCGCAGCGGTGCGCTCAGCTCGCTCACGCGCGCTTCTAGCTGCGGGTTACGCGCCAGGTAGAGGAAGAGAGGGGCGGCCACGAGAACGGCCGTACTCAACATCACCAGCGTTCCCCGCCAGGCGCGCCACAGCAAGGGCCGGTCAGTCAGCGCCCAAAACAGCAACAGCAGTGGAAACAACACCCACAGCACCCGCGCCGGCAGGTAGACATAAAATGACAGCCCCAGAAAAATGCCACCCAGGAGGAATTTTAAGATTGGCGATTGATGCCCAGTCTCTAATCGCCAATCCCTAATCGTTACTTGGCACAGCCCGCGCCAGAACAGCAGCACCGCCAGCGTCAGCAGTAGCGGCAGCAGGCTGGAGCGCAGCATTTGCCGCGCCGTCATCAAGGGCCAAAAGGCAACGGCCGTGCCGGCCAAGGTCAGCAGCGCCACACGTCGGCCGAAGGCCAACGCCACCCAGGCGTGCAGCGCCGCCAGCGCCAGCAGGCTGGCAAAGACGGAGACCAGCCGCCCGGCCAGATACGTGGGGCCAAGCAGCGCCATCAGTCCGGCCGTCAGGTAGTCGTAAAGTGGTTCACGGCCGTAACCTATCGGAAAGTAGATGTCGCGCGCACCTTCGGACAAAATGCGCCACGCCGTCAGGCCATGATCCGCTTCGTCGTGCGTCAGGCCGGGTGGGGCGCTGGTCAGGTGATAGAGGCGCAGGAAAACGGCCGTGAGCAGCACTAACAGCAGCCAGCCGTATCGTTGAGCAAAACCAACCCTCTTTTGCATAACCAGGCCATGATACAAAAATAGCCAGACGCGGCAACTACGTGCACCCCGCGCTTTGCCACCTTGAACCAACCATCAAACTAACCAACCTTTTTTAACAAAACATGGTTCAAAGCATCTTGACAAATTAGACCGCTGACCACCGACCGCAGACCGCTATACCTCTCCGGTGTCGCGATCGGCCGTCTGCCGTCGGCGGTGGAAAAAATTGTAAAGCTTCTTTCCAGAGCGTCATGAACCATGCCCTTAACAAAAAAACGCCACGCTTGTTGCCAGGCGTGGCGTTTTGAGAGGTTACGGATGCTTAAAATCAGGCCAATGCTTGTTTGGCAAGCGCAGCAACCGCAGCAAAAGCCGCTTCATCCCGCACTGCCAAATCGGCCAATACTTTCCGGTCCAACTGCACATTTGCCAGCTTTAGCCCGTGGATCAGGCGGCTGTAGCTCAGGCCATTTAGCCGTGCGGCCGCATTGATGCGGGCAATCCATAGCTGGCGAAAATCGCGGCGACGCTGCCGACGGTCCCGGTACGCATACCAGTACGACTTCATCATCGCTTCGTTGGCGCGGCGGAACAGCTTGCTGCGTGTGCCCCACTGGCCTTTGGTCATATCTAAAATTTTCTTATGCCGACGGCGTGTTACCGTCCCACCTTTTACGCGCATAACTCTTTACCTCGCATTTTCGTATAAGCACTGGACACTCAAGCCGGACATGGCCAACCGAGGCCAGGCAGCGATCAGGATACGATAATTTGGCGCCGCTTCCCTTATGCCGGGGGGTTCGCCTTGTACTTTTTCAGATAGGGCGCCATCCGCTTGATGCGGCGGCGGTCGCCGGGCGCTGTCACTTCGAGCATACGCGAGAACAGGGCCTTTGCGCGCTTGGCCTTGCGGCGGCGCAAATGGCTTTTGCCGCCTTTGGTGCGCACAATTTTGCCTGTTCCCGTCACGCGGAAGCGCTTCGCGGCGGCTTTATACGTCTTGAGCTTGTATTTTCTTGTTTTTACTTTTGGCATCTTTATCCCTCTCACAACAAAAAGCCCCGTGCGGGCTTTCTGTGGCAAAGATTTTAACTTATCACGCTGTTGCGTGAGAGCTTACACCCCATTTGCAAGCTGCTCTGCCGAAACTCAGAAGGAGAGCAGACTTAGGAGTTTAACGGGTTGAGCATGAGGGTCATAGACCAGCCTTCCAGCTTGGGTTCTTGTTCTACTTCGGCAATGTCGGTCAGCGCTTCGGCAATTTCTTCCAAAGTTTGCTGGCCAATTTCCGGGTAGGTGATCTCTCTGGCCTTGAAGCGCACCATGAATTTGACCTTCTTTCCTTCTTCGAGCCATTGACGTGCTTTGCGCACGGTGATTTCCTTATGGAAAGGGGAGGTTCTGGGGGTGAGCTTGATGGTCTTGACCTCAATCTGTTTCTGATGTTTACGTGCTTCCCGTTCCCGTTTGGTCTTTTCGTAGGCGAATTTGCCGTAGTCCATAATACGGCAAACGGGGGGGTCGGCGTTGGGCGCCACTTCTACCAGGTCTAGCTCCGCCTGAAAAGCCATGTCGCGCGCCACGGCCGTACTGACCACTCCATGATTCACCCCATGGTGATCAATCAGGCGAACTTCGGGTACGCGAATGCGATTGTTGATCCGGTAGTCTATAGACGCGCTATCGTCTCTGCTGGGTTTGCTGCGGCCTCTTCTTATTGTAACAACTCCTCTGTACACAAATTGCTGATTTTTGCCGTAACTATCAAGGCGCTCTGGAAAAGTTTGTTGGTTAATGGTTTGATGGTTGGCTTTCAGCCAACTAAGCAACGATTAAACCAATCAACCAACGGCCTGGTAGTTACTTTTTATACAACAAAAAGCCGGTCAACCTGACCGGAAAGTGTGTGGAATATAGCACAAGCCCAGAGAAGCGTCAAGCTCAGCCCGCCGCTCGCTGTGCCGCTATCTCCTGTGCGGCTTCCTGTGCCTGGCAACTTGACCTGAGGGCAGAAGTGCATACCATTGATTCTGTGAATGGGCGAAAAGTGACTGTTCAAATGCGTTCTACCGGAAAACGGCCGCAACCGCAAGCAAAACGGCCGTCTGGCTGCAGCCGTTTTTTGCTGTTACTGGTGCAACTGGGCGTGCTGGCGCTGCTGGCCGGCATCATCGCTTTCATGATTGGCTATATCTACCTTAGCAATCAGCTTGGCGACGCCATTGCCCACGTGACCACCTTTCGCGGCACGGGGGTGGGGGGCACACCGCGCTTCTATGACCGCAACGGCGAATTGCTGTTTGAGCTGACCACGACAGAAAAGCGGCGTTGGCTGCCCTACTCTGAAATTCCGCGCGTGGTCATAGATGCCACCGTTGCCGTAGAAGATGACACCTTCTGGACAAACTATGGCTTTGACCCGGAAGCGATGGTGGCCGCCCTGGTGTACAACTATCGCCAGACAGGTAGTCGCCCCGTGGGCGCCAGCACGATCACGCAGCAGTTGGTGCGCCACATTGTCTTCAATTACGAAGAGCGTACGGCCGTTAGCTATGAGCGCAAGCTGCGCGAGATTTTTCTTGCCTTTATCATGACGCGGCAGCGCAGCAAGCAAGAGATCATTCAGATGTACCTGAATGAAATCTACTATGGCAATCTCGCTTATGGCATCGAGGCGGCGGCGCAAACGTATTTTGCCAAGTCGGCGGCACAGCTTGACCTTTCTGAGGTGGCCTTTCTGGCCGGTTTGCCGCAGGCGCCAGCCCTATGGGATCCCTATGTCAATTTTGCCGCGGCCAAAGCGCGACAGGAATTTATTCTCGATTTGATGGTGAGCGAGGGCATGATCGCGCAGGTAGATGCAGATGTGGCGAAAAAGTTGCCCATTGTGTTGGCTCCACGCATTCCCCTGGAGCAGGAAGCGGCCAGCAAGGTGCTGCAAGCGCCCCACTTTGTGCTGTATGTGCAGGATGAGCTGGAGCGGCGCTATGGCGCAGACGCGCTGACGCGCGGTGGCTGGCAGGTGACGACGACGCTTGACCTGGAGATGTTTCGCCTGGCGGAAACGGCCGTGCGCGAGCAGGTGGCGGCGCGCCAGGCCAGTAACAACGTCAGCAATGGCGCTGTGGTCATTCTCAAACCGGGCACGGGGGAAATTCTGGCCATGGTCGGCAGCCTGGATTACTTTAACACAGGCATAGATGGGCAGGTCAACGTTGCCATCAGCCGACGCCAGCCGGGTAGCAGCATCAAACCCATTACCTATGCCGCTGCCATGAAGCAGGGGTGGTCAACGGCCGATGTGCTGTGGGATGTGCCGATTGTGATTGATCTGGGAGGTGGAGAATTAATGCGGCCGCGCAACTACGACGGCCGTTATCATGGCCCCATTCTCTTCCGTGATGCCCTGGCCAACAGCTACAACATTCCCCCCATCCAGTTGCTGCGCGACATTGGCATTCCCCAATTCATTCAGACGGCGCGCAGCATGGGCGTAGAATCCTTAAAAGAGCCGCCCGGTTACTATGGCCTGGCACTAACCCTGGGTGGCGGCGAAGTAACCCTGCTGGAGATGACCCATGCGTATGCCACCCTGGCCAACATGGGGCAGCGGCCACGCCTGACCAGCATTCTGCGCATCACCGACAGCCGTGGTAACGTGCTGTACGACGCACAGCGCGAGTCTGTGCCCCCGGTGCGCGCACTTGACCCCGCCATTGCCTACATCATCAGCGACATTTTAGACGATGACCGCGCGCGCATCCCCGCCATGGGGCGCGGCAGTGCGCTGGAACTCCCTTTTCCCGCTGCCGTGAAAACGGGCACAACCACCGATTTCCGCGACAATTGGGTAATTGGCTATACCCCTGGCGTGGTTGTGGGGGTGTGGATGGGCAACGCTAATGGCGCACCCATGCGTAACTCCTCTGGGCTGCAAACGGCCGCTCCCGTGTGGAACCGCATCATGCAGGCCATTTACGCCGACGAGACGCTGCTGCGCAGCCTTTGGGTCAATGGCGTGCCACCCGCGGTAGAGTTTGTCAACCCCGGCGGCGTCGAGGAGCGGCAAGTGTGCCTGCCGCAGGGCACAGGGGGCGCGCGCTGCACGGCCTCGCGCACCGACCTGTTTGTCATTGGCGCGCCGGTGCATGGTATCCCCCGCCTGGGGTACGTGCCCGATACGCAAAGCAACCCCGGCGCCTGGACGCTGCTGACGCAACCGCTTTCGGCCGAGGCGGCGCAGCGTATCTCGCGCCCACAGTTAGCGGATGGGGCGCAGGCGCCCCTGCCAACACAGTGCGTGGTCAATATGGTGCACCCTGGCGAAGGGACGCGACTCTTCTTGCCGGTTCCGCCATTTTACGCCGATGAGGTGCGCGCGCGGCTATGGGCGCAGGGGACAGGCTATCAGATGGCCCCGGAAAGCGTCTGCACGGGCGTGCCTTCCTTTTCCGCTTCCTCTCGCCCTGGCTCTGACTCTGGCCCCGGTGCTGGCGCTGGCTCCAGCCCTGGCCTGAGCTACCGCATTACGGCGCCTGCGGCCGGGCAGCAAATTCGCGGCAATACGCCAATTGTGGGCACAGCACAGTTCGACGCGGCGCAGGTGCAGTTTTACAAGCTGGAAATTGGCAACGGCCGTTCCCCCAGCGAGTGGATCACCTTTGGTACCACACACGGCCAGCCTGTCAACAACGGCGTGCTGGAAATGCTACAGGCAGATGCGCTTCCTGCCGGTGACTATGTCATTCGTCTAGTGTTAGTTGGCCACGACGGCAACTTTGCCGGCGAGCCTTACCACGTGCCTGTGACGATTGCGCCATAGGCGCAAAGCGCCGGGAGCCCATCGGGTACCATTCAGGCAAATGGATGCTTTGGCGCGGGCTTCAGCAAAGAGGCGCATGACTAGGGAGGAGACGACCTGAAAGAATGACAGGAACTTTGGCACGGACGTTTGCCTTATGCTATTGTTAGAGTAAGGAGAGCGCCGATGGACGAACTATTGACGATTGACCCATTCCCCCACGCGCAAAATTTGTGCCTGATTGCCGGTTGGCGACAGTGGGCTGATGCGGGCTCCATCTCTTCTGAGCTACCGCTTTACCTGATTGAGCAGACAGGTGCGCAAAAAGTGGGTGAATTAAAGCCATACGGCTTTTATCTGTTTCAGGTACCCGGCACACACGGTATGTTCCGGCCAATGATCCACCTGCAGGAAGGGTATCGCCAAACTCTGCAAAGAAATCGCAACGAGTTTTACTATACGGGCGATGCGGAAAACGGCCTGTTCATCTTCATCGGCGATGAGCCACAAATCAACGTGGAGCGATACGTCGAAGCATTTGGTCATGCCTGCCAGCTTTTGGGTGTCAGGCGCGTTGTCAGCGTTGGCGGCGTATATGGTGCCATGCCATTTAACCGCGAGCGGCAAATTTCTTGCCTGTATAGTCTGCCCCAGATGAAAGAGGCATTGGCGGAAACGGCCGTACAGTTCTCTAATTACGAGGGTGGCGCAACCATTGGCGCCTATCTGGTAGACCACGCCGAGACGCTGGGGTTGGAGTGGGTGGACCTGTACGCCTTTGTGCCCGCTTACAACTTCTCCCCCAACAACCTCGAACCGCAACTCCTGAGCATTGAAAGCGACTACAAAGCCTGGTACGATCTCATGCGGCGCATCAACCACCTCTGCCAACTTTCGCTTGATTTGTCTGACCTGCAGCGACGTAGCGAGCGCCTGCTGCGCGGCATGGAAGAGAAAATCAACGCCCTGGAGCAGGAAATGCCCCAGCTCAACGTGCGCGAATTTTTAGCCGAGCTAGAAGAAACCTTTACGGAGCAACCATTTGTGCCACTCGGCGACGTATGGGCGGCCGAGCTGGATAATCTGTTCAGAGACCGCGACGAATAGCCCCACCCCTGGCCCATTTTTTATGGTTATCAAGAACACACAGCCCCCCTACCCACGTCGTGGCCCATCTTGCCTTCTTGTCCTCGTGGTGCTGACCGGGGTCTCCCTTTCCGTTTTTGTCATGACGCGGCGCGATGAAGTGCGTTCTATCATCATCCCAACGCCAATTCCTACACCCACACGCTCCGCCACAGAATATGCCCTGCTGGCCGACCTGAGTGAGCAAGACAAGGCGTATGCAGAGGCGATAGAATACTTTCAGACCGCCATTCGCCTGGATGCCACCCGCCCCGAATTTTACATTCGCCTGATTGACCTGCTGGTCAAAGAAAACCGCACCGAAGAGGCCGTTGTTGCCGCGGAACAGGTGACTCTGTTAGCGCCAGACAATGACCGTGTATGGACAGCCGCTGCCTCTGCCTATATGGCCAACGGCAATCGTTTGGTAGATTTGGGTGACCAGTCTGGCGCCAATTTGCAATATGCACAGGCCTGGCGCGCTGCGCGTGAAGCCACTAACATCAACCCGGAAAATGCCACGGCCTATGCTTATGCAGCCGGGGCGCTGGTGCTGCAAGGAGATCCGAACAAATATGCCCAGGCGCAAGAACTGGCGGACTTTGCCGTCTTTTTGCAGCCCCGTAATCCTTGGGCCAGATATTACATGGCGCTCACCTTTGTCTACCTGGGCCGGTATCAGCAGGCCATTGAGCAGCTTCAATTTGGCATAGAGGCCGACCCCACAATTCCTGCGCTTTACTATAGCCTCGCCTACAACTACTATGCTACGGGCAGTGTCCCCCTGGCTATCATCACCCTGGAGGAAGCGTTGCGGGTTGATCCAAACTATGCTGCCGCCTACGATGGGCTGGCGCACATGTATCTGCAGCTCGGTGAAGACGCGCTGGCCGAAGAAAATGCGCTGAAATCGGTGTCGCTGAATCCAAATGTGGCGCGCGCCCAGGGTCGCCTGGGTGAGGCGTACTTCCGCCGCAGCAACTTTCCCAAAGCGGTAGAGCACCTGGAACGGGCAGTGGCCATGTACGGCCGTGCGACCGCCCTCAATGCGCGTTTCTTCAATATGTTGGCTTCCTCTTATTACCGCGCCGACGAATCCTTGTGCGACAAGGCTGAACCACTGTTCCAACAAGTGCTGCAAGTTTCTCCACCAGATTCCCCCGTTGCCGTGCAAGCCAGCGAAGGGCTGGAATTGTGCCGCCTGGCGACCCTGGGGCGCACGCCCTAGGCGCACGCCCTAGCTGAGGAATGAGAGATTAGAGATTGTTTAGCACTCATTTCCTTTGACTGCCAAAAATGTCTTGACAAGCCGCGGCGCTGTTGTTAAAATGTGCCTGATTTTTCTGGCACTCTAATTTACAGAGTGCTAATCCCCTGAAAATTTGCTTAAAAAATTTAGATAATCTGCAAAAGGAGATTTGCGTATGTCCATTAAGCTCAAGCCGCTAGGTGATCGTTTGGTTGTTGAGCCAAAAGAGCAGGAACAGACTACCGCTTCTGGTCTGGTACTGCCAGAAACCGCCAAAGAAAAGCCGCAAGAAGGCGTTGTGCTGGCTGTTGGTCCCGGTCGCCGTGATGAGGATGGTGACCGCATCGAGATGGATGTGGTTGTGGGCGACGTGGTACTGTTTGCCAAATATGCCGGTACAGAAGTGAAAGTTGGCGATAAAAAACTGCTGATCCTGAAAGAGTCTGACATTTTAGCAATTGTGGAAAATTAAACTAGGGAGATGAAACATGGCAAAGCAACTTGTTTTTAGCGAAGATGCGCGGCGCAAGCTGAAGAAAGGGATAGACACGGTCGCAACGGCCGTTGCCACCACCCTCGGCCCCAAAGGGCGCAACGTTGCCCTGGACAAAAAATTTGGCGCTCCCACCATCACCCATGATGGCGTTACGGTCGCCAAAGAAATTGAGCTGGAAGACCCCTATGAAAATATGGGCGCGCAGCTCCTCAAAGAAGCGGCCACCAAAACCAACGACATCGCTGGCGACGGAACCACCACGGCCACCGTTCTGGCGCAAAACATCGTGCACGAAGGGTTGAAAAATGTCGCCGCCGGCGCCAACCCCATGTTGCTAAAGCAGGGCATTGAAGCCGGTACGGCTGCCCTCGCCAAACGCATCAAAGAAATGGCCGTCAGCATTGACAGCCGTGACGAAATCGCTTCTGTGGCCTCCATTTCCGCCCAAGACCCGGAAATCGGCAACCTGATCGCCGAGGTCATGGACAAAGTGGGCAAAGATGGCGTCATCACCGTCGAAGAATCGCGTGGGTTGCAGTTCGAAACCGAATACGTCGAGGGTATGCAGTTCGATCGCGGCTACATCAGCCCCTACTTCGTCACCGATTCCGAGACGATGGAAGCAGTGATCGAAGAACCGTTCATCCTCATTCACGACAAGAAAATCTCCTCCGCGCAAGACATTGTGCCCATTCTGGAGAAACTGGTGCAGATTGGTCAGCGTAACCTGGTCATCATTGCCGAGGATGTAGATGGTGAAGCATTGGCCACCCTGGTGCTGAACAAGCTGCGTGGCATGATCAACGCCCTGGCGATCAAGGCGCCCGGCTTTGGCGACCGCCGCAAGGCGATGCTGCAAGACATTGCCATCCTCACCGGTGGGCAGGTTATCACCGAGGAGATGGGGCGCAAGCTGGACAGCGTGCAGATTAGCGATCTGGGCCGCGCCGCGAAAGTGGTTTCCTCTAAAGATGAGACCACCATTGTAGACGGCCGTGGCGACCAGAAGCTGATCAATGCCCGCGTAGACCAGATCAAGGTCGAAATCGAGCGCAGCACTTCTGACTACGACCGCGAAAAACTGCAAGAGCGTCTGGCCAAACTGGCCGGTGGCGTCGCCGTCATTCGTGTGGGTGCGGCCACCGAGGTGGAGCTGAAAGAAAAGAAGCACCGCGTCGAAGATGCTCTCAGCGCTACCCGCGCCGCCGTTGAGGAAGGTATTGTGCCCGGTGGTGGCGTGGCGCTGCTCAATGCCCTGCCGGCACTGGATGAAGTGAAAGTGCCTGCTGGCGACCCCACGACCGGTCTGAACATTCTCCGCGCTGCCCTGGAAGCGCCCATGCGCAAAATTGCCGAAAACGCCGGCCAGAATGGCGACGTCATCATCCAGAACGTGCGTCGTGCCCAGGCGGAGAAAGGTGACAGCAACATAGGTTACGATGTGATGACCGGCCAGTACACGAACATGATTAAGGCTGGCATCATTGACCCCGCCAAAGTAACGCGCGGCGCGTTGGAAAACGCGGCCAGTATCGCCTCGATGATCCTGACGACCGAGGCGCTGATCACCGATGTGCCGGAAAAAGAAAAGCCGGCCCCAGCGCCTAACCCAGACATGTACTAAAAACTACGGCAGAAAGACCCCTCCGCAAGAGGGGTCTTTTCTTTTCGGCGCGCTTTTTGTACACTCCAGCCAACCGCTGCTGAGAGGTGCGTTAGAGCCTGGCGATTAGAGAGCAGCCAATCTCTCATTGCCGGGCTTTCATTTAGGAGTGTACATGGGCACACAACTTCTGGCAAAGCTCTTGCCAACACTAGAAAAAGCAACCTGGCCGCAAAACCCCAGAAGGACCGACCTGGGGCGGCGCACCTATGAAATCAGTCTAGACAACATTAACACCTACCGAGACGACCCCAAAGTGCTGGCGGCGGCGCTGCGCACGCTGCTAACGAGCGATTCACGGCCGTATACCTTTGCCGGGGTTGCCTATTTGCTGATTGCCGCCGCGCGCGAAGCAGATGGCAGCTACGCGCCAGAAGGGTTAGAAGCGGCCATGAGCTGGTTGGAGAAAGCGCAAGAAACAGAGCCAGACGTGGTTGAAATTAATGTCGTAGAGGCATTTGTCTACATTTACGCCGGTTGCCTGGATGATGCACGCACAGTGCTGGACTATCTGCAAGAGCAAGACCCGCACAGTTATTATTTGCAAACGGCCGAATTTGCTTACTGGCTGGCGGAACAAGACATCGAGCAGATTGAGTATTGGTTTCAGCGCGCGGTGGAAATGGCGCGCACGGCGCCGCAGCGCCTGCGCCTGCTCTCGTTACTGGCAGATGCTTATGCCGCGCAGCAAATGTGGCAAGAAGCCTTGCTCAAGTATAAAGAAGCCATCCATTTCGACGCCGAAAATCATTGGCTGCTGCATCATGCCAGTGAGGCGTGTTGGCAGTTAGGCGATTACGAGGAAGCGGCGCGTTTTAACAAGCGTGCCTTGAAGGTGAAAGATTTTCCCGAAGGCCGCCAGATGGAGAGGGCTCTAAAGGAAAAACTCGCTGGCACCGGCGTGTTGGGGCGCCTGCTTGGTGGCCAGGGCTAAAACAGATGCCACATAACGGCTGCTTGCTTACGGGTTCCAGTAAGTAGAAAGCGCGATGAGCCATTGTGCCGCCCAATAGGTGCTGAGAACCAGCAGGCGCGCGGCGCGAAATTTTTGCCGGAAGCGATCCAGCGCCAGCAGTGAGTCAGAAAGCACAAACAGCAGCGCGCCCGCAGCGGCCAGTGGCACGCTCAGTGTGCCGCCCGACCTTGCTGTGCGTCCCAGGGCCAGCCACGCCATCAGCAAAATAAAGAGCATATACGCCACAACCGGCCCACGCATCTTGCCCAGGTGGGGGTGCAGCAGGGCGTAAATGATGCCGCCATAGATCAGCAGGGGCAGCAGCGACCAGGTGAATTGGGTTCCGGCTGCCGCAAAGGCGGCAATGTAGAACCAGTGCCCGACGAGAAAGCTGCCCAGCCCGGCAATGAAGTAGCGCGGGGGCAACATGAGAAAAATATCGCCTGCCAGGCACAGAATGAGGCCGGCCACAATCAGCCATTTGTACGCGGGGGTTTCTGGCCGGGTGGGGCTGAGCAGCGCCAGCAGCATGATGAGCAGGGTTGTGAGGGGTTTGAAGAGGTAGACCTGAGAACGGCCGCTGCTGTATTCGCCCCGCATGGCCAGCACGGCCGTAATCGCTGCTAGGATAGATAAAACAGTCACGTGCATGGTCTGTCACTTTTGCCGCGTTTCTGCATCTGAATAGGCGGTGTCAGCGTTACGCGGCACAAAAAACAACGAGTGCAAGGAGTTAAGCATTATGGAGATGATAATAGACTTTCCTGGGGGCATGCGTGTAGATGCCTACTTTGGTCCTTTTACTGTGCCCACAGACCAGCCACCGGCGAGTAGCGCGCCCACCCCGTTTGCTACGTTTCTGGCTTCTATCGGCACCTGTGCTGGCATTTATGTGCTGGGCTTCTGCCGCCAGCGCGGCATTTCTGCCGAGGGCATTCGCCTGGTGCAGACCATGCAGGTGGATCGATTTACTGGCATGGTGACACAGGTGCAGTTAGATATTCAGGTTCCGCCCGATTTCCCCGAAAAGTATAAACCGGCGCTGATCCGTGCCGCCGACCAGTGCGCGGTGAAAAAGCACTTTGAGCAGCCGCCGCAGATTTTGGTGCAGGCGTCTACGCTGGAAACGGCCGTTGCCTCCCTTGAAAATGACCGCTGACGGCTGGCGGCTGGCCGGCGCTACGGTTTTCATTCGTGCTAGTCGGCGCAGCCGGCGAACTCCTTTTTACTCATGTAAAACGCGCTCCAGCGCGTGCAGCAGCAGCGCCACATTTTCGGCGCGGCTGTTATAACCCATTAGCCCAATGCGCCACACCTTGCCTGCCAGCTGGCTAAAGCCGCCGGCTATCTCGATGTTGTATTCATGCAGTAACTGTTTGGCAGTGGCAGCGGCGTCTACCCCGTCTGGTACGCGCACCGTTGTCAGGCTGGGGATGCGCTGCGCCGGGTCTGATACGTGGCAGGTC
This sequence comes from uncultured Anaerolineae bacterium, assembly GCA_937943625.1. Lineage (GTDB taxonomy): Bacteria > Chloroflexota > Anaerolineae > Promineifilales > Promineifilaceae > JACSRF01. Next base: position 23,792 of record CALEAD010000007.1, on the reverse strand, counting down.
AGGTCCAGCGCCGCCAGCCCTTCCCAGAGCATGTGCGCGTTGGCCTGATGGCATTGCCAGCGCGCCTCCAGTCCCTCTTCTGCTACCAGGCGCAGCCCCTCGCGCAGGGCATAGATCATGTTGCTGCTCATGGTGTGGTGATAGCTGCGCGTTGCGCCAAACCAGTAAGGGCGCAGGAGGGTGATGTCAAAGTACCAACTGCCCACTTTGTGCTTGCGGTTTTCTAGCTTGTGCAGTGCGCGCGGGCTGAAGGTGATGGGGGATGCACCAGGTGGGCAACTCAGCCCTTTTTGCGAGCAGCTATAGGCGACGTCAATTTCCCACTCGTCTAAAAAGAGAGGGGCTGCGCCCAGGCTGGTGACGCTGTCTGTGAGGAAGAGGCAGTTGTGGGCGTGGCACAATGCGCCAATGCTGGCCAGGGATTGCAGGGCGCCGGTGGAGGTTTCGGCATGCACGAGCATGAGGATGGCTGGCTGATATTGCACCAGCGCTGCCTCTATTTCTGCCAGTGTGAACGTTTCGCCCCACGCTTTTGCGATGGTGTGCACCTTGCCCCCGTAGCGCCCGGCCATTTCGACCAGCCGCTGGCCAAAGTAGCCGATGACGCCGACGAGAACAACATCCCCTGGTTCGACAAGATTGGCAACGGCCGTTTCCATAGCGGCCGTTCCTGTCCCACTGATAACCAGCGTGCATTCATTCTCTGTTTGCCAGGCGTAGCGCAACAGTTCTTGTACCTCTCCCATCAGCGTGAGCAAGACTGGGTCCAAATGGCCGAGCGTAGGCATCCCCATTGCCTGCACTACGCGCGGGTGCGTGTTGGCGGGACCGGGGCCAAGCAACAGGCGCGGGGGGACATCTAATTGTGGGAATGTTTGTTGCTGGGTGACATGAATGACAGGCATGTTCATCTTCTCCTGAGGGCCAGAGCAAGAGCGAAAGCCAGCATTTCTACCCTCACGCTCATGCTTGCGCTATGCTCCTGGCTCCTACTCTACATCATTCTCCGCTCCAGAAAGCTGAATAGGGCGTCTTGCGCCTCTTCAAGCATGCGCAGGCGGGATTTACTTTTTAGCGAGATACCCAGATCCTGGCACAGCGGGGCCAGCAAGCTATGCACTATTGGGGAACTGACGAAAATGGTTTTGGGCAAGTGCGTCCCATTGGTGAGTATCGTTAACAATTCTACTGCGACTCTCCCTAGCATCTCGTCATAGCCAGATTCGGGGGATAGGATGGGCCCGCCCAGCACGAAGCCGCTTTTGCTGTCTACCACCATCAGCATGTGACCAAAAAACGGCCGTGTGCCTATTTTCGGGCGAATGGATGCAGGAATCGCAGAGAAATCTACTTCCAGGGTTTGCCGGCTCATGGGCATGCGCCGCGCATAATCCAGCATCTTCGGGTTCATGACTATACTCAACTCGTGTGAATAGAATGGTGGTAATCGCAGTTGTTCGTCGTGCCACACGATCTCATTGTCGTGAATGGTCGGCACACGCACCAGGTAAGTCTGTTCATCTTTTACCTCAAGCAGCGTCTCATCTGCTTGCGCCCGTTTGGCTACATCCAGCGTCTGTGTTAGCGCGTGTATGAGAAAGCGCGCTTCCGCCTGATTGATAAACCAGGGTAAAAATCCAGGTCGGTGGCTGCGAAACATCGGCCAGGCCATCCTTCCGCGAAATTTTAGCCCCAATTGCTTGATAATTTGCCGGTCTTCCTTGTAAAGCGTTTCGCGGTTTTCAAAGGAAGCCTGCAGGTGCGGTGCTGTCAGGATCATGGTTGGCTTAAGCTGTTGCGTATGGACGGCCCAAAACGTCATCAGAGAGCCAATACCCAGGTAGACGGCTACTGATAAATGCTCACCCAGCTGCCCCATGATGCTGATGAAGCCAATCTCGCTCGTTTCAGGGTTTTTCACACCAAAGACCATGTCTTCCGCCATAAATTGCCAGGGAGCCAGCTTTTTTACGTCTGCCATCAGCGCATATAGCTGCTGCCATTCTGCCAGGGTAGGTTGGGGTTCTTCGATTTCGTTCATTTTATGTTCCTTTGATTTTATGTTCCTTTGTGGAAGTGGAGAGCGGTTGGTATGGTTCCAGCCGCCAACTTCCAACCATTACTCCCTTGAAAATGACGGCAGACGGCAGACCGCGAACGATTGTAACTGTAGCCCAGGTTGCCAAACCTGGTTGGCAGATGCAGGTTTGGTAATCTGCGTTCCATTTTCATTGATCGTGGTGTTCCCGCTCTTTAGGAATTGCTTGCTGCCAGACGCTGTTGGCGCTGGCGCAGCAGCCCATACAGGCTGAGTAGGAACGCGGTGGCAATGAGGCCGGCAATCAGGCGAAAGGTATCTTGCAGGCCAGCAATTTGGGCGGCAATAGGAGCGGCCGTTGCCCCACCCGTGACCGTTTCGCCCGCATAGGCCATCACGCGCGCGGCCCAAATCGCGCCCAGCACGGCAATGCCGGCTGTTTGTCCCAGGGTGCGTGTCATCGCCAGCAGGCCAGAGGTAACGCCCAGTTTTTCTCTGACAACGGCGCCCATCACGGCGCTGTTGTTGGGGGATTGAAAGATGCCAATGCCCGCGCCAAAGGGCAGTACGGCCGTTAAATAAGCCCACAGCGGTGTTTGCAGCGTAAGCTGGCTCATCGCCAGGTAGCCCCCAATCAGCACCAGCAACCCGACCGTGGCAATCAGGCGCGTGCCGTATCGGTCAGACAGCGTGCCAGAGATGGGGGCCGTCACGCCAAGCAGCAGCGGCACGGCTGCTACCAGCAGCCCCACGCAGCGCGGCTCGTATCCCATCATATTCTCCAGGTAAAAGGGGAGCAAAATAAACACGCCGGCAACTGCAATAAACACAATCAGGCCGTTGATGAGGCTGATGCTAAAAAACGGGTTGCGGAACAGCTCCAGATCAATCATTGGCTGTGCCACGCGCCGTTCAATGGCCACAAATGCGACCAGCAGCAGCAGCGCCCCTGCCAACATCCACCAGACGCGCCCGTCATCAAAGCCCCACTGCTGCGCCAACGTCAGCGCCAGCAGTAGCAGCAGTAAGGCCACGAACAGCGTGCCGGCGCCGCCAAAATCGAAGCGTTGCCCTTTGGTGCTGCGCGTATTGGGCACGTAGCGTAGCACCATGAGAATGCCAATGATGCCGACAGGTAGATTGACATAAAAAATCCAGCGCCAGGAAAGTGTGTCTAAAATCACGCCTCCTAGGGTAGGGCCAAGCACCACGCCAAAGGAGACCAGTGTGCCAGCAATGCCCAGAGCCTTGCCGCGCTCATACGGGGGAAAGGCTTCGGTGACGATGGCAATGCCCAATGCCTGAGTCATGGATGCGCCAAGAGCTTGCAGGACGCGGAAGCCAATAAGCCAGTATACGCCGGGAGCTAGGCCGCAAAGCATAGAGCTGAGGGTGAAAAGGAGAAACCCGCCGGCATAGACGGGCTTTTTGCCCACCATATCGCCCAAGCGCCCCATGCTCAGCAGCACGGTGGAGAGGGTGAGCAGGTAGCCTAATGAGACCCATTGGATAGTGGCAAAGTTGGTGTTTAGCTCGCGCACCAGGGTGGGTAGGGCCACGTTGACGATGCTGCCATCTATGGTGGCGAGAAAGATGCCCATGCCCACAGAGGCCAGGATGTGCCATTTGTGGGGGTAGGCGGGAGGGGTGGGGGAGGGGGTGGGCGTCATGGGATTAGGGGATGAGGACGAGTTTGCCGCTGACGTGGCCCTCTTGCAGCTTGCGCAGGGCAATACGGCCGTCTTGCAAGGGGTGGATGCTGTCTATCACAGGCTGGAGACGGCCGTTGAACACCATTTCCATCACTTTTGCATATTCCTGGCGCGGCCCCATGGTGCTGCCCAAGATTTGCAGGTGCCTGGCAAAGATCAGACGGTTATCTAGCTCAAATTTGGGGCCGCTGGTGTTGCCTACGGTTAGCAGGCGCCCCCCTTTTTTCAGGGCGCGCAGGGAGTGGTGAAAGGTGGCGGCGCCGACGTTATCCACCACCACGTCTACGCCCTGGCGGTTGCTGGCCTGGAAAACGGCTCTGGCCCAATCGGGCTGTTGCTGGCGGTTGATGAGAATGGTTGCGCCCAGGGCTTCGGCGCGCGCCAGCTTTTCGGTGTTGGAGCCAACCACGTAGATGGGATCTGCACCGGCCAGCCGTGCAATCTGGATGGCAGCGCTGTTGACGCCCCCACCTGCGCCAACGATGAGGATGGATTCGCCTGCCTGCAAACGGCCGACTTCTATCAGCGAGTGCCAGGCGGTGACAAAGACGAGCGAGGCGGCAGCGGCCGTTTCGTAGGGCACATGATCGGGTAGGGGTAGCAAATTTTGTGCAGGCACAGCAATGTATTCAGCAGCAAAGCCATCGCGGTGTTCCCCCAGCACGGCAAAGCGGTCGCACATGTGGTCGCGCCCGCTCTGGCAGAAGGCACAACGCCCACAGCTAACGGTGGGGTTGACGGCCATGCGCCGACCCAGGGGGATGTGCTGTGCGTTTGCGCCAACGGCCGTGACAATGCCTGCGCCATCACTGCCCATGACGTGGGGAAGCTTCAGCTTGAGCGCCGGCCAACCTGCCAGCACCCACAAATCCAGGCGGTTGAGTGCCGCCGCTTTCACTTGCAGCAGCACCTCATCGGCGGCAATGGTGGGGACGGGCACCTCGCCAATGCTTACCTGTTCCAGGGTTCCGTGTTGCGAAAAAATCAGGGCTTTCATTGTGCTCCCGGAAAATGACCGCTGACGGCGGACCGCTGACGGCGGATGGTTGTAACTGTAGCCCAGGTTACTAAACCTGGTATTGCAGGTTCAGTAACCTGCGCACCATTTTCATTTGTGCGGGTGTGCCACTGCCATGAACGTCTTTCTGTCAATTGAACTTCCAGTTCGATGCGCGATTTGCAAAATCGCGCATCGGTTTTCATGTGGGGTGGGGTGCCCCACTTATGCAGTCTCCTCCCAAATTTCGTCCAGGTGGTCTTTGTAATAGTCTAGCGTGTCGGCGTAGGCGAGAATGGACTGGTCCTGGGTGGTTTTGAGCAAGAGGTCTATCAGGGTGCGAAAGGCCAGATCATCCTGGGCGTCGCTGTAGTAGGCCAGGGCGAGAAAAGCGCGGATGCTGTTGTCTGCGGGGAATTGTTTTGCGGCGCGTTCGAGAATGGCAACGGCCGTTTCTGAATCCCCCAACCCGCGATAGTTGATGCCCAGGCAGATGAGGCACTCTTGCCGTTCTGGGGCGGCCAATCCTTTGTCTAGCGCCTTTTCGTAGTAGCTGTTGGCTGTGCGCGCCTCGCCCAATACGTCGTAAGAGCCACCCACCTCAAACAGCACAAGCGGGTCGTTGGGGTGCTGCCGCAGCAGCTCTAGCAGCAGCGCCTGCGATTCCTCTAGCTGGTCCTGGCGACGTAATTCGCGCGCGCGTTGGATGGTTTGCTGGAGGTTCATAGTAGATGGTGGTTCGTGCATAGTGGATTGTAATCGTGATTAGCGGGTATGATAGAGTGTGGCAGGGAAAATGACAAATAGATTTGACGATTGTGGGTTAAGGAATTACGATCTAGGAGCAAGGGGCGTGATTGCCTCTGACTAACCACGAACCATGAAAGCGGTCAGCTGGCACGTACACGGTCAATTATGGGTAGGCAACGGCCGTTTGGCGTTGTTGCTGTCTGATCTAAAACCGCAAACGGAAACGGCCGTTTCCCTCTACCTGCGCTTCCCCTTTGTGACCCTGGGGCGAGAAGAGCACATCTTTCCCGCCTTTATTTTGGACGATTGGGGCAATGAGATACGCGGGCTGAAGCTGTATGAGTGGTTTGCCGAGTTTGGTGAGCAGTTTCCGCGCGCAGAGATTTTTGGCTATGAGCGCAATGGTGAGCCGACGCAATGCTTTGCGCGCGCGCTGGAATTTTACGCCCGCCTGCCACTGTACGTGTACACAGATCGCCGCGCCGGCGTGGAAACGGGCGTGCTGACAGAGGCCATTTTGTTGCCTACGCCGGAAATAACTGCGCCGGTACAGGTGAAACGGCCGTCTGATCTGGTACGGCCGTTGTCTCAGGCACGGGTTACCTGGTGGCAGATTCCCAGCAACGCCAGCAGCTTTGATTTTTCCCTGCTCGCCCCGCCCGATCCCGGTATTTGATGCTAAAATGGACCTGTACAGGCTGCACAGCAGCACAAAGGAAAACTCAGTAAACTTTTTTGTATCTGCTCTCTGTCCACAGTTGCGAAACAACATGAATCGCTCTGCAAAAGTTTTACTCGTCTGCACGCTTCTCTGCACCCTGTTGCTGTTATCCACACAGGCGCAGGCGGCGCGAACGGCCCCTGGTCTTTCCAAAAGCGCCCCCGTGTTGCAGCCCCTGGCGCCTACCTGGGACCCCACCATTCGCCAATGGGCCACACAGATAGCCCTGGTGGCCAATGAGTATGGCCTGGACGCTGACTTGATAGCGGCCGTTGTGCGCGAAGAGTCGCACGGCGACCCGCACGTGGTCAGCTACATGGGGGCAGTTGGGCTGATGGGCGTCATGCCACGCGGGCCGGGTTTCGAGTTTCGCCCATCGGCCGAAGCGCTAAAACTGCCGAACACCAACTTGCACTGGGGCGCAGCCATTCTTGCCGACATTATCCGCCAGTCCGGGGGCGATTTATACGCGGCGCTGGCGGCGTACAATGGCGGTTGGGAGCTGGCCGAAACGCGCGTGCCGCGCCTGTATGCCAGTAGTGTGTTACATTATTACGGCCGGGCAGTGGCGGCCCGCAGCGGTATCTCTCCAGATATTGCCATGCGCTGGACCTTAGCCATCGAAATGCGGCGCGGCCACGTTCCGGTTGGCTATGCTTCGCCGGGGGATTCTGCGGCAGAGCTGTTGGTGCTGGGTACTTCCGCGGTGCTGCCCCTCCGCACCTATGGCGGGCATGTTGTCTACTCCGATGCGGGGAAGCGCGTGCGTGCCTATACGGTGCGCGGCTATGCTGTGCCCGCTGTTTCCGCTGTGCCGCGTGATGCTGTTTCCTATGGCTACAGCGACCGGCTAGAAACGCCGCTACAGGCGCGTCTGGGTGAAGTGATTGAAAAGGCGGATAGTAGTATCTTGGAAGTGTTGATAGCCTGTTTGCCCAGCCTCCACCGCCTGCGCGGTCGGGTTAGCACGCGCTGGTATGCGCCTTCTTCTTGCCCTTCCTGGCATCGTTAACCATGCCTACCCCATTTACCCACCTGCACGTGGCCGAACAGATGGCGGCCAGGTTAGCGGCCGAGGAACCGCGCCTGCTGCATGTGCTACGCACCCACTGGTCGGCTTTCTACCTGGGGCAGGTAGCGCCAGACGTGCAGGATATTGCCGGTCTGACGCGCCCGCAAACCCATTTTTACGACACACCCCCAGAGCCAGACAATATGGCGTATCCGCGTATGTGGGCCATGTACCCACAATTAGCTGATGCCGCACACATGCCGCCGGCGCAGGCGGTTTTTGTGGCCGGCTACAGCGCCCATTTATTGCTAGACCTGGTGTGGTTTCGCGAGATTTTGCTGCCCTTTTTTGTGCAGGCGGAACACCTGACCGATAGGGCGCAGCGCCGGCTGTTGCATCACGTCTTGTTGACGTACATAGACGGACTGGCGTATGCGGCGCTGCCGCCAACGGCCGTTTCTACTCTGGCCGCTTCTACCCCACAGCAATGGCTGCCTTTTGTGGCCGACCAGCACTTAGAGGCGTGGCGTGACGTGCTGGTGGCGCAGTTACAGCCGGGTGCGCCTTTGCAAACAGTGCCGTTCTATGCGCGCCGCATTGGCATTCCCGCGGAGGAATTTGCCGCATACCTGGCGGATGACGCATGGATGGCCATGCAGTTCTTTCCCCTGGTTCCCGTGGCGAGGGTGCTGGCACGGTTGCAAACGGCCGTTGGCGAAAGCATTGCCCTGGCGCAAAGCTACCTGCGCCCTCTCTGGCAAAACGAGAGCTAGAGCCAGGTGCTTCTCGATGCTGTTCCGGTTGAGCGCCAACCGCTGACGACAGACCGTCAGACCTTTCTAGCAGCGCCGTTAGCGGTCTGTTTTCCGCCGTCAGAAAATTCGTGAAGCATTTCTCCAGAGCATTGTGAACCATGCCCACTTTTTGCAGTTTGCTATGAACAACATCACCCCTACTCCCCCACGAACTGATGTACAAGTCCGCTTCCCCGACGGCCGTACTTTCAATGGCCCGCTGAACACAACTGTAGAAGCCTTTGTGCAGGCGGCCCGTTGGCCTGGGCCAGGCATGGTAGTCGCGGCGCTGGTCAACGGCCGTTTACGCGAACTTTCCCTGCCGCTGAACCAGGATGCCGAGATCGTGCCCATCACCCTGGCCGACTCCGACGGCGTGCGCATTTATCGCCGCTCCCTCAGCTTCTTGCTCATCGTTGCCGCCCTGGAACTCTTTCCCGAACAGGTGATTACCATTCACCACTCCATGCCCTTTGGCGGCTACTATTGTGAGCGGGATGACAAACAGCAGCTCACGACTGCAGAGCTAGACAGCCTGCGCCATCGTATGCAGGAGTTGGTGCAGGCAGATTTACCCATTACACGGGTGACCATTCCGCTGGACGAGGCGCTGGCGCTTTTCCGGCAATGGGGCGACCAGGAAAAGGCGGAGCTGTTTGCGCGGCGGCGCAAAGATTACCTGACGCTGTATGAGCTTAACGGGGTGCGCGACTATTTTCATGGCTTCATGGTTCCGCGTACCAGCTATTTATACCTGTTTAAGCTGTGGCCATATGGCGATGGCTTTATTTTGCAATTTCCACGCCGCCGTGACCCCGACGCCTTGCAGCCTTTTGAAGATGAACCGCGTTTGGCGCAGGTGTTTCGTGAGTATGAGCAGTGGCTGCAAATCATTGGCGTGCCCAGCGTTGCCTCGCTGAACAATGCCATTCGCAACGGCCGTATTCAAGAAGCGATCCTGGTGGCCGAAGCGCTCCACGAGCGCCAGTTGGCCGCCATTGCCGGCGAAATTGCCGCTCGCCAGCCCCAGGCCAAAATTGTCCTCATTTCCGGCCCCACCTCCGCCGGCAAAACCACCTTCAGCAAGCGGCTGGCGCTGCAGCTTTTGGCGCGCGGCATTCGCCCCGTGACCATTAGCATGGACAATTACTTTGTCAACCGCACACAGACGCCGCGCGATGAAACCGGCAACTACGATTTTGAAGCGCTGGAAGCGGTAGATATTCCCCTCTTTCAGGCACACCTGCAAAGCCTGTTGGCCGGTCAAGCCATCGCCCAGCCTCGCTACAACTTCCACACCGGCCTGCGCGAATGGGGGGAAGAATTGCAAATCGGCCGTGACCAGGTTCTCATCATTGAGGGCATCCATGGCCTTAACCCGCGCCTGGTCGAAGGGTTGCCCCCTGATTCCTTTTATCGCATCTTTATCTCCGCCCTGACGCAGCTTAACCTGGACAAGCACAACCGCGTGCCCACAACAGACACGCGCCTGCTGCGCCGCATTGTGCGCGATGCGGCCCATCGCGGCTATTCCGCCGCAGATACCATTGCCCGCTGGCCCAGCGTGCGCCTGGGGGAAAAGCGGCACATCTTTCCCAATCAGAACAATGCGCACATTTTCTTTAATTCGGCGCTGGTGTATGAGGTGGCGGCGCTGAAGACCCTGGCTTACCCACTGCTGCTGCAGGTAGAGCCAGACACGCCAGAACGCATCGAGGCGAACCGGCTGCGCGCCTTCTTACAGTGGTTTGACCCGCTGCCCAGCAGCTACCTGGCGCTCATTCCCACACACTCTATCTTGCGCGAATTTTTGGGCGATTCGGTGCTGGATGATTATGAGCCAGGCAGGCATTAAAAGTGGTTAGCGATTAGTGGGGAGCGGTTAGCGGATGACGGCATGGTTCAGATGATCGTTACAAGTTTGACCGCCGACTGCCGACCGCGATCTTTTTTCCAGTCTGGGGTCTGCGGCCGGCGGCCAGGAAATTGTCAAGCGCCGTTTCTAGAAAGCGTGAACGGTTAAATTTCCCCCGATACCAAAACCTGTTTCACCTCTGCAATGGCCTTCGTGATTTCAATTTCGCGCGGGCAGGCATTGGTGCAGTTGAAGTTGGTGCGGCAGCGCCACACGCCAAAGGTGTCGCCAACGACGTTCAGGCGTTCTTCGGCGGCTGTGTCGCGGCTATCAAAAATAAAGCGGTGGGCATTGACAATCGCCGCCGGCCCGACGTAGCGGTCATTGGCCCAGAAGCTGGGGCAAGAGGTGGTGCAGGCGGCGCAGAGAATGCACTTGGTGGTGTCATCAAAGCGGGCGCGGTCTTCGGGTGATTGCAGCCGTTCACGGCCGTCTGCGGGCACAGGCTGGTCGTTAATAAAGTAGGGCAGCACGGATTTGTAATGATCAAAGAACGGCTCCATATCTACAATCAGGTCTTTGATCACGCGCAGCCCTAAAATCGGTTCCACCTGAATTTTCACCCTGTTGCTGCCGGGGGCCAGGCGCTGCACCAGCGTTTTGCATGCCAGGGCGTTAGCGCCGTTAATACGCAGGGCATCAGAACCGCACACGCCGTGCGCGCAGGAGCGGCGCAGCGCCAGCGTGCCGTCTATTTCCCACTTGACGCGGTTGAGCAGGTCTAGCACGGTGTCGGTGGGGTCTACATTTTGCAGAGTGTATTCACCCCACCATGCTTTTTTGTCTTTTTCCGGGTTGAACCGGCGAATGCGTAGGTTGACTTGCATGTTCTTCTCCCTTAAAAATGACCGCCGACGGCTGCTGGCTGACTGCTGGCCGCCGACGCCCAACTTATTCGTTTGTGCGCCCCATTTGTTGCCTGCGCTTTTCATTCGTGGGGGTGTGCCCCACTTATAAAGTTTCGCTGTTAGAGAGCAAGAGCAAGTGGGTTGGGCAAAACATTCTGCTTGCTCTTGCGCTTGCTTTTGTATCTGTTCACGTAAGACAATCTCATGGAGAACCACAAAGGAGGCACGGAGAAGAAACCGCTGATTTTCTTGATGAAACTCCGTGCCTTTTCCGTGTAGCTCCGTGTAATTATCCCGGTCCTACATAGTACTCGCTTTTTTAGTAAACACGCGCCTTGGGCTGATAGCGCCCCATTGTGACGGGCTTGTATTCCAGGCGATATGGCCCTTCTGCTTCTTTGTGGCAGAGGGTGTGCTTTAGCCAGTTTACGTCGTCCCGCTCTGGATAGTCGTCGCGGGCGTGCCCTCCCCGGCTTTCGGTACGCGCCAGGGCAGAAACGGCCGTTACCTCTGCCAGCTCTAGCAAACAGCCCAGTTCCCACGCTTCCAGCAGGTCGCTGTTAAACACCTTGCCCTTGTCTGTAATCGTCACCGTTTTGTACGCTTCGCGCAGCGCCCTTAATTCAGCAAGCGTCTGGCTAATTGTTTCCTGGGTGCGAAAGACGCCCACGCCGGCCGTCATGCTCTTTTGCATCCGTTGGCGCAGCTCGTAGGGTCTGGCGCCATCCTCGTTCTGGCGAATTTGCGCCAGGGTGTCCATGATTTCCTTTGCTGGATTGGTGGGCAATGGTTCCAACGGCCGTTCTTTGCAATACTGTGCCATGTGCTTGCCCGCACGGCGGCCAAAAACTACCAGGTCGGTCAGGGAGTTTGTGCCCAGGCGGTTGGCCCCATGCACAGAAACGCAGGCCACTTCACCCGCGGCATAAAGGCCGTTGAGCACCGTTTTTTGTGCGTCTAGCAAGACACGGCCGTCTACGTCGGTGGGAATGCCACCCATGGCATAGTGCGCGGTTGGCTGGATGGGCATGGGTTCCCGCGTGGGGTCTATGCCCAGGTAAGTGCGCGTAAAGTCAGCAATGTCTGGCAGCTTGGCCTCGATATGTTCGCGCGTAATACGCCGGTCTTCCCCATCCTCGGCAAAATACTTGTTCACCGTTTCCGGCGTTACGTCCAGGTGGACGTAATTTTTGCCATTGATGCCGCGCCCAGCCATGATCTCCAGGTAGATGGCGCGGCTGACCACGTCACGGCTGGCCAGGTCTTTGATATTAGGGGCGTAGCGCGTCATGAAGCGCTCTCCCTGGCCGTTGATCAGCACGCCCCCCTCGCCGCGCACCCCTTCGGTAATGAGAATACCCAGCTTAAAAATGCCGGTGGGGTGGAATTGAAAGAACTCCATATCTTGTAAGGGCACGCCGCGGCGCAGGCAGATGGCTGCACCATCGCCGGTTAGCGAGTGCGCATTGGAGGTGACTTCCCAGCAGCGCCCCCAGCCACCGGTAGCAAACATCACCGCCTTGCTGTGAAAGATGTGCAGCTCGCCGGTGGTAATTTCCACGGCCACCACACCGCGCACCTCGTTTCCCACGCGGATCAGGTCTAGCACCTGGAACTCGTCAAAGAAGTTGACCTTGTTTTTGATGCACTGCTGGTAAAGGGTCTGCAAAATCATGTGGCCGGTGCGGTCGGCGGCGTGACAGGCACGCATCACCGGACGGCCGGTTTCGTTATTCGTATGCCCCCCAAAGCGGCGTTGGGAAATACGGCCGTTGGGGAAGCGGTCAAACGGCAGCCCCATATGTTCCAGCTCAATCACCACGTCAATGGCATCCTGACACAAGATGTCCACCGCGTCCTGATCAGCCAGATAGTCTGACCCCTTCACCGTGTCGTAGGCGTGCCATTCCCAACGATCCTCTTCCATATTGCCCAGGGCAGCGCCGACGCCGCCCTGCGCTGCGCCCGTGTGCGAGCGCGTGGGGTAAAGCTTGGAAATCACCGCCACGTCAGCTTCGCGGCTGGCATACAGCGCCGCCATCAGCCCCGCGCCCCCCGCGCCGACAATCACCGCGTCAAAGGTATGTGTATGTACGATTGTCATAATGTCCTCGATTGGTATGTTTTAGCTGGTCAGCCTGTCAGCCTTCAATTTGCGGCCGTTACGCTGGCAGGGTTAAAGCTGGCAATGGCAAAGCCGGCCCACAGCAGCGTGACCACGACAAAGATGGCCAGGGCAATGTTAATGGTGCGCACCACCTGCCGGTTATGAATGTAATCTTCGAGCACCTGGCGCAGGCCGTTAATGCCGTGGCTGATGGCAAAGGCCAGCAGCAGCATGTCATACGCCTTCCAGCCCCAGCTATTCCACTGCACGGCTACAAATTGAATGGTGAGATTGTGTACGCTGTTCAGCACGTGCTGGATGAGCATGTGGCCAACAGCCAAAATGAGCAAAGAAATACCGGTCAGGCGCATAAACAAAAAGCCGTACCGTTCTAAATTCGTTCGCACCTGCACTTTGCGGCGCGTGACACCTGTAACAGTTGTTGTCATGTTTGCACTCCCTTGAAAATGACCGCCGACCGCCGACGGCTGACCACGGACGGCCGAACTTGAAACAAATTGCAGTCGGCTGTTCGCAGGCGGTGGTCAAATTTGTAAAGACCCATCTGAACCATGCCGGAATTGGTTAATCGCTAACCGCTTATGACGATGGAAACGGTGGAATTGCCCAACAGTTGATACCGCTGCGGCAATACGCTACGATGCCGATAAACATATAGATGCCGATGGGGATGAAGATGGCGAAAAACAGCACCCAGACAAAGGTGGCTGTCTGGCGTTGGTACTTCCACCACTCTGGTTTGAAATCCAAAATGGTGATGCGGATGCCGTTGAAAGCGTGATAAAGCACGGCCGCCATCACGCCAATTTCGCCCACGCCAAAGAGGGGGTGCTTGAATAATTGAATGGACCATTCATAAATGGCGGGGGCGTAGGTGACGTTGGCTGTGTCCCAGACGTGAATCACCAGGAACGACAAAATTGCCAGGCCAGATAAGCGGTGAGCGACCCAGCTCCAGTGCCCGCTGCGCCCCCGGTAGCGGACACTTTCGCGTAGGGTGAGTAATAGTGTGGACATAGATGTCTCTCCTTACTTTGATGGAAAAGATATGACCTATATGGGTATACATCAATTGCGCGCAATCAGGCAAATTTAGTTTTGTATGTGGTCATAATGATAGCACGAATTGGCTGCCATTAGTCATGAATGTGTGCGGGCAGCAGATGCTTGCTAAGCGTATGGCCGATTGTTACACTTTGTCTTAAGATGATACGGCCGTTTGATTTACGTGATTTGCCCTTGCTTCACCGCCTGAGTGAGCGCGGTGTCTCTTTGCATTCGGAGTCTGCCCTTATTAACCACGTGCATCCTTTGCGCGGTGCGCTGTTCAACCTGATTATGGGCGGCGATTTTCCTACCTTTGTCTGGCGTGCGGAGGACGGCAGCGGTGCAGGGTTCATACAACTGCATTTGCCGGATGGCAGCCAGTGTGGGCACGTGCTATACTTGGGCGCAACGGCGCAGCCAGAGCAATCCGAAGAAACTCCTGCCGCGCCGTACATTAATGAGGAGGTGTGGCTGCCGCTACTGGATCAGGCGGTGGTGGAGGTGGGGCAGCGTGGCATCCATAGCCTGGTAGCCGAGGTGAGTGAGACGGGGCCAGAGCTTCCGGTGCTGCGGCGCGCCGGCTTCGCTGTTTATACGCGCCAGGACATCTGGGTGCTGCATAAGGTGGCCGGAATGAAGAATGGCCAACGGCCGTTTCTGCAACCCCGGCGCGCAGAGGATGATTGGGATATTCAGCTCTTATATGCCAATACCGTGCCGCGCCTGGTGCAATTGGTAGAGCCAATGCCCCCGCTAGAGACCGGTCAGAGCTGGCTACTGCGTGAAGGGAACGAGCTGACTGCCTGTGTGCATGTCAATCGGGGTGACGTGGCCACCTGGCTGCGTCTCTTCATTCACCCGAATGCAGAAGCGCGCGCGACGGAGATTGTGGCTGCGGCGCTGTTGCACTGCACCCCCAGGCCAGAACATCCGCTCTTTTGCAGTGTGCCCCGTTACCAGAGCTGGCTGCAAAAGTCGCTGGAGCACAACGGCTTTGTTTTGTGGGGCAGCCATGCTGTGATGGTGAAGCATACGGTGCTACATGCCCGCCGCCCCTTGCCGGAATTAACGGCCGTACTGGAATCACACGGTGTTACTGCCTCCTCTCCCATGATCCGCCAATATTACTGGCCACGCAACGGCCATCGCAGTAGCCACGACAACGGCCGTACACGCTAGTGGCCATTATATGCTAACGAAACGGCCAACCCACTAACAGGGCGGGCCAGGTGACGGGGTGACAAGAGGCAGTTGATGACCTTTGCAAGCGCAAAAGCAGGTTTGGTTCTTCACGCTTCACTACCGGAGTCTGGCGAAAATTGCACTGGCCTCTGCTGGTATAATGCGATTTGCCAAATGCATTACACGGGCGACGGACAAAAACACCGGTGTTCAGCTCACGATCCATTCCCTACTCGATCCTTCAGGAGAGTTCATGCGTGGGGTACACCACCACGAACAAAAATGTAGCGCAGGTTGCCAAACCTGCGCGCATCAGGTTAAGTTTGTCGTAACTGCTTCAGCGGGTAACCGGCTAAAGCCGTTACGACAAACCCCAAAAAGTTAGTTTGTTGGAGTACTGGGCCATATTTTCAAGAGAGAAACCATGAAACTAACCATTACTCATGCCCCCATTCAAGAAGCAGTTGCAGATACTCTCATCGTCAATTTGTTTGAAGACGTTACGACACCCGGCGGTGCAACCGGCGCGCTGGACCAGGCGCTTGGTGGTGCCATTAGCGCCCTGATTGCCAGTGGCGACCTGACCGGTAAATCGGGCCAGGTAGGTGTGCTCTACCCGCGCGGCGCGATTCCAGCCACGCGCGTGCTGGTTGCCGGCCTGGGCAAGCGGGAAGGCTTTGACCTGGAGGGGGTGCGCAAAACGGCCGCTGCCGCCATCACCCGCGCGCGCGAATTGGGGGCCAAACAGGTTGCCAGCATTGTGCATGGGGCCGGCATTGCCGCTTTGCCCGTGGCGGCTGCGGCGCAGGCCGTTACCGAAGCCACCCTGCTTGCCCTTTATGAATATGATGCCCCCAGGCAGCGCCGCGAAGCGAAAAAAGAGATTGAGAGCTTCTCGCTGGTCGAGTTCAACGCCGCCAAACTGACGGAAATTGAGCACGGCCTGCAAGTTGGTCAGGCTGTGGCCGCAGGCACGGCGCTGGCGCGCGATCTGGTCAATATGCCGCCAAACGTGGCAACACCTACCAGGCTGGCCGAGGTAGCGCGGCAAATTGCCGCTGCCTATGGCATGGGCATTACCGTTGGCGGGCGCAGGTGGGCCGCCAAACGCAAGATGGGCGCATTTCTGGCGGTGGCGCAGGGTGCGGGCGAAAAGCCAAAGTTTATTGTGCTGGAACACAACGGCGACCGGGATGATCTGGATACGATTGTGCTGGTGGGCAAAGGCATCACCTTTGACACCGGCGGCATTTCCATTAAGCCCAGCGAGCGCATGGAGGCAATGAAGTCGGATATGGGCGGCGCAGCGGCCGTTTTGGGCGCCATCAAAACAGTGGGGATGCTCAACCTGCCCCTGCGTATTATTGGCATTGCGCCTTGCACCGAGAATATGCCCGACGCCGCCGCCTATCGTCCGGCCGATGTGATCACGGCCAGCAACGGCAAAACCATCGAAATCATCAGCACAGACGCAGAAGGGCGGCTGGTATTGGCAGATGCGCTGGTATACGCGGCTCAGTACACGCCAAAGGCAGTGATTGACCTGGCAACGCTTACTGGTTCTTGCGTGGTGGCGCTGGGCCAGGATGTGGCTGCTGCCCTTTTCTGCAATGATGATGCCCTGCGCGATAAGCTGCTGATGGCCGCCCAGCAAACGTATGAACGACTATGGCCGCTGCCCCTCTATGAAGATTACCGGCGCAGCATAGATTCAGATGTGGCAGATATGAAGAATTCGGGTGGGCGCATGGGGGGCGTGGGCACATCGGCCGTCTTCTTGCGGGAGTTTACCGATTACCCCTGGGCGCACCTGGACATTGCTGGCATGGCGCTGACGGAGAAAGGGCGTGGCTATATCCCCAAGGGGGGCACGGGCTTTGGTGTGCGCCTGCTGGTAGAGTTCCTGCGTAACTGGTAAACCGGACTCTGGCGCTTTTGTGGGCTGCCAGTGTGGCGCGATTTGAAAAATCGCGCCACGGCGCCAGAGGTCAGCCCAAATTTTGCCAGACTCCAGCAAAAAGGTTGGCTTCGCGCCGCAGGCGATGTAGAAAGTCTACTGACTTCAGGTCGCGTTCAAGCAGGTAGAGCAGGTAATGGTGCAGCACGTTTTCTAGCTCGTGCTGCAACGGCCGTTTTAGTTGCAGCTTCTTCACCACCTCCCAGGGGCGCGTTTGCAGGTAGCGCAATACTTTTACGGCAACGGCCGTAAGCGGCAATGCTCTGGCATCTGCGGCCTGGCAGTTGGGGCAAAGCAGCCCACCCAACGCGACGCTGAAGAACTGGTCTTGTTCCTGAATCGGTTCGCGGCAATGCAAACATTCGTGCAGTTGGGGGCGATAGCCAGCCATATTGAGCAGGCGCAGTTCATACACCCTCGCCGCCAGCAGCAGGTCGCTCTCGCCGGCAAACCAGCCCAGCGCCTGGCTGAGCAGATCATACATATCGCTGTGGCGGTCATTTTCGGTGGTAAAGCGGTCTAGCAGTTCACAGGCATAAGCAGCATAGGTGACGCGCACCAGGTCGGCGCGCAGCGGTGCGTAGGCTTCCACCAGTTCCGCCTGCGTCACGATGTGCAGGTCGCGTCCTTCGGCCAGGAGAAAGCGGCTGCACATGAACAGCTCGACGTGGCCAGTTTTGCGGCTTTGCGGCTTGCGTGCGCCTTTGGCCACGGCACGAATTTTGCCAAACTCTTTGCTGAAGAGGGTCAGCAGACGGTCAGACTCGCCAAAGTCACTGCGGCGCAGGACGATGGCTTCAGTGCGGAAAGTGCGTTCGCGGGGCATAGGGAGAGGGAATCGTGGTTAGTGGGGAGTGGGTAGTGAGTCAGTTACCACTTACTGGTCACTAATCACTCACCTGGTAGATGCTCCGGGCCAAAGTGGTCTGGCAGCAGGGTGTAGAGGGTGGTTTCACGGCCGTTTCCCGTTTCGTCAACCAGCCACACAGGCACGTCGCCGGCAAATTCAATGAGCACCTGGCGACAGGCGCCGCAGGGGGAACCGGCATTGACGGTGCAGACTACAATGGCCAGAATCTCGCGCACACCCTCAGAAACCATTTTGAAAACGGCCGTGCGCTCAGCGCAGTTAGATAACCCGTAGGAGGAGTTTTCTACGTTACAGCCGCTGTAGATACGGCCGTCTGCCCCCAGTAGCGCCGCACCCACGGCGTAGTGAGAATAGGGCGCGTATGCCTGCTTGCGTGCCGCCTGTGCGGTCGCGATCAGCCTGTCTCGTGTTGCTTCATCAATCATTCTGCCTTCTACCTCTTGCTTCTTACCCCTTCTCTCTCATCTGCCACGCAGCGCGCTGCTGTGCCGTGTGGTGTAAACTGGGCCACTGGGCCTGAGCTGGCTCTGCATCAGATGAACGGCCATCACCGGCACAGGCAGCGCGTTTATCTGGCTGCCCCAACTGATGCCCTGGAACAAACGGCCGTCTTTGATGCGCGCCAGAGTCACGTGGGCGCGGAATGGTTTCTCTTCCGCTTCCCAGCCCAGGCGGCGCGCCATTTGCTCAATGTCGGCTTGCAGGGCATGAACGGCAGTCAGGTCACCGGCCAGCCCGGCCCAGATGACGCGCGGCCGCTGCCGGTTAGGAAAGCTGCCCAGCTCACTCAGAGATAGGGTAAATGGGGCGTGCTGCGCCGCGACTTCATCCAGCGCAACGGCAAGAGCAGGCATTTGGGAAACGGCCGTATCTCCCAAAAAGCGCAGCGTCAGATGCAGCAAGTGTGGCTCCACCCAGCGTGCGCTGCGCGGTGGTACTTGCCCTGCCAGTACATCGCACACCTGGGCCAGTTCGGCATGCGCCGCCTCTGGCAGATGAATGGCGATGAAGGCACGAATGGTAGCTGTTTCGTTCATGGGCAGATTTTACCGGTACGGCCGTAAATTAGCCAGATTGTGGCGGTCGTCGGCGCTCTGCGGCCTACACAGCTTTATGAACCATGCTCAAATTGAGAATTGCTGCAATCAGAGAGATGGGCTTTTGACGGCGCGGGGGATTTGGCTATAATCTTTGTTAAGATTGTCACAAATAAAATTACATTCCTTCGGGGCAGGGCGAAATTCCCGACCGGCGGTAAGGCGCGCGCAAGCCAAGCCCGCTACCCGTTTTGACGCAACCGCTTAGTAATCAGCAAGCGCAAAGCGGCAAAAACGGTGGACCTGGTGCAATTCCAGGGCCGACAGTCACAGTCTGGATGGGAGAAGGATTAGTCAGGTTCGTTGCCGCGCTAAATGGCTGCTGGCAAACGGCCGTTTCCTTCGCGCATCCTCTTCCCCTTCCCCAAACACGGTTTGCAAGAACATGTCCTGGCTGAACAAACAGCCAACCTGGCTGATAGTTCTTATCTCCGCGCTGGCGCTGCTTGGCGGCTGGCATCTACTCGTGGTGTGGGGCGAGTATGATCGCTTCATTTTGCCTGGCCCGGTAGATGTGGGGCAACAAATGAAAATTGTGGTGGCAGACGGCCGTTTACTGCGTCACAGCCTTGTTACCATTAGCGAAGTCATCCCCGGCCTCCTCATCGGCTGTGCCATTGCCGTGCCCTTTGGCTATTTGCTGGCCAAATCTCCCCTGGCCGAGCGCCTGATTTCCCCCTACCTGATAGCTTCCCAGGCCATTCCCGTCATTGCCATTGCCCCGCTGCTCACCATCTGGGTCCAGTCCACCTATTGGGCCAGGGTGCTGGTCGCCATTCTGGTTGTTTTCTTTCCCATTCTCATCAACATCGTTGCCGGCCTGCGCTCAGTGCCCGCCGAACTGTATGACCTGATGCGCTCCCTGCAAGCAACGCGCTGGCAAATCTTCTATAAGCTGGAATTTCCCGCGGCACTACCGGTTATTTTGGCCGGCCTGAAGGTAGGAGCAACCCTTTCCGTCATTGGGGCGCTGGTTGGCGAGTTTGTGCAGCCAAAGAGCCAGGGGTTAGGATATTTGCTCGTCACCTCACGCTATCAGTTCAAGACCGACCTGGTTTTTGTAGTGCTCATTGCCCTGGCAGTGATTGCCTTGACGATGTACGGGTTAGTCGCCTTGCTGGAAAAGCGGCTGCTGCGCTGGCAATATCTCAGCAACCGCACAAACGTAACGCGGGGAAAAAATGGTCCACAGAAAATGGCACGTGGAGGTTCATAGATTGAACGGATTGGCGTGGATTGCCTGGAACTGTATGTGTAATGAAGCCGTAACGCAGGTTGCCCAACCTGCGCGCACCCGGTTAAGTTTATAGTAACCGCGTAGACCGCAGTCGGCAGTCAGCCGTCGGCGGTCGGCGGTCATTTTCACAGGAGCGCTTTATGAAACAAACCATGCTTTTTCTTTTCTTACTTCTCCTCGTGGTTGGGGCGTGCGCGCAGCCTGCAGCCAATGATACACCCGCTTTGCGCCTCATACAGCTGCCGATGGGCTATATTCCTGATCCACAGTATGCCCCTTTCTACGTAGCCGCTGACAAGGGGTACTTTGCCGCTGAAGGGCTGGCGGTTGAGTTTGATTACAGCTTTGAAACAGATGGCATGGCCCTGGTGGGCGCAAATGTGCGCCCCTTTGCCATTGTCAGTGGCGAGCAGGTCATTTTGGCGCGCGCGCAAAATGTGCCAGTTGTGTATGTGCTGCAATGGTTCCAGCGTTATCCAACGGCCGTTGTCAGTCTGGGCAGCGCCAACATCCGCACCCCAGCCGACTTGGTTGGGCGCAAGGTGGGGCTGCCCGGCTTTTTTGGCACCTCTTATGTCGGCTTTATTGGCCTGCTGCAAGCCAATGGCCTGACCGAAGCGGACGTAAATGCCAATGACATTGGCTTTAATCAGGTAGAGTCCTTGTTGGCCGGTCAGAGTGAGGCGGTAGTGGGTTATGCCAACAACGAACCGGTGCAGTTGGCCGCGCGCGGCTCTGAGATTAATGTGATTTATGTAGCGGACTATATTGACATGGTGGCCAACGGTATTATCACCAATGAGACTGTCATCGCCCAGGAGCCGGAGCTGGTGACGGGGTTCGTGCGCGCGATTTTGCGCGCGCTGGCGGATACGCTGGCAAATCCGGCTGAAGCGTATGAGATTAGCAAGAAATTTGTCGAGGGGCTGGATGACAGCCGCATGAATGTGCTGGAAGCCTCGCTGGATCTGTGGCGCGCAGAACAATTGGGCCTGACAGACCCGGCAGCCTGGGCGCAAACGGAGCAGGTGTTGCTGCAAATGGGGTTGCTGGACGCCCCTTTGCCCAATCTGGCGGCCATTTATACCAATGAGTTTGTGTTGAAGGTGGGGCGTGGTGAGTAGGGAATAGGGAGTAGTAGGGAGTAGGTAGTGGCAAGCAGGGCATGGCTCATAACGCGCCGGCAGGATGTTTCTCGCATCAGTTGACTGCTGACGGCCGACCGCCTTGCTGGGGAAATGTGGCAGTCTGCTGTCAGTGGGCAGCGGCCGAATCACGCTTCAAGGTTGAGCGCCTATGAGTGAAGATAACAATTCCGCAACGGCCGTTCTTCTTTCGGCTGAGCAGGTGAGCCTGGCGTTTGCCGATGGGCCGCACGTGCTGCAAGACGTCTCACTGACGATTCGCGCCGGCGACTTTGTGGCGCTGGTGGGGCCATCAGGCGTGGGCAAATCTACGCTCCTGCGCCTGCTGGCGGGATTGCTAACCCCCAGTAGCGGCCAGATTTTGCTGCAAGGGCAGCCGCTGCGCCTGCACGCGGCGCCTATTGGCATTGTCTTCCAGCGCGGCGGGCTGATGCCCTGGCGCACGGTCTGGCAAAATGTGCAGTTGCCGCTAGAGCTGATGGGCAACGGCCGTCATGTCTCAGCGCGCGTGCAAGAGATGATTAACCTGGTCGGGCTGCAAGGCTTTGAGCACGTTTACCCAGCGCAGCTCTCTGGCGGCATGGCGCAGCGCGTGGCCATAGCCCGCGCCCTGGTACACCAGCCCAGCCTGCTGCTGCTAGACGAACCCTTTGGCGCCTTAGACGCACTGACGCGCGAGCGCATGGCGCAAGAGCTACTGCGCATCTGGCACCTCATGCCCGTTACGGTCTTCATGGTCACGCACAGCATTGCCGAAGCAGTGTTACTGGCAGACGACGTGCTGGTGATGGGCGGCTCCCCTGCCCGCATTACCCACCACATTCGCGTGGCGCTGCCTCGTCCTCGCAAGCTGGAAATGGAAGGTACGGCCGAATTTCATCACTGTGCAACGGCCGTGCGCCGCGCCATAGAGGCAAGTGGTTAGCAATTACAGCCTGGTTCATAACGCTCTGACGAGCTGCTTTACATATCCTGGATTCTGGCGTTTTTGCCGGCCGCCAGTGTGGCGCAATTTTGCCAAATCGCGTGACGGCGCCAGCAGTCAGCGCAAACTGCGCCAGACTCCAACATATCGTTTAACCGCCCCCTCACCACCCGTACTCCAGCCGATTCACTAACCGCCCCGGCATCTTATGTTGCCGCATTTTGGCCTGGGTTTTGCTAATTTCATACGTCACGCGGCGATGCTCCCAGGCCAGCGTTTCCGTATCTAGCAGGGCATAGGCAGCGCGCGGGTCAGCGTCACGTGGTTGCCCCACACTGCCCGGGTTGATAATCAGGCGACTTTCCCCCAGGGTGACAGTCCGGCCATATTGCGGCACATAAGGGATAACACTTTTATCGGCCGTTTGCTCAAACCAAACCGGCACATGCGTGTGCCCAACCAGGCAATACGGCGTGGTAAAAAACTCAAAATTAATTGCCGCCGTAAACGGGTCTAAAATATATTCCCACACTGGCTGGCGTGGGCTGGCGTGCGCCAGCGTAAATAGCCCTTCAACGAGTACACTGGGCAGTGCATCCAGATAGCGGCGCGTCTCCTCACTGATTGTTTCTTGCGTCCAGTTGATGGCATACTTGGCCTCTGCATTAAAAGTGGACATGTCCAGACGATTCAGCACAGCCCAATCATGATTCCCAGAAAGAGCAATATGATCAAGTTCGCGCAGGAGCTCGGTACATTCATTTGGGTCAGGCCCATAGCCTACCAAATCACCCAAAAACCATATTTTCTCCCATTCCCCTTTTGCATCTACCAAGACCGCTTCAAATGCCGCCAGGTTGGCATGAATGTCTGAAATAACGAGCACGCGCATTGTCTGTCTCCTTAGCATTTGCTACGGGATGACAATGATACCATATCATACAAGTGTGGGTATAATTTTCACAATCAGCAACTTGCCATTTAGGCGCCGTTCATAAGGCTCCGGTATAACTTTGCCGCAACTACCCAGCTTTTCTCTTGGAATCGAGGCTTTAGCCAGTTCCAACAAAAGTCATGACGGCAAACCTGCGCCGAATTTTGGGAAACGTATACGATACATGCGGTCATCGCGTGGCAAAAACAGTCAGGCTTCTCTGAAATACACCCGCAACCAATTACCAGGAGAGGTAAACCTTGGAAAAACGAAAGCACAACTCGCGCACCGTGAAGACAGACAGCGCCACCTTAGGCTACGAAGCCCAGCTCTGGCAGATGGCCGACGCGCTGCGCGGCAGCATGGACGCCGCCGAGTACAAACATGTGGCGCTGGGGCTGATCTTTCTCAAATACATTTCGGACGCCTTCGAGGCGTATCACGCCCAACTGGAACGCGAACGCGACCAGGGCGCCGACCCC
>CALEAD010000006.1 GCA_937943625.1 uncultured Anaerolineae bacterium | reverse complement strand
TTTGTATGTGACTCATGGCGACCTCGTTGTGAAATGTCGCTATGAGCCTGCCACTATTGAGCAGGTTGTAAAGGTTCGACTTTTATTTTTGGCGATTTTTCATGAAATCGCTTCTGATTGTGCAAAACTTACGTTAAGGTAGGGAGAAGGGGACGGGCATCGAGGGCGAAGAGCGCGCAGTGCCCCTTGCCCTTTGCCAAACCCCTCCCCGCATCTCCAGTCCCTTCTCCAGTTTCTGGTTTCCCGCCGCTTTTAGCGCAACCCCGTCAAACTGCGGGCAATGACCATGCGCTGAATTTCACTCGTTCCCTCGTAAATTTCCGTGATTTTGGCGTCGCGGTAGTAGCGTTCCAGCGGCATCTCCTTGCTGTAGCCCATCCCCCCGTGAATCTGGATCGCCTCTTTGGCGCAGTAGTTGGCCGTTTCGCTGGCAAACAGCTTGGCCATGCTTGCCTCCATAGAGTAGCGCCCGCCCGTTTTGGCGGCCTCTTTCTTTGCCAGGCAAGCCTGGTAAATGAGCAAACGGCTGGCGTCTACGCGGCATTTCATATCGGCTAGCTTTTGCTGAATCATCTGGAATTGGCCGATTTTTTGGCCGAACGCTTCGCGCTCGCGCGCGTATTGTACGCTGGCTTCCAGCGCCGCCTCGGCGATGCCCAGCGCTTGGGAGGCAATGCCTATGCGCCCTGCGTCTAGCACGGTCATGGCAATTTTGAACCCTTCTCCTTCCTGGCCCAGACGGTTTTCTACCGGGCAGAGGTAATCTTCAAAGAAAATTTCGCTGGTGGCGCTGGCGCGAATGCCGAGCTTTGGCTCTTTTTTGCCGCGCTTAAAGCCGGGCTTGTCCGTTTCGATGATGAAAGCGGTGACGCCGTGATGCTTTTTCTCTGGCTGGGTCATGGTAAAGAGCACGATGTAGTCGGCATAGGGGGCGGAGGTCACCCAGGATTTTGTGCCGTTGATGACGTAGTGTGTGCCGGCATCATTCAGGACGGCGCGGCTGGCCATGGTGCCGGCGTCGCTGCCGCTCATGGGTTCTGTCAGGCTGTAGGCGCCAATGGCCTGTCCACTGGCAACGGCCGTTACATATTTCTGCTTTTGGGCTTCGGTGCCAAACTTGAGGATGCCGTGACAAAACAAGGAGTTGTTCACGGACATGATGGTGCCGTGACTGGCGTCTACTTTGCAGATTTCCGTCAGCGCCAGGGAGTAGGCAAGGGTGTCCATGCCTGCGCCGCCATATTCTTCGGGGACTTCGATGCCCATGAAGCCCATGCTGCCCATCTGGCGCACGGTTTCCAGGGGAAAGTCGCCGGTTTCATCAAAATGGTCGGCAATCGGGGCGATGCTTTTTTGGGCAAAGTCGCGTGCGAGTTTTTGTATTTCACGATGTTCGTCGGTGATAAAGTCAAACATGGGCAATGCCTCCGTTTTGGAAAGTGGGCTGAGGAGGCGGCGTCGGTTCACACTTTCACCTCACCAGCCGGTGGTTGATAATGCGTGAGATAATCCAGGTAAAGTTTAAGGCCTTTTGGCGTTAATTCCAAACCGCTACGCCAGCGTTCGCGCTCGGCTTGCCAATAACGGCCGTTTTCTCCTTCTAGCAATTCTGGCGGCAGTGGCGGACGTGTCGCGCCCCATTTGCGCGTATACAGGGGAGCCGGGTTGAGTTTGCGGAAGGGTGAGGATGGTTTGGTGTGCACGGCCGTTTCCTGTGGCGACATGAAGGTATAGGCTACCACGCGCGTTTCGCCTTGTTGCACCTGCACGGCCAGGCAGTACCAGCCATGTGGGGCGCGGCGCTCGCTGCCTGCCAGCGTATACCCTTCCAGGCGAAAGTACCAGTGGGTAACGGCCGTTTCCCCCGCCTGCCAATTGATTTCCACTTCTTCTGCTGTCCCCAGGCGCGCCGTCAACCCGTCCGGGTGCAGCAGCAGGTAGCGCCCACTGTGCCAGCTTTGCACCAGGCGCGCCTCTAGCAGCGCCAGCCCGCCCAGCCCTAGCGCCGGCCCCAGCACGCAGGCGAGCAGCCCATCAAAGCCAGCCAGGTCACCCAGAAGGGAAACGGCCGTACGCACGACGCCATACCCTAACCATGCAGCCGGCAGCAGCAGCAGCAAGATCAGCAGCCGCAGCCTGCCATGTTCGCGGTCGGCATGTAGCGTTATGGGCAATTGCCAGAACTCGTCACTCACAGCGGAAATTTTCGCACATTTTCCCTTTTTGCTACAATAGGCAAGCGTGTTATAGCACGCGGATTGGTTAGCAATGCTCAGTTTAGCGCATTGATTTGACCTCAGACCCCAGAGGGCAGACCGCGCTTCACTTTTTAGAGAGATGGTGACTGATACGAATCCAGTTGTGCTACTAAGTGGGGGTGTATGGCACGTAGTAGAAGACGGCCGTTCGGCCCAGGTTGCCTTGTGTGGCCAGTCTCTAAGAGAGCGGCAGGCCCACTCGCGCCTGCGCACGGTTGGCTGGCAAAACGCATGTGTCAGGTGTCGCACCTTGCTGCTTGCAGAAGCGGAAAGCTCAAAAAGACCAAAAGGGTTTACGGGTTTTGTCCCGCCTGCTTAAATAAGCGCATGGATTTGCTTAAGAAGCTGCTCGCTATTGATGGGCTTGCCCATATAAGCCGTTGCGCCCGCTTCCAGGCCAATTCGGACGGCGTCGCCATGTGTCTTGCCGCTGAGCATAATGACGGGTAGCTGCGCAAATCGCGCATCCTGCCGCAGCTTTTTGCAAGCCGTGATGCCGTCCATGATGGGCATCATCACGTCCAACAGCACCAGATTAGGTGTATGCTGGTCTAATTTTTCCAGTGCATCTTCGCCATTTTCTGCTTCGTGCACCTCAAAACCCGACATTTCCAGGAGCATTCGTAGCATAAGCCTTGTTTCAAAGCTGTCTTCTACAATAAGAATAGAACTGGCCATGCTGAACTCCTGTGAAGATGACGACAGACGGCCGACGGCCGTCTGTAAGTGTAGCCCAGGTTGCCAAACCTGCGTTAAGGTTTTATTCTTTGTTTGCCTTTCCTGCCTGGTTCTGAGTGCAATTCTTGCTGGAGATCGTCTCTTTTGCCTGTCATGGGGATGCCAATGCGATAAGCGGCTGAGGCAATAGCGTGACTGGCGACTGGCCCGGCTACCAGCAGCAACGCAATCAGAATTAGCCCTTTGCCGATACTGAGCGGAGTGACGGCAACGGTCGCTACCAGCAGCAGCACAACGCCAAAAATGCCGACCTTACCTGTGGCGTGCAGCCGCGTGTACACATCCGGCAGGCGAAAATAGCCCAGGATGCCAACCAGGGAAAAGAGCGTGCCCACAATGACAGCAATGATGGCGATGAACTGCAAGATAGGTGTCATGAACATTTCCTGATTGCGGTTAAAACATCTGCTCGTCGGCCAGGTACTTTGAGAGGGCGATGATGCTGACAAAGCCAAGTGCTGCCAATCCCAGGGCCACGTCTATAAAAATGGTGCGCCCGCCGAGCAGCGCCACAATGACCAGGAGCGCCAGGGTAAACGTGCCAATCAGGTCTACGCCAATGAGGCGATCAATGACGTTGTCGCCAGCCCATATGCGCCAGGCGGTTGCGCCAATCATACAGAGGTGAAGAAAGAGGGAGATGTATAAAACGGCCGTTAATATCTGTTCCATTCTGCCCTGACCATTAAAAAAACCTGAGCGCTCCATGGTTTGCGGTTTGCGGTCAAACTGATAAAGGTGCTTCAACCCATGCCACAAAACCCGTGCCCATTGGCGTACAACTCCGGCTAGATAAAAATGCGCTGCAACAGTTCTGCACGCATTTTTTGCGCCCGCTCCATATGTTCCGCAGCTTTGTCTACTTCAAGACAGTGGGTGTACATAACCCCCGCCTCATTAATTTCTACCACCATTTCTCCTGGCGTCACGGTAATGGCATGGGCGCTAAGCGCCGTGCCCAGCTCGGAATCACAGCCAGAGGGAATGGCAATAATGCCGGGGTTGATGGGCTGGTTAAACAAAATAATGCGCACAACCTGCCAACCGCTTTGTGCCAGGTCTACCAGCAAGATGCCCAAGTAATAAACGGCCGCTGCCAAAGCGCCGGGTACAGTCCGCCAGACTATTTTGCGCTCAGACGGCCGTAATAGCCAGGCGACCCATCCTGCTACCACCATGCCCATCACCATGTTGCTCAACTGCCAGTTGTTGGTCAACAACATATAAAATAGCCAGAGGGGAATTAGTAAGCGTGTGTAAGGCATCATTTAGCCAATCTCCATTTTAATTTTAATTCCCCACCACAGCCGTTACATACAGCCCATAATCCGCCAGCCAGGTACTTGTATCCAGCGCCAGCTGCACCAGCGGTTCCGCCCAAATGCCCAGCGCCAGCACCAGCAGCAGCAGCAGCGTGGGCGCCAGCACCACATCCCCCGCGGGTTTGAACTTGATGCCCGGAACCGGCTCTTCCCACCAGATTTTGCGAAAGGCGCGCATGGTGTAGACCAGCGTAATGGCGCTACCCACGCCCATCAGCGCCAGCGGCAGGTAAGATTCTGCCTCAATGCCGCTGCGAAAGAGCAGCATCTTGCTGATGAAGCCGTTCGTGGGCGGAATACCCGCCAGTCCCAGGCTGCCGATAAAGAAAAGCACGCCGACAAACGGCAGCTTCCTACCCAGGCCAGTCACGACGCTATAGGCTGCTGATTTGACCGAGGCGCGGCTGGCCACTGTGCCCGCCAGCATGAGCATGGCTGCCTTGATCAGGGAATGGTTGAAGGCAAAGACAATGGCAGCGGCAATGGACAAGGGCGTGCCCCAGCCAATGCCCACGAGAATGAAGCCAAGCTGTCCCATGGTGGAGTAGGCCAACATACGCTTGGCGTCATACGTGCCGGTTGCGCCCAGGCCGCCATAAAAGATGCCGGCAATGCCCGCTACAATGAGAATAGCCTGAATGGCTGGCGTCTGCTCAATAAAGAGCAGTGTCGTCATGCGCAAGAAGCCATAAATGCCCAGCTTTACCACGACCGACGAGAGAACGGCATGGACGGGGGTAGGAGCGGCTGTGTGAAAATCTGGTTGCCAGAAGTGGAAGGGGAAAGCAGCCCCTTTGATCATGAAGGCCGCCATGAGAAAGCCAACGGCGTAGGGGAGCAGCGGCTGGCTGGCGTCTACGCGAATGCGCGCCGCCAGATCAGCCATGTTCAGCGTGCCGTAGGAGACGTACAGGCTGCCTACGGCCAGCAGCAGGAAGGTGGCCGCCAGCAGGCTGATGTAGAAGTATTTGTAGGCGGCTTCTGTGCCGTATTTATCGTCAGAAACGGCCGTTAATACCGTGCCAGAAATCACCAACAGCTCAGCAAAGACAAACAGGTTGAAGATGTCACCAGTCAGGAATGCGCCGGTCAGCCCTACCCCCAGGGTGAGAAACAATGGGTAGAAGAAGGGGTACTGTGCCACGCTGTCTTTGCAGCCCAGGGCGTACAGGATTCCCATGCTGATCACAAGCTGACTCATCACCACCATCACCAGGGCCAACAAGTCCCCCACCAGGGAAATGCCAAAGGGAGCGGGCCAGCCGCCAGATTGGAGCACCAGCGCACGGCCGTTTTGCCACACATCCCACAGCAGCAGCACACTCACAACCAGCGACGTGAGCATGGTTCCCAGCGTCCAGTCAGCCTGCACGCGCCGGGCGCGGCGCAACAGCAGCGCCACGGCCGCGCCAGACAGGGGAATGAGAACCGGTAAGATCAACAAATTGGCATTCATGGC
Source organism: uncultured Anaerolineae bacterium (assembly GCA_937943625.1). GTDB lineage: Bacteria > Chloroflexota > Anaerolineae > Promineifilales > Promineifilaceae > JACSRF01. The sequence continues at coordinate 74,885 of CALEAD010000006.1, read as the reverse complement.
TGGCTCCACCTAATACTTTAGCCCTTCCACCTTGTCCATGTCGCTCGTTTTATAGCGCGAAGAGATGATGTAGAGCATGGAGAGCACAAACGCCGTGCCGCCCATGCTGATGACAATGGCCGTGAGGATGAGCGCTTGTGGCAAGGCATCACTGCGCTGGCCGGTTATGGTTTCGTTGACGTAAGCCGGGTCTGTGCCGGCATAAGCGCCGGTGCTGAGCAAAAACAGGTTAACTGCATTTGCCAGAATGATGAGGCCAATGGCGGAACGAATGAGGTTGCGCCGCAACATTTGGAAGATGCCAACGGCCGTTAACAACCCAATTGAGAGTGCCGTGAGTAGTTCCATGTTAGCCCTTTGCCTGCTTTTCGTTTTCTTCTTCCAGGCGCGCAATTTCTTGCAGCCGCGCCTTTGCTTCTTCCTGGGTTTGTCCTGGATGGCCAAGGGTATTCAGCATCAGCGTGACGCTGCCCACCACCGTCAGAGAGATGGCCACTTCAAACAAAAAGGCGGTGCTGAGGTAAAAGCCTTTCGGCAGCGGCAGCGCCAGCATCGCGCCAAAGTTTAGGGGAGAGAGGAACGTGCCGTTGATAAAGGCTGCCAGCAGACCAGAAAGCACCACCAGTAAAAGGCCTACGCTGACCATTTGCGCGTCGTATTTTAGCCAGGGCAGCCGCCGCTGCGTCTCATAATAGCCAAACACGACGTACCAAAAGCCCACTGCCAGGCTGACTATCACGCCGGAGGTGAAGCCATCTCCGGGCTGATCGTGGCCGTACATGATGTGGGTGATGGCAACCACCAGCGCCAGGGGTAGGGAAAAGTAGGCCAGCGCGTGTACGAATGAGGAAGTCTTCGCGCCGCCGATGCCCCGCGAGCGCAGGCGCTGGATGGGCGCGGGCAGTTCCTCGACCTGAGCGCCAACGTCGCCATATTTGCGTGCCGCATAGCGCAGCAGCATGTACATGCCCACGCCAGCCATGCCAAACACGGAAATCTCGATCAACGTATCTAGCGCGCGGAAATCCACAATAATTGCGCCAACGATGTCGGTAGCACCGGCCAATGGTTTGGCGTTTTCTTCAAAGTATGGCGTGACAAGGCTTTCGCGTGGGCGAGAAACAAGGGCGGTGAGGGTAACGGCCGTTACCAAAGCCCCCACACTCAGCGCCACAAAGCCATCCCATAGCAGCCCTGGGCGGAAGCTCTTCAGCTTCAGCGTCAATTCTTGCGCCTTGCGTCGCTGTGGTCGCGGCAGCCGCGCCAGCGCCAGCACCAATATCACCATCGCCAGAATGTCTACCACCACCTGCACCAGCGCCACATCTGGGGCCGGCTCCAGCACCATTAGTGCCACAATGCCCAGCCCTGATGCGCCCATGGCCAGAATGGCGGCAAAGTCACGCTCCAGCAGCACGCTAGCCAGCGCCGTGACGACGATGAAGACCAGGGAGAAAATGCGCAAGATAGCCAGTTCCCCATCGGCCGTTGGCGTTGGCCAGGTCAGGTTAGCCAGCAGGTTCACAAGCGGCAGGGTTGCGCCAAAGCGCAGCACCAGTCCCACCATGCTGAGCAGCATAATTGCCAGGTAGAGGCGCAGCCTGCCCCCTTGCAGGCGCGTTGCCCAATAGGCACCCGCATCTATCAGGCGCAGTGCGCTCTCATATACGCGGTTGAAACTGACGGTGGCGGGAATGCGATTTTGCCAGGCGCGCACCTGTGCCCGCTGCCCAAACAGCAATGATCCCAGGGTGATGGCGACCACAGAAAGGATGAGCGGCGTATTGATGCCGGTCCACAAATCGAGCGACACTTTTACCGCTGTGCCAAAGGCGTTGGCCGCAGCGCTGGCCAGGTAGGGTTCCACCGTTCTGGCATTGGGCAGGCTGACGGTCAAAGAGAGTAGGGCCGGTATAGCCGGGGCCAGCAGCATTGGCCAGGGGGCCTCGTGTGCGTGTACCGATTTGTCTTTTGCCTGGCCGAGAAACGTTTCGTAAACGAGCATGCCCGATTGCGCCAGTAGCAGCGCTCCGGCGACCACAATTGCGGAGGCCAGTAAATAACTCTCCAGAGGAGAGAAGGTTGGATGAACGGCCGCTGCCAACAGGGTCTCCTTCGCTAAAAAGCCAAATAGCGGTGGCAGGCCAGCCATAGAGAGCGCGCCAATTGTAGCCAGAACAAAGCTAACAGGCATGGCGCGGCGCAGCCCCCCCAGACGAGTGACATTGCGCGTGCCGGTTTCGTGATCCACAATGCCGACCACCATAAACAGAGCGCTTTTGTACAGGGCGTGCGCCAGAATGCCAATAATCAATGCCTTGAATGCCGCTTCCACCTCCTGGCCAATCAACATCACAAAAACACCGAGCTGGCTGATGGTGGAATAGGCGAGCAGTGCTTTTAGATCATTTTGCTTGAGTCCCAGGTAGGCACCGGTAAGCATCGTGATGCCTCCCACCAACGTTAGTAGCCAAAACCATGCTTCGGTGCTGCCCATAGCCGGGTTCAGGCGCTCTAACAAATAGATGCCCGCTTTGACCATTGTCGCCGAGTGCAGGTAGGCGCTGGCCGGAGTGGGGGCACTCATAGCGTCGGGCAACCAGATGTGCGCCGGGAATTGGGCGCTTTTGGTAAATGCGCCAAAAGCCACCAGCGCCAGCATCACTGGATAGAGATTGCTGTTGCGCAGCGCTTCGCCACTTTGCAAGATGGTGACAAAGTCTGTGCCGCCGGCCACGTGGGCTACTATCAGTAAGCCGGCGAGCATGGCAATGCCGCCTCCACCGGTAATGAATAGCGCCTTGAATGCACCTTCGCGTGCTTCCTCATATTTCGACTTATAGGCTATCAGTAAGTAAGAGGTGATGCTGGTGCCTTCCCAGAAGATGAAGAGGGTGATGATGTCACCGGCCATCACCACGCCAATCATGGAACCCATGAAGAGCAGCAGGTAGTGCAGGAAGCGCCAGGCGTTCTCATCCCCTTTTAAGTATTGCCCGGCATAAATGAGGACGAGGGTGCCAATGCCGCTGACGAGAAAGACAAACAGGGCGCTGAGGCTGTCGTAGTAAAGGGAGAGGGTTAGCCCCAGCGAGGGTAACCAGTTAATCTGCCAGACGAGGGCACGGCCGTCATTCAAGCTGGGCCAGGTGGAAATATCTAGCAAAAAGGCGGAGAAGGAGAAAATTGCCAGCAGGGTGGCAAACAGAGGGATAGACAAGCGCTGACGTAGCGGCGAAAGGCCAATAATCAGCGCAAACAACGCCCCGATAAAGACGATGAGAATGGGCCAGAAAAGCGTTGTTTCACTCATGATTTGAGCAGGTAGCGGGCGCGCCAATCACGCACAAGGAAGATGAGAAGGGTGAGAATTGTGAGCGGTAAGACAAACTGTAACATGATGGCACTGTACTGGGGAAGTGCGCGGTGGCCGGTGGCGTCTAGCACCAGGTAGGCGGTATAGGCGATGTAGTAGCCCAGGAAGACCATGCCTTCCCAGCGCGCAATGAGATTACCAGTGAAGAAGATGGGTAGCGAGGCTACAGCAACGGCCGTCATCACCGGGATATCGAAGTTCAGGGCAGCGGTCGCCACATTGATGCCACTGGGGGCAAAAACGGCCGTCAACGCCAGCACCGCCATCAGGTTAAAAATGCTGCTGCCAACGGCATTGCCAACGGCAATATCGCGCTCGCCGCGTATAGCTGCCAGCACAGAGGTGGCCACCTCTGGCAGCGATGTGCCTGCGGCGACAATGGTCAGGCCAATAATCAGTTCACTCAGGCCGAAGATGCGCGCCAGTTGCGCAGCCCCCTCTACCAGCCAGTTTGAACCCACAACCAGCAGCGCCAGCCCAATGCCAACGGATCCCAGGTTCAGCAACCACAGGCGCCAATCCTGTAAACGGCCGTCGCCATACTCGGCCTCATACTCTTCTTGCACCTCCGCGCTTTCGCGGCGGCTTTGCCAAACGAGAAAAGCGATATACACCATCAGCCCGGCAAACAAAATGGCTCCTTCCCAGCGTGACACAACGCCATTGGCCGCCATCCACCAGGTAATTAGGGAAATGGTAATCAGCAGTGGCATATCCAGCCGTACCAGCTGTTGATGCACAACCAGCGGTGTGATAACTGCAGAAAGGCCAACGATCACCAGCATGTTGAAAATGTTGCTGCCGACGACGTTGCCAACGGCAATATCTGGCTGGCCGATAAAGGTGGATTGCAGGCTAATAGCCAGCTCTGGCGAGCTAGTGCCAAATGCGACTACGGTCAGCCCAATTACCAATGGCGAGATGCCCAGCGCCGCTACTAGCCGCGAAGCGCCGCGAACCAGCGCTTCCGCGCCAGCGACCAGTGATAATAAGCCCCCTGAAATCAGCAAAAAGATAACCATAAACGTGTTCCGTTTCCGTGTGGGCTGTGGTGGAGATAGCGCCGCTTGTGGCTAGATTTGCAAGCGGGAGCGCAGGCGAATGATCTGAAACACCTGCTCGCGCGAAAGAACACCAACCAGGTCACCTATTTCGTTCAGAACAGGCACTTGAGCGACATTCGCTTCCCCCATGATACGCAGGGCTTCTAGCAAATCCATCTGTGTGGTCACCGCCACCAACCTGTCCCAGGGCACCATGATCTGTTCAGCTGGGGTGTACGGCCACCGTTGCTGGGGAATGCGGACAATGTCGGTGAGAGAGACCATACCTGCTGCTCGCTGCTCACCCTCGTCGTACCCATAACCCTCATGCACGAGGAAGGCATAACGAGGCCCACCGCGCAAAATTTGCTCTTCCATCAGTAGGCTCAGCGGCGTGCGGCTAGAGAGTTTTGGCCATTGGCGCGCCATTACCTGATCAACACGCAGGCTTTGCAGCGCTTGCTGCATGGTGGATTGGGCATAGCTAGAAGCGGCGGCATTCTGCAGGAACCAGCCGATGAAGATGAGCCAGAGGCCGTTGAACAGGTTGCCACCTAAAATAACGAGGATACCTAGCCCCATGAAGAGAAAGGCCACGATTTGCCCGGATAGGGTGGCCACGCGATTGGCTTTACGAAAGCTGCCGGTGAGCTTCCACACGCCGGCGCGTAAGACACGCCCCCCATCTAGCGGGAAGCCGGGAATCATGTTGAAGATGGCGAGTATCAGATTGATGCGCGCCAGCCAGATGCTTGGCGCAGCTAGCCAGGGGATGTTTTGGTCAATCAGCCACACCACGCCGAAGAAGCCTGCCAGCGCCAGGCTGACAATAGGGCCAGCAATGGAGATGCGGAATTCGGCGCCAGGGGTTTGTGGTTCGCCTTCAATTTGCGCCACCCCACCAAAGATGAAGAGATTGATGGCGCGCACGGCAATTTTTTCGCGCAGGGCCATGTAGGCATGCCCCAGTTCGTGCAGCAGCACGCTGCCAAAAAAGAGAATGCTGGTGACCAGGCCAAGCAGCCAGTTGACGCCTGCCGAGAGTTGTGGGTATTCGTTGGGGAAGTAGCCGGTTGCCAATGACCAGGTCACCAGGCCAAAGACGAGAAACCAGCTGATGTTTAGACCGATAGGGATATCCCAAATTTTTCCTAAGCGGATGCTTGCTTCCATGTGGCTCTCCTTGTTGAGAGATTGGCGATGAGAGATTGGCTATGAGAGATTGACAACTGTTGCAGGCTGAATCTCTAATTCTCATCTCTAATGTTCGTTTTGCATACGAGCGCCAGTACGGTTTCGCAGAGGTTTGCATGAAGTTTGTCCTGCCCGCTTTAGCAGGCAGTGACGACTTTAGGCGGCACTACAAACCTGCGACGGATTGTTTGATCCGTGTACTAGGATTCTGGTCGTAGCAAATAGGCTAGAATTTCGCTAAGGCGCAGGTCGTTGACAATACGGCCGCTTTCATCTAACACCGGAATATCCACCAGGTTGTGCCGCACCATTTTTTGCAGCGCTACAGCCAGGCTGTCTTGCAGGGTAACGGCCGTTTCCACGCTATCGGGTCGCGCCAAATCTTGGGCCGTTTCGGCCATGACGGCGCGCCGTAATTCTGCCCGCAAGGGATATGGCCCTTCCGCGGGCAAGGGAAACGCCACGCGCACCCAGTTTAGCAGGTCATGTTTGTTCAGCACACCAGTCAATCGGCCCGTTTCGTCCACAAGAAAGATGCCACGCAGATTGATGTCTTCCACAAAGCGCTGAATGGCTTCTGTGAGCGGCATGTTTCGTGGCGCGACCAACGCATGAAGCTTAGACGTTCTACATACCTTAGCAACAGAAATGGTGTGCATAAGCGCCTCTTTAATTGCACAGCGTCAGGGGTTGAAAAGTAGCAGGTGCCCGATTTTTAGCGGAATCCAAATGCGATGTCAAAGGATTTTGTCAAAGTCTTACAAATCGTTTACGGTAACTCGACTAGAGCGCAAAGCTAATTTGCTGTTGGTAGGCCAATAGCTCTGGTGGCATCTGCTGCCGCAAATTTGTTGCTTGCTGGATAACGCGCGCCAGCCAGCGGGTGTTTGCGTCTGTGGCGGAGAGAAGGACAGGAGCGTCTTTGGCCATAATCCATTGATAAGCGTCATGTTCCTCGCTCAGGCGAATTGCCGTTGGTTCGTTGGTGGCGCAAAGGAAGATGACGCCAAGCAGCTCGTTTTCTGGCAAGGGTGCGCCGCGATAGAAGTGGGTGACGCCGAGAAAGCAGGCAATTTGCGCGCTAAGTGCTGTCTCTTCGTAGATTTCCCGCTGTAATGCTTCTAAAAAACCTTCCCCCTGGTCTACGCGCCCGGTTACGCATTCCCACATGCCGCCAGCAAAGTCTTTGTTGGCGGCGCGACGCAAAATGAGGTAAGCGTCTGCCTGCGGGTCCCAGATGAGTGCGCCAATGCCACCTAGAAAACGGCCGTTTGCCATACATCTGCTCCTTCGTAATGACCGCTGACGGCCGACCGCTGACGGCTGACCTGCGTTCCGTTTTTATTTATCGTAGTGCGCCCCCTCATGAAGCCTTTTTGCTGCATTTAACCAGCCAATCGGGTATACTCTACCCCATTATTGTACCAAAATTTCATGGACAGGCGCTGGTGGGCAAATTGAGTATTGCTGGCCCATCGTGAACAGGACAAATGATGAAAGCACAACGCTGTCTTCCTTTTTGGTGGGGTTTTCTCAGCGCGATTAGCCTGATGTTGGCAACGGCCGTGGCGTTTTGGTATTGGCAAAAAAGCACCTCGGCCGATGAAGGCGCGCTGGATTTGCTGGATGAGCTGGCCAAAGGGCAGCGCCAGTTGGCCGAATTGAGGCAAAAGCAGGTACATGGGAAAACGGCCGTTGGCTCCTCTACCACTTCGCCTGCCGCCACCCAGGCAGCAGACGACCTGACCCGCATCCACGGCATTGGCCCTACCTATGCTCGTCGCCTGCGCGAAGCCGGCATCTTCACCTTTGCCGCGTTGGCAGAGCAGGAGCCAGAGCAGGTGCGCCAGATTGCCAAAATCCAGCCCTGGCAGGTAGCCGATCCGGTCGCCTGGATTGCCGAGGCAGCGTTGTTGAAAGGGGTGCATTGAGTTTTTATTCCTTCGCCATGCTATGACCCTCTGGCGTCGCACCCTTGTCTCAACGTCATGGAGTTTTTCCGCCAATCTGATTAGTTCGGGGTTGTTGCTGCTACGCGCCATTTTGCTGGCGCGCTGGCTGCCTGTAGAGCTGTTTGGCGTCTATGGCTTTGCCGTGGCCGCCGTGACCGTGACCATGCCCATTGTCAACTTTGGCATGGATTCTGCCTTCTTGCACCGTGCCCCGGAAACGAGCGATGAAAAACGGGCAGCGGCCGTTTACCTGACCTTGCGCCTGATCATGGGGGCAGTCTGGGTGCTGCTCATGGTCACACTTGCCTTTGGCTTTGCCCAGGGGGAGCGCCGCCTGGCTTTGATTGTGCTGACGCTGGCGCAGTTTGTTACCTTGCTCACTTATCCAGCCCGCTCAGTTCTCAAACGGCGTGTGATTCACCGCCGTTTGTCGCTGCTGACAGGGGTGGATGCGGTGCTGTCAACGGCCGTTGCCCTGGCATTGGCCCGGTATGGCATGGGGTTGTGGGCGCTGCTTAGCATCGAAATAGTGGGCGCCATAGTTGGCGTACTGATGCTCTACCTGTGGCGCCCCGCTTGGAAGCCATTTCTTGCCTGGTCTGTGGCCGAGATGCGCTACTTTTTTCATTTTGGTGCGCGCACCCTGGGCGCAGACGTACTGGCGACCGCGATTGATCGCGTAGATGACCTCTGGACTGGTTTTTACCTGGGCGACACGGCGCTTGGGTTTTATAACCGCGCCTTCGCTTTTGCCCGCTATCCGCGGCTGCTTCTGGCCGACCCTATTACCAACGTGATTGCCGGTTCTTATGCTGAACTCAAAGAAAACCGCCTGGAGCTGTCGCAATTCTTCTTTCGCGTCAACGCTTTCCTCTTGCGCGGCAGCTTTCTCATGGCCGGCATTCTGGCGCTCATTTCACCAGAACTGATTCGGCTCGTCTTGGGCGAGAAGTGGCTGCCAATGGTTTCGCTCTTTCGCCTGATGCTGGTATACACAATGCTCGATCCCATTCGCAAAACCGTTGGTGCCATTTTTATTGCCGTTGGCAAGCCGGAGCAGCTTTCGCAAATTCGCGCCCTGCAATTTGTGCTCCTGGGTGTTTTGCTTTATGCCCTAGGGCTGACACTAGGCGTGACGGGGGTGGCATTGGCCGTGAATGTGGTGCTGTTGATTGGTTTGCTTGCGGCGCTGCGCTATGTGCGCGCCTTTGTGGATTTTTCGCATAGGCAATTATTCCTTTTCCCATTTCTAGGAATCAGTAGCGGAATTGGCGCCGGTTTGCTGCTTGACGCTTTTCTGGCGCAATGGGGTGTGGTAGATTTTGGGCGTATTGTGCTGAAAACGGCCGTGTTTGTGCTGATATACGGCACGATGCTACTGCTGTTTGAGGGCAGGCAATTTGCGCAAATATGGGCGCTGGCGCAGCAAACTTTGCGCAAACGCTAACAGAGAAGGGTAGGTTATGGATGAGGTAAAAAAGGCTTTGAGCTATGAAAAGTATAAGCTGCCCAATCATTGGCTGCGCACGCCGCTGCAAAAGGATGGACTGCCTTACTTTGGCTACATGGCTGTGATTTTGGCGCAGTTGCCGCGCACGCCGGTGCGAGTGCTGGATGCAGGTTGCGGCGACGGCCGTATTTCCGCTGAAATCGCGCGCCTGGGGCATGAACTGGTTGGCCTAGACTTCCTGGAACTGCCGGTCATTTACGCACAAAACCTGGTTCCCCAGGCGCGCTTTTTTGTGGGTGACTTACGCCAGCCGCTGCGGTCGCAACATGCCAGCATGGCGCAGCCCTTTGATGTCGTGGTCATGGTAGAGGTGTATGAACATATCCCACCATCGGATTGTCCGGCTGTGCTGCGCCATCTGCACCAGGTGTTGCACCCCGGCGGTCGGCTGATCATCAGCGTGCCATCTAAACAGGTGGCCATGAGCAGCCTGCACTATCGTCATTTTGATGAGCCACTCATCCGGGACGAGCTGACAGCCGCTGGTTTTGCGGTGCAAACCATGCTTTATCAACACAAACTGACCTGGCTGACGAAGCTATTGCTCAGTGATCGCACAGAAGCTGTGCTGGATAATGGCTGGTTACAGCCCGTTTTCCTGAAGCGGCTGCGCCAGGTGATCTACATGAAATACCTCAATGTCTCGCAGCAGCCAACTGCGTGTGGCCGTTATATTGCCATTGCGCAAAAAAGGGAGGAGCCGTAGAACGATGCGTATTGCCGTTGTTTCTTCATTGCAAGCCTCATCACAGTTTGCCCATGCCATCAACACGGTCAAAATGGCGCAGGGCTTTGCTCGCCTGGGGCACGAGGTGACGATGATTTGCACCCACCCCCTTTCTGGGCGCGTCCCCGAAGCGAAATTGGCGCAACTCTATGGGTTGACGACGCCGCTGCAATGGCAGCAGTTGCCCAGTCACCGCCTGACGGGCCACTACTGGCTGTTTGGCTTCTTGTCGTGGCGCGCAATCCGCGCGCTGCAGCCGCACTTTGTTTACACGCGCACTTACGTGACGCCCTGGCTTACCAGTCGCCAGGGAATTCCTACGGCAGGGGAGACACACGCGCATATCGGCAACCGCAAGCTGCCTTTTCGCTTGTTTTTACGCGCCACCCGCTTTGAAGCGTTCCGGCTGCTGGTGACGATTTCCGCACGCCTGGCAGCCCATTATCAGGAGAGAGGGGTGCCTGCGGGGAAAACGGCCGTTCTGCCCACCGGTGTGGATATAGAAATGTTCCAGCGACCGGCACAATTGCCCCCCTCACCCTTGGTGACCGCACCACCCAACGTGCTCTATAGCGGTCATCTTTACGATTACAACGGTATCCCCACCATCTTGCAGGTGGCTCGCTTACTACCAACATTCAATTTTCACCTGGTAGGCGGCTGGCCAGAAGATATTCAGCGCCATCAAACGACTGCGCAGGAATTAGGCGTGCGTAACGTCCATTTTTATGGCCTACAGCCCCACGCAGCTGTGCCCCCTTACCTGTGGCATGCCGATCTATTGCTACAGACCTCCTCGCTCAACTATCCCAATGCGGCCTGGGCCAGCCCTGTCAAGCTAGGCGAGTATCTGGTTTCCGGCACGCCAGTCATTGCCACAACCGTTCCGGCCTTGCTCGATTTGCTTACCGATCAGGAGGTGGCCTTTATTCCCCCAGACGATCCCCAAGCATTGGCGCAGGCCATACAACAGTTGTGGACAGATCAGGCGTGCCGGCAGGCATTGGCGCAAAGCGGGCGGCAAAAAGGGTTGAGCCTCTCCTACACAGAACGCGCCAGGAAGATCCTGCAGCACGCCGGCCTGGAAGCATAAAAGGGCGTTATGCAATTCCAAACCAGGCTGCGCTACGAGAACCGCGCCGAAAAAGCGCACTATGTCTGGGACAAGTACCAATCCATTTTGCGTACCTCCGTCCTGGATGTGGGCGCGGATGAAAAATATCTGACCCGCTATTTGCCGCCAGAGACGCGCTATTGGGGAATTGGCCTGGGGGGCAGCCCTGACCAGGAGGTGGATTTGGAAGCGGGCGTCATTCCGTTTGCCGCGGGCAGCTTCGAGACGGTTTTGTGCCTGGACGTTTTGGAGCACCTGGATAATCTGCACGCTGTTTTTGACGAGCTGTGTCGTGTTAGCAGTCGTTACGTGATCATCTCGTTACCCAACGCCTGGGCTGGCATCTTGCAAGTCGCCCTGTTTGGTGATTATGCGCTGCGCCATCACCTGAAGTATTACGGCCTGCCCCCAGAGAAGCCGGTAGACCGGCACAAGTGGTTTCTTTCTTATGAGGAGGCCGCTCACTTTGTGGCGACGCGGGCGCAGAAAAATCAGATGCGGGTGGTACAGATAGACCCCTACTATGCCATCAACTGGCAAAGGTGGCGCAATCGCACATTTCGTGCTGCCGCCCACTTGCTTCTGCGCTTCAGCAAGGTGAACGCGGAAAATTTTTTTATCAGCACGATGTGGGCAGTGCTGGAGAAAGAAAGGCAGGGGTAACTGGCGCATGAAACCGCGTGTGGCACTTTTCCTTTCGCGCAACACACCCCTGGCGCGCTGGGATCGGCTGGGCGTGCTGGCGCGGGAAACAGCGCTTTATCGTCACCTGGGTGGGCAGGTGGCCTATTCATTAGTCACCAGCGGCGGCATAGCGGAGCAGACTTACGCCGCGCGCCTGGGCGAGATGCAGATTCTGGCCAATCGCTGGGGGCTGTCGGCCAACGTTTACAGCCTGCTGGCTCCCTGGCTGCACCGCGCGGCGCTGCGTCAGGTAGACTTGTTGAAGACGAATCAGCTAGACGGGGCATGGACGGCCGTTCTTGCCGCCAAGCTGCACCATAAACCAGTCATTGTGCGCGCGGGCTACCTGTGGGCAGAGCACTTTGTCCGTGAGCAGGGTTCGGGGGCGAAAGCGCAGTTGATTTCCGCCCTGCAAACCTGGATGCTGCGCGCGGCCACGCATCTGGTGGTGACGACGGTGGCGATGGAGGCGCATTATGTGGCGCAGTACCGCATTCCGGCGACCAAAGTCACTGTCATTCCCAATTACGTGGACACGCAGCAGTTTGCCCCCGACCCATTTGTGCAGAAGGAAAACGGCCGTCTCATTTTTATCGGCCGTCTCAATGCGGTGAAAAATCTAGATCTGCTCATTAAGGCGCTAACCGGCATACCAGAAGCGCACCTGCTGCTTATCGGCCAGGGTGAGGAGCAGTCCCGCCTGGCTGAACTGGCGCAAAGGCTGGGCGTGGCTGTAACGTTTGCCGGTCAACTGCCGCACGAGCAGCTACCGGCTGCGCTTAACCGCGCCGCGCTGTTTGTGCTGCCTTCGCGCTTTGAGGGCCATCCTAAGGCGCTGATTGAGGCCATGGCCTGCGGTACGGCCGTTTTGGGTACCGATGTCGAAGGGATTCGCGACGTCATCCGCCACGGCAAGACGGGCTGGCTCTGCCCGCCCACAGTAGAGGGATTGCGCCAGGCCATCCAGACGTTGCTGGCGGATGCTAACCTGCGGCGGCGGTTGGGGGAAAACGGCCGTCAATTTGCCGTGGCACATTACAGCCTTGACCAGGTTGCGCAGCAAGAATTGGCTCTGTATCGCCAACTGCTGAACAAATGAAACCACCCATTATGGCGGATTTCCTCTTCTTTTCTTCCTCCGATTGGGCCTGGCCCTGGGGCAGCCGCCAGCAGGTGGCCAGGGAATTGGCACGGCGTGGCCATCGCGTTCTCTTTGGGGAGCGCCTGGCAGGGCTGGAGCACGTTTGGAAGTATCCCGCGTTGCGCGCCGCGCGCCGCCTGTGGCCGCAAACGCGTGTCATTCAGCCGCACATCTGGGGCTGGACACCGCCAGTGCTGCCGCCAGGGCGCTACTACGCGCCAATTGTTGCCCGGTTAAATGCCGTCCTAGTGACGCAATGGCTACGGCCATTTCTCCGCGAACTAGCCTTTACCAAGCCCATCCTCTGGCTTTACCAGCCGGAACATGCACCATTGATCGGTCGCTTTGGCGAAACGGCCGTTGTCTACCACTGCATTGATGAATTCACCGTGGGCACAAGCGGGCGCAAGCGCGCCGTAATTGCGCAGCTGGAGCAGACGCTTTTGCAGCGCGCGGACGTTGTGTTTGCCAATTCCCCACCGACGTATGATGCAAAACGGCTGTTTAATCCGCACACCTACCGCATCCCCAGTGGCGTAGACGTGGCGCATTTTGCTCAGGCGCTACGCGCCGATTTTGCCGTTCACCCCGCCATTGCTGCTTTGCCTGCGCCCCGCCTGGGTTACATCGGCAACATCAACGAGCGGCTCGATTATGCGCTGTTGACCCACCTGGCGCAGGCTTATCCCCAGGCTTCGCTGGTTTTGGTAGGCGACACTTACCCCTGGACAATGGACGCGCCACCCTTGCGGCGCTTACAGGCATTAGCCAACGTTCACTTTTTGGGCAAATTCCCTTTTACCGAAATGCCCGCCATCGTTAAGGGGATGGATGTTTGCCTGCTGCCTTATGCGGTCAGCGAACACGCCTATTTTCGCAGCCCGCTGAAATTGTACGAATACCTGGCGGCCGGCAAGCCGGTGGTCGCCACCGCCAACCCAGAGGTGCTAGAATTGGCAGACTGGGTCTATCTGGCGGACGACGGGGCGGGATGGGCAACGGCCGTTGCCCGTGCCCTGGCCGAAGATACTCCCACACAGCAGCAGGCGCGCAGCGCTTTTGCGCAAAACCACTCCTGGAGCAGGCGGGTGGATGAGATGCTGCACTGTTTGCAATTGTCAGCGGTCAGCCGTCAGCGGTCAAATCAACCACCCAACTGAGTTCTCATGTGCGGGATTTCTGGCAAACTTACCCACCATCCTGACCCTATGCTGTCGTCACTGATTGGCCAGATGAATGGCGTCTTGCGCCATCGCGGGCCGGATGATGAAGGCATATGGCTGGGGGGCAACGGCCGTATTGCTCTGGGCCAGCGCCGTTTAGCCATTGTAGACCTTTCTCCCACCGGCCACCAGCCCATGAGCAACGAGGATGGCTCCGTCTGGATCACCTACAACGGCGAAATCTACAACCATCCCACTCTGCGCCCGCAGCTAGAGGCCAGGGGGCACCACTATCGCGGCACGTCTGACACAGAAACGATTTTGCACCTGTACGAAGAGTACGGCCGTGATTGTGTCACCCATTTGCGCGGCATGTTCGCCTTTGCCCTGTGGGACGAGCGGCAGCAAACGCTGCTGCTGGCACGTGACCGCTTTGGCAAAAAGCCGCTCGTTTACGCCGAAACGGCCGACGGCCTGATTTTTGCTTCTGAACTCAAGGGGCTGCTGCAAGATGCGCAGGTTTCACGCGAGATAGACGAGGTAGCCCTGCACCATTACCTGACCTATGGCTTTATTCCCGCGCCGCGCACCATCTTTCGCCAGATACGTAAATTACCCCCGGCGCATACGCTCTGCTGGCAAAACGGCCGTCTCACCCTTGCGCGCTACTGGTCACTCAATTACCTGCCCAAACTGGACCTGAGCGAAGCGGAGGCGGCGGAACAACTCATCCACCATCTGCGCGCAGCGGTGCAAATTCGCCTGATGAGCGACGTGCCCTTGGGCGCGTTCCTCAGCGGTGGCATAGACTCCAGCGCCGTCGTCGCCTTTATGGCCGAAGCGATGAGCGCACCGGTTAAAACCTTTTCTATCGGTTTTGGCGCCGATTCTTACGACGAAACCGCCTATGCCCGCCAGGTTGCTGCTTATTTCCAGACCGAACATCGGGAATTTATCGTCGCCCCAGAGGGGCTGACCATTTTGCCGGAGCTGGTGTGGGGCTATGGCGAACCCTTTGCCGATTCCTCCGCCTTGCCTACCTACTATGTCGCCAGGATGACGCGCCAGCACGTTACCGTAGCCCTGAACGGGGACGGCGGCGATGAGCTGTTTGGCGGTTATGCGCGCTATCAGGCGCACCGGCTGGCGCTGGCCTATGAGCGCCTGCCCCACTGGCTGCGCCAGAAAGCCTTGCCCGCGTTTGCCTTCCTCCTGCCGGAATCGGACGCCTACAGCAGCCCCACGCGCCGACTGAAGCATTTTTTGCTGGCGCAAAAGCAGCCTCTTGACCGGCGCTACGGCCGTTGGCTGACACTGATGGACGACGCCCAAAAGTTCGCCCTGTACACGCCAGAGTTTGCCGCGCAGGTACGGCCGTATGATGCGTTTGCGCCATTGGGTGAGGTGTATGGACAAACGGCCGTTCTTCCCTGGCTGGATCGGTTGCTGCGCCTGGATACACACACCTATCTACCTGACGATTTGCTGGTGAAGGTAGACATCGCCACCATGCTCCACGGGCTGGAGGGACGCTCACCCTTTTTAGACCACGAACTGGCGGAATTTGTGGCGCGGTTGCCCAGCCAATACAAAATTCGCGGGCGGCAGGGTAAGTATTTGCTGAAAAAGGCGCTGGCCCCCTACCTGCCCGCGCCGATTTTGCGCCGCCCGAAGCAGGGTTTTGCTGTGCCATTGGCGGGCTGGTTTCGCCGCGAACTGCGCGAAACGGTGCGGGCGGTTTTGCTAGATGAGCGGGCGGTTGGACGGGGAATTTTGCGGGAAACGGCCGTTGCCCAACTGCTGGACGAGCATATCGCCGGCAAAGCCAATCACCGCTACCCCATCTGGCAACTGCTGATGCTGGAACTCTGGTTTCGCGCCTACATAGACCGCCCGCGTGCGGCGCTGACTGCGCCCCCGGCCGATTTATTCTGATGATTAAAGTCGTTCACTTCATCACCGAACTCGACCGGGGTGGGGCGCAGATGGCGCTTTACCGGCTGTTGCGCCATGCCGACCGGCAAAAATTCGCTCATCAGGTCGTTTGCCTCTACAACGGTGACAAAGTTGGCGCCCAACAAATTCGCCAACTCGGTACTCCCGTTAGCGATTTGGGCATGACGGCGCAATGGCGGCTGGATGCGTTGTGGCGGTTGTACCGGTTATTGCGCCGGGAACGGCCGTTCCTCCTGCACACCTGGATGTTCCACGCCAACATCCCCGGCCGCGTTCTGGGCAGATTGGCGGGCGTGCCCGTCATTATCTCCGCTGAGCGAACGATGGGGCAGGAGGGTCGCCTGCGCCGCGCGCTGAACCGGCTGACCGGTCGCCTGCCCGACAGCATCATTTGTGTCTCGCAGCAGGTAGCCAATTTCGCTGCCCAGGAGATTGGCCTGCCGCCCGCCAAATTAAGCGTCATTCGCAACGGCATTGACCTGACGCAATTTGACAATCTGCCCGACTCCCAAACCGCCAGAGCTGAATTTGACCTGCCGGCGCAGGGCAAACTCATCGCCGCCATCGGCCGGCCGCGCCCGGTGAAGGGCTACACTTTTTTGCTACAGGCATTTGCGCAAATCGCCCCTGCCTACCCCGACCTCTATCTCATTTTTGTGGGAGATGGGCCGGAGAAACGGCCGTTGCAAGCTGCCGCCGCCCAACTCCCAGATGCCAATCGGGTTCTTTTTCTTAGCGATCAACCAGACATCCCGCGCCTGCTGGCCGGGCTGGACATACTCGTTCTCCCCTCCCTCTGGGAAGGATTGCCCAACGTCGTTTTGGAAGCGATGGCCGCCGGACTGCCGGTAGTGGCAACGGCCGTTGGCGGCACACCCGAACTCGTCATCCACAACCAGACCGGCCTCCTCGTCCCGCCGCAAAGCCCGGAAGCGTTAGCCCAGGCCATCAGCCAACTGCTCGATCACCCGAAACTGGCGGCGCAAATGGGGCAGAACGGCCGTCAACGCGCCGCCGCGCAATTCACCATCGAACGCATGGTACAGCAGACAGAAGCCCTATATAATCGCTTACTAACCGAAAAAAATCTGCGTCAATCGGCGTAATCTGCGGATCAACAAATGATGCCAACACCCATCCGCGTCCTCCACCCCATCACTCGCCTCATCATTGGCGGGGCGCAAGAGAATACCATGCTCACGGCCGACCTGATGAACAAAGGTGTGGTGGGCGACGGCCGTTACCAGGTCTCCATCCTTTCCGGTCCGCAGACCGGGCCAGAAGGGTCGCTCATCGAAGAAGTGCGCCAGCGCAACATCCCCCTCACCATCCTGCCAGAACTGGTGCGCGAAGTCAGCCCGGCCAACGACCTGAAGGCGCTGCTGAAAATGGTGCGGGTCATGCGCAACGGCCGTTACCAGATCGTCCACACCCACAGCTCCAAAGCCGGCGTCCTGGGGCGCATCGCCGCCAAAATTGCCCGTGTCCCCGTCATCGTCCACACCGTACACGGCTGGAGCTTCCACGAGCAAATGTCCCCGCGCAAACTGCGCTTCTACGTTGCCCTGGAGAAAATAGGGGACTGGTGCGGCCATGCCGCCATTCTGGTCGCTGAAAAAGACCGGGAAAAGGGGTTGGCGCAAGGCATTCGCACTGCCGATTATGTGGTTATCCGCAGCGGCATCGAGCTAGACCGCTTCGGCCACCCGCAAATCCCCCCGGCGGAGATGCGCCGTCAATTGGGCATCCCGGCCGATGCGCTGGTTGTCGGCAGCGTTACCCGCCTCTCGCCGCAAAAAGCGCCGCTAGATTTGGTAAATGCGTTTGTTCGCATAGCCAGTAAGATGCCCAACACCTGGTTCATCATCGTCGGCGATGGAGCGCTGCGTCCAGAGGTAGAAAGCGCCTTGCAGATGGGCGGCCTTACGGCGCAAACCATTCTCACCGGCCTGCGCCGCGACGTGCCGGAACTGATGGCCGCCTTTGACCTGTTTGTCCTCAGCAGTTTATGGGAAGGGCTGCCCCGCGTCTTGCCCCAGGCGATGGCCTCTGGTCTGCCCATCGTCTGCACCGCTGCCGATGGCTCGGCGGAGGCCATTGAAGAGGGGGTGAATGGCTTCCTGGTGGGGAAGGGGGAAACGGCCGTGCTTGCCGACCGTGTGGTGCAATTGCTGGCAGATGGGGAGCTGCGCCGCCGCATGGGCGAAAACGGCCGTGCGCGCGCCCCTGAGTTCGGCGCTGAAAAAATGGTGCGGGAGATAGATGCCCTTTATCAATCTTTGTTACATGGGTGATCGCCGACCGCTGACCGCCGTCTGCCGTCAAATTTGTTAGCGTTGATTTGCGCACACCCTGTTTCCCACTGCTGCTTGTGTTATCATTAGCCCATCATGGCATTATCGCCTTTTCGAGCACCTGATTGAGGAAGAAGATCAGTGAGTACCGCAGTTTTCAGTACGGCCGTTTTAGACCAAACCCTTGCCGCGCGCCAGGAAAAGTGGGAAGCGGAGCGGCAAGCCTTGCTGGCACAGTTGCTGGCCTGGCTGAATGAAAACGCCACTAACTATGGCGTAACACAGGCGTACATCTTCGGCTCGCTGGTCCAGCCCGGTCGCTTTAGCGATCATTCTGACGTAGATGTAGCGGTAGTGGATGTGGCCAACGGCCGTTTTTTTGCTTTCGCTGCTGCCCTTTCCTTGCTGCTGGAACGGGAAGTGGATTTGCTAGAATTGCATACCTGCCATTTTGCGGCAAAAATCAAACGAGAAGGAGTCTTATGGACAGCGTCGGCTTGAGAACGCTTGAGGCGGAAGTAAAAGCACAGATGGCGAACATCAATCAGGTATACGAGTTACTGCGCCAACGAACGGCCGAAATGTCAGACGAGGTTCCTGCTTACGTCGAAAGCGCCGCCTATCAATTGCACAATCTTTACAGCGCCATAGAAGATTTGTTGCTCATTGTGGCAAAAGCATTCGAGAACCGCGTTTCTGATCCATCACGCTGGCATATGGCCCTGATACAGCGCATGGCCCTGGAAATTCGAGAAACGCGCCCCGCATTGTTGTCTGCCGAATCGGTGGCCTTGCTCAATGAGTTGCGCGCTTTTCGCCACTTCTTTCGTCATGCTTATGGTGTTCCAATCCAGCCGCAGCGCGTCGTCGAAAATACAGAACGAGCCTGGCAATTAAGGCCACTGTTGGCGCGTGACGTGGCGTTGTTTCTAGAAAAATTAGGTCTTGATTCCAACCTGCCTTGAAAGAATACGTATGAACTCAAAACTATCCCATTGGTGCAACGGTTTTCTCGAAATTGGCTGGTTAGCCGCTATTGTTTCTATTCCCCTCTTTTTCAACATTCACTCCGACCGCGTTTTTGAGCCGGACAAGCTAACGCTGCTGCGCTCGATTGCCCTGCTGATGAGCGCTGCCTGGCTGGTGAAGTTTATTAATGAGGAAGGATGGCGGCAGTTAAACTGGCTGCGTTGGCGGGATGAAGATTCGGTGTGGAAACGGCCGTTTGTCCTGCCCGTTTTCTTGCTCGTCATTGTCTATCTGCTCTCCACGCTTGCCTCCATTACGCCGCAGGTCAGTTGGGCCGGCTCCTACCAGCGGTTGCAGGGAACCTACACGACCCTCTCTTACATCGTCATCTTTGCCTTACTGGCTGCTACCATGCGCACCAGGAAGCAAGTGCAGCGCGTGGCAACGGCCGTGATCCTGACCAGCATCCCCATTTCCTTCTACGGTATTTTGCAGCGTTTTCAGCTAGACCCCTTACCCTGGGGAGGCGACACCCAGCGCCGCATTGCCGGGCACATGGGCAACGCCATTTTCATTGCCGCGTACCTGATCATGGTGCTCCCGCTCACGCTGGCGCGCATCATAGACGCCTTCACGAATATCCTTGAAGATGCAGAACTATCTGCTGCTGACGTCATTCGTGCCTCCATTTACATCTTTACCATGGCGCTACAGCTGGCGGCCATTTACTGGACCAGCAGCCGCGGCCCCTGGATGGGTCTGGCTGTCGCTCTCTTTGCCTTTGTCCTCATCTTGCTTGTCTCGCTGCGCAACGCCGAAACCACTGGGCGGAAATTGGGTCTGGCAGACGTCGGCAAGGTGCTGGCGCTGCTCTTGGGCGGACTCTCGCTCTCTTTTGGGGTCATTAACCTGCTGCTGGGGCAAATTATTGCTTCAGGGCGGCTGGACTCGCTTTCCCGTTCACTGGCCTCGTTTCTGGCCTTTGCTGCCGCGGTTGGCGTGGTAACGCTGCTCATTTTGGTGCTCATGGCCATGCGCCGCGGGTGGCGCTGGCTGTGGCTTTCCTGGCTATTGCTGGCCTTTTTCGTCGCAACCGGCCTGGGTGCGTTTAACTTTGCCGAGCCACTCAACGCACAGTTTGGCCAGACACCCCTGCTTGGCCGCGTGACGGAAACGTTAGTCGCGTGGAAAGAGGAACCTTCCCTAGGGCGCCTGGGCCGCTTGTTGGAGTCTGATCGGGCGACGGGGCGGGTGCGCGTGCTCATTTGGGAAGGGGCGCTTGAGCTGATTGGTATTCACGAACCGTTGCAGTTCCCCGACGGTCGTCAGGATGCGCTGAACTTTTTACGGCCGTTGCTTGGCTACGGGCCAGAGTCTATGTACGTGGCCTATAACCGCTTCTATCCGCCGCTGCTGGCCACCGTCGAGGCGCGCAACGCCTCGCCGGATCGTTCGCACAATGAGACGTTTGATGCGCTGGTGATTACTGGTTGGGCCGGCTTTTTGGTGTGGCAGGCGCTTTACCTCAGCATGTTTTACTATGGCTTTAAGTGGTTGGGTGTTGTGCGCCGCCCGCGCGACCGCAACTTGCTGATTGGCTTGTGGATTGGTAGCGCGGTGGGGACAACGGCCGTGATCGTGCCCCTGATGGGTCTGCCGTTCTTTGGCGTGGCGGTTCCCTTTGGCAGCATCATTGGTCTGGTTCTTTACCTGACATATTACGCCATCTTTGTGCCTGCCCACGCAGAGGGGGAGGCGCAAGAAGCTTTTCAGATGGAGCGGCTCCTGCTCATTGGCCTGGTAACGGCCGTGCTGGCCCACTATGTGGAAATTCACTTTGGCATTGCCATTGCGGCCACACGGCTGCACTTTTTTGCCTACGTGGGGCTGATGTTTGTGCTGGGGTACGCCTTGCCACGTCTAAAAGAAGCACAAAAAGAGGGGAAGGAAACGGCCGTTGTCACACCTGCAACTGGCAAAAGTGCTGCCAAAGCAGCGCGGCGCAAGCGCATCCCGGTTGCGGTGGAAAGTAGTGGCCAGGATGTGTGGGGACCGGTGCTGCTGCATGGCCTCATTTTGCTGCTCATGGTGGGCATTCTCTCCTTCCAATACATCACCTATTCCTTGCCGCCCGGCAAAACCATTGCCTCGCCTGCCGATCTCTCCCCGGTAGAGATTTTCTATCAATCCCTCTTCCTCAATGCCAGGCAAGATTTTGCCGACTCTCCCTTCATTTTTATGATGATCGTCCTTACCTGGACATTGGGCGTGCTGGTGTCGCTGAGTGAGCTGGTGAAAGGAGGCGAGCTGACCTTTACGGCCGTTGCCACGTCTACCTGGCCAGCCAACCGCCGCCAGAACAGCCTCGTCTTGCTGGGCGTTTCCATCCTGCTCAGCCTGGGAGGCATCATCTACAGCTACACAGCCGCACCCGTAACCGCATCCGGCACGCTGGGGCGCGCCCTGCTGCTCATCTGGCTGCTTCTCAGCGCCGTCAGCACCGCTGCACTCTATCGGCAATGGCAAAACGGCCGTTTGCTGGCTGCCCTAGTTGCTCTTGCCGGCTTCCTGTTTGTCATTCCCCTGTTTGTAGCCGGCGCCTGGTGGCAGGCGCTGCTGCTGGCCGCGCTCACCCTGGCCCTGCTCTACTCCCTGTGGGATCGTCACTGGAAGCAAAGCGTGATGCCCGCTCTTGTGATGGGGGTGACCTCTGTCAGCTTTGGGCTTTTATTGGGCTTTTTGCAGGCCAATCAGCTCAAAGGCTCCATTACACCCACAGCGCCACGGCAATTTGCGACCACACAAGAACTGCGTGTCTTCGAGGCCGGATTGGTCAACGGCTTTCTGACGCTCTTCTATGCCTTTGTGATTGTGCTGCTGATTGTCGGCGCTTTTGTGCTGGCACGACACGCCAGCAGCCACGTGCGCGCCTATGGCAGCACCCCAGCCTTTGTGGCCCTCGTCTTCATCTTTGCCCTGGCGCTCTACGGCGTTGTGCAAACAAACCTGCGCGTCGTGCAGGCAGATATGGTCTTCAAGCGCGGCAAGCCGTTTGAAGGCCAGGCAGCCCAGGCTCCACGCGGCTCACAACAAGCCATTGCCGCCTGGGACAGCACCATCGCCATTTATGAACATGCCCTGGAACTGGCCCCACGCGAAGACTTTTACTACCTCTTCCTGGGACGTGCTTATCTGGAGCGTTCCACCATTGAACCGGACCCTATCAAGCGGCAGCAACTTTTCCAGCAAGCAGAAGAGCGACTGCTGCGCGCCCAGGCCATTAACCCGCTGAACACCGATCATACTGCCAACCTGGCGCGCCTCAATACGCGCCTGGTGCAGCTTGCTGCTGATGACGTTGAGCGCGCAGCACGGCTGCAAACGGCCGAATCCTACTACCGCACCGCCCTGACCCTCAGCCCCCAAAACTCAGTTATCCGCAACGAGTTGGGCGTGCTTTTGTTGGAGCTAAAGGGAAGCTGCGAAGAGGCGCTGGCGGTATATCGCCAGGCGGTTATCATTGATCCCTACTTTGCCACAGCCCATTATGCCCTGGCAGATGGGCTAATCTCCTGCGCCGACCCCGATGGCGATAGTCGCATCGCTTTCTACCGCGAAGCGGCTGAGGCGCTGCGCGCAGGCCTGGAGCGGGATGCGCAAAATGCGCGCGCCTGGTTGCAACTGGCGCAAGTGGAGCGAGAACTGGGGCAGTATGCCGAAGCAATCCTGGCTTATGAGAATGCCCTGGCCAACGACCCGCGCGCGCAGTTGCCCGCCTGGAACGTGAACTACCTGATTGCTGAAGCGTACCAGGCGCTGGGCGACACGGCGCAGGCGGAACAAAAAGCGCGGCTGGCATTGAGCCAGGCGCCAGCCCAGGCCGTGCCCCAGGTACAGCAGCTTTTGTTCTCCCTGGGCGTGGACGCTTCCTCCCTGCCTGAACCGCCAGCCTCAGAAAGTGCGCGTCCACAAGGCGAGGGCCTGCAAGGGGAACGGCCGTTGGCCAGCCTGCCCCCTGCGCAGCGCAACAACTACTACAACGCGCCGCCTCCGTTCGTCATAGACGTCAACAAAAGCTACGAAGCCATCATCCAGACGGAACGTGGCGACATTCGCCTGCGCCTCTTTGACGATGCCGCGCCGCTCACCGTCAACAACTTCGTCTTCCTGGCCGAGCAAGGCTTTTATGATGACACAACCTTCCACCGCGTGCTGCCAGATTTCATGGCGCAGGCTGGTGACCCAACCGGCAGCGGCGCCGGTGGCCCTGGTTACCAGTTTGCCGACGAAGTGAACAATGGTCTGGTCTTTGACCGGCGCGGTCTGCTGGCCATGGCAAACGCCGGCCCCGGCACAAACGGCAGCCAGTTCTTCATTACCTTTGCCCCCACGCCCTGGCTAGATAACCGCCACACAATTTTTGGCGAAGTAATTGCCGGTGATGAGGTGCTGAGCAACCTGACTCTGCGCGACCCGATGGCCAACCCGGATTATTTGGGCGACCGGATTTTGCGTATAGATATTGTAGAAGTAACCCAATAACACCCTATGCGTGCTGCAATTGCCGTTTTCTTCATTGCCCTGGCTGTTTCTGCGTTCAGCATTCCGCCCATTCGCCGCGTGGCCATTGCCCTGGGCTTTGTGGATGCGCCGGCGCAGCGCAAGCTGCACAGCACGCCGATGCCGCTGCTGGGTGGGCTGGCAATTTTTGGCGGGGCGATTCTGGCCGTGCTGATCATCTACGCCGGACAGCCCCCGCGTCAGGTGTTGGGCATTTTGCTGGCGCTGACGCTGGTAACGCTGGTTGGCCTGTGGGACGACCGCTACGGTATGCCTGCCTGGGCCAAGTTGGGAGGGCAGCTTGTGGCTGGGGTTGTGCTCATTTTCTTCCAGGTGCGTGTGCAGCTCCCTATTCCTGATCTGGCAAACTATGCCATTACCCTACTGTGGCTAGCAGGCATCAGCAACGCCATCAATTTCCTGGACAACATGGACGGCCTTAGCGCCGGAGTCAGCGCCGTGGCGGCCGCGTTTATGTTGCTGTTGGGAGCACTCAATGAGCAGTTTTTGGTTTCGGCGTTGGCAGCGGGCGTATTGGGTGCCTGCCTGGGCTTTTTGCGCTACAACTTCAAGCCCGCACAAATTTTCATGGGGGATGTAGGGTCGCTTTTCTTAGGGTTTGTGCTGGCTGTCCTGGGCCTGCAATTACGCTTTCCTGGCAGCCCCAATACGGTCACCTGGATGGTTCCTGTCTTTGTGTTAGGCTTGCCCATTTTTGATATGACCCTGGTGGTTTTCTCGCGCCTGCGCCGTGGCGTCAGCCCGAATACGGCGGGCAAGGATCATACCAGCCACCGTCTGGTAAAAATGGGCTTTAGCCAGCGCGAAGCGGTGCTGATTTTGTACTTGATAGCGGGAACCTTTGGTATGGTAGGGGTGTTTGTCTCCAAAGCCACGGTCCTGGAGGCATATCTGATGGCGGGGGTAACAGCATTAGTGGCTTTGTATGCAATTTATCAGTTAGAGCGGGTACACCGGGGAGAAACGGCCGTTTTCGGCAATCATGACGGGTGATTTATTTTCGCGGCACTTTTGCTCCTGACAGCTTGCGTTTCAACAATGGTATTCAGCTGGAAGTTACCAGTAATTCTCAATTTAAGCCTGCTTCACAAAGCTGTATATACCCGTTTGTAGTGCCGACTTTAATCAGTTGCCCGCTAAAGCGGCCACTACAAACTTTTCCGCGCTGTCCCGCCCACCCGCATGGTTTCAAATTTACAATCGCTGTAATCTCGTTTTCAGGTTGACACACCCTATGCCATTGCTATAATTGCCTTCTGAATTTTGGAGCAAAAGCAAAACTATGCGTTCTGCCCCCCCATGTATTATGAACAACATATTGCGACGGATGCGCAGAGCGCTGAGCAATACATCCCTGCGTAGGAGAACTCAACATGCGTGAAGAAGTGACCGAAACAACAGGAGCGCCTGAAGTGGCTGCTCCTTTAACAATTAATGACCTGAAGCCAAAAATGAAGCTAACGGGCAAGGTCGAGCGGCTGGAGCTTTATGGCGCTTTTATTGACATTGGCGTAGGTGTGAACGCCCTCATCCACATTTCCCAGCTCAGTGAAGGGCGTGTTAACCGCGTTTCTGATGCCCTGAAAGTGGGTGACGAAGTGACGGTGTGGGTTGAAAAAGTTGACCGGCAGACACAACAAATTATGGTCACGATGATCCAGCCCCTGGCTGTAGATTGGAGTGACCTGAAGGTGGGAAACGTCTACACGGGAACGGTGACCCGTCTGGAGAATTTTGGCGCTTTTGTCAACATTGGCGCCGAGCGGGAAGGGTTGGTGCACATCAGCGAACTTAGCCATGATTACGTGAAAAGCCCTGGCGAAGTGGTGAAGGTGGGTGATGAGGTGCAGGTGCAGGTGCTTGGTTTTAGCAAGCGGAAGCGGCGTATTGACCTGAGCATGAAAGCACTGCTGGAAAAACCGGAACCTGTGCACCATGAGCCAGTAAGCGAAGGTCGTGGCGGTGGCCGGCGTGGACGCGGCGCTCAGCAGGTTGAGGTTGAAGAGTACGCAATGGACGAGGAGGAGGAAGAACTGCCCACGGCCATGGAAGTGGCATTGCGTCGCGCAATGGGCAGTGAGCGCCTGGATGCCATGATGGACGGCCGTAAAAAGAACAAAAAGGCGCGTCAGCGCGAGCGCAGTCGCTCACAGCAAGAAGAGTTACTGCGTCGCACCTTGCAGCTGCAAGATTGAGCAAAATCAGCAAAAAGACCTGCCACAGCGGGTCTTTTTGATTGTCTGAAAAGTGACTGCCAGGCTGTTGTGGT
Source organism: uncultured Anaerolineae bacterium (assembly GCA_937943625.1). Lineage (GTDB taxonomy): Bacteria > Chloroflexota > Anaerolineae > Promineifilales > Promineifilaceae > JACSRF01. The sequence goes on along the minus strand of CALEAD010000006.1, from coordinate 48,912 downwards.
ACGTTCGTTTTCGACCAACAAACCAACTATCAAATGCCAACCAACAAACCAATCAGCAAACCATCAAACTTTTCCATAAAACCTTAGGCATGGCGCTAAAAAACCGTTTCTGGCCAGTTGATCATCATGGCTGACAAGGATTGCCCGGCAGGCACGTGCGTTACGCCCTCGGGCACGATCAAGAGCGCATTGGCGGCAATGAGGGAGGTCATCATGTGTGACCCCTGGGCGCCCGTGGTAACGGCCGTATACACCTCCCCCTCTCGCCGCACAACTGCGCGAATGTAGCTCTCGCGCCCATCTGAATAAATCTCTTCTTGCACGATGGCTTGTACTTGCGGCCGTTCCAGGCGTGTGTGCCCGGCCATTTTGAGGATGGCGGGGCGGGCAAAGCGCTCAAAGGAGACCATGGCGGAAACCGGGTTGCCCGGTAATCCCAGGTAGGGTATGCTCCCGTAACGGCCGTAAGCTAGTGGCTTGCCGGGGCGCATGCGCACGCGCCAGAAGTCAACGTTCCCCTCTTTTTCCAGCACCGTTTTTACCACGTCGTATGCGCCCACAGAGACACCAGCGGAGCTGATGAACAGGTCAACCCCGGCTGCTAGACCCGCCTGTAAACGCGCGCGCACGGCCGTTTCGCTGTCGGGCGCAATGCCCAGGGGCACAGGCACGGCACCCAGCGCCGCCACCTGGGCCGCCTGCGTATAGCCGTTGCTGTTGCGAATTTTGCCGGGGCGCAGGGGTTCCTCAACGGCGATTAGCTCGTCTCCGGTTGCCAATACGCCCACGCGCGGGCGGCGCACAACAGGCACGCTGCTGACGCCTAGCGAGGCCAGCACCCCTATCTCTTGGGGGCGAATGAGGTGACCGGCAGCCAGGACAACCTGTCCTGTCTGAATATCTTCGCCCACGCGGCGCACGTAGGCGCCAGGAGCTACCTGGCGGAAAATGAGAACGTGGCTGGCCAACGGCCGTTCGGCATCGCGCCAGGGTTCATTGGTGTCTTCTACCGGCACGACGGCATCTGCGCCAGGAGGGAGGGGAGCGCCTGTCATAATGCGCACGGCCGTTCCGGGCAAGACAGGTACATCACCCACCGCGCCCGCGGCAATTTCCCCCAGCACGCGCAGGCTGACCGGCGACTGCGGCGTTGCGCCGGCCAGGTCGGCAGCGCGCAGCGCATAGCCGTCCATAGAGGAATTGGCAAAGGGGGGTAGGCTGTCTCGCGCCACAATGGGCTGCGCCAGAATGCGACCCAGGGCTTGCGCCAGTTCCACGTGTTCTGGCGGCAGCACCTCAATGCCTGCCAGCACCAGTTCTAGCGCCTCAGCAACGGTCAGGTATTCCTTTTCTGCCATGCGTTTTTCCTTTGCAAATGATCGCCGACGGCCGACTATATTCCTGTGCAAATGACCGTAGCCAGCTCTGGTTCTAGCTCTGGCTTAAACGGCCGTCCAGCCCCAACTGCGCCGCCTGTTGCTGCATAGCCGTCAACACATTCTCGATATGTTGCCAAAGCTCTAGCTGCCCGGCAAAACAGGCACGGCTGAAATCGGCCGTCACCTCCGCCATGTGCGCGCGGTCCACGCCGGCGGCAAATCGCGCATCTCTCCACTTGCCACGTAAAGATTTCATCGTGACGTCGGCGATGTTTTTAGACGGCCGTACCAGCGTCGTAGCAGTAATCAGCCCTGTAATTTCGTCGCAGGCCAGCAGGGCAAAATCAATCGGCCTGACGCGCTCCACGCCCGTACCGGCCGTATAATGGGACAAAATCGTGCGAATTGTCTCCTCATCCCAGCCACGCGCGCGCAAAATGGCCGCCCCTTTGATGGGATGCTCATCCAGGTTCGGGTGAATTTCCCAATCAAAGTCATGGATCAGCCCCACAACGCCCCAATAGATGACATCTTCACCCAGGCGCGCCGCATAGCCCTGCATGGCCGCAGAAACGGCCAGCATGTGCCGCCGCAGTCCTTCATCTTGCACAAATTCTGTGACAAGCTGCCACGCTTCTTCTGGTGTCTTTGCTGCCATTCTTCTTTTAGCTACGCCAAAAAGTCCATTTCAGACTCGTCGTCTGGCTCATCCGCCAACTCATCTGGAAACTCGTCTGCCAGCTCGTCTATCAGCTCATTTTCGGGGTCAACCAGGTTAGCTGCAGACGTTGCTGCTTTCGCGCCACAGTCGCAGCCGCCTCCTTCGTGTTTGGCGCAGCCTTGCTCTGCCTTCTTTTGCAGCGCTTCCAGCTCATCCAGAGGCTCTAACTCATGGCGGAACACTTCGTACCGGTCACCCTCTATCTCAACGATGACCGATTCGCGCAGCACGCGCACATCTTTCACACGCCCTTCACCGTAGGGCGTGCCCACGCGCTTGTTCAGGCGTGGCAGGGTCTTTTTCGCCGCCACGTATTGCTCATACTCGTAAATGAGACAGCAGCGCAAACGGCCGCACATGCCGGTGATCTCTTGCGGGCTGAGAGAGATACCTTGCTCTTTGGCCATGCGAATGGAGATGGGGCTAAATTCGGTGAGGAAGGTGGAGCAGCAGCGCGGCGCGCCGCAGGCGCCAAAGCCACCCATCAGGCGGGCGACATCACGAGGGCCAATCAGGCGCATTTCGATCTTGGCGGAAAATGCCTGGCTCAGGGCATTGTGCAGCGGCTGGATGTTGAGCTTCTTGTTTTCCGTTGTGTAGAGGAAGGCTAGCCAAGAGCCATCGAAGCTATACTCTGCCTTAACAAATTTGGCGTCACGGATGCCAAGTTGGCTGGCTTTTTCGCGACAGGTGATCAGGGCATCCAGCTCTTTGGCTTCCCACACCTGCTTCATGACCAGGTCGCGCGGGGTGGCTTTGCGGTCAATGTATTTCATCCCTTTTTGCGCGTGTACGTCTTCCTGGTCAATGTAGGCAATCACCTGCCCTAGCTGGCGGCCACGCTTGGTTTCCAGCACGACGTGATCGCCTGGCTCTATCTGGTCGCCTTCGCGTACCTTAAAGTGATAGAGCTTGCCTAATTTCTGAAAGCGCACGCCAACCACATTGGATGTTTGCACGTCTGTTTCCGCGATTGTCATACTTTCTCCGTTCTCAAGTTTTGCGCGTGTATTTGCGAACCCCAAGGGGGTGTGCGAGATAGTTATAGCGAATTTCATAAAAATCACCAAACTCATATCTGGTTTTATGATGGGGTCTGTGCCATAATGCGGCGCTATGAATCACGCCACGCTCATCGCAGATGCCCTGAAGATTCGCGCCACGCAGGCAACGGCCGTTCTCGACCTCCTCGCTGCTGGCAACACTATCCCCTTTATTGCCCGTTACCGCAAAGAGGCAACTGGTAGCCTGGATGAAGAGCAAATCCGCCAGATTAACGACATGGCAGCGCGCCTGCAAGCGCTGGATGAACGCCGCCAGACCATTCTCGCCACTATTGCAGCACAGGGAAAGCTGACGCCAGAGCTGCAACAGCAAATTGAGGCCGTCGCCACCCTGACAGAACTGGAAGACCTGTACCAGCCCTATAAGCCCAAACGTAAAACGCGCGCCAGTGTGGCCCGTGCCCAGGGGCTGGAACCATTGGCACAGCTCATCTGGCAGCAAATACGCACACGGGAAACGGCCATTGACCTGGCTGCCCCCTTTCTTTCCACCGAACTGCCCGATGCTGCCACTGCCCTGGTCGGCGCGCGCGACATTGTGGCCGAAATGCTCAGCGACCACGCCGTCATTCGCCAGCGCGTGCGCGAAAAAGCGCGGCAGCAGGGCACGCTGCGCGCGCGCAAAATTGCCGACGCTATTGACGAGCGGCAGGTTTACGCCCTGTACTACGAGGCTGATTTTCGCGTAGACCGCCTGAAGCCGCATCAAATCCTTGCCATCAATCGTGGTGAAGCAGAAAAAGTGCTGCGCGTGCACCTGGACGTAGACGAAAAAGATTGGCTCCTGGCCATGCGCAGCGTGGTGCGTCCCGACCCGCGCAGCCCCCTGGCCGAACAGTTGCAGATGGCGATGGCAGACAGCGCACAACGGTTGCTGCTGCCCGCCATCGAGCGCGACATTCGCCGTGCCCTGACCGAGCAGGCCGAAGCGCACGCCATTGCCGTTTTTGGCGAAAATTTGCGCAACCTGCTTATACAGCCCCCGCTGGCAGGGCACACGGTTTTGGGCATTGACCCCGGCTACCGCACCGGCTGCAAAGTGGCCATTGTAGACCCCACCGGTAAGGTGCTGGACACGGGGACGATTTACCCGCACCCACCGCAAAACAGGTGGCAAGAGGCATTGATGCAGTTGGCTGCCTGGGTCAGCCGCTACCAGGTAACGCTGATTGCCATTGGCAACGGCACAGCCTCCCGCGAGACGGAGCAGCTCGTGGCAGAGCTGACGCGGACGCAGGATGGCGTGCATTACCTGATGGCGAATGAGGCCGGCGCCAGCGTCTACAGCGCCAGTAAGCTGGCCAAAGAGGAGTTGCCCCACCTGGATGTAACGCTGCGTGGCGCGGTTTCCATTGCGCGGCGCGTGCAAGACCCGCTGGCAGAATTGGTGAAGATTGAGCCGAAGGCGATTGGCGTTGGCCTGTATCAGCATGATGTGAACCAAAAACAGCTAGCAGAAACGCTGGTCGGGGTCGTGGAGAGCGTGGTGAACCATGTGGGGGTAGACGTGAACACGGCCTCACCGGCACTTTTGACGTATGTGTCGGGTATTGGGCCAAAGCTGGCAGAGAAAATTGTGGCGCAGCGTGAGCAGCACGGCCGTTTCCCCAATCGTCAATCGTTGCTTTCCGTCAGCGGGTTGGGCAGCAAGGCGTTTGAGCAGTGCGCCGGCTTTTTGCGTATTCGCGATGGCGACAATCCCCTGGATGCCAGCGCCATTCACCCGGAGAGCTATGCCGTAGCAACGGCCGTGTTACAGCTTGCCCAACTCTCGCCCACTGCCCCATTGCCGCAGCGCCAGGCCGCCCTGACTGCCTTGCAGCAAAAACACCCGCTGCCCGAACTGGCTGCCAGGCTGCATGTGGGCCTACCCACCCTGACCGATATTTTTGCCCAGCTCATTCGCCCTGGCCGTGATCCCCGTGCGGAGCTGCCCCCACCGCTACTGCGCAGCGACGTCCTATCTATGGAAGATTTGCGCCCTGGTATGAGGCTGAACGGCACAGTGCGCAACGTTGTAGATTTTGGCGCTTTTGTAGACATTGGTGTCAAGCAAGATGGGCTGCTGCACCGCAGCCACATCCCGCACCACGTTCGCCTGGGCGTGGGGGACGTGATTGAGGTGGCCGTTCTTAGCGTAGAGCCAGAACGCAACCGCATTGGCCTGGGTTGGCCCGATGGATAATAGAGCGCCAGAACGACAAATTTCTTGACGCACTTCTTACTTCGTGTTATGCTGCACTTAACCGCCTGGGATTAGATATAATATCCAACTTTTCACTTGCGGGTTTTGGGGTTCTGAGCAAGCATCAGGGCGGATACACCTGACAATTATCACCACTCCCGATTGACCTTTTGTTTTCTTTGCAACCATGATGCGCGCCAAAGAAGACCCTCCTTCTTCTCATCGTCAGCTAAATGCGTGGGTTTCGGAACGAATTCGCGCCGCTATTTTGCAGGGTGACTATCGCCCTGGCACCTGGTTGCGCCAGCAGCACATTGCCCAAGACCTGGGCGTAAGCCAGATGCCCGTGCGTGAGGCGCTGAAAAGGTTAGTCGCCGAGGGGTTGGTGGAGCACATTCCCTACCGTGGCGTGCGTGTGGTCAATATCTCGCCTGAAGACGTGGTGGATTTGTACGCGCACCGCAGCTTTTTGGAAGGACAGGCAGCGGCCAGAGCGGCGCTTAGCATTCGCCCAGATGAGCTGGCAGCCCTCTGGCAGATTCATGAACAGATGGCGCAGTGCCGCTTGCCAGAACAGGTTGGTGAGTATCGCCAGCTTAATCGCCAATTTCACGAGCTGATTTTTCGTGCCAGCCGCCGGCCGTACCTGATCCGCACGCTGAGCCAGCTCTGGTCGGCTTTTCCGACGATGCTGTGGGGTAATTTTGTGCAAACGGCCGTTGCCACACTGCCCTCCCGCGATGCCACCGATCAACAAGAACACGCCGCTATCCTCCACGCCCTGGCTGCCAGAGACGCCCAGGGGGCTGAGCGCGCCATGCGCCAGCACATTGAAACCGTTGCCGCCGAGCTTTTGGCGATGTTGCAACAGGAATCCCCTATGAATGGAATTCGCCACGAGAATTTTTAAGGGAGGTGATGCCTAAAGAAACGCTGCTTGTTTCTCATTGTTTTGGCCGGAAACGGCCGTTTTTCACCCAACACTCTTACGGAGGAGAGATCATGTTGACTAAAACCAAAAATGTAGCCTTTCTCTTTCTGGTTGTGCTGCTGTTGGCTGCCCTGGCTGCCTGTGGTGGCCAGACCACAACCACCGAGCCTGCTGCCAACACAGGTGGCACAACCACAGACGCCCCCGCCCAACCCGCTGCGCCAACCACCGCCCCGACAGCCCCTACAGCGCGTAAGGTTGCCACCTTTATCTGGACGCAGGAATTTGATAACCTGAATCCCATGTACACCAACATGTGGTTTTCTGCTATCACCCAGCAAATTTGGAACGCCTCAGCCTGGAACTTTGACGTAGACAACAACCCTAACCCCGTGTTGGTCACAGAAATTCCCAGCCCGGAGAACGGGGGCATTTCTCCAGACGGCCGTACCATCACCATTAAGCTGCGTGACGATATCAAATGGTCAGACGGCACACCCATCACCTCTGCTGATTTCATTTTCAGCTACGAGATGCTCATGAACCCGGCCAACACCGTCAACTCCACCTACCCCTACAGCCTGATCACCGAAATCAGCGCTCCAGATGAGCGCACCGTTGTCACCACCTTTGAAGAACCCTTCATCCCCTGGGTGGCAAACCTGTGGGGCTTTGTGCTGCCCAAGCACATCCTGGAGCCTGTCTTTGAGGCCGAAGGCAGCCTGGATACGGCCCCCTGGAACCTGGCGCCCACCGTTAGCGCCGGCCCCTATGTCTTTGCCGAGTGGGAATCTGGCAGTTATGCTCGCTTTGTGCGCAACGAAAACTACTACGGCACGCCCGCCAAAATTGACGAAATCTTCTTCCGCTTTGTGCCCGATGACGCTGCCCAGGTGGCGGCGTTGCGCACCGGCACAGGCGACCTGGGTACCTTCATCTCCCAGGCCGACATTCCCACCCTGGAGCAGGCAGGCATCGAAGTTTTTGCCGTTGTCTCTGGCTACGACGAAGGCTGGTACATCTACTTTGGTAAAGAAGCGCACCCCGCCCTGGCCGACAAGCGCGTGCGCCAGGCCATTGCCATGTGCTTTGATCGCTTCTCGATCAACCGCGACCTGCTATTGGGCCTGACCCAACCGGCCGTAACCTTCTGGGACAACACCCCCTACGCCAACCCCAATCTGGCTCCCTGGCCCTATGATCCAGCCTCGGCCAACGCCCTGCTAGACCAAGCAGGCTGGATTGATAGCAACGGTGACGGCGTGCGTGACAAAGATGGGGTTGAACTCATTTTGAAACATGGCACAACTACTCGCGCCATTCGCCAGGATACACAGGCAGTGGCGCAGCAAAACCTGGCCGGTTGCGGCATTCGCCTGGAGCCTGTTGGCTTTGCCTCCAACGTTTTCTTCCAGAGCTATGGCGGCGGCGGTCCCATGCCTACCGGCCAGCTAGACATTGGCCAGTGGTCTGCCTCAGAAGCCTTCCCAGACCCAGATTCCAGCCGCTGGCTCTGTTCTGAAATTCCTACCGATCAGTATCCTGACGGCGTCAATGACCAAAAAATCTGCGATGAGGAGCTAGATCGCCTTTTCCGCTTGCAGGCTACGCAGATTGACTTTGAAGAGCGCCAGAAAACTTTTTGGCGAATTGGCGAGATTATGTACGACAACGTGTATTGGCTGGGCGTCTGGCAAGACCTGGATACCTGGGCTATTAGTGCGCGCATGGAAAATGTAAAAATTTCCGGCGCTTCCCCCTTCTACAGCATTGCAGAGTGGGATATTAAGCAATAGGGCTGGGCCGGCGTTTTTGCTGGCCGCCAGTGTGGTGCGATTTGCCAAAATCGCGTTATGTTGCCAGAGGTCAGCACAAACCAGTTTCTCAAGACCTGACAGGTTTTCGCCTCTGGTAAAAACCTGTCAGGTCTGAATAGTTGCTGAGGCCTACCCAAACCCTTAGGGCCTAGAATTGAGCGTAAAGCGTGAAACGTGGAGCTATTTGATCGCGCTTCACGCTTTACACCTCAGGAGGCAGCCCATGACTCGCTACGTCATCCGGCGGCTTTTACAATCTATTCCGCTTCTTTTTGTTGTCAGCCTGATTTTGTTTGTGCTATTGAACAATATCGGCGATCCGCTGACCATGATGGGTGGGCGCAACCCGACGCGCCCCGAAGATCGGGAGCGGTTAGCGCGCCAGCTTGGGCTAGATCAGCCTATCCTCATGCAATACGTCTATTGGCTAGTAGGCAATGATTGGACGATGATTGACGTGGACGGAGACGGTGAGCCGGAAACGCCGGGTCGGCGTAAGGGGGTGCTGCGCGGTGATTTTGGCATTTCGATTTTGACACGCGGTAAGCCTGCGCTAGATATTATTTGGGAGCGTATCCCCAACACGCTGTTGTTAATGATTCCGGCGCAAATTGTGATCTTGGTGCTGGGGCTGGGCGTAGGCATATACTCAGCACTGCGCCAATACTCTTGGGTAGATAATGCCGTCACAACGCTTTCGTTTGTGGGCTTCTCTATGCCTATTTTCCTGATCGCGTTACTGAGCATTTACTTGTTTTCTGTCCTGTTTCAACGTTGGGGCTTGCCCTATCTGCCCGCAAATGGCATGTTTGACCCACAGGTGGGCAAAACGGCCGCACAGATCGCCAAACATATGATCTTGCCCATCTTTGCCATTGCCTTTATTGATGTGGCGCGCTACAGCCGCTATGTGCGCAGCGCCATGTTGGAGGTCATGAGCCAGGATTACATTCGCACGGCCAAAGCCAAAGGGCTGCGGCGAGTGACCATTATTATGGTTCATGCACTGCGCAATGCATCGTTGCCGATTATTACCCTGGTAGGGCTGGATTTGCCTTTCTTGCTGGCGGGCGCAGTAGTTACAGAGCGTATTTTTGCCTGGCCGGGCATGGGACGGCTCTTTTTAGACCACCTGGAACGCTCGGATGGGGCGGTGGTGATGGGCATTGTGATTCTTCTGGCGGTAGCCGTGATTCTCTCGCAAATTCTCACTGACATTGTATATGCCGTCTTTGACCCGCGAATTCGCTATGATTAGGGTTGGTTGGGTTGGTTCGGTTGGTTAGTTGGATGGTTTATTAGCTGACCAACAAACCCAACCAGCCAGCAAACTTAACCAACTCCTCGCAGGAGGCCCAATGACAACGATAGAACCTCCGGCCAGAATTGGCCTTGCAGGTGGGGATGTCGAAGCGCCGCCGCTATCACCAGGGCAAATGGCCTGGCGACGCTTTCGCCGGCACAAGCTGGCAATGGCCAATGCGGTGCTGCTGATTCTGCTGTTTGTCTATTCGTTTGGCGGCGCCTTTGTTTATAGTGAGGCGTATGCCAACTACAATGACACTACTAAACGGTTGCAGCCTCCTTCCTGGGAGCACCCCTTTGGCACAGACACCATCGGCCGCGATATTTTGGCGCGCACCATTTACGGTGGGCAGATTTCGTTGTTGATTGGGATCACAGCCGTTCTCGTTCAGCTCGTCATCGGCATTCTCATTGGCGCATTGGCCGGCTACTACGGAGGATTGTTAGACAGTCTGCTGATGCGCTTTACCGAGGCCGTGCTGACGATTCCTGGTCTCTTTTTGCTGCTGATTATGGCCAAGTATTTCACCGGCAAAGTGCCCGATATCACCTTATTGGGGCGCACCTACAGCGGCAGTGTCGTGGTGATTGTGCTGATCATTGGCCTGACCAGTTGGCCGCGCCTGGCGCGCATTGTGCGCGCTGAATTTCTGGCGCTGAAAGAGAACGACTTTATCACCGCTGCACGCGCCACTGGCACACCCAACAGCCAGATTATCTTCCGGCACATTTTGCCCAATACTGTGGCGCCCATTGTGGTAACGGCGACGCTTTCGGTGGCCGGCGCGATTATTTCTGAAGCATACATCAGCTTCTTGGGCCTGGGCGTGCAGCCCCCTACCGCAACCTGGGGCAATATGATTACTGGCTCTACCAATTATATCGAGGGCGCGCCCTGGCTATGGTTCTTTCCCGGCCTGTTGATTTTGCTAACGGTGCTGAGTATTAACTTTGTGGGGGATGGCCTGCGCGATGCGCTCGACCCGCGCAGCCGGCCCGAATAGGTGACGCATGAAACAAGACCCTGCTTTGCTGAACGTGCACGATTTGCAGGTGCGTTTTCATACGCCTGAGGGTACCATTTATGCCGTTAATGGCATCTCTTTCCACATTGCTGAGGGCGAGGCGGTGGCGGTGGTAGGAGAAAGCGGCAGCGGTAAGTCTGTGTGCATGATGTCTCTTTTAGGGCTGATTCCCATTCCGCCGGGGGAGATTGTCAGCGGTACGGCCGTTTTCCTGGAACGAGATTTGCTAAAATTGCCGGAGAAAGAGCTGGAGCTGGTGCGCGGGCGCGATATTGGCATGATCTTCCAGGACCCCATGACCTCGCTCAACCCTGTGCTGACCCTGGGACGGCAACTGACCGAAGCGCTTGTGCGCCACTTTAACCTGACGGCCGAAGAAGCGCGCAACCGCGCCATTGAACTCCTGCAATTGGTCGGGATTCCTGATGCAGCCAGTCGCCTGGGCAACTACCCACACCAATTTTCTGGGGGGATGCGCCAGCGGGTGATGATTGCCATGATGTTGGCCTGTAACCCCAAGCTGCTGATTGCCGACGAACCGACAACGGCGCTAGATGTAACCATTCAGGCGCAAATTGTGGAGCTGGTGCAAGAGATTCGCGCCAAACTGCGCATGTCGCTGATCTGGATTACGCATGACCTGGGGGTGGTGGCCGGGCTGGCTGACCGCGTGCTGGTGATGTATGGCGGCACGATTGTGGAAGAGGCGGATGTGGAGAGCCTGTATGAGCGTCCGCAGCACCCGTATACGCTGGCCTTGCTGGCGGCGCTGCCGCGCGTGCACCAGCGGCGCCAGAGTCGTCTGAAGGCAATCCCCGGCGCGCCGCCGCACCTGATTTTGGAGTTGACAGGCTGCCCGTTTGCGCCGCGCTGCGAATTTGTGCGTGACCGGTGCTGGCGCGAACGGCCGTTGCTGCAACCCGTCTCCCCCACGCAAAAAACTGCCTGTTTCGTCAACCCGCATACGGGCGAAGAAAGAGCCTGAGCCGTAAAAGGTGAACCTGAATGGAAACAAACGAACCTCTGGTGCGCGTAAGGAATCTGAAAAAACATTTCCCCATCCGGCGCGGCATTGTTTTTGAGCGTACCGTCGGAATCGTGCAAGCCGTAGATGGCGTCAGCTACGACATCTACCGTGGCGAAACCCTGGGGCTGGTTGGCGAAAGCGGTTGTGGCAAAAGTACAATCGGCCGTACCATGCTGGGGCTGTATCCGCCCACCGCCGGCAGCGTGAACATTGCCGGCATTGAGGTGACAACTGCGCGCGGCGCGCAAATGCGCCTGTTGCGGCGCAAGGCGCAAATGATCTTCCAGGACCCCTTTGCCTCGCTCAATCCGCGCTGGACCGTTTCCGCCATTGTGGGGGAACCGTTGCGCATTCACAATCTGGAACCGGATAGGCAGCGGCGTGACGAGCGTGTGAAGGAGTTGTTAGAGCTGGTGGGGCTGAGTGGGCGGCATGTCAACCGCTTCCCGCACGAATTTTCTGGCGGGCAGCGGCAGCGTATTGGCATTGCCCGCGCCCTGGCCTCTAATCCTGACTTTATTGTTTGTGACGAGCCAATTGCGGCGCTAGATGTTTCGATTCAGGCGCAAGTTGTTAACTTGTTAGAAGACCTGCAAACGCAACTTGGCCTTACCTACCTCTTTATTGCGCATGATCTGAGCATGGTGCGCCACATTTGTGACCGGGTGGCGGTGATGTACCTGGGCGGATTGGTGGAACTGGCCGCCAGTGATGTGCTGTATGAGCATCCGCTGCACCCATACACGCAGGCACTGCTTTCGGCCGTGCCTGTGGCCGATCCGAAGGTGGCGCGCAAACGGCAGCGTATTGTGCTGCAAGGGGATGTGCCCAGCCCGATTAATCCGCCACCGGGCTGCCGCTTTCACACGCGCTGCCCTATTGCTCAGCCGCATTGTGCCCAAGTTGTGCCCGAATGGCGGCAGGCGCAGCCCGATCACTGGGTGGCTTGCCATGAGGTAGAGCCGAAACAGGGTTTTTGACCGCAAGCCGCAGACGGCTGACAAGTTGGCAAAGCATTTCGCAGCACAGCTTGAACTATGGAGAAATAGGATGCCACAAGAAATCAGGGTCGGTACGGCCGTTTCCCAACCCGGTACATTGCAATACGGCCAATGGAGCGCCCTGACGCACCCCACGGGGCATGATGAATTCTTGCCCGTCATCATTGCCCAGGCGCGTGTAGACGGCCCCTGCATCTGGCTGACAGCGGGCATTCACGGCACGGAACATGCCGGCCCCTGGGTGCTATACGAGCTGCTGACGCAGGAATTGGTAGATAATCTGCGCGGCACAATTGTTGCTATTCCCTCCCTGTGCCCGATGGGCGCGCGCGTGCATAAGTACGTGCCCTACATCGTAGACACCAACCCCAATCGCCTCTGGCCAGATGGCAAACCAGAAGCGGCACAACGCGACCCAGAAAAACGGCCGCCTTCCTCGCTGGAAGTAGCCTACAAACACCTGTTCGCGCTCATTCAGGAAACGGCCGATTACCTGATTGATTACCACAACGCCATGACCGGTTCTATCTCCTTTGCCTTTCGCGATCGTGTGCTGTACCGTGCCGACGAAAACGCGGCGCCAAACAAAGCAGAAGCAGAGGCGCTGGCCGCGCGTCTGGATGAGATGCTGCGCGCTTATGGCCACACCATCATCAACGAATTTGCCGTTGAACAGTACATTAAAAATGACCTGCACCGTTCTACTTCTGGTGCGGCGCTGCTGGTGGGGCGTATTCCCGCGTTTACAGCCGAATTGGGCACAGGCCATATGCCCGATCCCGCTATGGTGCGGGCGGCGCTGGCGGGCACGCGCAACGTGCTGCGCTGGGCAGGCATGTTGGCCGGCGAAATGGAGCCGATTAGCGGTATTCAGCTGGTTGACCCCGGTTTTCCCGTGCGGCGCACCATGACCTTGCGCGCCCCTGTGCCCTGCATTGCCTTGCACCTGAAAGAGGCAGGCGACCTGGTGCAGGCAGGTGAGGCGGTGGCGGAACTGCGCGACGTGTGGGGACGGCCGTTGCCGCAAAGCCCACTGCGCGCCGAACAGGATGGCTTTGTTTTTGGGCGCGGGTTTGGTATTTATTACTATCCTGGGGATACGGTGCTGCACCTGGCAATTCGCGATGAGCACCCGCCGGTGGGGCCGTACCCGGAACGTTTCTTTTTGGCAGTAGAGGGAGAGGTGAAGCCTGGAGACTAAGACTAAGGACTGGAGCCTTCACTCTCTCATCTCAAAGGAGTAAAAAAATGACTCAGTTAGGCATTAATGTTTTCCTGGAAACAGACTTTGATACGGCGGTTGCCAACGTCATTGGCGAGCTAAAAAAAGAGGGCTTTGGCCTGCTCACCGAAATTGACGTCAAGGCCACAATGAAGCAAAAGCTAGACGTAGAGTTCCGCCCTTACAAAATTTTGGGCGCCTGCAATCCGCCGCTGGCGCACAAGGCGCTCTCAACTGCGCCGGAGATAGGGCTGATGTTGCCCTGCAATGTGACGGTGGCGCAAGAGGAGGACGGCCGTATTCTCGTCAGCCTGATTGACCCTGAGGTCATGTTGGGCGTTATCTCGCATCCCGTCCTCACCGAGCTGGCCTACGATGCCAAAGCACGCTTTCAACGGGTAGCCGCAGCCCTTAGCGCTAATCCGTAACCAGGTACACCAAGGCCAGGGTGAGTTCAATCATTCTGGCAAATTTGACCGCAGACCACAGACGGCCGACCGCCCATCACTGGCAAAATCGCGGTCGGCGGTCATTTACGAAGGGGACTGCATCGGCTATACCGACCACCATGAATGATAATGGAATCCAGGTTACCAGGACCTGCGTCTGCTAGGCTTGCCAACCTGGGCCACCTTTACAACCGTCGGCGATCTGCGGTTTGCGGTCGTTGTCCAAGGAGCAGCCATGAAAGGACTTATTCTCAGCGGGGGCAAAGGCTCTCGCCTGTATCCACTTACCTATACCAGCGCCAAACAGCTTATCCCTGTAGCCAATAAGCCCGTCCTCTTCCGCGTCATCGAGACCATCCGCGACGCGGGCATTACCGAAATTGGTATTGTCATTGGCAGTACCGGTGACCAGATTAAAGAAGCGGTTGGCCGAGGAGGACGCTGGGGTGTCAACATCACCTACATTCCCCAGGAAGCGCCGTTAGGTCTGGCGCACGCCGTCAAAATTTCACAAGATTTTTTGGGCGACGAGCGCTTTGTCATGTTCCTGGGCGATAACGTGATCCAGGGCGGTATCAGTCCCCTTATCTCGCAATTTGCCAACAGCGAATGGAATAGCCAGATTGTGCTGACGCGCATTGAGCACCCGGAGCAGTATGGCGTGGCAGAGTTGGACGACGACGGCCGTGTCATCCGCCTGATAGAAAAGCCCAAAAATCCGCCCAGTGACCTGGCACTGGTAGGTATCTACATGTTCGACCACCACATCTTCGAGGCGGTTAACGCCATCAAACCCTCCTGGCGTGGTGAACTAGAGATTACAGACGCCATCCAATGGTTGGTAGAGCAGGGGTATGCCGTGCATCCCTACATCCATTGCGGTTGGTGGATTGATACCGGGCGCCCCGGCGACATGCTAGAAGCAAACGATTTGGTACTGGAAGAGATTGAATACGCCGTAAATGGGTATGTAGACCGTGATAGCACCGTAGACCGGCGTGTGCGCATTGAGCGTGGTGCAGAAATTATCAACAGCATCGTGCGTGGCCCCTCGGTCATTGGCGAGAACACGCGCATTGTAAATAGCTACGTGGGGCCGTTTACCAGCATTTTGCACAATGTCATCATCGAAAACAGCGAAATCGAGCATTCGATGGTGTTGGAAAATAGCCAGATACGCAACATTGATGCGCGCATTCAAGACAGCCTGATCGGCCGTGACGTCATTATTACCAAGTCTCCCATCCGCCCCAAGGCGCTCAAGCTGACGCTGGCAGATAACAGTCAGGTGGGCATTTTGTGAAACGGGTTTGTGAAGCGTTGATGCGGAAGGCGTGAAGCGTGAGATGTGGTCAGAGCCCCACCCTCACGCTTTACGTTTTATGTCTCATGGTTCGCCAGCAGTTACAGGCCCTGGTTGGAGGCAATGATGCGTGCTTTGGTGCAGCGGGTCACGTATGGTAGTGTGGCGGTCAACGGCCGTCTTGTCAGCGAAATTGGTCATGGCTTTGTGCTGCTGCTGGGCGTTACCCACACAGATACCAGCGCCGAAGCGGACTGGCTGGCCGCCAAAGTAGCCGGGTTGCGCATCTTTGACGACGAGGCAGGCAAAATGAATCGCTCCCTGCTCGATGTGGGCGGCAGTGTATTGGTTGTCTCGCAGTTTACGCTGTATGGAGACGCGCGCAAGGGAAAACGGCCCTCTTTTACCGATGCCGCGCCCCCAGAAATTGCCGAACCCCTAGTAGACTACTTTTGCCAGCAGTTACGTGCCCAAGGGGTCAACGTGGCAACCGGCGTCTTCGGCGCAACCATGCGCGTCACCATCCACAACGACGGCCCGGTGACGCTGCTGCTGGAGCGCTGAGAAAAACGCTGGCCCCATACAGCTTCCCTCTTCTCGAAAAATGGCCGTTGACGGCGGACCGCCGACCGCTGAAATTCACATGCTGGCACAAAAAGGCGCTCGAGCGCCTTTTTCACGGCAGACGCTGATTTCCAGTTGGTAGCTTCGCCGTATTATACCCAAATATTTCAACCCCCATTGAATTTTATTACATATTTCACCTCTTTGTATGACGAACGTCACTACTTTAGGCTGCGTAACAGAGTAAAATTCAGACAATGATTCAATGGTCGTTGAAATAATATCCAAATAAATCGGAGGTAATTGACTCGGTGGCAGATATGCAGAAAGAAATGGCAGATAACGTAGACATACCGGAGATCATTGTGCCTGTCCTCAAGGCACTGGCTGATCCAAATCGCCTGCGCATTTTTGCTGCCTTGCTGCGTGGGACATCGTGCAGTGGCTGGTTGACCGAGGAATTGGGGTTGCCCGCTAATCTCCTTTCCCACCACTTGCGGGTGCTGCGTGAGGTTGGTTTGGTGCAAGACCGACGTGACTCTGTAGACGGCCGTTGGATTTACTATCAAGTGGATGTGGTCGTGTTGGCCTTGATCCATCAATGGCTGAGTACGTTTCTGGACCCAGACCGCGCCGCTTTACAGCCGCGCCTGTGTGGCCCGGAAGTAGCCGCCAAGGGTAGTAATAATCCGGCGGCAAATTTTGTGTGGGAGACCACAACCATATGACGCCTCCTACTCTCATGACCATCCTGGCCCACCCCGATGATGAAACTTTCCCTATGGGTGGCACGCTGGCTAAAGCGGTCGCTGAAGGCAAGCTGATTCATCTGGTAACGGCCACGCGCGGCGAACGGGGGATTCCCGGCAAGAGCGCAACAGAAACGGCCGTACTGCGTGAAGCTGAACTGCGTCGCGCTTGTGCTGAACTGGGCGTGCAGTATCTCACCTTTCTGGACTATGTGGATGGCACATTGGCCGACATCCCAGACAACGTTGGTGCGGCTCGCCTGCTAGCTTTGATGCGCAAATCGTCGCCTGATGTCGTTGTCACCTTTGGTCCGGACGGCATTTCTGGCCATCCTGACCACCTGGCCATTCACCGCTGGGTGACGGTTGCCTTTGACCAATACGCACAGGAAGTGGAACGGCCGTTGCGCCTCTACTACATCGCCCCTTCAGAGGCTACCTGGCAAGGTTGTGGCGTCCCGCCGCCGGCGGAGGCAGTTGGTGGGCCGGTCGCCTTCATTGACGTGGGCAACTACCTGGTGCAAAAAGTGCGCGCCGCGCAGCAGCACCAGAGCCAGAACCCGCCCTTCCAGGGCGACCCGGAAAGCAAAGCGCAAAAGATGGCCTGTCATGAACTCTTTCGCCTGGCCCGGCCACAAGTATCGGTAAACGGGCATGAATGGGAAACAGATTTATTTGCTGCACTCAGCGACGTCAAACGTGACAAAAATTATTCGAGGAGCATACCATAATGTCTACAACAACTGAGCAGATAACCGTCTCACAACCCAAACAGGGGTGGAAGCTGCCCGCTTTGGTCATAGCCCTGGCCATTCTCTGGTGGCTGGTTTGGGGCCAACTACAAAACTTTGCCGACTGGCTGACATACAGCCTCATTGGCTTATCGCCGGAATCCCATTTTGGCCAGTCACTTAACTTCTTCTTTTACGATGTGCCCAAAATCTTGATGCTACTGACCGGGATGATTTTCCTTGTCACCATTGCGCGCTCCTTTTTCAGTCCAGAGCAGGCGCGGGCAGCGTTGGGTGGTAAGCGGGAAGGCGTGGGTAACGTGCTGGCCGCCGGGTTAGGTGTCCTAACCCCTTTTTGTTCCTGTTCGGCCGTACCCTTGTTCATCGGCTTTGTGGAAAGCGGCGTGCCGTTGGGTGTCACCTTTTCTTTCCTCATTGCCACGCCAGTGGTTAATGAGGTCGCCCTGGCCATGCTTTTTGGCATGTTCGGCTGGCAAATTGCTGCGCTGTATCTGGTTAGCGGCCTGACGATTGCCATCATTGGTGGCATGGTTATTGGTCGGCTCAAGCCAGAGCGTTACGTGGAAGATTTTGTCTGGCAAATTAAGGTCGGACAGCAAGCAGGCGTCACTTATAAGCCAACCTGGGACGAGCGCATTCGCGACGCTGGCCGCAGTGCAAAGGAAATTGTGGGCAAGGTGTGGCTCTTTGTTGTCATTGGCATTGCCGTAGGTGCGGGCATTCATGGCTACGTGCCCGAAGATTTCCTGGCCGATATCCTGGGGCGTGGCTCCTGGTGGGCCGTTCCTGCCGGCGTTATCCTGGGCGTACCTCTTTACTCCAATGCTGCCGGCGTTATTCCCGTTGTGCACGCCCTGGTGAGCAAAGGCGCAGCGCTGGGCACGGTGTTAGCTTTCATGATGTCTGTGGTTGCGCTCAGCCTGCCAGAGATGCTCATCTTGAAACGGGTGATCAAAACGCCGCTGATTGTGATGTTCGTCACCATTGTGGCTTTTGCCATCATGCTTACCGGCTATCTGTTCAATTTTGTGATTCGCTAGAAGCGTTCATGCCCGGGAGACAGTGAGAACGAGAGAGACGGTGGAAGGCTGTCTGCGGTCAACAATACAAAACTGAGGTTCATATGCTAATCACTTTTATCACTGTCATCTTATTTACTCTCTCTTTCGTTGCTGGCATGATGGGGCTGGGCGTCGCTTTTATCGCCACGCCCGTCCTCGGCTTGTTTGGCTTTGAGTTAAAGCATGTCATCATGCCCTGGTCGCTGTGGCTGAATGGCATCACAGCCATCTCCACAGCCATCGCTCTGGCGCGGGCGCATCTGGTGGATTGGCGCACGGCCTGGCCGCTGCTCATTATAACCACCATCGTCGCTCCTATTGGCGTCTGGCTGCTGGATTTTGTGCCCACCCACATCATCTGGTGGATTTACGTCGGCGTTCTACTGTTTCTGGCCTACCGTATGGCCTTTCCGCCAAAGATGGACGACGCCCATCCACCGGTCATTCCTGACACGACGCGGGTGAAGGCTGGCGTGGCCAGCACTGGTATTGGCATTTTTGCCGGTTTTCTTGGCGTGGGGCCGGGCTTTCTCGTGTTGCCGACCCTGGTCATGTTAGGATACACAGCGCGAATTGCCGCGGCGACAACGGCCGTGATCGTCACCCTGCCCTCTTTTTCCGCCTTTGCCCGCCACCTGGCCGCTGCCCAGTTTGATTGGACAATGCTGATTGTCACCAGCATTGCCGCCGTCATTGGTGCGCAATTAGGCGCCAGGTTTATGGCGAAGCGTGTCAAAAGCCTGACCCTGAGCCGCCTGTTTGCCGTCGCTTTAGTTTTTTTGGCTATTCAACGAGCCTGGATTTTATTGGCAAGCTAGTCCCTAAAACGGCTTGCACAAAGCAAAAGGAGTAATAAGATGTCAGACCTGACAGGAAAAGTTGCCTTGATTACTGGCGCCGGCTCAGGCATTGGCCGTTCTTGCGCTATCGTTATGGCCCAAAAAGGGGCAAAAGTAGTCGTCTCAGATATTGATGTCGCCAAAAGTAAAGAGACGGCAAAATTAATTCAAGAAATGGGTGGCGAAGCCATTTTTGTGAAGACAGACGTTAGCCGGGCAGCAGATGTGGAAATGTTAGTCGCCACTACCGTTGCTACGTATGGCCGCTTAGACATTGCCGTCAACAACGCCGGTATTGGTGGCGACGCCGCACCTACCGGGGAGTATCCAATCGAAAGCTGGCAAAAAGTGATTGATATCAATTTGAGTGGTGTTTTCTACGGGTTGCGTTATCAGATTCCGGCAATGCTCAAATCTGGTGGGGGGGCCATTGTCAACATGGCCTCCATTCTTGGATCGGTTGGGTTTGCCACTGCGCCAGCTTATGTGGCAGCCAAGCATGGCGTATTGGGGCTAACCAAAGCGGCTGCGTTGGAGTATGCGGCGCAAGGAATCCGTATTAATTCCGTAGGGCCGGCCTTTATCAAAACACCGTTACTGGCCCCGTTAGAAGAAGACCCCAACACAATGAAGATGCTCGTTAGCGTTCATCCTATCGGCCGCCTGGGTGAACCAGATGAAGTAGCGTACCTGGTTGCCTGGCTTTGCTCGGATGAGGCTTCCTTTGTCACCGGTAGTTACTATCTCGTTGACGGTGGTTACACGGCGCAGTAACGAGACAATGCTTAGTAGAATGCCCGGCCGGCCAGCCGCCAGAGATCGGCCGGCAGCAGTCGGCAGTCATTTTTATAGGAGAGTTTACTGGCGGCCGCCAAACACCAGTAGCGCGGTTTTCCAAACCGCGTATCGAACTGGAAGTTCGATTTACGAAGGAGAGTTCACCGGCGGCCGCCGGACACCATCAATAAAAACCGGAGTGCGGGTCAGCCAGTCGGCGGTCATTTACGAAGGAGCATGAACCATGGTTAAAGATTTAAGTCAGAGCAAATGGCACGGCGTGCCGCGCCAGGAAATTCCTTGGTTTCCCACAGTGAATGCGGAAGCCTGCATCGGTTGCGAACTCTGTTTTGTCACCTGTGGCCGAGAAGTGTACGAAATTGAGCAGCAGGCGGATGGCAGGCACGTTAAAGCGGTGGCAGAACGGCCGTACAACTGCATGGTTGGCTGCTCTACCTGCTCGATGGTTTGTCCCACACAAGCCATTTCCTTCCCCGGCCGAGATGTCGTTTGGGAAATCGAAAAACGGTACAAAATTTTTGGCACGGTACGCAAAGAAGCAGCCGCCAAACGGGGAAAAGACGCCTCGGAACCGGCTCCCGCAGAACCAACGGCCGTTACCCGTCTGCCGGTAAAAATTGCCGGTCTGTTTGGCGAAAAGCGGTTTTTGGTCAAGCTGGAAGAATTCATCGCCGAGCGCCCATGCGATGTCGAAGAGTTACAGCTCACCGTGCCCACGCTGAAGGGTCTTTACCAGGGAGCGCCCGCCTACATGACTTTCCGGCTCACTTCCACGGAACAAGCTGACGTGACCGGGATGGTTGAAGAACTGAAAGCGTTGGTGGCCGCGAATGACCTGGTATGGGTGGACGAGCAAGGGAAACTGTAACGTGAGTCACGATCACGATCACCGTACCACTGAAAATATCGGTCTGGCTTTCTGGCTGAACCTGGGCTTTACCCTGCTGGAAATTATCGGCGGGCTGTGGACCAACAGCATGGCCATCCTGTCAGACGCCGTGCATGATTTGGGCGACAGCTTCTCATTGGGTATGGCCTGGCTGCTGGAGCGGCGGGCGCAGAAGGGCAGCGACGCCACGTTTTCTTATGGCTACGGCCGTCTCTCCCTCCTGTCTGCTCTGCTCAATACCATTGTCCTGATCACCGGCTCCCTGCTGGTGCTGTCACGCGCCGTGCCTCGCCTGCTCAACCCGGAACCGACCAACGCCCCTGGTATGCTGGCCTTTGCCATTGTCGGCATCCTGGTCAACGGCGCGGCGGCCTGGCGGCTGCGCGGCGAAGCGGGCCTCAACGCCCGTGTCGTCTCCTGGCACATGATCGAAGACGTGCTGGGTTGGGTGGCAGTGTTCGTGGTCAGCATCGTGTTGTTCTTTACCGAAGCGTACATCCTCGACCCACTGCTATCCATTCTCATCACCCTGTATGTGCTGGTAAACGTCGCCCGTAATTTAAGGAAAACGGCCGTGCTCTTCCTGCAAGGCTCGCCTGATGGGCTGGACACGGGCGCCCTGGAGCGGCAAATTGCCGAACTGCCTCAGGTACAGGCCGTCCACCACGTGCACACCTGGTCGCTGGACGGCGAACACCACGTTTTCAGCGCCCATCTGGTGGTAGATGAAGCCGTCAGCCGGGCCGAAGCCAACGAGTTAAAGCGACAGGTGCGGGCGCTGCTGAACGGGCATGAATTTACGCACACGGCTGTGGAAATCGAATTCAGCGACGAATGCTGCCAGCTTGAGGAAGTGACGGCATGAAAATTGACATTGTCGGCGTCGGCTGCCCCAAGTGCCGCCAGATGACGGCCGAAGTAACGGCCGCGGTCGCCCAGCTTGGCCTGGAAGCGGAAATTGGCCGTATTGACGACCCCTTCACTATCGCCCAGATGGGTATCTTCACCCTGCCACAGTTGATGATCAATGGCCAACTGGCGCGGTTTCGTTACCGTGGGCGTGCCAGCATTCAAAAACTATTAGAGGAGCAACTATGAAAATTGCATTCGTATCTGAGGATGGTGTCACCATCAGCCAACATTTTGGCCGCGCCCCATATTACATTGTGCTCACCGTGGAAAATGGGCAGATCGTAGCCCGCGAACAGCGCTCCAAAATGGGGCACCAACACTTTGCGAACCAATCCCACGATGAGGAACATGAACAAGATCCCCGCGGGCATGGTTTCAGCCCGGCGTCCCAAGATCGCCATGCACTCATGGCCCAGGCTATTGCCGACTGCGACCTGATGGTGTCCAGAGGCATGGGCGCTGGCGTCTATTCCAGCATGGAACAGGCGAACATTCGCCCGGTGGTCACAGACGCTGTAACAATTGATGAAGCCATACAGGCTTACCTCACCGGCAGCCTGGCCGATCACACGGAACGCCTGCACTAAGCCGGGGCGTCATATATTTATAAGGAATTAGCCACATGAGCAATAACGACAAACGTTTTAACCCGGAGAAACGTCACGGCCTCCTCAGCCAGGAGCGGCAGGCGCGCTGGAACCCGCCCCAATTTCTGCAGCAGTTCGGCCTCCAGCCCGGTCACGCCGCGCTGGACCTGGGCTGCGGCCCCGGCTTCTGGGCGCTGCCCCTGGCGGAGATCGTTGGCCCCACCGGCAAAGTGTGGGCGCTGGACGTGAGCCAGGAGATGCTGGACACGCTGGCCGAACAGCAGCCTCCGGCGCACGTCATCCCCGTTTTGGGAGAACTGCCGGAGATTGGATTGGCAACGGCCGTTACCGACTTCATCTGGAGCGCTTTTGTTTACCACGAAGTGGACGGTGATTTACCCGCTGAAATGCTGCGCGTCAGCCGCCCCGGCGGGCAGGTCGCCATCCTGGAATGGCGACCCGACGCCGCCGACCAATCCGGCCCGCCCGGCGACCATCGCGTTTGGCCCGATGAAGTCAAGCTGGCTTTGCAGCAGGCCGGTTTTACCCAGGTCACCGAAGCGTGGCGCGACGCCAACGCCTACGTCATCACTGCCTATAAAGGCACAACCACATAAGAGTTACCAATGTCAACAACAACGCCTATTCGAGAAGTACAAGTCTTAGTTAGCGGCGAAAGCGAAAACGCCACCAAAATGAATCTGCGCGCCGGTAAATTCCACCTCGTCATTGACGAGCCGCAGCAGATGGGCGGTACCGATGACGGCCCCTCGCCGGTTCAGGTACTGCTCATGTCCCTGGCTGGCTGCTTAAACGTAACCGGGCATGAGGTAGCCCGGCAAAAAGGGCTAAAACTGAACGGCATGAAAGTCAAAATCGAGGGCGTCATGAACCCCTGCACCTTTATCGGCTGTTCATTTGCAGAGCGGGCCGGTTTTCAGAAAATCCAGGTGACTATCACCCCCGACATGGAAGGCGCCAGTGACGAAGAAATTGCCAATTGGATGCAAGAGACAGAAGAGCGCTGTCCGGTTACCGACAACATTCGCGCTGACACGCAGATCGCCGTAGTGCGGGGCTAGAGGAGTGTGCTAGATGGATAAACAAGCTGTCAATGCTGGCATGAGCTACGCCGTTACCGTCACCCGGCAAGATGAGCGCCAGGCCATCGCCGCCGCGCGCGGCCATGAACTAAAGCTGAATATCAAAAAGGGGGACGGCTCGGCCGGGTTCAATGCCGCCGAAACGCTGCTGGCTGCCCTGGGGGCGTGCATGCTAACCAACGTCAACACCATCGCTGCTAAAATGCGGCTGCAGCTAAACGACGCGCAAATGAGGTTTACGGCCGTGCGCCAGGACGAACCGCCCATTCTCACCGAAATCCGCTACGAGCTAGTCTTGGACAGCCCGGAACTGCCGGAAAAACTAGAAGAACTGTATCGCCTATCCGTGAAATGGGGCACCGTCACCAGCACGCTGATGCAAGGGTTAACCCCACAAGGGCATCTTACCCTGGCTAATACCGTTCAAGCCGAAAAAATCTAATGAACACGCAGCCTTTGCTAGAAGTACAAAACCTATCGCTAAACCGGGACGGCCGGGCCATTTTGCAAAATGTGAACTTGCGTGTCTACCCCGGCCAGGTTCACGCACTGCTGGGCATCAACGGCTCCGGCAAATCGTCGCTGGCTTACGCCCTCATGGGCTGTGCCGGCTACCAGCCGGACAGTGGCCGCATCTGGTTTGACGGCCAGGAAATCACCGGCCTGCCCATTGACGAACGCGCCCGCTTGGGGCTGACCCTGGCCTGGCAGGAACCGGCCCGGTTCGAGGGGCTGCCCGTAGGCAGCTATCTCAGTTTGGGCATGGACAGGCCCCATGATGCGGCGCTGAGCAAGACCGACCGCGAACGGGTACAAGCTGCGCTGGCGGCCGTTAACATGCCGGCCAAAACCTACCTGCGCCGCAGCGTTGACGCAACGCTATCCGGCGGTGAGCGCAAACGCATTGAGCTGGCCGCTGTCTATGCTATGCGGCCCCGCCTGGCCATTCTCGACGAACCGGATTCCGGTATAGATACGCTATCCCTGGACGATATTCGCGCCTTGCTGCGCCGCATGGCCCAAAACGGCACGGCCGTGCTGCTCATCACCCACCGCGACGAAATGGCCGCCGCCGCCGACATGGCTTCCATCATGTGCCTGGGCACGATTCTTTTCACCGGCGAAACGACCGCCGCGCAGGCCTTCTACCGGAACGGCTGCCAGCCGCATCTGGCAGCGCTGGGCGAACAACCCTGGAATGGCGTTATCCAGCCCATCAAGGAGTTAGCGCGATGAACGCCGTGACTGCTGTACCCACCCCATCTGTTTTACACGGCCGGGGCGCCGCTCCACCCGTTTGGGCCAATGACCTGGACAGCCTGATGGAAGCCTATCGCCAGGCCGGCGGCGACCCGGAAGCTATTCGCCAGGCCAATGTGGCCACGCTGGTGGTCAGCGGCAGCCAGGTGCTGATGGCCCACGACATTGCAGGGTTGCGCTTTGAGGCTGAAGAGCTGCCCCAGGGCGTAAAGGCGCGCATCATCGTCGCACCCGGCGTGACCATCGAGCGGCTGGTGCATCTCTGCTTCGGCCTGCTGCCGGCCCAGGGGCGGCAGGAAATCATCGCCTCTTACGAAATTGGCGCCGGCGCTAAAGTGGCCTTCCTGGCCCACTGCACCTTCCCCAATGCTGTCCAGGTGGAGCACGTGATGGACGCCGATATTCACGTGGGCGCAGGGGCGACGATGAAGTACACCGAATCCCACTATCATGGGGAGAATGGCGGCATTCGGGTTATTCCCAAAACGCGGGTGGATGTGGGCGAAAACGGCCGTTTCCACACTACCTTCAGCCTCAGCCACGGCCGCGTTGGCTATATGGCCATTGATTACGAGCTTGACGTGGCCGCAGGCGGCGTGGCGGAACTAACCACGAAAGTATACGGCCATGCAGATGACGACGTGCACGTGCGCGAGGTGGTGCGCTTGAACGGCCGTGACGCCCGCGGCCTCACCAAAACCCGCGTCGCCGTGCGCGACCGCGCCCACAGCGCCATTCACACCGTCACCGAAGGCAACGCGGCCGGCGCCGTGGGGCACATGGACTGCACCGAAATTGTGCGTGACCAGGCCGAGGCGCAAAACATGCCCATTGTCCTGGTGCGCAACGACGAGGCCCGCGTCACTCACGAAGCCGCCATCGGCAGCGTCAGCAAAAAAGAGTTAGAAACGTTGATGTCCCGCGGTCTCGACGAAGACGAGGCCGTAGACGTGATTATTCGAGGCATGTTCAATTGAGCGTAAAACCATTTTTGGTAAAGGAGCTGAAAAATGTCTGACAAACCGAGATTCGTTATGTGTTACTGCACCGGAGAGTGCCCTGGCTTCCAGGGCATGAACCTGTGGCAACTGATCAACCGCGTCCGCAACGAACTGGATGTGGAATATGCCATCGTGCATCCCCAGCTCTGCGTGGACGACGGCGACCGCTTCTGGCGCGACAACCTGAAACCCGGCAATCGCTACATCGTCGGCGGCTGCGATCCGCGTATGCAGCGCAAAATGTTCAAAGACACCATTGCCGACGTAGGTGGCAATTACGACGACCAGGTGATAGCGCTGGATCTGCGGAATATGCCGGCCGAGGAAGCCTTTGCTAAAGTGGCCGAGGTCATTCGGTAACCGCAATCCTCTCGTTGGTGAAGGGGAACGGTTCCCCTTCACCGCGTCCCTCTTTTTGCGGATTGGAGGTGAAACTATGTCATATTATGGACTACCCAGAGAGGTTATCCCCTGGTTTCCGACTGTTGACGTGGACGTTTGTGCCGGTTGCCAGGAATGCTTCGATTTTTGCGGCAATGGCGTTTACGATTGGGACGACAACGACGGGCATCCCGTTGTGGTCAATCCTTATAACTGCGTCATTGGCTGCAGCGCCTGCGCCAAAATTTGCGCAACTGAGGCGATTAGCTTCCCTACATTAAAAGAGATTGCTGTTTTAATCCAACAATTACAAAAGCAGCAGCTGGAAAATGCGGCCTGATTGGCCAGGAGATGAAAGATGAGTATCGTATCCGATGTGTTACGCAACAATCACGTTTTTGCCGTCGTCGGCGTTTCGCAAGACAAAGAAAAGTACAGTTGCGAGGTTTTTGCAACGCTGTTGGCCAAAGGGTACCAGGCTTATGCCGTGAACCCCAAATACGACACCATTGACGGCCGTCCCTGTTACCCCGATATAGAAGCCCTGCCAGAAAAACCGGAAGTCGTTGTGACCGTTGTACCGCCGGCCGTGACCGAGCAAGTTGTCGCCAGCAGCGGCCGTCTGGGCATCAAAACCATGTGGATGCCGCCTGGTTCCTGGTCAGACCAGGTGGTTGACCAGGCCGAAGCGCAAGGCATAGAGGTCATTCATGACATCTGCATGGTCTCTGCCTTGCGCTCCATGAATTGAGCCTTATATCCGGTGACCAGCGCCAAACAGGCGCCGGTCACCGCCAGGAAAATGATTATGTCAAACGAAAAAGAGATTTTAGAAGCCCTACGCCAGATCCACGATCCCGAGTTACGCCGGAATATTGTGGACCTGGGCATGGTACGCGATTTGCAAACCAACAACGGGACTGTCAATTTCACGCTGGCTCTGACCATACCAGAGTGCCCGCTGCGTGATCAGCTCGTTGCCGAGGCGCGCACGGCCGTTGCCAATTTACCTGGCGTCACCGAAGTCAACATCAACCTGGACGCCATGAACATGGCCGAGCGGCGCGCTGCCTTTGGCATTAGCAGCCAGTTATCGCCCGAAAGCACGCAGGTTAAACAGGTAATCGCCGTCATGAGCGGCAAGGGCGGCGTGGGCAAATCCCTTGTCACCGGCCTGTTGGCGGCGGGACTGAAAAAGGCCGGTTATCGGGTGGGCATTCTAGATGCCGACGTCACCGGACCCAGCATTCCCCGGCTGTTCGGCGCCCGTGGCCCGGTACAAATTGCGCCGGGCAACCGCCTGCAGCCAGTCGCCAGCCGCACCGGTGTCAAGCTCATGTCCATTAACTTTCTCCTGGAAGACGAGGGGCAGGCCGTCATCTGGCGCGGTCCTATGATCTCCCAGGTCATTGAGCAGTTCTGGAATGACGTTAACTGGGGCCAGCTTGATTACCTGCTGGTAGACCTGCCGCCAGGCACCTCCGACGCGGCCCTGACGGTAATGCAAAGCCTGCCGCTAAACGGCATTATCATGGTCACCACACCGCAGGCACTGGCGGCCATGGTGGTGCGCAAGGCCGTAAAAATGGCCCAGACCATCCACACGCCGATTCTGGGCATTGTAGAAAATATGGCTGGTTTTGTCGCTCCGGACACCGGCCAGCTATACGACGTATTTGGCCCTAGCCATGCCCAAGAGATTGCGGACGCGGCCGATGCCCCACTGCTGGTCCGGCTGCCGCTAAAACCCCTGATCGCCGCACTCTGTGATGAAGGTGCTGTGGAAGCAGTTGACGAACCAGAAGTGACTGCACTGGTACAAGCATTGGGGCTGTTGGCATCCGAAGGGGTTACACCACAGCCCAAAGAAATTGCCGCAGTTTAAATGGAGTAAAAGATGATTGACTTACAAACAAGTATCCCTGTATTTGCCGCCAGTGACGTGACCGATCCACTGTACCGCATGGCTTCCCAAATCAAAGCCCATCCAGCCTACGCCCGGTTTTTTGACGCTTACCGCGCCATGCAGGCCGACACCGAAGCGCAGGACCTGCTGGCCGAACTGCGCGCCCGGCAATACCAGGGTATGAGCGAGGGTGACTATCACCGGCTGCTGACCCAGTTCTACGGCCGGCCAGCGGTGAAAGCCTACCAGATTGCCGAGGAAGAATTGCATGACCTGATCGTCGCCATAGATGAAGCCATTAGCGAAGCAGCCGGCATCCCCTTTGCTGCCAACGCCAGGCGCAGCTGCTGTGGAGGTTAACCATGACATCTTTATCCCCTGAATTACAACAGGTTGCCCAGGATTTTGGCCTGGCGCTGCGCCAGCATGAGGCGGTGCAGCAATATCTGCAAGCCGTTGCGGAACTGGCGAACAATGTGGAAGCGCAGGAATTGGACGAGCATTTTGAGACCGTGCGCGCCAACCTGATTGCCCGGCAGCGTGCTGGTGAGGATTTACCGGCTGATGAAGTGCAGGCTTTTTACGCCCTGCGGGACGCCGTCACGGCGAATTCTTTGATTGAAAACCGGGATAACGCGCTAAACATGGCCAAAGGATACTTAGCCAACGTTGGCGCCGAATTAAACCGTACCTTGAGCCTGGATTTTGTGACGATGGCGTTGTCTTGACAATGACCGCCGACGGCCAACCGCAGACCGCAGACCGCTGTAAATGTAGCCCACGTTGCTAAACCTGGTGCGCGTAGCGCAGGTTTGGTGATGCGAAAGGAAAAATGATAATGCAGAAACGAATTCTTTTGTTGTTGATTGGGTTCCTGTGGGGCGTAACGGCCGTTACTCCCACAAACACCTACGCGCAGGATCAACCCACTGTCAAAGCGGTGATGTTTTGGATGGAAGGCTGCGGCCATTGTGACTGGGTGAAAGCCAATGTGCTGCCCCCACTGCAGGCCAAGCACGGCGACCAATGGCAGTTGGCTTTAATTGAACTGCGCAGCGCTGCCGATTTTGACCGTCTGTTTGACCTGGGCGCCGCCATCGGCGTGCCGCGGCAAAACATTGGCGTGCCATTTTTATTAATTGGAGATGCCGTCCTCATCGGTTCGGATCAGATTCCAAACCAGCTGCCAGGCCTGATTGAAGCCTACCTGGCTGCGGGCGGCGTAGGGTGGCCGCAGGCGCCTGGGTTGGAGTGGTTTTTGCCAGAGGTGAGCACGGCCGTTTCTGGCGAAATTACCGCTGCCACAGACGCTGCGCCTGTACCTGTACCTGAACCCGAATTGGCGGCCGCACTGTTGAAGCCGCAAAATGTGCCTCTCTCGGAGAGTGCGTCTGCGACCCCCGTCCGTGATGGCTTCTTGCTGGCCATTGTGATTCTAATTGGCATGGTGTTGGCCCTGGGCTATACGGCCGTGCGCTTCTGGCAGGCGCAGCAGGGCCGCATCAAACAACGGCCGCCGGCCTGGCTGCAAATTGCGTTGCCCATATTGGCTCTCATTGGCCTAGGCGTTGCTGCCTACCTGGCCTATGTGGAGACCCAGGCCGTTGCTGCCGTCTGCGGCCCCGTGGGCGACTGCAACACGGTGCAAACCAGCGAATATGCCTATCTCTTCGGCATTCCCATTGGCGTGCTGGGCGTGTTGGGCTATGTGGCCATTCTCGCTGCCTGGGGTTGGGGCAAATGGCAAGGTGACAGGCGCGCAGCGCTGGCGCTGTTGGCCATGACCGCTTTTGGCGTATTCTTTTCCATTTATCTGACTTACCTGGAACCCTTTGTCATTGGTGCAGTTTGCGCCTGGTGTCTGACCTCGGCCGTGGTGATGACAGCCCTGATGCTGCTGAGTCTGGAAATGGC
Organism: uncultured Anaerolineae bacterium; assembly: GCA_937943625.1. Classification (GTDB taxonomy): domain Bacteria; phylum Chloroflexota; class Anaerolineae; order Promineifilales; family Promineifilaceae; genus JACSRF01. The sequence goes on along the minus strand of CALEAD010000006.1, from coordinate 18,767 downwards.
CGTGTCCCATGAAGCGATAACGGTGAAAGCGATGAAGGGGAAGCGCAAGAGATGATTGAGCTGGTTGCTCAGACTGACTGATGGAAATTGACACCACTATCTTCACGCAAGGCACGCTCATTGCCTTTGGCCTCGTCTTTTTAGGTGGGATTGTCACCAGCATTGGCCCCTGCAACGTGGCCATGATCCCGCTGCTGGTGGGCTACGTCGGCGGCACGACGACGCCCACCCGCGCGCGCGCTTTTACCCTTTCCTTGGGTTTTGCCGTCGGGCTGGCCACCACCTTCATGCTGCTGGGCGTGGTCGCCGCGCTGCTGGGCAGCGCCTTCACCGGCCTGCGCGGCTGGGGGTATTACCTGGTGTCCATCGTTTGTTTTGCTCTGGCACTGAATATGCTGGGCGCGTTGCAAATCAATATTCCTGGCAGCATCGCCCGGCTGCGCGAGCGCATTGGCTGGCGCGGGCTGCCCGGTGCACTCGCCCTGGGGTTGCTTTCCGGGTTAGTCGCTTCGCAGTGCGCCACGCCGGTGCTGCTGGCGATTTTGACCTACGTCATGGTGCAGCAGACGGCCGTTGCCTATGGTGCGGCGCTACTCTTTGTCTATGCCCTAGGTCGGGGGGTGCCCATCGTTTTGGCTGGCACCTTTACAGCGGCGCTAAAAGGGCTGCGGCAGGCCGGCCGCTGGTCAGCCGCACTGGAGACGGGCAGTGGCCTGGTGCTGATAGGTGTAGGGTTATACTTTCTATGGCTGGCTTAGTTGAAATTCACAAACCACGAATCTGGTTTGCGCTGCTGGGGGCGGTTGTGCTGTTGCTGGGTCTGAAGCTAGGACGGCCGTTGTTCATTCTGGCTGGTCCGCCCATTGAACTCAACAACCAGCCTGTGCTGCTCTTTTTTAACAACGATGAGGGGTGTGAGTGCGTGCTGCCCCTGTACGCCAGGGCCGACAAAGCTATTGCTGCCTGGCCCCTCGAACAGCGCAGACAGGTACCTGTGCAGCGCATCCTGCTGTACCAGCGACCCGATTTACAGCACCGTTACAAAGTGGAACGAGCACCCATGCTCGTGCTGCTAGACGCCAAAGGGCAAATTGTCTGGCGTGAGTGGGGTGTCGCCAGTAGCCCGACGGTCTTTAACCTGGAGCGTATGCAGGAAAAAATCGGGCTACTGATAGCACCATAAGACAATTTGTTCGCTAACAGGAGATGAAACGGATGAATACTGCAAACCCTAGCTCTAGTCGAAAGACGCAACGGCCGTTACCCAATTTAGCCGGCTGTGACTGCTCCCAGGACCCTTTTGCCGCCCTGCCGCCTGAACTACGCCCCCAGGTGGCGCCACCCATGCGTGGCTTACGTCAAGTAGTCTGCCCTGGCTGTGGCCTGGTTTATTGGACAAATCGCGCCACAGACCTGTGCGCTGATTGTGAGCGGCGTGGTATCAAAGCGCCCGCAGCAGAAGACCGCACAGAAAATAGCTCGTAAAAAAAGCAGGGCGATAATAGTACATGAACACGTAAAAAAAGCAGGAAATTACCGGTAGCCTGGAAGTTGCCGTACAAAAGATAGAGCAGGCGCAAACGCTATTCCAAAACGGGGACCTGATGCACGCCCTGAAAGCCCTCCGGCAAGCCAAAAAATACAATGAGCGCGCTATTTTGGCTTTGCTGGGTAACTGTCTAGACACGGTTCTGTCTACGGCACAAAGCCTGGATGAACAGCAGCGAGATGCGTGCTTGCCAGAGTTACGTCAATTGGTGCATTTCTCGCTGGCAGCTCTGTGCCCACGTTGTCGCCAGCAGGTCAGTGTATCTATGCACGCGGCCATTGGCAAATTAGCATGAGCCAGACCGGCTGTTGCGACTTTGACGATTTTCTGCGGGCGCTGGCCGACGAAACGCGGCAGCAGATTTTACAACTGCTGCAAAGCGGGAAAATGAGCGTCAGCGATCTTTGTGATCATTTTGACCAGCAGCAGCCCACCATTTCCCACCACCTGGCTGTATTGTGCCAGGCTAATCTGGTGACGACGCGACAGGAGGGCAAATGGGTGTTTTACCGGGCTAACCAGGAATGTGTAGCCGAATGCTGTCAGGAAATCACGCGCCGATTTATTCGGGTGCAGCAAAGCGACATTCACCCCAGAAACAACTCACAGGAGAAACAATATGTGTGAAAACCCTTCTCATTCTCATGCCCAAAATATAAGTATCGGCGCGCAAATCATGAGCGCCAACGATATGGTGGCGGCGCACAACCTCAGCCACTTGGACCAGAACCACGTCCTGGGTATCAACATCATGGCTGCGCCAGGCGCGGGTAAAACCAGCCTTATCCTGCATACCATCGCAGCGCTGCGGCCGGAATTGCAGCTGGGCGTCGTGGAAGGGGACACCGCCCCTGTCACCCTGGACGCTGACAAAATTATTACCGCCGGGATGCCGGCCATCCAGATCAATACCGGCGGCCAGTGCCATTTAGACGCGGTAATGCTGTCCAGCGCAATCCACCAGTTACCGCTGGAGGATTTGGACTTAATGATCGTGGAGAACGTTGGCAACCTTATCTGTCCGGCTGCTTTTAATCTGGGCACGCACTTCAACGTGGTTATTGCCAGCGTGCCGGAAGGGGACGACAAGCCGTACAAATATCCTGGCATCTATCGCGGCATTGACGCGCTGATTCTAAACAAGGTGGACTTGCTGCCCTACGTGCACTTCGACATAGACTACTTCCGCCGGGGCATTGAAATCCTGAATCCCGGCGTGACTTTCTTCCCGATCTCGTGTGAGACGGGCGAAGGTATCGCGGCGTGGACAGATTGGCTGCGGGAACGGATTCGGAGTTCTCAGGGGGCAGAAACGGCCGTAGCGCCTGCTTAAAGGTTATAACCAGGAGGTTGACATGACCTACTATCCCCACACCGACGCAGAACGGCAGCAAATGCTGCAAACGATTGGCGTTGCCACCATTGCGGACCTGTTCGCCGATGTTCCGGCGCAGGTCCGCTTTCCGCAGTTGAGCCTGCCGCCCGGCCTGAGCCAGATGGAAATCAGCTGGGAGATGGCTGCCCTGGCGGCGCAAAACCGTGTCCCCGGTAACGACATCACCAGCTTCTTGGGCGCGGGCGCGTACCGCCGCTATACGCCGCCAGCCCTGGATTATCTGATCAGCCGCGGCGAATTCCTCACCGCCTACACTCCCTACCAGCCGGAAGTGAGTCAGGGCACGCTGCAAGCCATCTTTGAGTACCAGACGATGATGGCGGCGCTGACCGGGATGGATGTATCTAACGCCAGCCACTATGACGGGGCAACGGCCGTTGCCGAAGCCGTGATCATGGCCGTCAACGTGCTGCCCAAACGGAAGCGCGTCGTCATTGCCCCCACCGTACATCCCCAATACCGGCAAGTGACCCGCACCTACACCCAGGGCATGGGGCTGGAAATCGTGGGCGACGCCGATCCCGGCGGCTCGCTGGCTGACGCCCTGGCCTTCCTGAACGAAGAGACCGCCCTGGTCATCGTGCAAACGCCCAACTTCTTCGGCCAGCTAGAATCGCTGGACGGTCTGGCCGAACGCGTCCACGCCGCCGGGGCGCTGCTCTGCGTGGTGGCCGAACCGCTACACCTGGCGCTGTTCCGGCCGCCCGGCGACTACGGCGCGGATATTGTCTGCGGTGAAGGGCAGTCGCTGGGGCTGCCGCTGAGCTTCGGCGGCCCGTACCTGGGCTACTTCTGCACCCGCGACAAACATGTGCGTAAAATGTCTGGCCGGCTGGTGGGTGAGACGATTGACGCCGACGGCCGTCGCAGTTACACCCTCACCCTCTCTACCCGCGAGCAGCACATCCGCCGCGCCAAAGCCACCTCCAACATCTGCTCTAACCAGGGCTTGATGGCTTTGGCCGCCGGGATTTACATGGCCTTGATGGGTAAACAAGGATTGCGGCAAACGGCCGAACTCTGTTACCAAAACACCCAGCACCTGGCGGACCAAATTGACGCCTTGCCTGGCTACCACGTTTGGCGGGAACGGCCGTTCTTCCAGGAATTCGTCGTCGAATGTCCCCGCCCGGCGGCAGAGATGAAACAAGCCCTGTTGGCGCAATACAACATCCTCGGCGGCTACGATCTCGGCCAGGATTATCCCCATTTAGACCATCACCTGCTGCTTTGTGCCACAGAAATGACCACCACTGCGGAAATGGACGCGCTGGTAGCGGCGCTGAAGGAGATTAGATCATGAACGATCCACTGTACGAACCGCTGATTTACGAACTGGGCGCGCCGGGGAGGACAGGAGTAACCATGCCCACAGCCCCATTCCCCGCCACACCCTTGCCCGCTGGCCTGCTGCGCGACGAGCTAAATCTACCCGAAGTCAGTGAGGCCGACGTCGTGCGCCATTACACCCGCCTCTCGCGGCAAAACTTCGGCGTAGACACCACCATGTACCCCCTCGGCTCCTGCACCATGAAGTACAACCCGCGCCTGAACGAAGCGATGGCTCACCTGCCCGGATTTCTGGAACCCCATCCTTTGCAAGACGCCGCCACCGTGCAGGGCAGCCTGGAAATGCTGTTCAACTTGCAAACCTGGCTGAGCGAGCTAAACGGCTTTACGGCCACCAGCTTGCAGCCGGCCGCCGGGGCGCAGGGTGAGTTCACCGGCATTCTCATGGTGCGCGCCTACCATCGCAGCCGGGGCGACACGGCACGCGACACAATTCTCCTGCCCGACTCCGCCCACGGTACCAACCCCGCCACCAGTAGTATGGCCGGATTCCGCGTGGTGGAACTGCCCACCGACGGCCGTGGCAACGTGGAGATGGATGCGCTGAAAGCCAACCTGGGACCCCACGTGGCGGCGATGATGATCACTATCCCCAACACGCTGGGCTTGTTCGAGGAACAAATCCTGGAGGTAGCGCGGCTGGTACACGAATGCGGCGGCCTGATGTACGCGGACGGCGCCAACATGAACGCCCTGATGGGTATCGTCAAACTGGCCGAACTGGGCTTCGACGTCATGCACTACAATCTGCACAAAACCTTCTCCACACCGCACGGCGGCGGCGGGCCGGGCGCGGGGCCGGTAGCCGCCGGTGAAGCATTAGCCCCCTTCCTGCCGGGGCCAATCGTCGCCCTGGACGAGACAACCTCCCCGCCGTCTTACGTCTACGCCATGCCCGCGCAGAGCATCGGCCGTTTGAAAGCCTTTCACGGCAACTTTGGCATTCTGGTGCGCGCCTACGCTTACCTGCGCGCCCACGGTCCGGCCGAACTACGCGCCGTCTCCGAAAACGCCGTGCTTAACGCCAACTACCTGCGCGTCAAAATCGGCCAGGCGTATGAAATCCCTTACGACCGCATCTGTATGCACGAGTTTGTGGCCGAGGGGAAGTTGGACGAGGAAGGAATTCGCGCTTTAGACATCTCCAAGCGGCTGATTGATTACGGCTTCCACCCACCTTCCAACTACTTTCCGCTGGGCACGCCGCACACCACCCTCAAGGTTCACGAGGCGCTAATGGTGGAACCAACGGAAACAGAATCTTTACAGACGCTGGACCGATACGCTGAGGCGATGATTGCCATCCGTCAGGAGGCGCGGGAAGAGCCGGAACTGCTGCGCGGCGCGCCGCACAACGCGCCAGTGGGGCGGGTGGACGAGGTGTACGCGGCCAAGAAGCTGGTGCTGTGCCGGGCGATCCCGGAAATAGCCTAATTGCCAACTGCCGCCCCGTACGGCCGTGATACAATTGGGCATTGGTGTCTATCGGTGAGTAATTCCTACCGCCCTGGGGTGCTGGGTAAATCACCCAGGGCTAAACCACAGAAGATGGGAATGCCCAGAAATGGTTTGGCTGGCTTGATGCTGCCGTTTCTATTACTTTTGTTGCTGGTTGCCTGTCAATCTGGTGCGCCGTCGCTGAGCGTCAGTCTGGCAGGCAACCTGATAGAAAGCGATCTCTATCCAGCTGCCTCAAGTCAGGCGGCCGGTTGGCAAATTGGTTTCGACCGCCGCCTGGAACCAAAAGAAGACGTGCGCCAGATCGCTTCTCTGGCGAATTGGCTGACGCACCAAACTGGCTTGCCGATCAGCGTCTACGTTTCGCACAACGACGGCCGTACCATTGTGGATGATCTGTGCGACGGCGACGTTGCCTTGGCCGCTGTAGGCACGGTCTCTTACTTGCAAGCCCATGATTTATGCGGCGCGCGCATTCTGGTGCGTGGCCGTAACGGCGACGGCAACGACACTTACCGCGCCGCCATTGTCGTGCCGGCCGACAGCCCCTTGCAAAACGTCGCCGATTTGCGCCAGCACACGTTTGTTTTCGGCGCGCCCAATTCTACCCAGGGTCACCTGATTCCTCGCTTGATGTTGCAGGAGGCAGGTGTTGCCCTGGAAGAATTGCGCGCCTACAGCTTTAGCGGTTCGCACACGGCGGCGGCTAACGCCGTGGCCAGCGGCCGTTATGAAGCCGGCGCCTTACAAGATACCTTGGCCAGGGAGTTGGCGCAGCGCGGCCTGGTTCGCGTGTTGGCCTACTCAGGTTTTTATCCCGCCAGTGGCATCATTGCCGGGCCAGACGTGCCGGAAAAAACAGTAGCGCTCATCCAACAGGCCTTGTTGACCCTTGACCCAGCCGGGCGAGATGCGGCCGCCCTGTACCAATGGGAGCGTTCCGAGATGCCCCTGGGCTTTGTGCTGGCCAGCGATGAAGATTACGAAACGCTGCGCCACGTTGCCCGAACAGTCGGCCTTCTGGAGCCATAACATGCCTGCCTGGTTGATCTGGCTAGACCGAAAATTGCCCCGCCGCCTGACAAGTAGAATCACGCTCGCAATGGTGGTCATCGTCATCGCCGCCGGGTTGATCACCACGGTAGCGGTGAACGTGGTGTTGTCCCGCAGCCTGACGAACGAGCTGGTGCGGTATGGCGAAGCCCTCACCTTAGCCCTGGGCGAGAGCCTGGCCAACGCTCTGGTTGAAGGAAATCTGGTCACGGTGCGCGAAACGCTAGATGGCGCCATAAACAATAACCCTGACATTGTTTATGCGTTTGCCTTTGGGCCAGGTACGCCGGTGGTACATACCTTTCCAGGGGGTTTTCCGGCTGACCTGACGTATCTGTTATCAGCGCATAATTCCCTGGCAGATTCCGGCGTTTTGTTGCGTACCGAGCAAGGGTTGGTCCACCACTTTGTCTACCAACCCTTTGACGGCTTGCCGGCCGAAATTCACGTCGGCGTGAGCCAGGCCAGAATTGCCGTGGAACAGGCGCGGATCACCACTATCGTTATTTTGTTAACGGCCGTTGGCTGTCTGGCAGCGGCCGTTATCACCTACGTTTTCAGTCATCTGGCCACCCGTCCGCTGGCCGAATTGACTTATCGGGTGCAGCGGCTGGGCCAGGGCAGCCTGGAGGAGCGCATTGACCTGCCACCCGGCGACGAAATAGGCGACCTGGCCCTGGCATTCAACCAGATGGCAGCCGAAATTGCCCAGGCCATTCAACAATTGCAGACCTCAGAAAGTGGTTACCGGGATTTGTTGACGGCAGCCAGCGCGGTTGGCGAGGGTATTGCTTTGATTTGCGACGACGGGCCTCAAGAGGGCGAATTTCTCTTTGTCAACGATACCTTCGCCCGCCTGGCCGGCTTCCAGCCAGATGAGCTGATCGGCGCTAATGCGGCCACCATCCTCCATCCCGATTCACTGGAAAATGCCCGTCACATCTGGCAAACGATCCGCGCCAGGACCATGCCCACCATTTCCGATGAGCTGGTCCTGGTTAACCGGCACGGCGAGGAATATGTCCTGGAGACGGCTGGCACCCTGGTGGATTACCAGGGCAAACGCGCCCTGGCCTGGTTCACCCGCGATGTGACCGAACGAAAAGTGCGCGAAGCAGAAAATGCCCGTCTTTGGCAGGAGTTGCAGCAAAAAGAGCAGCTGCGCGGCGAATTATTGGCGCGGGCAATACGTGCCCAGGAAGATGAACGGCAGCGCATCGCCCGCGAACTGCACGATGCCACCGGCCAATCCCTGAACGCCCTCGTTTTTGGTCTGAATGCCGTGAACGCTGCTTTAGCAAAGGAGCCGGAGAGTGCGCCAGAGCTGATCGAACGCCTGAAAATCTCGGCCAGCGATACGGTTAAAGAGCTGCAAACGATCATTTACGATTTACGGCCGTCTTTGCTCGATGATCTGGGTTTAATCCCAGCTTTGCGCTGGTACGCGCAGGAGCGCCTTGAACCCCAGGGAGTCCAGGTTAACCTGTCTGTATCTGGCGACGCGCAGCGGCTGCCCGCCGAACTGGAGACAGCCTTATTCCGTATTGGTCAGGAAGCCATCACCAACATCAGCCGCCACGCCGATGCGCATCAGGTGCACCTTGCCGTTCAGTTCGCGCCAGAGCAGATACAGATTATGGTATGTGACGATGGCATTGGCTTTGTGCTGCCCGATGCCCTAAACCGGCATGGCCAGCGGCAAGGATTAGGCTTGTTGGGCATGCAAGAAAGAGCTGCTCTGCTAGGCGGCCAGATGCGCGTGGAGAGTAAACCAGGCGGCGGCGCTTGCCTTACAGCAGTCCTACCTTTAAGGAACATATCATGATTCGCGTTTTGTTGGTTGACGATCATGCCATATTGCGCGCCGGTATTCGCGCTTTACTGCAATTTCAAGATGATATGCAGGTCGTGGCGGAGGCAGCCGATGGCCTGGATGCGCTGCGTCAGGCCAAAGCCTACCAACCAGACGTTATCCTGATGGACATTGGTCTTCCAGGCATGGATGGTCTGGCCGCCACGCGCGAAATTGTCTACGCCTGCCCTAATACACGCGTTCTGATACTAACCCAACACGAAAATCGTGAGTACGTCATGCCGGCCATGCGTGTGGGGGCGGCTGGTTACGTCCTCAAGCGCGCGCCAGACGACGCGCTCATTCGCGCCATTCGCATCGTTCACGCTGGCGGCACCTATCTGGACCCAGGCGTTAGCAGCGTTTTGCTAGACGATATGCACCGCCAGGAACAGGGGCAGCCCCGCGACCCTTACGACAGCCTGACAGAGCGAGAGCGCGAAGTTCTAGTACTGTTGGCCAAAGGGTATACCTATCAGGAAACGGCCGAAACCCTTTTTGTCAGCGTCAAAACAGTTGACTTCCACCGGGCCAACATCATGCGCAAACTCAGCCTGGAAAACCGCGCCGATCTCACCCGCTTTGCCATGCAGCGCAGCTTGATTTAAGCTTCCCATACTAGGAATTTCCCCAGGTATCCCCCCGGCACTTACCCAGTTATCCGCCTCATATCTGCAAACTAAAATAATGGGAAGGCAGACTGGTTGATCTTTGCTCCATGTTTTAATGGCCATGCAAGCATGAGGTAAGACGCCAGGCTGTGGTATGGCAATAAGCTATACACCTTTCACTCCAGTTGAGGTGCAGCAACAAATCAAGGCTGTCCACGATCAACGACTAAGAGGAGAAATTGCTATGAGCCAAGAAGATGATTTATTAAAGGAGGCGCTCCACGGTGATGAGGTTTCTCGTCGCTCCTTCCTGGGCAAGTTTGCCAGCGCCGTTTTTGCTGGGCTGGTGGCCCCGGCAGTAGCCGGCAAAGTCGAACCGCTTCACGCCGCGCCAGCGACGCAAGCAGGTAACCTGGTGCCACTGCTGAACCTGCCAGAAGCGATTGAAGGCGAACACCCGGTAGAGCGCATGATGGATGACCTGCGGCGAGCCTTACAAAAGCCCATGGATCAGCGCAAGTGGGGTATGGTGATTGACCTGCGTAAATGCACCGGCTGCAGTGGCTGTAACATTGCCTGCGTCACCGAAAACAAACTGCCGCCAGGCGTCACCTATCGCCCGGTTATGACCGAAACCCAGGGCACGTTTCCCAACGTCGCCCGGCGCTTTGTACCCCGCCCCTGTCTGCAATGTGACAATCCCCCTTGCACCCCAGTTTGCCCGGTTAAGGCCACCTGGAAACGCGCCGATGGCATCACCGTCATTGACTACGATCGCTGCATCGGCTGCCGCTACTGCATGACCGCCTGCCCCTATTCGGCCCGCTATTACGATTTTGGCACATTTTATGGCGATTCCGAAGGGGGCGAACGCCAGCCTTATGAGCTGCTGCCCACCCCTGAGTACGGCAAAAACTACCTGCGAGACAGGGGTGGATCGCCCATTGGCAACGTGCGCAAATGTCACTTTTGCATCCACCGCATTGAACGGGGCGACCTGCCGGCCTGTGTCCTAAGCTGCATGGGGCGGGCCACGTACTTTGGCGACATGAATGATCCCAGGAGCCTGGTTTCAGAGCTGATCGCCCAGCCAAACATCATGCGGCTTAAAGAAGAGTTGGGCACCGACCCCAAGGTCTTCTATCTCGTCTAGGAGGTATAACCATGAGTAAAGAGACAAATTTTACCCTCTCGCGGCGTGATTTCCTCAAGGCGGGGGCCATCACGGCCGGCGGTCTGGCGACCTACGGTGCGCTGGGCAGCGGCTTCAAGATGATCAGCGCCCAGGACGCCCGGAATCAGTTGCAGAGCAAGACAGTTTACACTGCCTGCGTCATGTGCCCGGCCGAGTGCGGCCTGGCCGTGCGCGTGGAAAATGGCGTGGCTTCGGCCATTTATGGCAATAATCACGCACCCCTTAACTCTGGCGTTGTCTGCGCCAAAGGGGCGTCCGGTTTACAGATGACCTATAACGCCAACCGGATCAAATACCCCATGATTCGCGTGGGCGAGCGGGGTGAAGGCAAGTTCCGCCGCGCCTCCTGGGACGAAGCCCTGGACTATATTGCGGATAAACTGCTACAAATTAAGCGCGAGCATGGACCAGAGTCGGTCATCATGGATGCTGGCGACGTGACCGACCGCGACCCCTACTATTACCTGTTTCGCGCCTTTGGCACGCCGCACACGGTGGAACATGGCTCCATATGCGACACGCCGCGCCGCCATGGACCTAAGCTGATGTTCGGCGGCAAGCGTGTCGAGCCGGACATCATGCGCCCGGTGCTGGTGCGGCAGCCAGATGGCAGTCTGAAAAACAGTTATAAATATCGCACCCGGCTCATCGTTTACGCTGGCTGGAACCCGTTTACCGCCACCCGCATTGTGTATGAATCGCGGGGCACGGTGGAGGCCAAGCTGGCCGGGGCGCGCATTGTGGTCATTGACCCCGCCCTCTCCAACACGGCCACGAAAGCCGACCAATGGATTCCCATTCGTCCTGGCACGGACCCAGATCTGTTTGCAGCCGTTTTGCGCTACATCCTGGAAAACCACCGTGATGACGATCCCTTCCGCCGCTACATTGATTGGTCGTTCCTGGAGTACAGCCAGGGTTGGGAAGAGTTTGAGGCGGACTTTAGAAGCTGGTGGAATAAGAAAGACCCCATCAACGGCCTGGATTACTTCACCCTGGAATGGGCGGCGCAGCGCACCTTGATTGACGCCAAGACCATCGCCGAACTGGCCCATACCTTTGGCATCACCAAGCCGGCGGCCTGGGTTTGGGGCATGAACGGCATCGGCCACCATTACAATGGCTACGTGGCGGCCATTATTGGCACTGCCCTCAACGTTATTACCGGCAACATGGAAGTGCCCGGCGGCGCAATTGACACCGAGATCGTCAAGAGCAGCAAGGGCGGCCGGGCTGGCGGCGGCTTCTTCAACGGCCGTGATGTAACGCGCCGCATCAATGGCGTGGACGTAACCGGCAAGCAAGAACAACTGCACATGGACTGGTACGGCGACTGGCCGGCCGGTTGGGATGACGTGGTGGGCGATTATCCCCGCCGCTTCATTGAAGGGGTTAAGCTCCGCTATGGACCGTTCCGCGGCCATGAATATCCTCTGCGCGCCTTCTTCCTGCGCACCGGCAACCCGGTCATTACCGGCTCTAATACCCAAACCTGGGTAGATGCGCTCACCGCCAAGAAGGGCAACGATTACGCTGTAGACCTGGTGGTCTATATTGACACGCCTTTCCTGGAGACGGGCCTTTACGCTGATGTGGTACTGCCAGAGTGCAGCTATCTGGAACGGATGAGCCTGGCTGATATCTATCCCAGCCATCCCCTCATTTACCTGCGCGACTTCGTCATTGATAAGATGTACGAATCTAAATCCCAGTACGACTTTATGATAGCTCTGGCGCGTAAGCTGCACGAAAAGGGCGATCCCGACATTGATCCGGCTGAATTTTGGGAAAAATATCCTACCGAAGAAGATTTTTGGAATGAGGCTCTCAAAGTTTCTCCAGGGCGGGCCAACGCCGGCGTTCCGCTTCCCTATCCCCAGTATCCAGTCAACTACCGCCTGATTGGTACCCCCGATTCCCTGGAGGCTGGCCGGGTTGAGGTAGATGACGAAAAGAAAGAGGTGCGCGGCGAGCCAGTCACGGCGCAGTGGTTCCGCGACCATAACGGCGTGGCTGTCTGGCCCATGAGCTGGTACCGTTTCCACGATGGCGGCGTACTGCAAACCGACAGCAAGAAAGTAGAGTTCGTCTGGGACTTCGAAATGGAAAGCAACGGTGAAACACAGCGCAAAGGGCGATACGCCAAATACAACAAGCTTATCGAAGAAGCTGGCGAAGCGCCGCCCAGCATTCGCAAACTAGGCTGGGACAAATTCCCCAAGAGCTTCTATTGGTTTGAGACAATTTGGAACCCTTACACCAATCCTGATTACGCCCAATACAAGGATGAGTATCCCTTCCTGGTTGTTTCGGGACGTATCCACCACGCCATGTCCGGCACACAAATGGTAGACTGGCTGGGGCGTATTCCCACTGAAGACCTGTGGATGCCATACAACGAAGAGCGGATCGTTGAAGAAATTATCATTGGCCCGGATGGACCGGCGCCGACTGGTCGCCAGGTGCGTATTGACAAGGGAACGTGGTGTATTGGCGTCATCCAGATGAATCGCAGCGAGGGCGAAGGGATGGGGTTACAAAGCGGCGATCTGGTGGAACTGTCAACGCCATTGGGTCACAGCACGCGCGGCAAGGTAAACCTGGTGGAAACGATCATGCCGGGGGTATTGCGCGTGCCGTTGGGCGGCGGCGGTCGTTTCAGCCCTGGTCTGGGCAAGACGTATGATTTCCGCGACGTGTCGCCCAACCACAATGCCATTGTGGACCCCGAAGGTCTTTCGCCGGTCATGGGACAACCTGTTTATTGCGATATGATCGTCAAGGTCAAGAAGGTGTAAGATGGACCAGCAAGATTTGGCTGAACGCATTGGGCTTTACAGCCTGCTGCGCGCCCTGTATACCTACCCGTTGTCAGATTCCCTGCTGGAGCAGATCATGGCCCTGACGCTGCTGCCTACATCGTCGCTGCGCGACGGCCTGGCGCTGATGCACGCTGGCCTGAAACCGGCCAATGGTCACCCAGACGGGTCGCTGACCGGCCGTACGGCAGCGCTCAACGTGGAGATGACACGCCTGCTAGAGGGGCCAGGCCGTACGCCGGCGCCTCCTTACGCCTCGTTCTATCTCCACGGTGGGCAGTTGATGGGACCATCAGCAACAGAGGCGCGTCGCCAATACCTGACCTGGCAAGCGTTGCCTGACGGCGAAACGCGCCTGCCAGATGACCACCTGGCTTTGGAATTTGGTTTTCTAGCCTACCTGGGCCAACTGGCTCTGGCCGATGAGGCAAATGGGGCAGCTGCTTTGGCGGCCAGCTATGATTTCTTGCGCCAGCAGGTAATGCCCTGGTTGCCACAGTTTTGCGGCGCAATGGCGAAAGCGGCTGACGAACCCTTCTTTGCCGGACTGGCGCGTTTTACGCAAACGGCCGTGCAGGCAGACCTGGACTGGTTGGCAACAATTCTAGAAACTCGTGTTTTAGGAGGCTAAAATGGCTCAACTACCCATATCAAATCAAGAAACGCCGCCGGCTCGCTCTTCGTTTAAGTGGCAGGCAACCGACCTGGTGTGGATTGCCGGTCTCATCCTGCTGTTGATAGGCGCCTGGGGCATGTGGCAGCGGGTGGCCTACGGGCTTTTCCCCACATCGTTAAACAGCTACGTTCCCTGGGGCTTGTGGGTCGGCTTTTACGACTATCTGGTCTGGCTGGAAGTGGGCAGCTTGCTGGTTTTCACCACCCTGGTCTACCTGGTTGGTTTTAAAGCTCTGAACCGGCTGAAGCCCATTGTGCTTTTCACCGGGCTGGTGATTTTGTTTGCTGCTTTGCTCATCGTGTTGCTGGACCTGGGACGGCCGCTTCGTTTCTGGCACGTCTACATTTATCCCGACTTTGGCTCCATGATCACCTGGATGGTCTGGCTGCACACCCTTTACCTGGTCGTGTTGCTGGCTGAATTGCTCCTGGTCATGGGCTGGCTCTCAGTTGCTGAAGGGCCGAAAGAGCGGATCCTCAAAGGATTGGCCTATCTCAGCCTGCCAATGGGGTTGGCGCTCATTATCGTGAGCGGTTCTGTTTTTGGCGTGGTTACCGCCCGGCCTTTGTGGAACACCTCGTCGCTGCCCCTGATGTTCCTGATTTCCTCTCTGGCGGCTGGCAGCGGCTTGCTGGCTCTCCTGGCAGTCCTGTTTTGGCCAGACAAGAAAGCGGCCGAATACCGCCAGGTCGTAGGTCGGCTGGCCCGGTTGACAGCCTGGCTGCTGCTGGGCGGCGCCTTCGCTGCCAGCATCATTGGCCTGACCTTTCTCTATCAGGGCAGCCCGGCCCGCGCCGAGGCGCTGATGCTGATGCTGACCGGGCCATTCTGGTGGAGTTTCTGGATTGTTCATATTTTGCTGGGCGTCGTCGTACCCATTCTGATTTTGTTCAATCAGCCCGATAAACCTGCCTGGGTTGGTGTGGCCGCCACCCTGAGCGTGATTACATTTGTGGCCGTGACGCTCAATGTGGTCATTCCTGTGCTGGCAACGCCCGAACTGGAAGGGCTGGCGCTGTCCTACGTCGATCCCAAGATGCGCTATGACTACGTGCCCAATACAGCCGAGTGGTTATTGGTAACGTTCATCGCTGGCCTGGGCGCGCTGCTATATGGCCTGGGGCTGCGCTGGCTACCGGTAAAACCAAAAGCGTGACCAGCAGGAAGGAGTAACATAGCTAACATTTGTGACTTATTTTCGCGCCGGCTGGTCTTAAAGTAGGGCCAGCCGGCCGATCTTTTTATGGCAATGAGTGATTTACAAGAGATTTTAGAACGCTCTTCCTCCTGGCATAAGCATCTCTGCCCGCGCCAGGTGTTAGGAGCACGCATTGGTCTGGCCGGCGCGGCCGCATTGGGACTGGAACTGCCACGCAAGGATAAGCGGCTGCTGGTTTTTACGGAAACGGACGGCTGCTTTACCAGCGGTGTGGAAGCGGCGACAGGCTGTTCGGTGCGCCATCGCACGCTGCGGGTGGTGGATTATGGCAAAACCGGGGCGACGTTTGTGGATGTAAAGACGGAAACGGCCGTGCGCCTGACGCTCCAACTTGACATCCGCCAAAAAGCCTGCGCCTACGCCCCGGAAGAGAGAAAGCATTATTACGCCCAGTTGATTGGGTACCAACGCATGCCGATCAGTGAACTGCTGACCATTCAGCCCGTGCGTCTCAGCACCCCGGTCAGCCAGATTGTCAGCCGCGCCGGGGTGCGGGTCAACTGCGCCATCTGTGGCGAGGAGATCATCAACGAACGGGAAGTGTTGCGAAATGGGCAGCTTATTTGTCAGGCTTGCGCCGCACCAACCTATTATGAGCCAGAAGAACTGCTGTTTGCATTGGGGGAAACGGCCGTTTCCTTCACCCTACCCTCAATGACGGCAAAACCTAGATAACAAACCTTCTGGATTTAATTCTGTCCGAAAAATGGAGCGCGGACACCCTTGTCCGCTCGCGGCAGGCAGGGATGCCTGCACTCCATTTTCATTCCTCATGGCGCAGCTTTGCTGCATGATTAACCCCCGTGAAAATGAAGCCTGGTACTTCAACAAACTAAATTTGTGAGGTTCGTAGTAACGGCTTTATCCAGTTACCCGCTGAAGCGGTTACGACAAACTTAACCCGATGCGCGCAGGTTTAGCAACCTGCGTTACGGTTTTATGCGTAGTGATGTGCCCACGCATGAAGACTCTGATGGATTTATGCAGTCCGTTTGCAACCGCGCTATTGGTTCACGAAAGAGGTAGGCCGCGGCAAATATCACACGGATTGTATGACATTTGTCACTAATAGGATAGGTATTGAGTAAACTATAATTCAATGTACATTGAAGTAGTTTGTCCGACAGATTAAACCGGAGGATGCATAACATGGCCGAATTTTTAGAATACACCCTGGATAAATTTACCTTCAAAGTCGCGACGGACCGTTTCTATAACCCCGAAGGGGTCTGGGCCAAAGCGGAAGGTAACCAGGTGACCGTTGGCGTGTCAGACTTTTTCCAGCAGCGTAACGGGGATGTGGCTTTTGCGGAGGTGAAGGATGTGGGTACGGCCGTTGCTGCCAACGACGAATTTGCCACCATCGAAACCATCAAAGTAGACGTCGAATTGCCCTGCCCCGTCAGCGGCACGATTGCTGCGGTCAACGAAAAACTGGAGCTGGAAGCGGAGGTAATCAACCAGGACCCATACGGTGAGGGCTGGCTGGCCGTCATCGCCGCAGCCAATTGGGCCGCCGATCAAGCCAATCTGATGACGCCGGAGGTATACTTTGAGCACATGAAAGTCCAGGCGCAAGAGGAGGCAGAAAACCTATGAATGAAAAAATCGTGATTGTGCCGTGCAGCGGTATTGGCAAAACCTACGGCACGGTTAGCCGCGAGGCTGCCTACGAAGTCATTGAAGAGCTGCGTCCTGAATCCGCACAGCTTGTGCCCCTCTCCATGCTGGTGCTGGGCGAAGAAAACGCCCGTGCCGCCGTCGCCGCCAGTCCGGCCATTACCATTGATGGCTGTAAACTGGCCTGCGCCACCAAAATGGTGCAGGAAAGCGGCGGTACCATAGCGCAAGACTTTGCCGTGTTGGACGTGTTCCGCCGCAACCGCAAGCTAAAGCCACAAGGTATCGCCGAGTTGAATGAAGGCGGGCAGCAGTTGGCCCACGCCCTGGCTGAGGAAGTGGCTGCAGTGGTAGATAAATTGAATGGGAAAGTGGAGACGGGAGATGAGAAATTAAGAAGCTCCGCGCCCTGTTTCTAAATCTTTGCAGAGGATGAAATTATGCCAAACTTACCGCAAAAGAAAGTCGGCATTGTCGCCTGTTCCGGTGAAGAAATGGCTGAAGGCACGGTGACGCGCCTGGCCGCATTGAAAGTGTTGGAAGAATTGCGCCCCAATGAGACGGTGACCATTTGTCTGCCGCTCTTTTTGGCCGGTGGCGAAGGGGACCGCGCGTTTGCCCGCTTCTATCCCACCATTGCCGTGGATGGGTGCGCGCTGCGCTGCGCTGCCCGCGCCACCGAGCAGTATTCTGGCAAACCGGCTGCCAGCGTGGTGGTCACGGACATTGTCGCCGAACGCGGCATTGGCCCGGTGGCGGGCTTGCGCCGCTTGAATGAGGCGGGGCAGCAGGCGGTGGCGGAAACGGCCGCTACCGTCGCCGACCTGGTAGATACCCTGCTGGATAAAAAGTGGAGTCGCCGCGAAGGACGCTTCCTGGAAAGCGAACCGGTTATGCAAGAAGAGGCAGTAGCAAAATCAGCCGCCTCTTGCGCCTGCGGTTCCGGCATTCCCGTCCAGACGGTGCAGGTCAACGGCCAGCAGGTGACGCTGATTGCCCTGCCGCCGCTATTGGCGCAGTTTAAGCAGATGGGCAAACGGCCGTCGCCGGAAACAGCCGCTGAGCTGCTGGCGCAAGTCAAAATTTACAACGACGTGCCCGACGCCATGGAGAGCCAGTACCAGGAAGTGCTGGCACAGGAATATGCCCTGTTTTGTGCGGAGGGAGTGGCGGCATGAGCAGAACGGCCGTTTACCACACCACCGTGCAGTGGAAAGGGGAACACTGGGGTCACCTCATCATGGGCAACGGGCCAGAAATGCCCTTCTCCGCTCCACCCGACGCCCAGGGCCACCCCGGCGTCTTCACGCCTGAAGATGCCTTCGTCGCCGCCGTCAACACCTGCGTGATGATGATGTTCATTTGGGCCACCGAGCGCTACAAGTTGGACCTGCAAAGCTACGAATGCCGCGCCGAGGGCACCAAGCTCATCGAACTCGACCGCACGGAAATTTTCACCCAGGTCAAGCTCTGGCCGCATATTCGCGTGGCCGCCAATGGGGAGAAAACGGCCGTGATTGAAGCTCGCATCAAAAAGGGGCTACAATCGGCGCAAAAGTACAGTCTGGTCGCCAACTCGGTGAAATCAGACATCATTGTAGAACCAACCATTGAAATCATAGAATAAAAGGAAACGAGACATGTTAACGATCAAAGTTTTAGGTCCTGGTTGTTCCAACTGCCACAAAGTAGAATCCATTGCCAGGAGCGCCATTGCCAATATGGGTGTAGAGGCCGAAATCATCAAGATAACCGACTATAGGCAAATGATGGCCTACAACATCCTGGCCACGCCCGGCCTGGTCATCAACGAAAAGCTGGTAGCTGCTGGCCGCATCCCTAAGGAATCGGAAGTGATGACCTGGCTGGCCAATGCCATGAACTAAAAAAGTCAGAGCGAGAGCGAAAGCCAGAGCGAGAGCTAGAGGAAGAACATAACTCTAGCTCCGGCTCTCGTTCTACCTACTCT